>CAZQRA010000034.1:0-28594 GCA_964595575.1 uncultured Gaiellales bacterium
ACACCGCCCTGCGCATCCCCCTCCCGGCGGGCGACGGCCGGCCTGGAGGCGACCTCATCGCCGAGGTGCAGCAGCACCTGGGCGACGATCGGGTACGGGCGGTGGCCATGGACTCGACCGACGGCCTGGCCCGGGGGTTGGACGTGATCGATACCGGCCAGCCCATCACCGTGCCGGTGGGCGAGGTGACCCTGGGAAGGCTGTGGAACGTGATCGGCCAGCCCATCGACAAGAAGCCGCCCGCTCCCGAGGACGCCGAGCGCTGGCCCATTCACCGCGACCCGCCCAGCTTCCAGGAGCTTTCCCCCAAGCTGGAGATCTTCGAGACCGGGCTCAAGGTGGTGGACCTCATTGCTCCCTTCGTCAAGGGGGGCAAGGTGGGCCTGTTCGGCGGGGCCGGCTTGGGAAAGACGGTGCTCATCCAGGAGCTCATCCACAACGTGGCCATGGAGCACGGGGGCGTGTCCGTGTTCGCGGGGGTGGGCGAGCGGACGCGGGAGGGGAACGACCTCTGGCTGGAGATGACCGAGTCGGGGGTGATCGACCGGGTCGCCCTCGTCTACGGGCAGATGAACGAGCCGCCGGGGGCGCGGCTCCGGGTGGGCCTCTCCGGCCTCACCATGGCCGAGTACTTCCGCGACCAGGGCCAGGACGTGCTCCTCTTCATCGACAACATCTTCCGCTTCGTCCAGGCCGGCTCGGAGGTGTCCGCCCTGCTTGGGCGGATGCCGAGCGCGGTGGGCTACCAACCAACCTTGGCCAGCGAGATGGGGCAGCTCCAGGAGCGGATCACCTCCACGCGGACGGGGTCGGTGACCTCGGTGCAGGCGATCTACGTCCCCGCCGACGACCTCACCGACCCGGCGCCGGCCAACACCTTCGCCCACCTGGACGCCTTCATCGTGCTGGCCCGCCCCATCGCCGAGAAGGGGATCTACCCGGCCATCGATCCCCTCGACTCCTTCTCCCGGGCCCTCCAGCCGGGCATCGTCTCCGACGAGCACTACGAGACGGCGACCCGCGTCCAGGAGATCCTCCAGCGCTACAAGGACCTCCAGGACATCATCGCCATTCTGGGCATGGACGAGCTATCCGACGAGGACAAGTTGACCGTGCAGCGGGCCCGCAAGATCGAGCGCTTCCTGTCCCAGCCCATGTTCGTGGCGGCGCCCTTCACCGCCCGGCCCGGCGTGTACGTCAAGCTGGAGGACACGGTGCGCGGCTTCCGCGAGATCGTGGAGGGGAAGCACGACGATCTTCCCGAGCAGGCCTTCTACATGGTGGGGACGATCGAGGAGGCCCAGAAGCAGGCCCGTGGCTCGGTCACCCTGCCGGTGGAGAGCGGGGCGGAGGCGACCGAGGGCGAGGCCGAGGCCGAGCCGGCCGGCGCCGCCGCCTGAGCGGTGGCCGAGGGGCGCAAGAAGTTCGAGGTCTCCCTCGTCACCCCGGAAGGGGCGGCGTTCGAGGGCCTGTGCGAGATGCTCATCGTGCCGGGAGCCGACGGCGAGATCGGCATCCTCGCCCGTCACGCTCCCCTCGTTGCCATGCTCAAGGCGGGCTCGACCCGTCTCCACCTCGGCGACGGGGAGGTGGTCGAGTACGCCACCGGGCCCGGCTTCTTCAAGGTCGAGCAGGATCGGGCCATTGCCCTCGTGGACGACGCGGTGGACGCCCGCCAGATCGACGTGGAGCGGGCCCAGCGCCAGCTCGAGGAGGCCAAGGCCGAGCTGGCTCGGGTGGAGGCGGGGGAGTCGGAGGCAGATCGCTGGCAGCTCGAGCAGCGCATCCGCCATGCCCAGAACCAGCTCGCGGTCGCTCGCGGCCCGGAGTCGTAGCGTCTCCGCGCCGGCTCTGCGACATCTCTGCGACAGCCGCACCGACACTCCTGCGCTTGCGGCGAGGGACTGTCCCTCGGCCATGTCCCTCGCGGCCAGTTCGGCCTGGCTGCTAGCCTTGGCTCACCTGGACAGCTTTGTGGCGGCTTGGCGACCAGGCTAAAAAACGCCTAAAGAGCCCGCGAGCCATGGCTCCCGAGGTCTTTAGGCGGGAGCCCCAGGGAGAAGGCCGCCGCTCGCGGGGAGGACGATGAGCGCACGGGAGACGCTGGCAACCATCCTCAAGGAGCGCATCGCCGTCTTGGACGGGGCCTGGGGCGTTGTCTTGCAAGGACACGGCCTCACCGAGGAGGACTTCCGCGGCCTCCGCTTCCGCGACCACCCCAAAGAGGTTAAAGGCGACCCCGATCTCCTCACCCTCACCAGGCCCGACCTCGTGTCCTCGCTCCACCACGCCTACCTCCAGGCAGGCGCCGACATCACCACCACCAACACCTTCACCGCCACCCGCATCGGCCAGGCCGACTACGGGCTGGAGGGGGCGGTACGGGACATGAACCTGGAGGCCGCCCGTTTGGCCCGGGCTGCCGCCGACGAGTGGACGAGGAGAACGCCGGAGAAGCCTCGGTTCGTGGCCGGCTCGGTGGGCCCCCTCAACGTCACCCTCTCCCTGTCGCCGCGGGTGGACGATCCCGCCTACCGCACCCACACCTTCGACGAGGTGCGGGACGCCTACGCCGAGCAGATCCGGGCGCTCGTCGAGGGCGGGGTCGATCTCCTCCTGGTCGAGACCGTCTTCGACACCCTGAACTGCAAAGCGGCGATCGCTGCCGCCATGGAGGAGGCTCCCGACATCCCCCTGTGGATCTCGATGACGGCGGTCGACCTCTCCGGCCGCACGCTCTCCGGCCAGACCGTGGAGGCCTTCTGGATCTCGATCGAGCATGCCCAGCCGCTCATCGTGGGCATCAACTGCGCCCTGGGGGCGAGGGAGATGCGGCCCTTCGTGGAGGAGCTCTCCCGGGTGGCGACTACGTTCGTCTCCTGCCATCCCAACGCGGGTCTTCCCAACGCCTTCGGCGGGCACGACGAGCGGCCCGAGGATACGAGTCGCTTCCTCCGGGAGCTGGCGGAGGACGGGCTGGTCAACGTGGTGGGAGGCTGCTGCGGCACCACCCCTGCCCACATCGAGGCCATCTCGGCGGCGGTCAAGGGGATTCCTCCTCGGCGGGTGCCCCAGACGGAGCGCCGCTCCTCGTTCGCCGGACTGGAGCCGTTCGTGATCGGTCCCGACACAGGCTTCGTGGTCGTCGGCGAGCGCACCAACGTGACCGGCTCGGCCCGCTTTCGGCGGCTGATCGAGGCGGGCGACTACCAGGGGGCGCTGCAGGTGGCGATCGAGCAGGTCGAGGGCGGCGCCAACCTCCTGGACGTGAACATGGACGCCGACCTCCTCGACTCCAAGGAGGCGATGACCACCTTCCTCAACCTCCTCGCCACCGAGCCCACGGTGGCGCGCCTGCCCATCATGGTCGATAGCTCCCGGTTCGAGGTGCTGGAGGCGGGACTCAAGTGCCTCCAGGGCAAGGGTATCGCCAACTCCCTGAGCCTCAAGGAGGGGGAGGAGGCGTTCCTGGCCCAGGCTCGGCGGGCCCGTCGCCTGGGGGCGGCCGTCCTGGTCATGGCCTTCGACGAGGAGGGACAGGCCGAGACGGTGGAGCGCAAGGTGGCGATCTGCGAGCGGGCCTACCGGCTCCTCGTCGAGGAGGCGGGCTTTCCGCCCGAGGACATCGTGTTCGACCCCAACATCCTCGCCATCGGCACAGGCATCGAGGAGCACAACGAGTTCGCCAAGGCCTTCATCGAGGCGACCCGGCTCATCAAGGAGCGCTGCCCTGGGGCCAAGGTGTCGGGGGGGATCTCCAACCTCTCCTTCGCCTTCCGGGGCTCCGACCACGTCCGGGAGGCCATCCACTCCGCCTTCCTCTACCACGCCATCCAGGCCGGCCTGGACATGGGCATCGTCAACGCGGGCCAGCTCGTCGTGTACGAGGACATCGAGCCCGAGCTGCTCGAGCTGGTCGAGGACCTGATCTTCAACCGTCGGCCCGACGCCACCGAGCGGCTGCTCGAGTACGCCCAGCGCTCCCAAGGGGCGGGGCGACGCCGGGAGCGCGACCTTTCCTGGCGCGAGCAGCCGGTGGAGAAGCGCCTGGAGCACGCCCTCGTCCACGGCGTCAGCGAGTTCATCGAGGAGGACGTGGAGGAGGCGCGCAGGCGCTACCCCCGCCCCTTGGACGTGATCGAGGGGCCGCTCATGGCCGGGATGCAGGTGGTGGGCGACCTCTTCGGCGCGGGCAAGATGTTCCTGCCCCAGGTCGTGAAGAGCGCCCGGGCCATGAAGCGGGCGGTCGCCTACCTGGAGCCGTTCATGCAGGCAGAGCGGGATCGCTCCCCCGACGGCGCCCAGGGCCGGGGCACCATCGTCCTGGCCACGGTCAAGGGGGACGTGCACGACATCGGCAAGAACATCGTGGGGGTAGTGCTCGGCTGCAACGGCTACGAGGTCGTCGACCTCGGCGTCATGGTCCCGGTGGAGCGCATCCTGGCGGCG
Source organism: uncultured Gaiellales bacterium (assembly GCA_964595575.1). Classification (GTDB taxonomy): domain Bacteria; phylum Actinomycetota; class Thermoleophilia; order Gaiellales; family Gaiellaceae; genus PALSA-612. Next base: position 4,450 of record CAZQRA010000034.1, read on the forward strand.
GTGGAGGAGACTGGGGCGGACGTGGTGGGGTTGTCGGGGCTCATCACCCCCTCGCTGGACGAGATGGTCAACGTCGCCCGGGAGATGGAGCGGCGGGGTTTGCGCCTACCCCTCCTCATCGGCGGCGCCACCACCTCGAAGCAGCACACGGCGGTGAAGATCGCGCCCGAGTACTCGGGGCCCACCGTCCACGTCCTCGACGCCTCCCGTGTGGTGGGGGTGGTGTCCGACCTCCTCGACCCCGAGCGCCGAGCCGTGCTTGAGCGGGAGAACGAGGCCCTCCAGGAGCGGCTCCGTCGCCAGTACGCCGACCGAGGGGCAAAGACCCTGCTCCCGCTCCAGGAGGCGCGGGCCCGGCGCCACGTCGTCCCCTTCGACAACCTTCCTCGTCCCCCCTTCCTGGGCGCCCGCCTGGTGGAGGTGGAGGTCGAGACCCTGCGCCGCTACATCGACTGGACCTTCTTCTTCCACGCCTGGGAGATCAAGGGGCGGTTCCCGGGCGTGCTGGAGAAGCCCGCCGCCCGGGAGCTGTACGAGGACGCCCTCGCCCTCCTAGAGGAGATCGCCCGCGAGGGGTGGCTCGAGCCCCGGGGCATCTACGGGTTCTGGCCCGCTCGCGGCGAGGGCGACGACGTCCTCGTGGAGGGGGGCGAGCGCTTCTTCTTCCTCCGCCAGCAGGCAGACCACGGCGACTCTCGGCCCAACCGCTGCCTGGCTGACTACGTCGCCCCCGCGGGGGACCACCTGGGCGCCTTTGCGGTCTCGATCCACGGGGCCGATGATCTCGCCCGACGCTTTCAGGCCGAGCACGACGACTATCGGGCGATCATGGTCAAGGCCCTGGCCGACCGACTGGCGGAGGCCTTCGCCGAGTACCTCCACGAGCGGGCCCGGCGCGAGTGGTACGACCCGGGGGAGCGGCTCGACCCCGAGGAGCTCATCGAGGAGCGCTACCGCGGCATCCGGCCCGCCTTCGGCTACCCCGCCTGCCCGGACCACTCGGAGAAGCGGGCCCTCTTCCGCCTGCTCGGAGCCGAGGAGGCGGGGATGGAGCTCACCGAGACCTGCGCCACCCTGCCGGCGGCCAGCGTGAGCGGCCTCTACTTCCACCATCCCCAGGCTCGCTACTTCTCGGTCGGGCGCCTCGGCCGCGACCAGGTGGCGGACTACGCCGCCCGCAAGGGCGTCCCCGTCGCTGAGGCGGAGCGCTGGCTTCGGCCCTCGCTGGCCTACGAGCCGGAGGAAGCGGACGCCCTGCCCTCTCCGGCCCCTCGGTAGACCCGTCCGGTATCCTGCCCCACCGGCGTCACGCCTTCCCACCAGCTCCGGCGCCGGTCGATTCGCGTGCGTACAACGCTGAAGAGGGCATACGGACGGGCTGCGTCCGCGGGAGGAGACGGGCGGCCCATCCTGCCGCCCGACGCGCTGTCCCCGGTGAGGCGCTACCGGCAGCCGCCGCCACCTGCCTCGAGCGGCTGGCGCAGGCTCGGGCGCGTGCTCCTTCTCGCCCTCGCCGCTCTGGCCATGCTGGCCACGGCCCTCGTGGGCGGTGCCTACCTCTTCTTCCACGAGAGCGTGGCAGCCGTGCGCGCCCACTCCCCCGACCTCAAGGCGGCGGAGAAGGGGCTGGGCGTGCCCCCCGCCGACAAGGCCGCCATCGCCCTCGTGATCGGCTACGACCGGCGGTTCGGGGAGGAGAGCGTCCCCTCCCGAGCCGACACCCTCATGCTCCTCCGGGCCGACCCGGAGACGAGGTCCATCTCCATGCTCTCCTTCCCCCGAGATCTCGTGGTGGACATCCACTGCCCCGACCGCGGGGTCTTCCGCTCCAAGATCAACGCCGCCTACGCCACCTGCGGCGCCCCCGGAGTGCTCGAGACGGTCAAGGGGTTGACCGGCCTCCCCATCAACTACCTGATCACGGTCAACTTCCGGGGCTTCAAGCGGATCGTCAACACCCTGGGCGGGGTGTGGGTCGACGTCGACCGCCGCTACTTCAACGACAACCGCGGTCTTGGGCCGGGCTTCACCTACGCCAAGATCAACCTCCTGCCCGGCTACCAGCGGCTCACGGGCGGGGCCGCCCTCGACTTCGTCCGCTACCGGCACACAGACTCCGACTTCTACCGCATCGCCCGCCAGCAGCTGTTTGTGACGGCCATGAAGGAGCAGTTCCGCAAGGCCTTCTCGCTCGACAAGGTGCCGAAGCTGGTGGGCGCCGTCACCCACAACGTCGAGATCGGGGTGGGGGGAGGAAAGAGCCTGTCGGGAGAGACGATCCTCCGGTACGCCCGCTTCGCCTACGAGCTTCCTCCCGGCCACTTCTTCCAGGCTCGGATCAGCGGCATCACCGGCTACTCGGAGCTACGGGCCGACCCCTCCGGCCTCGAGCAGGCGGTCCAGGACTTCCTGTCGCCCGACGTCCAGGCTCCCAAGGTGGCGACGGCCGTGGCCCTGGGGAAGAAGGTGCGCTCTCCGGTGCCCAAGCCCAAGGACACCACCGTGGTCGTCCTCAACGGCAACGGCGTCCCCGGCTCGGCCGGCACCGCCGGCTACCTCCTCGCCCAGCGCGGCTACCGCGTCATCGACCCCCCTCCTGATGCCACCGGCAACGCCCCCAGCTTCGACTACCACTTCTCCGACGTCTACTTCGATCCCGCTCGGCCGGGCTCGAAGGAGGCTGCGCGGGGGCTGGCCAAGCTCCTCGCCCCCGCCAACGTCCGGCCCCTACCCTCCATCATCGCCCCCCTCTCCAACGGAGCCATGGTCACGGTGGTGGTGGGGAGCACCTTCAAGAACGCCCTCACCGCCCCTCCTCCGCCCCCCAGTCGAGAGATCGTCCGCCGACCCCCGGAGGTCGCTCCCGGCCGATCGGCGACGGAGCCCCTCCTCCGCCAGGTGAGGCACAAGGTCCCCTTCCCGCTCATGGTGCCGACCGTGATCGAGGCCAGCTCCATCCCCGATCCCGAGGTCCCCGTGCGCGCCTACCGCATCCACGATCGGCACATGGCCGTACGGCTCACCTTCCGCACCGGCGGCCGTCGCTACTGGGGGATCCAGATGACCGACTGGGCGGATGCTCCCGTCCTCGCCGAGAGGAACACCCGCCGGGTGCTGGATGGGCACCCCTTCGACCTCTACTACCGGGGGGCGAGGTTGCACATGGTCGTCCTCCGCCACCGGGGGGTCACCTACTGGGTGGTGAACTCGCTCCTCGACGAGCTCTCCAACGAGACCATGCTGGCCATCGCCAGGGGCCTTCGGCCCCTCGATCAGCCGGCCTCCGCTCCCGGCAAGGCTCGCCGCTCCAGCCCGGCCAGGAAGTAGGCTCCCGGCATGCCCCGCATCGCCATCTTCGGAGCCGGCTACGTGGGCCTCGTGAGCGGAGCCTGCTTCGCCGAGCTCGGCCACCAGGTGGTGGTGCGGGACGTGGTGCCCGAGCGCATCGAGACCCTCCGCGCCGGGCGCCTGCCCATCCACGAGCCGGGGCTGGCTGAGCTCGTGGAGCGCAACCGGTCCCGTCTTCGGTTTACCCTCGACGCCGTCGAGGCCCTGGAGGGCGCCGACTTCGCCTTCGTGGCCGTGGGCACCCCGCCCACCTACTCCGGGGATGCCGACCTGTCGGCGGTGCTGACGGTCATCGAGGAGATCCCGAGGGGGACGGAGACGACCTTGGTGATGAAGAGCACCGTCCCGGTGGGGACGGGAGAGAGGCTCCGCGCCGCCTTGGACGCCCGGGGCCTGGAGAGCGTGGCCTACGTCGCCAACCCCGAGTTCCTCTCCGAGGGGACGGCCGTACGCGACTTCATGCACCCCGACCGGGTGGTGGTGGGGGCCTTCCGACCGGAGGACGCAGCCCGGGTCGCAGCCCTCTACGAGCCGCTGGCTACGACCGTGTTCACGACCGACGTGGCCTCGGCGGAGATGATCAAGCTCGCCTCCAACGCCTTCCTCACCACCCGCATCAGCTTCATCAACGAGATCGCCAACGTGTGCGAGCTGGTGGGAGCCGACGTGGTGGACGTGGCCCGCGGCATCGGTCTCGACCACCGCCTGGGGCCCCACTTCCTCCGGGCGGGCGTGGGCTGGGGGGGGAAGCTGCTTCGGCAAGGACGTGGCCGCGCTGAAGCAGCTGGCCGGCAACTCCGGCTACCACTTCCAGCTCCTGTCGGCGGTGATCGAGGTCAACGAGCTCCAGAAGCGGCGGGTGGTGCAGAAGCTCGAGAAGCACCTGGGGAAGCTCCGCGGCCGACGGGTGGCCCTGCTCGGCCTCGCCTTCAAGCCGGGTACCGACGACATGCGCGACGCTCCCAGCCTCGTCTTGGCGGCGCGGCTCCTGGCCGAGGGGGCGGAGGTGCGGGCTTGGGACCCCGTGGCCGACGCCCGCTCCCTCCTCCACGGCGTGGAGCTGTGCGACACCTACCTGGAGGCGGTACGGGGGGCGGACGCCGCCGTCATCGTGACCGAGTGGCCGGAGCTGGCCGGCCTGGCCTCTCCCGAGGTGAGGGAGGCCATGCGCACGCCCTTCATCGTGGACGGCCGCAACCTCCTCGATCCCGCCGCCGCCCGCGCCCTCGGCTTCGTCTACGAGGGGATCGGTCGTCCTTCTCCTGCCGCCTCCCGGCCTGCCTTCGCCAAGCCCCCGCCCGACTAGCGATGGAGGCGATCATCCTGGCCGGGGGGAAGGCCGAGCGTCTGGGGGACGCCGCCGGCGGCAAGCCCAAGGCCCTCGTCCCCATCGCCGGGCGTCCGCTCGCCGCCTACCAGGTCGGGCTCCTCCTGCGGGCGGGCGTGGAGCGCGTGATCGTGAGCTGCGCCGCCGGACAGGGACCTCGCTTCCTGGAGGAGCTCGGGAACCTGGGAGCCGAGATCGTCCCCGTGGAGGAGCCGGAGCCGCTGGGGCGGGGCGGGGGGCTCCGCCTGGCCGCCGGCGCTCGGCGCGAGCGGGGCGACGTCTACGCCCTGAACGGCGACGAGCTCCTGGACATCGACCTCGCCGCCCTGCTCGCCCGACACCGGCAGACGGACGCGGCTTGCACCATCACGGTCACGCAGCCGCCCTCCCCGTTCGGGGTGGTCGACCTGGCCGAGGACGACCGGGTGGTGGGCTTCCGCGAGGCGGGCCGGGTTCCCTACTGGGTGAGCTGCGGCGTGTACGTCCTGGGCGAGGAGGCCTTGGCTCGATTGCCTGTCCGGGGTGACCACGAGACGGAGACCTTCCCTGCCCTCGCCGCCGAGGGCCGCCTGCGGGCCTTCCGCTACGAGGGGGTGTGGCTGACCGTCAACACGCCCAAGGACCTGCGGCGAGCCGCGGAGTACGTGGCCTCCCACCCGGGGTGGCTCCCGTGAGCGCGGGCTTTTCGTTTCAGCCGCGGCGGGTGGACAAGCCCTGGGGCTTCGAGCTGATCTGGGCCCTGTCCGAGCAGTACTGCGGCAAGCTCCTCTTCGTCCGCGCAGGAGAGGCGCTCTCCCTCCAGTTCCACCGGGTGAAGGACGAGTCGTGGTACGTGCACGAGGGTCGGGCCCAGCTCGAGGTGGGGACGTCCCAGGACGCGGCTCGCGAGGCCCGGGAGATTGGCCCCGGGGAGTGCTTCCGGTTCCCCCCCGGGACCCTCCACCGCCTGCGGGCCCTGGAGGACACCTTGATCGTGGAGGTCTCCACCCCCCATCTGGACGACGTCGTTCGGGTGGAGGACGAGTACGGGCGGGCCGACGGGTAGAGTGCCCCCGATGGCGACCACCAAGCGCTTCGACGTCAAGGATCTCTCCCTGGCCCCCGAAGGGGTGCGGCGCATCGCCTGGGCCGATCGCCAGATGCCGGTGCTGCGGGCCATCCGGGAGCGGTTCCAGCGGGAGCGGCCGCTCGCCGGCTACCGGATCTCCGCCTGCCTCCACGTCACCACCGAGACCGCCAACCTCGTCCGGACGCTCCAGGCCGGCGGTGCCGACGTCGTCCTCTGCGCCTCCAATCCCCTGTCGACCCAGGACGACGTGGCGGCGGCGCTCGTGGCCGAGTACGACACGGGGGTGTTCGCCATCAAGGGCGAGGACTCCACCACCTACTACGCTCACATCGAGGCTGCGGTCGACCACAAGCCCCACCTGACCATGGACGACGGCGCCGACGTGATCGGCGTTCTCCACTCCGCCCGCCGGGAGCAGCTGGGCGACATCATCGCCGGCACCGAGGAGACGACGACCGGGGTGATCCGGCTCAAGGCCCTGGAGCGCGAGGGGAAGCTGGGATTCCCGGTGATCGCGGTCAACGAGGCGAGGACCAAGCACCTGTTCGACAACCGCTACGGCACCGGCCAGTCCACCATCGACGGCATCGTGCGGGCCACCAACGTGCTCCTGGCCGGGAAGCGGTTCGTGGTGGCCGGGTACGGCTGGGTGGGAAGGGGCGTGGCCATGCGGGCCCGGGGCATGGGGGCCCACGTGATCGTGACCGAGGTCGACCCCCTGCGGGCGCTGGAGGCGGTCATGGAGGGCTTCGAGGTCCTGCCCATGGAGCGGGCGGCGGAGGTGGGCGACATCTTCTGCACCGCCACCGGCGACAAGCACGTGATCGCCCGTCTCCACCTGGAGCGCATGAAGGACGGGGCCATCCTGTGCAACACCGGCCACTTCAACGTGGAGATCGAGATCCCGGCCCTTCGAGCCATGGCGGTCGAGACCCGCCAGGCCCGGGAGCTCGTGGAGGAGTTCACGCTCGCCGACGGCCGTCGCCTGTACCTTGTGGCAGAAGGACGGCTCGTGAACCTGGCCGCTGCCGAGGGCCATCCGGCGGCGGTCATGGACATGAGCTTCGCCAACCAAGCCCTGGCGGCCGAGTATGCGGTGAGGAACGCCGCTAGCCTGGACCGGAAGGTGTACCCGGTGCCGGAGGAGATCGACGCCGAGATCGCCCGCCTCAAGCTGGAGACGATGGGGATCGCGATCGACAGCTTGACCGAGGAGCAGGCGCGCTACCTGGCCTCGTGGGACGAGGGAACCTAGGGTCGTCTTCCCGGCAGGCCCCCACGGGGAAGGCGGTCGGGAAGGGAACGGCGCAGGCATCGGGCGGGGAGCTCCGTCCTGAGGACATCCTCCGCCTGGAGGCCGATTGCGTCGTCCTCCTCGATCAGCGGCGGCTGCCCGACGAGGAGGTCGAGCTTCGCTGCCGGTCGGCCGCGGAGGTGGCGGAGGCCATCCGCGCCCTGGCCGTGCGAGGCGCGCCGGCCATCGGCATCGCCGCCGCCTACGGCTACGCCCTGGCAGCCCTCAAGGGCGAGGACCTGGAGGAGGCCTGGCGCGTCCTCGCCACCTCCCGCCCCACGGCCGTCAACCTGGCCTGGGCCCTGGCCGAGGTGCGAGGGGCGGAGGACCCGGCCGAGCGGGCCCGCGAGATCCACCGTCAGGAGGTGGAGCGCTGCCGGAGGATGGCCGAACACGGGGCCTCCCTCCTCGGCCCCGGTACCCGGGCCCTCACCCACTGCAACACGGGCGCCCTCGCCACCGGAGGCTACGGAACCGCCCTGGGGGCGCTCCGGGCGGCGTGGGAGCGGGGCCTCCTGGAGCGGGTGCTGGTGGGCGAGACCAGGCCCCTCCTGCAGGGTGCCAGGCTGACGGCCTGGGAGCTCGAGCGACTGGGCATCCCCTTCGCCCTCATCGCCGACGCCGCCGCGGGAGCGCTCCTCGCCGCCGGGGAGGTGGACTGCATCCTGGTGGGGGCAGACCGCGTGGCCCGAAACGGGGACACGGCGAACAAGATCGGTACCTACCCCCTGGCCGTTCTGGCCGCCCGCCACCGCGTCCCCCTCTACGTCGTGGCTCCCAGCTCCACCATCGACCGAGAGGCTCCCGACGGCTCTCGCATCCCCATCGAGGAGCGGCCCCCGGAGGAGGTGAGCAGCCGCTTCCCGGCCCGCAACCCCGCCTTCGACGTCACGCCCGCCTCCTTGATCGCCGCCATCGTCACTGAGCAAGGGGTGCATCGCCCGCCTTACTCGAGAACGCTCCCCTCCCCTCCCCGAGGGGCCCGACCGTGAAGGCGCTCATCCTGGCAGCGGGCTACGCCACTCGGCTCTACCCGCTCACCCGGGAGCGGCCGAAGGCGCTTCTCCCGGTGGGGGGGAGGCCGATCGTGGAGCTCCTCCTCGATCGTCTGCTCGCTATCGAGGGGCTCGACGGGGTCTACCTGGTCACCAACTCCAAGTTCGCCTCCCTCTTTCGCGAGTGGGCGGCCGGGTACGCGACTCCGGTCGCGGTCGTCGACGACGGCACCCACGACGAGGCATCGCGGCTGGGAGCTATCGGCGACCTCGCCTTCGCCCTCGACCGGGCGGGGATCGACGACGACCTGGTGGTGGTGGCCGGGGACAACCTGTTCAGCCACAGCTTGGCCGGGTTCGCACGCTACGGCCTGGACCGATGCGCTCCCGTCCTCGCCGTCTACGACGTGGGCGACCTGGAGCTCGTCAAGCAGTACAACGCCATCGAGGTCGACGACCAGGGCCGGGTCGTCTTCTTCCAGGAGAAGCCCCCAGAGCCCCGCTCCACCCTGGTGGGCATCGCCCTCTACTTCTATCCCCGCTCCACGCTCCCCCTCGTCGGCGAGTACCTGGAGGCGGGCGGAAACCCGGACCAGCCGGGGCGGCTGATCGAGTGGCTCTACCCCAGGCTGGACGTGTACACGTGGCGGGTTCCCGGTCTGTGGTTCGACATCGGCTCCAAGGCGCAGCTCGAGGAGGCAGATCGCGTCTTCTCCGGTAGCCTCTGACTGGACCAGGGTCAGGGTCGGCGGGCACAGAGTCGACGCCCCTCGGTTGCGGACGCGCGAGCCTCGGTCGCCTAGGCTGCCCTCCGTGCTCGACCTTCTCCTTCCCCAGCGCTGCCTCCTTTGCCGCCGGCCTGGGGAGCAGCTGTGCTCGGCCTGCCGGAGGTCGCTTCCCCGCCTGCGGCCTCCTCTCTGCCGGCGCTGCGGAGCGCCCACGGCCTGGCCGGTGACGCGCTGCCGCGAGTGCGCCGGTCGGCGGCTAGCCTTCGTCTCCGCCCGCAGCGCCCTCCTCTACGAGGGAGGAGCGCGGGCGCTCGTCCGAGGCTGGAAGGAGCGGGGTCTCAGGCGGCTGGACGCGGCCTGCGCCGAGCTGGTGGCGGAGATCCTGCCTCGTCCCCAGGCCCGAGCCTTGACCTACGTTCCCGCCGACGGCGATCGGCTGCTCGCGCGAGGCCACCACCCGGCCGAGCGGCTCGCGCGCGAGCTGGGCCGGCGCTGGGGCCTTCCCGTCCTCTCCCTCCTCTCCCGCGCGGGCTCGCTCCCCCGGCAGGCAGGGCTCAGGCTGGAGGAGCGGCGGGCGAACGTGCGCCACGCCTTCGACATCCGCGGCTCTTCCCCTGCGGCGGTCTGCCTGGTGGACGACGTGTACACGAGCGGCTCCACCGCCGATGCGGCTAGTCGGGCGCTCAAGCGGGGAGGCGCCCGGGCGGTGGAGGTGGTGACCCTGGCCCGCGCCGTCCGCTAGATTGGGCCTCGGCCGGCGGGCCCCCGAGCGAAGGGAGAGCGGATGCAGCTACAGGTCAAGGGAAGGAACGTCGACGTCCCGGCGGGGATCCACGCCTACGCCGAGCGCAAGCTGGGGAAGCTGGCCAAGCGGCTGGCCGATCCCACCCGGGTCGAGCTGGAGCTGGCCGTGGAGCGGAACCCCTCCATCGCCGCTGGCCACGTGGCCGAGGCCACGATCTGGACGAAGGGACCGGTCCTGCGCGCCCGGGAAGCGGCCCCGGACATGAAGGCTGCCATCGACCAGCTGGTGGAGAAGCTGGAGCGGCAAGTCGGGCGCTACAAGGCCAAGCGCCGGCACGAGCACGAGTGGGGCGAGAGGCCGGCACCTGCCGCCCCCGCGCCTGGATCCGAGGAGGCCACGATCGTCAAGACCAAGCAGTTCGTGCTCGAGCCGATGACTCCCGAGGAGGCGATCCTCCAGCTCGAGCTCATCGGCCACGACTTCTTCGTGTTCCGCAGCGCCGACTCGGGAGAGATCAACGTCCTCTACCGCCGTCGGGACGGCCAGTACGGCCTGATCGAGCCCGCCTAGCGGAGAGGGATGCCCTTCTGGCGCCGCCGGGAGCCGCTGCACGAGCGCCTGGCGCGGGAGGGAGGCCTGCTCGGGCCCGAGCGACCGCCCCACGACGCCACCCCCCGCTTGGGCGAGGCCGGCATTCACGGGGTGCCTCGGCCCCGGGAGTGGGACGCCACCGCGCTCGTGGAGGCACCGGGAAGCTCGGCCCAGGAGGCGTCCTTCGTCGCGCTGGCGGACGGCTCCCTGCTCGCCCCGGAGGGAGAGGAGGGACCACTCGAGGCTCTGGCTGCGGCCCTCGACTCGATCGTCGATCGCCCCTACCGAGCCCAGGCCGTGCGGCGGGGAGACGGTCTGTGGGCGGTCGCCGCCCGCCGCTTGGAGGTGGCTCGCCTCGTCGCTTCCGGGGAGGAGATCGAGCTCACGGTGTACGAGGGAGAGCGCTCCTTGCGCGTGGACGGCATGCCCAGCCTGGGCTCCGTGCCCGCGCTCGAGGCCCTGGCCGAGAGCCGCGGCCTCGACTCGTACGTCGTCCAGGCTTCCCGTCTGGAGGGGGATCTGTGGGAGATCCGCCTCGCTCCCCTCTAGCTACCCTGTAGGGATGACGCAGAACCTCGGGGTCTTGGAGAAGGTCCTGCGCGTCGGGGAAGGCCGACGGCTCAAGCGCCTGTGGCAGCAGGCAGCCTACATCGCCTCGCTCGAGCCGGAGTTCGAGCGGCTGTCCGACGCCGAGCTGCGGGCGAAGACCGCCGAGTTCAAGCAACGGCTGGAGAATGGAGCCACCCTCGAGGACATCCTGTTCGAGGCCTTCGCCGCCGTCCGGGAGGCGTTCAAGCGGACCCTGGGGGTACGCCTCTTTGACGTGCAGGTCATGGGAGGCATCGTCCTCCACGAGGGCGACATCGCCGAGATGAAGACGGGGGAGGGCAAGACCTTCGTAGCTGTCCAGCCTCTGTACCTGAACGCTTTGACCGGCCGCAACGTCCACCTCGTGACCGTCAACGACTACCTGGCCAAGCGCGACGCCGAGTGGACGAAGCCCGTGTACGAGGCCCTGGGCGTGAGCGTGGGCTACATCCAGAACCTCATGCCCTTCCAGGAGCGCCGCCAGGCCTACGCCTGCGACGTCACCTACGGCACCAACTCCGAGTTCGGCTTCGACTACCTGCGCGACAACATGGCCGTGTCCCTGGAAGGAGTCGTCCAGCGGGGCCACTACTACGCCATCGTGGACGAGGTGGACTCGATCCTCATCGACGAGGCCCGCACCCCCCTCATCATCTCCGGCGAGCCGGAGACGGCGGCCAAGACCTACTACGAGTTCGCCCGCATCGTCCGCCAGCTCGAGGGCGTTCCTTACGTGCCTCCCTCCAAGATCGAGAAGCGGGAGGAGCCCGACGCCGACTACACCTACGACGAGAAGTTCAAGACGGTGTCGCCGCTTCCGAGGGGGATCTCCAAGGTGGAGCGGGCGCTCGGCATCGACAACCTCTACGACCCCCGCAACGTCCAGCTCGTCAACCACCTGATCCAGGCGCTGAAGGCCCAGGCCCTGTACCACCGCGACAAGGACTACGTGGTGCAGGATGGCGAGGTCAAGATCGTGGACGAGTTCACCGGCCGGATCATGGAAGGCCGCCGCTGGTCGGAGGGCCTCCACCAGGCGATCGAGGCCAAGGAGGGGGTACCGATCCAGGAGGAGCACGTGACCCTGGCCACGATCACGCTCCAGAACTACTTCCGCCTGTACGAGAAGCTCGCCGGCATGACCGGCACCGCCAAGACCGAGGAGAAGGAGTTCACCGAGATCTACGGGCTGCGGGTGGTGGAGATCCCCACCAACGTGCCTGTGATCCGCCAGGATCGGAACGACCTCATCTTCCGCACTAAAGAGGCCAAGTTCCGGGCGGTGGTAGAGGACATCGCCCAGCGCTACGAGAAGGGCCAGCCGGTGCTCGTGGGCACGATCGCGGTGGAGACCTCGGAGTACCTGTCCGAGCTCCTCAAGCGGCGTGGTATCCCGCACCAGGTGCTGAACGCCAAGCACCACGAGCGGGAGGCCGAGATCATCGCCCAGGCCGGTCGCAAGCACGCAGTCACCATCGCCACCAACATGGCCGGCCGAGGCGTGGACATCATCCTGGGCGGGAACCCAAAGCACCTGATTCGCAAGGAGCTGCTCCAGCAGGGGCTGGAGGAGGGAAGCGAGGAGTACGAGCGGGTCTTCTCGGAGCGCTGGGAGGCGATCCGCGAGGAGTGGGAGCGCGAGCACGAGGAGGTGAAGGCCCTAGGCGGCCTCTACGTCATCGGCACCGAGCGGCACGAGGCCCGTCGTATCGACAACCAGCTGCGCGGCCGCTCCGGCCGGCAAGGGGATCCCGGCGAGTCGCGCTTCTACCTCTCGGGCCAGGACGACCTCGTGCGCCTGTTCGCGGGCGACCGAATCCACAACATCATGGCCCGGTTCAAGGTCCCCGACGACCAGCCCATGGAGGCGGGCATCCTCTCTCGGCAGATCGAGAACGCGCAGAAGAAGGTCGAGGAGCAGAACTTCGTCATGCGCAAGAACGTCCTCAAGTACGACGACGTGCTCAACAAGCAGCGCTCGGTCATCTACGAGCAGCGGCGGCGGGTGCTGGAGGGGGACGACCTGTCGGGCGAGGTACGAGCCTGGATCGACGAGGTGGTGGAGCGCACGGTGGACGCCTTCGCCACCGACGACGGCGAAGGGTGGGACCTGGCCGCCCTCTGTGAGGCCATGCATGGCCTCTACGGCTCGGAGGTGACGGCCGAGGAGCTGGTCGAGGACTACGGAGGCCGGCTCGACCGCCAGACCTTGATCGACGACTTCCGCGAGGACGCCCACGAGGCCTACACGGAGAAGGAGGCCGAGCTGGGAGCCGAGCTCATGCGCGAGCTAGAGCGGTTCGTGATCCTGCAGGTGGTGGATACCCGCTGGCGGGAGCACCTGGAGAACATGGAGTACCTGCGCGAGGGAGTGCACCTGCGGGCTATGGCCCAGAAGGATCCCCTGGTCGAGTACACGGCCGAGGGGCACGCCATGTTCGAGGAGCTGTCGCGGACGATCCGGGAGGAGGTGGTCTTCACCCTCTTCCACGCCGAGCTGGCCCCGGAGGCGGCGGGCGAGCTCCAGGCCGCCCAGGAAGCCCAGGGGTACGTGGACGGCGGCCTCACCTACGAGCACCAGGCGCTGGCCGGGGCCGAGGCGATCGCAGCCGCGGTGGGAGGAGAGGCTGCCGCCGCGGCGGCGCCCGTAGTCAGGCAGCGGGTGGTGTCGGAACGGGAGAAGATCGGTCGCAACGAGCCCTGTTGGTGCGGCTCGGGCAAGAAGTACAAGCGCTGCCACGGCGCCTGAGGCCCTCTCTGTCCTCCTGACCTCAGGTCTAGGCTGGGCTGGAGCTACGCCGGACGGCAGGCCAGCCGGCGGGCAAGGCGAGGGGCGAGGGCGCAGCCGATCCCGAGCGCGACAGCCGCGGCGCCTCCGGGCAGGATCTCCCCGTTGGCCAGGGTCTCCACGCCCCAGGCGATGAGGGCGTATCCGAGGGCCCCCGAGGCGATCCAGTGGGGCGTCCAGGTGGAGCACCCCTCTGTCGCAGGGGGTAGCCGGCCGTGCGCGAGGCGGGCTACTCCCGCCCCCAGCACGAAGGTACCGGCGCCCACGGCGCAGTCGAGGACGTAGTGGTTGCCGGTGCCGAGGATGACGACGAACACGAGCACGGGGTAGGAGAGGGTGGCCCAGGCAAGGAGCGAGCGGGGCCGGATCCAGAGCGAGCCGAGGGCGATGAAGAGGGCGAAGCCGAAGTGCTGGCTGGCGGCGGCAGCGGTGGAGTTCTCGAGGAGGGCCCGCAGGGTCCCGCCGAGGTCGGCCTCCGCCGGGGGCGGTCCCAGCCCGAGCTCGGGGAGCCAAAGCGGCGGCGCCAGCGGGTAGGAGCCGATCACGACCACCGCCGGCAGGAAGGAGAGGAGGAAGGTCGTCCGCAAGAACGGGTAGCGGCTGGGGGCAAGCAGGCGAGCGGAGGCGAGGAAGGCGAAGACCGCAGGCAGGTGGATGTTGCCGTAAGCCCACTCCAGAAGCTCGTGCAGGGAGGGGGCAGACCCGAGAGCGATCAACGCTCCCTCCACGTCGATGGCGAGCAGGTGCTCCACCTGGAGCCACGAGCCGGCATGGGCCAGCGAGCCGGCGACCGTGCCCTCGAGGGGAATGCGGATCCCTTGCCAGGCGAGGAGGACGAGGCCGGCTAGCGCCATCTCGATCTCGACCGCGTGGCTCGCCGCCAGGCGGGCGCGCACCGCGAGGAGCGCTCGCATCGACCGCGATTATCGCTGACTCATGTCGTCCGGGCGACCTTAGCCCCTCGGGCTGGAGGGGAGCGCCGCGGGAGGCTGGTGGAGGCACGCCCCCGGCCCGCCCGAAAGGACATGGCCGAGGGACAGTCCCTGGGGCGGAAGGCGCATCGCTTCGAGGTCGCGGTGACGCTCTCGGCACAGATTCGTCGCAGAGACGTGGCGGGGCGGAGCGGGACGCAGGCGCTCCCGCCCGAGCCGAGACGTAGTCGCCGCCCGCCCGGCGTCCCCCCCCGGTCCCTCGCGCGGCCGGACCCTCGAGGACGAGGCCGGTCGCCAGGCCCGCTACGATGGGCGCATGGCCGAGGAGCTCTCGACGCAGGAGCGGCTCAAGGAGATCAGGGCCCGGCTGGACTGGGTCCGTGATTACCTTTGACCCCGACGCGATCAAGGAGCGTCTGGCCGAGCTCGAGCGGGAGATGGGGGAGCCTGGCTTCTGGGACGACCAGAAGCGCGCGGCCGCCATCTCCAGCGAGCGCGCGCGCTTGGCCAAGCGCCTCGACCGCTACGAGCGCCTGCGCCGGGAGTACGAGGACGCCCGCGAGCTCCTAGAGATGGACGGCGATCTCGGCGCCGAGATCGCCGCCTCCCTGGGGCCGCTGGAGGAGGAGCTCGATCGCCTCACCGAGGAGGCGCTGTTCACGGGCGAGTACGACGCCGGCGACGCGGTCGTGACCATCGTCGCTGGCACCGGCGGCACCGACGCCCAGGACTGGGCCGAGATGCTGCTGCGCATGTACCTGCGCTGGGCGGCCGGCCGCGGCTTCCAGGTGGAGCTGCTCGAGGCCAGCCCCGGCGAGGAGGCGGGGTTGAAGTCGGCGACGTTCACCGTACGGGGCGAGAACGCCTACGGCATCCTCAAGGCCGAGCGGGGCGTGCACCGTCTCGTTCGCCTCTCGCCGTTCGACCAGGCCCACCGCCGCCACACCTCGTTCGCCCAGGTGATCGTGAGCCCCCTCCTCGACGAGGACGTGGAGGTGGAGATCGACGAGGCCGACCTCCGCATCGACACCTACCGGGCCTCGGGAGCCGGGGGCCAGCACGTGAACAAGACCGACTCGGCAGTCCGCATCACCCACCTTCCCACCGGCATCGTCGTCCAGTGCCAGAACGAGCGCTCGCAGATGTCGAACAAGCAGACGGCGCTTCGGATCCTCAAGTCCCGCTTGGCCGAGCTGGAGCAGGAGCGCAGGGAGCAGGAGCTCGCCCGCGAGCGCGGCGTCGTGCAGGACACGGGCTTCGGAAGTCAAATCCGCAGCTATGTGCTGCACCCCTACCAGCTCGTCAAGGACCACCGCACCGGGGTCGAGATCGGCGATGCGCAGGGGGTCCTGGACGGCGACCTGGACGAGCTCATCCGAGCGTCCCTCTTGGCACGAGCTGCCGACAGGGCGGCGTAGGCGCGCCGCCAGTTGGGGTACACTCAAGGCTCCGCATCGGCCGGCGCCCTGGAACCCGGCTCTTCGATCGTGCAGGAGCTAAATCTCCACACCGAACCCCGTCTGGCGGCCGTGGAGCGGGCGGCGGAAGAGCCTCGTGCGCCGTCCGGCCTCCCCATGATCGTGTTCGATGGCGTCACCAAGGTCTACGACCCGGACGTGGTGGCCCTAGAGGACGTCTCCTTCGTCATCGACAAGGGCGAGTTCGTGTTCCTGGTCGGCGCCTCTGGGTCGGGAAAGTCCACCATCGTCCGCCTGCTCCTCAAGGAGATCGAGCCCACCCGGGGCCGCGTGCTCGTGGGGGGGAAGGACCTGGGCCGTCTCAAGCGCTCCAAGGTACCCCTGCTGCGCCGCAACGTCGCCTGCGTGTTCCAGGACTTCAAGCTCCTTCCCAACCGCACCGCCTACGAGAACGTCGCCTACGCGCTCAAGGTGCAGGGGGAAAGCCGGGAGTCCATCCGCAGGAAGGTACCCGAGGTGCTGGCCTTGGTCGGGCTCGCCCACAAGGCAAGCTCCTACCCAGGCGAGCTCTCCGGGGGCGAGCAGCAGCGTGTGTCCATCGCCCGAGCGGTCGCCAACCACCCACCCATCCTCGTCTGCGACGAGCCCACGGGCAACCTCGACCCCGACACCTCGGTGGGCATCATGCAGCTCCTCTACCGCATCAACCTGGCGGGGACGACGGTCCTCATGGCCACCCACGATCGGGAGATGGTGAACAAGATGCGCAAGAGGGTCATCGCCCTCGAGGAGGGTCGCCTGGCCCGCGACGTGCGCCGAGGAGGGTACGAGTGAGGCTGCGGGCGATCGTGGGGGAGGCTCTGCGCTCGCTGGGGGCGAGCATGTCGACCACGCTGGCCGCGACCCTCACCGTGCTCATCGGCATGTTCGTGCTCGGCCTCGCCATCGGCCTGGGAACCTGGGTTCTCTCCTGGAGCGACCACGCCAAGCGGCAGCTCCTGGTCAAGGTCTACTTCTGCAGCCCTGGAGCCGAGGGGTGCGCCCGAGAGGCGACACCCAAGGACATCGAGGCCGTGCGCCTATGGCTGGCCAAGGAGAAGGGGGAGCGGGTGAAGTCGTTCCGCTTCGTCTCCCAGCAGGAGGCCCTGCGGATCATGCGCAAGAAGTTTCCCGAGCTGACCAAGGACCTTCCCTACAACCCGCTTCCGGCCTCGTACGAGGTGGTCCCCACGAAGGGCGAGTACACGGACGACATCAAGCGCGACCTCCTTCGCTCCGGCCCCGGGGGGACGCGGCCGCCGGGCGTGGAGACGGTCAAGGACGGAGGAGAGAAGGCGCGCCGAGTGGTCAAGGTGGGCAGCATCATCGAGGCCGTCTTCCTCGCCGGCCTGGTCGTCCTCCTCGTCGCCTCCACCCTCCTCATCGCCAACACCATCCGCCTCTCGATCTTCGCCCGCCGGCGCGAGATCGAGGTCATGAAGCTCGTGGGCGCCACCAACTGGTTCGTGCGGGGCCCGTTCATGATCGAGGGACTGATCTGCGGGCTTGTGGGATCGCTGGCAGCCGTGCTCCTCCTCCTCCTCGGCCGCGAGCTCGTCCTTCCCGCCCTTCCCCACTTGGACGCGGGGACGAGCGATGTCCGCGCTCTCTCCTTCGAGCTCACCGCCCTCGTCATCGTGGGAGCGGGGCTTCTCCTGGGCGCCCTCGGGTCGGCGCTGACCGTCCACCGCTTCCTCAAGGTCTGAGCCGAGCGAAGGCATGGGCGAGCGCGTCGTCGTGGAGGTGGCGCGCCGAGGTCGCTTGGTCGTGGGCGAGCCCTTCTTTGCCCCCGGCGTGCCCATCGTCATCGACCGCAAGGGCCTCGGCTACGCCGGCGAGGGAGATCTGGCCGTGGTCCGTACCCGGCGGGGCCGCGCTCGGGTGGAGGAGGTGCTCGGCCCCGCTCACCGCATCGAGGCGGTACTGGAGGGGCTCCTGGTGGAGCGGGGAGAGAGGAGGCCGTTTCCGCCCTGCGCCCCCCCTGCCCCCACCACCGAGGGCCGAGTCGACCTCCGCCGGCTCGTCGCCGTCACCATCGATCCCGAGACGGCCAAGGACTTCGACGACGCCGTCTCGGTGCAGCGAGACGGGAGCGGAATCCGCGCGCTCGTCCACATCGCCGACGTCTCCCACTTCGTCCCCGCGGGCTCGGCCCTGGACCGAGCGGCCGCCGAGCGTGGCTTCTCCGTGTACGTCCCCGGCTCGGTCGCCCCCATGCTTCCCCCTGCCCTGGCCGACGACCTCTGCAGCCTCCGTCCCTACCAGGATCGACCGGCGGTGACGGTGGAGGTGCCCTTCGACGCGGGGCTGCGACCGGGTGAGCCCCTCTTCTACCGCTCGGTGATCCGCAGTCGAGCTCGGCTCACCTATCGCCAGGCGGAGGCGATCCTCACCGGGGAGGCCTCCGCCGACCCGGAGGTGGCCGAGACCCTCCGGCTGGCGGAGCGGGTAGCCCTCGAGCTCCGTCGGCGCCGCTTCGCCCGAGGGGCGCTCCGCATCGAGACGGCGGAGATCGCCTTCGCCTTCGACGGCCGGGGCGGGGTGGAGCGGGCATGGCTCGAGGCCGAGCCCCACGCGCATGTGCTCGTGGAGGAGCTGATGATCCTTGCCAACGAGGCGGTGGCCTCGCTCCTCGCCCGCCGGCGCCGAGAGGCCCTGTACCGGGTGCACGAGCCGCCGGACCCCCAGTCGATCGCCCGGCTTTTGGCTGTGCTCGCCGATCTCGAGGTTCCGACGCCGCCTGCCCCGCCCGCGGAGTACCTGTCCCCGGCCGAGTCGGAGAGGCTGGCCGCTGCCATCTCGGAGCGGGTGAGCGACTACGTCCGTCGCTCCCGTCGTGGCATCGAGGCCTTTCCGGCGCTCGTGCTCCGCTCGCTCAAGCAGGCTCGCTACGACCCTCGGAACCTGGGCCACTCCGGTCTCGCCAGCCCGGCCTACTGCCACTTCACGTCCCCCATCCGCCGCTACCCCGATCTCGTTTGCCATCGGGCCCTGCTGCGCGAGATCGGGGCCGCCGACGAGCCGCTTCCGGAGGAGCTTCCCGAGCTGGCCGAGCGCCTGTCGGCCCGAGAGCGGCAGGCAGCTGAGATCGAGTACCAGGCCGACGCCGTCTGCCTTGCCTGGCTGCTCGAGGCCACCCTCTTCGAGCAGGGATGGGACACGGTCTTCGAGGGCGAGATCACCGGTCTTGTCTCCTCCGGTGTCTTCGTCCGCTTCGGCACGGTGTTCGAGGGCTACCTGCCGGCGCGGGCGCTCCCGGGCGACTACTACCAGCTCACGGCCCTCGGCACCGCCCTCCGCGGCCGCCGTCACGGGCGCGCCTTCCGCCTCGGCGACCCCATCGCCGTGCGGGTGGAGAAGGTGGAGCGAGCCGAGGGCAAGGTCGAGCTTCGCCTGGCGGAGTAGCCATCCCGGCCGCGGCGGCCGGCGGCTCCTTGCCACGGCCGGCGTGCGGAGGTACGCTCCTGCTTCCCAAGGAAAGGAGCAGCCATGTCCTGGCACCTCGTCGGCGAGTACTTCGAGAACTGCAGCTGCGACATCCTCTGTCCCTGCATCACCTCCTCCATGGCGGGGCCGGCCGACAGCGACCGCTGCCGAGTGCCTCTCGTCATGCACATCGAGCGCGGCGAGAAGGACGGTGTCCCCCTGGACGGCCTCAACGCCATCATGGTCATCGACTCGCCCAGAGTGATGGGGGAGGGCGGCTGGCGCGTAGCGCTGTACCTGGACGAGCTCGCCGACGGAAGGCAACGCCAAGCTCTCGTCGACATCCTGTCCGGTGCCGCGGGAGGCCCCCCGGAAGGGATCCGCCCTCTGATCGGGGAGGTGCTCGGGGTCAAGTTCGTCCCCATCGAGTACCGGGCCCTCGACGGCAACCGGAGCGTGCGGGTGCCCGACATCATGGATTTCGAGGTCGAGCCGGTGACGAACCCGGAGACGGGGGAGACCCTAGAGGTCACAGGCACGATCCACCCGATGGGCTCGAACCTGCCCATCGCCCGGGGAGTCAGGGGTGCCTTCATCGACGCGGAGTACGGCCTCTCCTTCGACAACACGGGCAAGAACGGGCACATCCGGTCCTTCTCCTGGGCCGGCTGACCCGCGGCTCTCCCTGCCCGCCGCTTCGCCTCGGTCGGGGAGCGCCGAGGCGCCAGTCTTCCCGCCGGTGGCAGGGCCGCGGGGGGCACGGCCGTGGCTCTTTCTGGACGTGGACGGCGTCCTCGTCCCCTTTCCCGGCTGTCCGCGGGGCTACCGGGAGCGCGCCCTCGCCCCCGGCGGGCCACCCGTGCCGGTGGCTCCGGCGCATCGCCTGTGGCTGCACGAGCTGGCCCGGGTGTTCCAGCTTGCCTGGGCCACCGGCTGGGGGCCGAACGCCAATCGCCTGCTGAGCCCCTTCTTGGGCTTGCCCCCGCTGCCTGGGGTCGAGCTTCCCCCGGGCCCCTACCGCCCCCAGCTCAAGGTGCCCGGGGTGGACGCTCTCTGCCGGGATCGGCCGGCTGCCTGGGTGGACGACATCGTCACCGACGAGGCCCGGGAGTGGGCGGCAGCACGGGGGGCTCCCACCCTCCTCCTCGAGACCGACCCCGCGCGAGGCCTGACCCGCTCCCTCGTCGATCGGCTCCTCGCCTGGGGCAAGAGGCTCGTCTGACCAGCGCCTACACTTGGCCCATGGTCAGGGGGCAGGGCACGAGGCTCGTGGCCGAGAACCGTCGGGCGCGCCACGACTACGAGCTCCTGGAGCGGGTCGAAGCCGGCCTCGTCCTCACCGGCACGGAGGTGAAGTCGCTGCGCGAGGGACGAGCCAGCCTGGCTCGGGCCTACGCCGAGATTCGGGACGGCGAGGCTTGGCTCGTGGGGGCCCACATTGCCTCCTACGCGAGCGCTGGGTACGCAGCGCACGAGCCCGACCGCGACCGCAAGCTCCTTCTGCACCGGCGGGAGATCGATCGCCTGGCCGGACGGGTAGCCGAGCGGGGCCTCACGCTCGTCCCCACGAGGCTGTACTTCAGGGACGGTCGAGCCAAGGTCGAGATCGCCCTCGCCCGGGGCAAGGAGAAGCGGGACAAGCGCCGGGACATCGCCAGACGGGAGGCCGAGCGGGCGATCGAGCGCGCCCTCAAGAGCCGCCGGGCTCGCTAGCCGGAGGAGCTGGGTTTGGGGAAAGCGGAACTGCGCCGCTACCCCTTGGACGAAGGTCGTTGTTCCGCGCTACACTGGGACGAGACATACGGGGGCGACCAGGTCTCGACGTGGTCGATCCTCCGGCTGAGCTGCGAGCCGAGGTCCCCGGTCGGCCTCGTAAAACAACCGGGAACCAGAAAGTGCGGACGCTGATCTCGCACTCGCCGCCTAACACCGTGTAGGCGACGCGTCGCTCCGAGCATGCCCGCGGCCCGGAAGCGGCGTCAGAGAGCGGGCTGGCCCCGACGGAGCGCCAATCGCCGAAGGGGCGAGATCGCAGGATGGCTGGCTCGGCGGTAGGCGGCTCGCGCGCCGGCCGTCGAGCGAGAGGGGAAGCGCGAGCTACGCTCGTAGAGGCTCTGTCCGGCGCGGCCGCGGACGCGGGTTCGATTCCCGCCGCCTCCATCGCCCGAGACTTCCCTCCCCGGCGAGCGGTCGCTCCCGCCCGAGGGCGTCGCCCTGGTAGCATCGGTCGCCGTCCATGACCCCGAGCGAGTGGCTTGCTGCTTACCGCAAGGCCTGGATCGACCGGGACGCCGATGCGGCGGCGCGGCTCTTCGCCGAGGACGCGATCTACCAGGAGCATCCCTACGAGGAGGCCTACCACGGGCCCCAGGCGATCCGCGAGTACTGGGCTCGGGTGACCGCCACCCAGGAGGACATCGAGCTCGCCTACGGGGAGCCGGTCACGGTCGGCAACCGCACCGCCGTCGAGTGGTGGGCGACGCTCACGAATGCCGGCGTCCCCGTCACGCTCGCCGGCCAGTTCATGCTCGTCTTCGACGAGTCGGGCCTCTGTCGCAGCCTTCGCGAGTATTGGCACCTGGCCGAGGGGAGCCGTCGGCCCCCTCCCGGCTGGGGTAGCTAGCGATCGGGCGTCTGGCCCGGAGTCGGCGGCCACCCTGCCAGCTCCAGCACGTGGCGCAGCGTCCGGGGCTGCCTCCCGGCGAGTCGCGCCACGTGATCCGTACAGGCGGCCATGAGACCCTCGCGGATGGCGCGCCCGAGGGAGGCGAGGAGCTCTGCCCTGTACCGGAGCTGATCGTCTGCCTCGCTCCCCTCGAGGAGGTGGCCGACGAAGTCCTCGTCGTCCAGCGCCACCTCCTCGATCTCGCGGCCGACGAGCTCGCCGTAGAGGGCGGCCAGCTCGGCGGCGCTCAGCGCCTGGGTCCCGGTGATCTCGTAGATTCGCCCCTCGTGGCCGTCGGTGACGAGCGCGGCCGCCGCCGCTGCGGCGCAGTCCTCCCGCGAGACGTAGGCTGTGCGGCCGCTGCCGCGATTGTGCACGAGCTTGCCCGTCCTCGCTGCCCGCTCCGCCTCGAGGACCTGGAGCTCGGCGTAGAGGCCGTTGCGGAGGATCGTCCACCCAAGCCCGCTCGTCCTGAGCGCCTGCTCGGTCGCGTAGTGGCTCGCCGCCACGAGGGCAGGGTTCGGGGGCTCCGGGGAGAGGCAGGACGTGTACACGACGTGGCGGACGCCCGCCGCCACCGCCGCCCGGATGGCCGCTTCCTGCTGCCGAGCCCGCCGGTCGAGGTCGGGGGTGCTGACGATGAGCATGCGCTCGCCGCCGGCGAAGGCCTGGATCAGGTGCTCCGGGTGGTCGAAATCGCCGTAGCGCACGATCGCCCCTCGCCCGGCGAGGCGGGCGAGCGCGTCAGGCGTCCGGGTAACGAGGATGAGCTGGTCAGCGCCCACCTCGTCGGCGACGAGCTCGGCCACGCGCCGCCCGAGCTGGCCGGAAGCTCCAGTGACGACAAGCCGCCCTCCCTCGGTTCCCACGGGAGGCGACCATAGTCGCGCCGCGCAGGCCCGTCAACACGTCCCGCCGGCCCGCGCCCGCCGGCAGGTAGCTCGGCCGGGATCTGAAGGTGGAGGCGCGACCCGTCGAGCTCCCCTCGCCGGAAGCGGACAGCCGGAACCAGACAGTCGGAAGTGGACAGAATAGGGAGCGCATGCCGGGGGCAAGCGACCGTCGCCGTTTCTTCCTCGACGTCCTCCGGGAGGCAGCCGACGTCGTCCGGGAGGTAAGCCAGGCGATCCGGGAGGAGCTCGATCCGGGGCTCCTCGAGGCGGGGGAGTGGAGCGAGGAAGACCAGTGGTACGCCCAACCGCCGGTGGCGGCCACGCCCGCAAAGCGGACGCTGGTGCCGGAGGAGCTCCTCTCCCTCTGCGCCGAGGTAGGGCTGGAGGAGCGTGCCCAGGACGTCATTCGGCTTGCCCGCCTGAGCATCCGCCTGACGAGGGCGGCCGACCCTGAGGCCGCCGCTCCGCGGTCGCGGCTGGGGGGCGTCCCCGACCTTCCCTCCGGGTTCGAGTGGCCGAGCTGGAACGGGATCGAGCTTGCCTTCCTGGGGCAGATCGACCTGGCCGCGGTGGCCGCGCTCGCTCCCGATCTCCCCCTTCCCGGCCGAGGGCTGCTTCTCTTCTTCTACGAGGCTTCCGGCCAGCCCTCGGGGCTCCACCCCGCCCACCGAGGGAGCTGCCGTGTGGTTCACCTGGACGGCGATCCCTCGCGCCTTCGCCCTGCCCCAGTCGAGCGGGCCTCGTTCGCCCCCTACCCTGTCGCCCTCTCCGGGGAGCTCATGCTCCCCCCCTCGTGGTCTCCCGCCGTGGAGGCGCTCGACCTCGACCTCGACGAGCGGGCTGCCTGGGACGACCTCCGGGAGAAGGTGGCGGCGGCGCAAGGGGTGGAGCTGGAGGACCTGGTGCCCCGCTGGCAGAGCCTCCACCGGCTGCTCGGCTACCCGGAGGAGCTGGGAAGCGGGATCGAGCTCGACTGCCAGCTGGCCTCGGCCGGGATCGCGGTGGACGACGCCGACAGCGTCCTCGATCCCCGTCGGGACGAGCTGGAGGCGGGGGCGATAGCGTGGCGCCTGCTCTTGCAGGTGAGCGACGATGAGGAGCTGGGGACCTCGTGGGGCCAGGGCTTCGGCCGCGTGTGGATCTTGATGCGGGAGGAGGACCTGCGGAAGCGGGCCTTCGATCGCGCCTGGGCGATCCTCCGCTGATCCTTGGCCCTCCCGCTCGAGCTCCGGCTCGTCGCTAGGTGACGGCCGCCAGGATTTCGTTCGCCTTGAACCGCCAGCATTTCGTTCGCGTCAG
>CAZQRA010000035.1:0-27666 GCA_964595575.1 uncultured Gaiellales bacterium
GTGGTCGCCTTCGCCCTCGCCTTCGCCGTCATCACCTTCTTGCACGTGGTCGTGGGGGAGCTCGTCCCCAAGGGCATCGCCCTCGCCTACGCCGACCGGGTGGCGCTGGCGGTAGCGGCGCCGGTGGGGGCCTTCTTCCTCGTCTTCCACCCCGTCATCTGGGTGCTGCAGCGGGCGACGGAGGTCGCCCTGCGCGGCCTCGGCCTACAGGTGCCGCGGGGCGAGCTGGGCGTGCTCTCGGAGGCCGAGCTCAAGATGCTGCTCAGCCGCTCCAGCGAGGAAGGGGAGATCGAGCATGAGGAGCGGGAGATGCTCTACAAGGTGTTCGACTTCGCCGACAAGGAGGTGGCCGACGTCATGGTGCCGCGGCCGGAGGTGGTGGCGCTATCGATCGACCTTCCGCCCGCGGAGTGCCTGAAGGCGGCCATGGAGGCCCCCTTCACCCGCTACCCGGTCTACCGCGGCACCCTCGACGACATCGTGGGCATCCTCCACGTCCGCGACCTCTTCCGGGAGGCAAACCGGGTGGGCGGAATCGACAAGGTGGAGATCGCCGCCCTCGTCCGCCCCGCCCACATCGTCCCCGAGACGAAGGACCTGGCGGCCCTCCTCCATGACTTCCGTCGCACCAAGGAGCACATGGCCATCGTGGTCGACGAGTACGGGGCGATGGAGGGGATCGTGACCCTAGAGGACCTGCTGGAGGAGATCGTGGGGGAGATCGAGGACGAGTTCGACCTCCCCGACGAGTCGGTGGAGCAGGTGGAGGAAGGGAGGGTACGGGTGGACGGCACCTTCCCCATCGACGACTTCAACGAGCAGTTCGGGGTAGCTATCCCGGTCGAGGACTACCACACCCTGGCCGGGTTCGTGTTCGGCCTCCTGGGCCGGGCGCCCGAGCCCGGCGACCAGGTGGAGCACGACGGCCTCCGCTTCACCGTGCTCGATGTGGAGGGCTCCCGTATCGAGCGGCTGGAGGTGGAGCTGGGAGGCGATGCCCAGGAGACGCACGCGGCAGCGACGGAGGCCGACTGACGGCTAGGCTGCGGCCGGTGCGCGCGCTTCGGGGGCTCTTGGGCGGGAAGGCATCCCCCCGCACGCTCTTCCGGCTCGCCCTGGCGACGCTGACGGCCCTCTTCGTGGTCGTCACCTCCGGGGCGTTCGTCCGGCTCACGGGATCGGGGCTCGGCTGCGAGAACTGGCCCCGCTGCGGCGACAAGCCCTACCCCGAGCAGGGCTTCCACGCCTTCGTCGAGTTCGGCAACCGGCTAGTCGCCCTCGTCGGCATCGTCCTCACGCTCCTCTGCTGGCTCGCCCTCCGGCGAGCTCCCTCCGCGTCCTCCATCGCCCGTCGCAGCGCCTTCGGGGCCTTTCTGGGGGCGGCAGGGCAGATCCCCTTGGGCGGGGTGACGGTGATCCTCGAGCTCCACCCGCTGGCGGTGATGGCCCACTTCCTGCTCGCCCTGGCTGTGGTGGCGCTGGCCCTGGTCGTGGTCGTCGAGGCCTGGGGCCAGGCCCGGGGCTGGCGGAGGCCTCCCCTCCCTCCTTCGGTCGTCAAGCTCGCGGCCTGGGCAGGCCTGCCTCTCCTTGCCGCCCTCGTCGTCACCGGGGCGGTGGCCACCGCCGCCGGGCCCCACTCAGGGAGCGACCGGGCCACGGCCCGGCTGGGCTTGACGGTCACCGACGCCGTCTGGCTGCACGTGCGGGTGGCGGCGGTGGCAGGCGCGGCCGTCCTTCTGCTCGGCGTGCCCCTCTTACGGCGCCGGCGGCAGCTCCCGGGGGTCGTGCGCTTGTGGGCAGGGCTCGTGGCGGCGCTCCTCGCTCAGGCTGCGGTGGGAGAGGTGCAGTACCGGAATGCCCTCCCCTGGGGTCTCGTCCTCGGCCACGTGTTCCTGGCGGCGACGGCGTGGACCTTGGGGGTGGCCCTTGCCTACGCCCTGGCGCGGACGCCGGCGCCCCTCGTCCAAGAAGGGGCTGGGGAGAGGGCGTCCGAGGATAGCCTCCTAGAGCCTGTCTCTCAGAAGGTGCCGTAGGTCTCGTAAGCCTCGAGGGGCAGCATCCCCTCGCCCACCGCCCGCCGCACGGCGCTCTCGGTGGCCACCACCGCCTCCGCCTCCTCCAGGACGCGGGCGACGAGGGCGGCGGGCACGACGACCACGCCGTCCTCGTCTCCGACCACGTAGTCGCCCGGGGCGACGCGGACGCCGCCCACGGTGACCGTGACGTCGCCGTAGGCGACCACCTCCCACCGCCGGGTGCAGTCTTGGGGAGTCACGTGCCGGCAGAACACGGGGTAGTCCTGGCGGAGGATGTATGCCACGTCCCGGCAGCCTCCGTCGATGACGGCTCCCGCGCAGCCCCTGGCCTTGAGGGAGGTGACCGAGAGCTCGCCCAGGTGGGCAGAGGAGCAGTCGTGCGTCTGGTAGACGGCCACGTGCCCGGGGGGGATGGCCCCCAGCATGGCCAGGGTCTTGCGGATCGAGGCGTCGTAGTCTGCCCCCGGCCTGGGGCGGCCCTCGACCGGGTAGGCAGGCCCGGCCACCCGCATGCCTTGCCTGAGCGGCCGAAGCTGCGGGGGAAGCGTCTGCTGCATGTACCCGAGACGGTCGAGGACGTCGACGATGGCCCCCGTGTAGAGGGCCGAGAAGCGGCGGGCGAGCTCGCTCGCCTCGGGCGACGGAGAAAGAGCCACGGCGCCAATAGACTACGCGGGTGACGGCGAGCCCGCTTCGGAGCCGCAGGCGCGAGGGATGAGCTCTCCCCAGGTCATCGTCGCCCTCCTCACGCCCTTCGACGCGAGCGGAGGGATCGACGCCGACGCCCTCGCTCGGCACGTCTCCTTCCTCATCGAGGCGGGGGTCGACGGTCTCATGCCCTGCGGGACGACCGGAGAGGGTGTGCTCCTGGACGAGGAGGAGGTGGTAGAGACGGTCGCGGCCACGGTCGCCGCCGCCGGAGGACGGGCCCGGGTCATCGCCCACGTAGGGCGGGCGGCCACCGAGGCCACGGCCCGCCTGGCTCGCCGAGCCTTGGCCGAGGGGGCAGACGCGGTGTCGGCCCTGGTGCCCTTCTTCTACTCGTACACCGACGCCCAGGTCGTTCGCCACTTCCGGGTCCTCATCGATCGCGTGGAGGGAGCGCCTGTCTACGCCTACTCCATCCCCGGCAGGGCGGGGAACGACCTCTCCCCGGCCGCCGCCCTCGAGCTGGCGGCGTACGGGCTGGCCGGGGTCAAGGACTCGACGAAGTCGTGGGAGCGCCACCTCGAGTACCTGGGCTTGGGCCTGCCCGTGCTCGTCGGCACCGACGCCTTCGTGCTCGACTCCTTTCGGGCGGGCTCGGCCGGCTGCGTCTCGGCCCTCGCCAACGCCCGTCCCGACCTCCTTTGCGCCCTGCGCGACGGGGCCGGCGAGGAGGCTCAAGCCGAGATCCTGCGCCTCCGCGAAGCGCTCCCCCTGCAGGCCCTCAAGGCGGCGGTGGCCGAGCGCGTCCCCGGCTACCCCCTCGCCTACCGGCTTCCCTTGGGATGAGCGGACGCAGACAGAAGGCGGGAAGGCCCCGCGCCCCGGGTCGGGGGAGCGGAGCGGGGGAGGAGCAGGCGGGTCGGCCTGCCGTCCTCACGCTGGGCGAGACCATGGCCCTGCTCGACCCGACCGAGGAAGGGGAGCTCGAGCTGGGCATGCGGCTCACCCTGCGCATCGCCGGGGCCGAGTCGAACTTCGCCGTCGCCCTCGCCCGCCTAGGGGTGTCCGTGAGGTGGGTATCGCGGCTGGGGCGGGATCGCTTCGGGGACCTTATCGAGAGGACGCTTGCCTCGGAGGGAGTCGACGTCTCCTTCGTCCGCCGCGACGACGCGCCCACCGGCCTCTTCCTCAAGTGGCGGACGAAAGGACGAAGCTACGTCGCCTACTACCGGGCGGGGTCGAGCGCCTCCCGGCTGGCACCAGGCGACGTTCCCGACCAGGCCCTGGAGGGCGCCCGCCTCGTCCACCTGACCGGTATCACCATGGCCCTCTCGGAGACGGCCTGCGCCCTCGTTCTCGAGGTAGCCCGCCGAGCCAAGGAGCGAGGGGCGATCGTCCTCTTCGATCCCAACTTCCGGCCCGCCCTGCCCGATACCCCCCAAGCCGCCGCTCGCCGCCAGCGCCCCGTCCTCCCCTACGTGGACTGGTACCTCTGCGGGGGCGAGGAGGCCCGCCTGCTTTGGGGCGAGGAGCCGATCCCGGTGCCGAGCGTCGTCCGCCTGGGCGAGCGGGGTGCGCTCGTCCAGGGCGAGCTCGTCCCTCCGCCTCGCCTGGCCGAGGTCGTGGACGAGATCGGCGCCGGCGATGCCTTCGCCGCCGGCTTCGCCTACGGCCTCCTCCAGGGCTGGCCGCCCCGGGCCTGCGCCCACGCCGGGAACGTGCTTGCCGCCTACGCGCTGCGCGGTACCGGGGACTGGGAGACGGCCCCGTACCGGGCCCAGGTGGAGGCCGAGCTTCGGGGAGCGCTGCCCTAGCTCCGAGCAGGTGCCGTCGTCGAGGGCCCGGGCCGCGCGCTCGCGTGCGGCCTCGATCTCGGCCTTCGTCAGCCCCGCCGAGCTCAACGGTAGTCGATCTCCACCCGGCGGCCGCTTTGGCTCGAGCGGAGGAGGGCGTCGCACACCTCGGCCGCCCGATAGCCGTCCTCGAAGGTGGCCCCGTGCGGCCCGACCTGGCCGTCCTCGGCGATGGCCCGCAGGAGGTGGTGAATCTCGTGGACGAAGGTGTGCTCCCAGCCGATGACGTGCCCGGGCGGCCACCACCAGGACCAGAAGGGGTGGTCGGCCTCCGAGACGAGCACGGTCTTGAAGCCGCGAGCTCGGTCGTCGTCGGCCCGGAACACCTCGAGCTCGTTGAGCCTTTCCAAGTCGAAGGCGAGGGAAGCCTTGGCGCCGTTCACCTCGAAGCGGAGGGCGTTCCGCCGGCCCAGGGCGAGCCGAGTGGCCTCGATGGTTCCCACCGCCCCACCGGAGAACTCCACTGTCGCGTGGACGGAGTCGTCCACCCGGCGGCCGGGAACGAAGGTCTTGACCACTGCCGACACCGCCTCGATCTCGCCCACGAGGTAGCGGGCGAGGTCGACGACGTGGGAGGCGAGGTCGCCGATGGCCCCGGTCCCGGCTTGGGCGGGATCGAACCGCCAGGTGGCGAGCGTGGGGTCGTCGCCCCAGTCCTGGAGGTAGGCGGCTCGGAAGTGGCGGATCTCGCCTAGCTCCCCGGCCTCGATCATCTCCCAGGCCAGCCGCACGGCGGGCACGAACCGGTAGTTGAAGGCGCACATGTGCTTGACGCCCGCTGCCTCCACCTTCCGCCAGATCTCGTAGCTCTCCTCGGCGTCCCGCCCCAGCGGCTTCTCGCAGAGGACGTGCTTTCCCGCCTGGGCGGCGGCGATGGTGGGCTCGGCGTGGACGTGGTTGGGCCCGCCGTTGTCGAAGAGGCCGATGGCCGGGTCGGACACGAGGTCGCGCCAGTCTGTGGTCCAGCGCTCGTAGCCGTAGCGGCGGGCGGCCTCGGCCACGGCCTGCTCGTCCCGGCCGGCGATGGCCACCAGGCGGGGCAGAAGTGGGGGCGGCCAAGCCATGGTGGCGACCTTGTGGAAGGCGTTGGAGTGGGCCTTGCCCATGAAGGCGTAGCCGAGCATGCCTACCCCGATCTCGGGGATCGCAGGCGAGGCGCTCACCGCCTCTCCCTCTGCATGGCGGCGTCGAAGGCGACCGCGGACGGCTCGAAGTCGATCCGCCGCACGAACGCGAGGGCATCCCGGGCGCCCCACTCCCGATCCATACCCGAGTCCTCCCACTCGATGGAGAGGGGGCCCCGGTAGCCGATCCGGTTCAGGGCCCGTAGTAGGCTCTCGAAGTCGACGTCGCCGTGCCCTGGCGAGACGAAGTCCCATCCGCGCTCCTCCTCCCCGAAGTTGAGGTGGGAGCAGAGGATCGAGCGCCGCCCGTCCAGCCGCTTGCGCGCGTCCTTGACGTGGACGTGGTAGATGCGGTCGGCGAACTCCAGGCAGAAGGCGGCGGGGTCGAGGTGCTGGTGGACGAGGTGACTGGGGTCGAGGTTGATGCCGAAGCCGGGGCGGTAGCCCATGGCGGCCAGGGTCTTGCGGGTGGTGACGAAGTCGTAGGCGATCTCGGTAGGGTGGACCTCCAGGCCGAAGCGCACCCCCTCGCTCTCGAAGACATCGAGGATCGGTCCCCAGCGCTCCGCCACCTCCTGGTAGCCGCGCTCGATCCGGTCGAAGTCGTTGGGGGGGAAGGAGTAGAGGAGGTGCCAGATGGGCGAGCCGGTGAACCCGTTCACCTGGGTGACGCCGAGGGCGGCGGCGGCTCGAGCAGTGTCCTTCATCCGCTCGGCTGCCCGCCGGCGGACGCCCTCGGGATCGCCGTCGCCCCAGATCTCAGGGGGCAGGATGGCTCGGTGGCGCTCGTCGATGGGGTCGCACACGGCCTGGCCGACGAGGTGGGCGCCGAGGGCGAAGACGCTCAAGGTGTTCCGCTCCAGGATCTCGCGCACGCGGCGCACGTAGCCCGCGTCGGCGAGCGCCCGATCGACCTGGAAGTGATCGCCCCAGCAGGCGAGCTCGAGCCCGTCGAAGCCCCACTCGCCGGCCCTGCGGGCGAGCTCCTCGAGCGGCATGTCGGCCCATTGGCCGGTGAACAGGGTGACCGGTCGTGCCATCGCTTCCTCTCCTTCCCTTCCTCTTCGGTGATACTACGCCGCTCCCTTGCGACGCGCGAGGGCCGAATCGACCTCGGGAGGATGGAGATGAAGACGTCCCTGGGTATCTGGGCGCTTGGCCCCATGGTCACCCGGTTCGTGCCCGGCGGCTACCAGCCTCGGTGGGCGGGAGAGACGACGGCCGAGCGGGTGCGGCGGGCGGTGGCAGGGCTGGGCGACCTGATCGACGGGTACGAGTTCCACTACCCCCAAGAGCTCCACGAGGGAAACGTGGAGGAGGTCCTCGAGGCCCTCCAGGGTCACGACGTGTACTGCGTCGCCAGCGGGCTCCACCTCGACCCTCGCTTCGGCCGCGGCGGCCTCATCAACCCTGACCCCGAGGTACGGACGGAGGCGCTCCGCATCGCCCTCGCCGGCGCCGACTTGGCGGGTCGCCTGGGCGCGCACATGATCGTGTGGCCCGGGATCGAGGGCTACAACTACCCCTTCCAGACTCCCTACCGGGAGAGCTGGGCCTGGTTCGTGGAGGGGATCGGTCAGATCGCCTCCCGCTGCCGGGAGCACGGCGTGCTCCTGCTCCTCGAGCACAAGAACTCCGAGCCGGCCATGAACATCCTCATGCGCAACGTGGGCATGACCCTCCACGTCATCCACACCCTGCGCGGACAGGGCCTGGACAACATCAAGGTCAACATGGACTGGCAGCACCTGATCATGAACGGCGAGAACCTGGCCGAGTACGCGGCCCTGCTCGCCGCCGAGGGCCTGCTCGGCCACCACCACGCCAACTCAGGCTGGGGCACCTTCGACGACGACAACATGGTGGGCGCCACCAGGTTCATGGAGACGCTGGAGCTGGCGGTGGAGCTGCGCCGCTGCCGCTACGGCGAGCAGGGGGAGCGCCTCGGCTTCGACCTCTACCCCTACACCGAGGACGCGGTCGAGGCCGTGCGCCGAAGCGTGCTGCAGTGGCGGTTCATCGACGCCATCGCCGCCAGGATCGACGACGCCGCCTTGCGCGAGGCCCAGATGCGGAAGGACGCCGTCCGCGCCTACGAGATCGTGTACCGGGCGCTAGGGGCCCCCGACTAGCTGGCGAAGGGCAGCGTGACCGGCGTCCAGAGTCGGCTCTCCGTGGGAGACGAGGACGCGCTCCACCGGCAGCTCCAGGAGGGGGCGCAGGCACTCCCGCACCTGGGCATGGCCGCCGCCCCGGGGGCGCCAGGACGCCGGGCAGAGGCGGAGCTGCCCGCCGCCGGCGCCGAGGACGGCGTCGCCGAAGACGAGCGCCCGCTTGCCGGGAAGCCAGTAGGCGACCTCGCTGCCGCGCACGGCGAAGGCCTCGATCCCTCCGGGAAGGGGATCCCCTGCTCGGAAGAGGTCGCTGGGGGGCCCGACCCTGCGCTCGACGGGGGCGCGGGCGGGGGCGTGGGCCCACAGCCTTCCCCGATACCTCTCGGCCAGACGGCGGGCGCTGCGCCCGTGCCAGTAGACGGTGAGGAGAATGTGGACGGCCCCGCCTGCCCGCTCCACGTCACGGTCGAGGGCGGCCAGGAAGCGCTCCTCGTCCTCGGGCGGAACCAGGGGGTCGATCAGGCAGACGCCGTCCCCCGTCTCCAGGTAGAGGCAAGCGACCTCCTGCCGCCACTCGGGGTGGCGCCCCGTCCAGCGCCACAGCCCTGCGTCGATCTCCTCTACCTGCATGCCTGAGCAGCCTACCCTGGTCGGGATCGACGTGGGTACGACCGGGGTGAAGGCGCTTGCCCTCTCGCCCCAGGGCCGGCTCGTGGCCTCGGCTGAGGAAGGCTACCCGCTCTCCACCCCCAAGCCGGGCTGGGCCGAGCAGGATCCCGAGGACTGGCAGCGGGCCGTCGAGCGGGCTTTGAGCCGGCTAGGGACGGAGCCAGTTGCGCTCGGCTTCTCGGGACAGATGCACGGGCTCGTGTGCCTCGACCGCCACGGCCGCGTCCTCCGCCCCGCCATCCTCTGGAACGACCAGCGCACCGCAGCCGAGTGCGCGGAGATCGAGGAGCGGGTGGGCCGGGAGCGGTTGATCGCCCTCACCGGCAATCGCGCCCTTCCCGGCTTCACCGCTCCCAAGCTGCTCTGGCTTCGCCGTCACGAGCCGCAGGTGTACGCCCGCATCCACAGGATTGTGCTGCCCAAGGACTACGTGCGCCTGCGCTTGACCGGCGAGTGGGCGATCGACGCCGCCGACGCGTCGGGCACGCTCCTCTTCGACGTCGCCCGCCGCAGCTGGAGCGAGGAGGTACTGGCGGCGCTCGGGATCCCGGCCGAGTGGCTTCCGCCGGTGCGGGAGTCGACCGAGGTGGCGGGGGCGGGCGACCAGCAGGCGGCGGCGCTGGGGGTGGGGGTGATCGAGCCGGGGATGGTGTCGGTGGTGCTCGGGACCTCGGGCGTCGTCCTCGCCCCCCTCGCCGCCTACGCGCACGATCGGGAGGGTCGCGTCCACGCCTTCTGCCACGCCCTGCCCGGCCGGTGGGAGGTGATGGGGGTCATGCTGTCAGCCGCCGGCTCGCTGCGGTGGTTCCGCGACGCGCTCGCCCCCGGCGCCTCCTACGCGGAGCTGACCGCCGAGGCCGCGCGCTGGCCTGCCGGGGCGGAAGGGCTCGTCTTCCTTCCCTACCTCCAAGGGGAGCGCACGCCCCACGCCGACCCCTCCGCGCGAGCCGTGTTCCAGGGACTGTCCCTCAGGCATGACCGGGGCGGCCTCGTCCGGGCGCTGCTGGAAGGGGTGGCCTACGGCCTGCGCGATTCGTTGGAGCTCCTCAAGGAGCTGGGCGTCGCCCCGGCGGCGGGGAGAGTTTCAGGCGGCGGGGCAAAGAGCCGACTTTGGCTCCGCATCGTCGCCTCCGTGCTCGGCCTTCCCCTCGAGGTGCCCGCAGTCGAGGAGGGGTCGGCCTACGGGGCCTGCCTCCTGGCGGGGGTGAAGGCAGGCGTGTTCGCCGACGCCCACGAGGCGGTCGAGCGCTGCGTGAGGGTGCGGGAGACGATCGAGCCCGTGGCCGAGTGGCGGCCAGTCTACGAGGACGGGTACGCTCGCTTCCGCGCCCTCTATCCAGCCCTGCGATCCGTGGAGGAACGCCGGGCGGCGTGGCCACCGACTTCGCCATGGCCGAGGGCCGCGGCCGCACCCGAGTGACGCCCGAGCTGGCCGGGATGATGCGGCCTGAGGACGTGGCTGAGGTGGTCGTCTTCGTCCTCAGCCGTCCCCGCCGGCACCGCGTGCTCGAGGTCTCCTTTCGGCCGTCGAGGAGCCCTCGTGGGGGTAGTCCGCCTGAGCCTTCTCTCCGCGGCCAGGATCAACGACCTCGTCCTGGCCGGCGCCCGTGCCTCCCAGCGGGTGGCGGTGGTGGCCGTGGCCAGTCGCGACCGAAGGCGGGTCGAGGCCTATGCCCGCGAGCGCGGCCTTCCCCGTGCCCACGGCTGCTACGAGGCGCTCCTCGCTTCCACGGCCTCCTCCGCTTCCCCAGCGCCGTCGTGGCCGAGCTCGCCTGCTCCTTCACCAGCGAGCACGTGAGCCTGGAGGCGATCGGAAGCGACGGCACCCTTCTCCTCTCCGACCCCTGGCATAGCCGCCGGCCGGTCATCGTCCACGACGGACGGGGGATTCGCGGGGAGCCGGCCGACGCCTACCGGCTAGAGCTGGAGAACCTCGCCGACGCTGTCCAAGGAGTGGCGACTCCTCTCCTTGGTCGCGAGGACGCGCTCGGCCAGGCGCGGGCGCTCGAAGCGCTCTACCGCTGGGCCGAGACGGGCCGGCCGGTAGCCGTGGAACAAACCGGCCGACCGCCCTCCTCCGTATAAAGAGGGGACATTCCCCGTCGACCCGAAGGAGGATGACCGTGCACGGAGCGATTGCCCTTTCCCTCCTCGCCGGCGGGCTCGCCCTGGCCGGCACCGCCGGCGCCGCCCCGCCCAAGCTCTTGGGAACGGTGGGGCCCGGCTTCACGATCACGCTCAAGGACGCCAAGGGCAAGACCGTGAGGACGCTCAAGGCCGGCAAGTACACGATCGTGGTCAGAGACAAGTCGCCCATCCACGACTTCCACCTGAGCGGCCCGGGGGTGGACAAGGTCATCACCGGGATCGCGTTCACCGGCGCGAAGACGGTCACCGTGACCCTCAAGAAGGGGATGTACAGCTTCGTCTGCGACCCCCACGCTTCCACCATGCACGGAGGGTTCGCCGTCAAGTAGCCGCGCCCGGCAGGCGGGCGGCGCCAGCGGGCCGCCCGCCCGCGCTCCCTGCCCGCCGGGGCTACTCCTCGGTCAGCGGCAGCCTCTCGACACGACCGTCCACGATCCGCCAGGCGGCGAGCTCGCCGGTGGGCCGGGAGAGGATGAGGTAGGGGCGACCCTGCCACTGGCCGATGTTGGCGATGTCGGTCTGGGAAGGGCGGGCCGAGTCGGTGGGGTGGGAGTGGAAGACGGCCAGCTCGTAGCCCTCATCCTCGAGGAAGAAGTCGTCGGGGCTTCCCGGCTCGAGCTGGAAGCGGTAGGGGCTCTGGGCGGCGTTGCGGCCGGGCAGGTAGCGGACGGCGACGCCGTCGCGGAAGGCGAGAAGACCGCAGGCCTCGTTGGGCGCCTCGGCGGCGGCGTGAGCTTCCAGCTGACGGCGGATCGCCTCCGGGACTACCACCAGTGGCCGCGCTCCATGGCGGCCTCAGGATCGGGGGCGTCCCAGAAGTCGGCCGACAAGTACTTCCAGCCGCCGTCGGCCAGGATGCAGACGATGACGCTCCCCGGCTCCAGCTCCTTGGCCAGCTTGCGGGCGACGTGCACGACCGCTCCCGAAGAGACGCCGGCGAAGATGCCCTCCTTGCGGAGGAGGAGCTTCGTCCCCGCCGCCGCCTCGCCGTTGCTGACGAGCACCTTGCGGTCGAGCTTGGACACGTCCAGGATGGGCGGCACGTAG
This sequence comes from uncultured Gaiellales bacterium, assembly GCA_964595575.1. Classification (GTDB taxonomy): domain Bacteria; phylum Actinomycetota; class Thermoleophilia; order Gaiellales; family Gaiellaceae; genus PALSA-612. The sequence goes on from CAZQRA010000035.1 coordinate 11,640, forward strand.
CCGTCGTCGAGCGAGCGCAAGCCCATGACGAGGTCGCCGGGAAGGGGCTCGGCGGCGGCCACCATGACGTCGGGGAATGCTTCCCGCAATCGGTCGCCGGTCCCCATGAGGGTGCCCCCGGTGCCCAGGCCGGCGACGAGGCAGTCCACCCGATCGAGCGCCTCCACGATCTCGGCTCCCGTGCCCTCGTAGTGGGCCCGGGGGTTGGCCTCGTTGGCGTACTGGAAGGGCATGTAGTACTTGGGCTCCCGCTGGGCGATCTCCAGGGCCAGGCGCACGGCCCCGTTCGACCCCTCCTCCGGCGGCGACTCGATGATGTCCGCGCCGAACAGGCGGAGCAGGCGCTTGCGCTCCTCGGTGGCGTTGGCCGGCATGACGCAGGTGAGCTTGTAGCCCTTGAGGCGGGCGATGAAGGCAAGCGAGATACCGGTGTTCCCGCTCGTCGGCTCGAGCAGCTCGCGGCCCGGCTCGAGCTCGCCCGAGGCTTCCGCTGCCTCGATCATGGTCTTGGCGATCCGGTCCTTGATCGAGCCGGTGGGGTTCTGCCCCTCCAGCTTGGCGTACAGGCGCACCCCCGCTGGGGCGATGCGGGACAGCTCCACCAGGGGGGTGTGGCCCACGAGGTCGAGCAAGGAGTGGGCCAGCATCCCGGTTCGCTGACCGCCGGCCATGGCGGGGAGGAGGATGACGGTCGATTGCTCGGCCACCGGGGTGTCGAGCCCGTCCAGGGTGCGCACGTCCTCGCCCTCCACGTAGACGTTGACGAAGGGAGCGATGGCCCCGTCGGCGAAGATCTGGCCGCGCAGGGCCGGAAAGCGGGTGGTCAGGTCCTCGAGGACGTCCCTGACCGTCTGTCCCGATACCTCCACCTCCCGGGCGCCGCCGGTCTCAGCCCGCAGGGTGGGGGGGATCCGTACCTTGGGCACCTCAGTGCACCCCTGCCGGGCGGCCCTGGCAGAACTCGACGTAGTCCACGTACTCGGTGATGGTGGGGGACTCGCCGCACACGGGGCAGCGAGGATCGCGCCGCAACGCCACCTCGGTGAAGGAGGGAGCGAGGGCGTCGAAGAGGAGAAGCCGGCCCACCAGGGGCTCGCCGATGCCGAGCACGAGCTTGAGGGCCTCGTTGGCCTGGATGGAGCCCACGATCCCCGGCAACACCCCCAGGACGCCACCCTCGGCGCAGCTCGGCGCCAGCTCAGGCGGGGGTGGCTGGGGGAAGAGGCAGCGGTAGCAGGGCCCCTCGCCGGGCTTGAACACGGTGACCTGACCCTCGAAGCGGAAGATGGAGCCGTGGACGACGGGGATGCCGTGCCAGACGGAGGCGTCGTTGAGGAGGTAGCGGGTAGGGAAGTTGTCGGCCCCGTCCACGATCACGTCCCAGCCTTCGCCCAGGATGCGATCGACGTTCTCCGAGGTCAGCCGCTCTCGGAACACCTTCACCTGCACGTCCGGGTTGAGGGCCTCGATCGTGCGCCTGGCCGACTCCGCCTTGGGCTCGCCCAGGCGCTCGGTGGAGTGGACGATCTGGCGCTGGAGGTTGGTGGCGTCCACCACGTCGTCGTCCACGATCCCGATGGTGCCGACCCCGGCGGCGGCCAGGTAGAGGGAGGCGGGCGAGCCTAGCCCTCCGGCGCCGATGAGGAGCATGCGCGAGTCGAGGAGCTTGAGCTGCCCCTGCTCGCCTACCTCGGGAATGAGCAGGTGGCGGCTGTACCGAGCCCTCTGCTCGGGCCCCAGCGAGCGGTCGGCGACGGTGGGATAGCCGCTTCGCTTCCACTCCACGAACCCGCCGGCCAGGTTGACGACGCTGGTGTAGCCCAGCTCCTCCAGGGTCTTGGTGGCGAAGGCAGACCGCGCTCCGCTGGCGCAGTAGACGACGATGGGGGTGGAGCGGTCGGGGACGGCGCTCTCCACCCGAGACTCCAGCGAGCCCCGGGGGATGTGGACGGCGCCGGGAATGTGGCCCTCGTCCCACTCCTCCCGCTCGCGCACGTCCAAGAACACGGGGGGCCGGCCGTCCTCGAGGAGCTTGGCGGCCGTCTGGACGCCGATCTCCTGGATCTGGGCCTTGACCTGCTGCAGGAGCTCGCGGTAGGTGGGCATTGGTTTCAAAAGTATAGCGATGGCAGGGCCCGCTGTCAGCTGAGCCCGCCGCAGCGATCTTGGCACGAGAACGTATCCCGCCGGCGCACGATTCCCCGGTAGCCTCGGGCCCGGAGGGGGCGCGGGGGCTCCCGACAAGGACACCGGGGCGAGCGCCCCCGAAGGATCGTTGGGCGACGGGGCAAGGCCGGTATCGTCGAGCGGGTGAGCCCTCGCCTGCGCATCTACCTCCTCGTCTCCCTGGCCGCCTTGGCCGCAGCCGGCGCCACCGTGGGCGCCACCCTCCTCACTGCAGAGGGGGCGGAGGCCCCTACCCCGAGCGCCCGCCCCCGGCCGGGAGCGCCTCCCCTCCTCCTCGACCTGGGCGTGCGCATGGACGCCGAGGCCCAGGCTCTTCGCCGCGCCGCTCGGCTGTACGAGCGGGGTCGAAGGGCCCAGGCAGAAAGGCTGTTCCTGCGCTACGGCTCGGACGAGGCTCGGGTGGGCGCCGCCCTCGCCGCCTGGCCGGCCGGGTTCGAGCGGCTGGCGGCCCTGGCCGAGGCCCGTCCCAAAAGCGGGGTCGTCCAGCTCCACCTCGGCCTCGCCCTGTACTGGCGCGGATTCCTGCCGGAGGCGCGGGCAGCCTGGCGACGGGCGAAGGCCGGCGCCCCTGATTCCCTGTACGCGGTGCGCGCCTCCGACCTCCTCCATCCCGAGGACCCGGTGCCCGGCCTTCCCCGGTTCATCCCCAGCTTCCCGTCTCCCCCCGAGCTCGCGAGCCTGTCCCCGCCGGAGCAGCTTCGCCTCCTCGCCCGCCGTGCCCGGGACGGGGGGGCGCGGGACAAGATCCTCTACGGGGTCGCCCTCCAGCGCTTGGGCCGTCCCCTCTCCGCCCGGCGGGAGCTCGAGGCTGCAGCCGCCCTCGCCCCCGAGGACGCGGAGGCCCAGACCGCCGCCGCCGTAGCCCTGTTCGACAAGGATCGACCGGAGCGGGCCTTCGCCCGCTTGGGGTCCCTCAGCCGAGCCTTCCCCAGGGCGGCGACGGTGCGCTTCCACCTGGGGCTGCTTCTCCTCTGGCTGGGGCAGGTAGACGAGGCGCGGCGCCAGCTCCGCCTGGCTCAGGCGGCCGAGCCGAGGTCCTTCCTGGCTCGCGAGGCGCGTCGGTTCCTCGAGCAGCTCCGGGGCGTAGGACAGAAGCCGAGGCGCTAGGCTTGGCCCGGCCGTGAGCGCTGCCGACGCCGACCTCGCCCTGTGGCTGAAGGAGCTGGAGGCATTCCTCCGCATCCCCTCGATCAGCGCCGACCCCGCCCACGCCGCCGACGTCCGTCGAGCGGCGGAGTGGGTGAGGGACTTCGTGGTCGCGGCCGGCGGCAGGGCAGAGCTCGAGGAGCGGCAGGGAAGGCCCCTGGTCGTGGGCGAGATCCCCGCCTCGACCCAGGCCGACCTCGCCCCCACCGTCCTCCTCTACGGCCACGTGGACGTCCAGCCCCCCGATCCGCTCGACCGCTGGCAGACGCCCCCGTTCGAGCCCACGGTCAGGGACGGCTACCTCTACGCCCGGGGGGTCGCAGACGACAAGGGCCAGCTCTACCTCCTCCTCAGGGCTGCCGCCGACTTGGCCGCCGCCGGTGAGCTTCCGGTGAACGTGCGCGTGGCCTGCGACGGCGAGGAGGAGATCGGCGGCCACTCGATCGTGGACTTCCTCGCCGCCGACCCGCGGGGAGCGGACGCCGCCCTCGTCTACGACGGGATCATGGCCCGCCCCGATCTCCCCGTGTTCGACGTCGCCACTCGGGGTCTTGTCTACTTCCACCTGCGCGTCCGCACCGGCCGGCGCGACCTGCACTCGGGGATGTATGGGGGAGCCGCCCTCAACGCCGCCCACGCCCTGGTACGGACGCTGGCAGCCCTCCTTCCCGCCGACGGACGTCTGCCCCAGCCGCTGCGGGAAGGCCTCGTCCCCCCGGGGGCCGAGGAGATCGCCGCCTGGCGGTCCCTCCCCTCGGGAGAGGAGGCGCTGGCGGCCGAGGGCGCCCGCCCGGCCGACGAGCGGGCGGCGGAGGAGTTCTACCTCCGCACCACCGCCGAGCCGTCGCTGGACGTGCACGGCTTGGCCGGTGGCTCGCCGCGCCTGATTAAGACCGTGATCCCGGTCGAGGCCGAGGCCAACCTCTCCCTGCGCCTCGCTCCCGGCCAGCGCCCGGGCGAGATCGGGGCGGTCCTCGAGCGGCTCCTCCGGGAGGCGGCTCCCCCCGGGGCGGAGGTGGAGACGACCCTCCTCTCCAGCGCCGAGCCGGCCCTGATCGACCCCGGTAGCCCGGCGATCAGGCTGGCGCGAGAGGCCGTCGCGGAGGCGGTGGGGGTGGAGCCGGCGTTGGCGCGGGTGGGCGGATCGCTGCCGGTGATGGCGGCCCTGGCCCGCCGGGGCATCCCCACCGTGCTCACCGGCTTTGCCCTGCCCGACTGCAACGCCCACGCCCCCAACGAGCGCCTTCCCCTCTCCCACCTGGTCTTGGGGGCGGAGGCCGCCCGGCGGGTGTTGCGGGCCTGGGGAGCCCTCCGCTCCTAGCTCAGCTGGAGGAGGGCTCGTCCGGCGAGTGGTCGTGCTCGGGCACGAGCCAGGCGTGCCCGAACCGACGCATCTCGTTGATGATGGGCAGGAGCGCCTGGCCCTTGGCGGTGAGCTCGTACTCGACCCGGGGCGGGGCCTCGGCGTAGCTTCGGCGCACGACCAGGCCCTCGTGCTCGAGGCTGCGGAGCCGCTCGGCCAGGGTGCGGGGACTGATCCCCGGGCACGCGTGCTCGATCTCGGAGAACCGGCGCGGTCCCTCGGAGAGGTCGTGCACGATCAAGGCCGTCCACTTGGCGCCGATGATCTCTGCGCTACAGGCGACGGCGCAGGTCTCGTCGTGCACCTCCTTCATGGTGCGCATCGTCACCTCGATTGTAGACGGTACGGTTGACCCCTCATGGCCATGATCGACCTCCACACCCACATCCTCCCCGGGGTCGACGACGGCGCCGGCACCTGGGAGGAGAGCCTGGAGCTGGCTCGCGCCCTGGCCGACCAGGGCGTGCTCCTGGCCGCCGCGACTCCTCACGTGCGCGACGACTACCCCACCCCGGCCGAGACCATGGAGGAGCTCGTGGTTCAGCTGCGGCTGGCCCTGGAGCGAGAGCGCATCGACCTCCGCCTCCGCGGCGGCGGGGAGATCGCGCTCGACCGGCTCGACCAGCTCCAGGCCGACGAGCTTCGCCGGTTCGGCCTGGCTGGGAACCCCGCCTACCTGCTGCTCGAGTTCCCCTACGCCGGGTGGCCGCTCGCCCTGCCCGAGGCCGTCTCCCGCCTGCTCGGGCAGGGGATCACCCCGGTGCTGGCCCACCCCGAGCGAAACCCCGTCGTCCAGGACGACCCCGGCCTCCTGCGCCCGGTGGTCGCCGCGGGAGCCCTGGTGCAGCTGACCGCAGCCTCGCTGGAGGGGAAGCTGGGTCGCGGCCCCCGACAGGCCGGCCTCGCCCTCCTTCGGCTGGGCCTCGCCCACATGGTGGCCAGCGACGCCCACCGGCCCGGGCTCCGCGCCGGCGGCCTGGGGGAGTGCGCCCAAGCGGTGGGAGACCCCCAGCTCGCCGACTGGCTCACCTACGGCGTTCCCCGGGCCATCGTCACCGGCTCCCCCCTGCCTGCTCGGCCGGCCGGCCCGCGGGCCCTTCGGCTCTGATCGTGGTCAGTCCCAGGGAGGGGGGTTGAAGACCCAGCGGCCGCCGACCATGGTGGCCACCACCTCGATCTCCGCCAGCTCCTCGAGGGGGCAGGACAGGGGGTCGCGGTCGAGCACGACCAGGTCGGCCAGGTAGCCGGGAAGGAGCTTTCCCCGCCTGCGCTCGTCCCCGCTGAGCCAGGCAGGGGCGACGGTGGCGGCATAGAGCGCCTGCTCGACGGTGAGGGCCTGCTCCGGGCGCCAGGGCGGTCGCTCGTCCAGGGTACGCAGCACGGCCGCCCGCAGCCCGGCCAGGGGGTCGAGCTCCTCGACGGGAGCGTCGGAGCCGTTGGCGACGAGGGCTCCTGACTCGACCAGCGCCCGGTAGGCGTACGCTCCCTCCAGGCGACCGGCCCAGAGTCGCTCGGCCAGGTCCTGGTCGGAGGGGGCGTGGCTGAACTGGACGGAGGCGGCGATACCCAGGGCGGCGAAGCGGGGAATGTCCTCCGGGGCCAAGCACTGGGCGTGCTCGATCCGCTGGCGCAGCCCCTGGGGCCGCCAGGCCTCCTGCGTCCGCTCGAAGGCGTCGAGGGCGTCGCGGTTGGCCTGGTCGCCGATGGCGTGTACCGCCACCGGCCAGCCGACGGACGCTGCCCTCCGCACGATCTCCTCCAGCTCCGCCCGGCTCGTGATCTCCACGCCGGAGCCGTCGAGCATGCGGGCGGTCCCGGAACCGAGCGTTCCGTCCATGAACACCTTGAGGTAGCCCAGGCGGAGGTGCCCGTCGCCCAGGCCGGGGCGCAGGCCGAGGCGGGCGATGGAGTCGAGCTGCTCGTGGGGAAGGGACTGCCACACCCGCAGGGTGAGGGCTCCCTGCTCGTGGAGGCGCTGGAAGCGGGCCAAGGCTCCCAGGGAGCCGTCCTTATCGTGGATGGCGGTGAGGCCGCGGGCGGCGGCCACCTTGAGGGCGGCCCGGAGGGCCTCCTCCCACTCCTGCTCGCTGACCGAGGCTAGGACGTGGCGCTGCCAGAAGCGCCAGGCCGCCTGCTCGCGCAGGATGCCGGTCGGCTCCCCTCGCTCGTCTCGCTCTACCAGGCCCCCTGGGCAGTCGAGGTCCCCTTGGGCAACGGCGAGCGCGGCCGAGCTCACCCACAGCGAGTGGCCGTCGTGGGCCATGAGGGCGACGGGCCTGGCGCCGCAGGCGGCGTCCAGCGCCTCCTTGGTGGGCTCGACCGGGGGCCTCCAGTCCCCTGCGCGCCAGCCTCGTCCCCGCACCCAGCGGTCAGGAGGGGCTGCTCGCGCCGCCTCCGCCACCCGGGCAACCGCCTCCTGGAGGCTCTGCGTCCCCTCAAGTCGCACCTGGCGCTGGACCAAGGCCCACTGGAGGAAGTGGACGTGGGCGTCGGCAAAGCCGGGAAGGACGCAGCGGCCGCCGAGGTTCACCACCTCGGGGGAGGGGAGCGCTGCCTCGTGCGGCCCTACTCCGCCCGCGATGCGCTCGCCGGCGATGGCAAGCCCCCGGGCCAGGGGGAGGGAGGGCTCCATGGTGCGGATGACGCCGTTCTCGAGGATCACGCGCTCACATCCTTGCCCAGGGATGCCTGCGCGCGGGCGAACGGGGGCGGCGGCAGGCGCCGACGCTCGAGCGCCGGGCCGAGGCTTCCCCCCTGCCTTCCGGGGGGCGGACGATCCACGCCGGCGGCATCCACGGCGACGGAGACTAGACTGCGGCCGTGGCCTACGACCTTCTGAGCCCGGAGGAGCGGGAGCTGCGCGACCTCGTCCGCGAGCTGACGAGGGAGCGGATCGCTCCTCGGGCGGCCGAGATCGACAAGCGGGCCGAGTTTCCCTGGGACGTGGTCGAGGCCTTCCGGGAGCACGACGTCTTCGGCTTGTGCGTCCCCGAGGAGTACGGGGGGACGGGGACGGGGGCGCTGATGCTGCTCGTGGCCGTGGAGGAGATCTCCAAGGCCTGCGCCACGAGCGGGCTCATCTTGGCGGTCCAGGAGCTGGGCGCTCTCGGCCTCAAGCTGGCAGGGACGGAGGAGCAGAGGCGGCGCTACCTGCCTAGGCTGGCAAGCGGGGAGTGGCTCGGCGCCTACGCCCTCACCGAGCCCGGATCCGGCTCCGACGCGGCCGCCATGCGCACCACCGCCCGCCGACAGGGAGACGAGTACGTCTTGAGCGGCTCCAAGCGCTTCATCACCAACGCCGGCGTCGCCCACCTGTACACGGTCTTCGCCAAGACCGACCCCGAGGCGGGCCACGCCGGCATCTCCGCCTTCCTGGTCGAGGCGGACGCGCCAGGGTTCGAGGTGGGGAGGATCGAGCCCAAGATGGGCATCAAGGGCTCGACCACGGGCGAGATCTTCCTCAGCGACTGTCGGGTGCCGGCGGGGAACTTGCTGGGCGAGGAGGGAGAAGGGTTCAAGCTGGCCATGCGCATCCTCGATCGCTCCCGGCCCGGGGTCGCTGCCCAGGCTCTGGGCATCGCTCAAGGGGCGACCGACTACGCCCTCGAGTACGCCAAGACCCGGGAGGCGTTCGGCAAGCCTATCGCCGAGCACCAGCTGGTGGCGGCCATGCTGGCCGACATGGAGACGCGCTGCCAGGCGGCGCGGGGCCTCCTCTACACCGTGGGCCGCATGATCGACCAGGGCGTGGACGGCCCGGAGCTGACCAAGGCCTCGGCCATGGCCAAGCTCTTCTGCACCGATACGGCCATGGCTGTGACCACGGACGCCGTCCAGGTGTTGGGAGGCTACGGGTACATGCAGGAGTACCCGGTGGAGAGGATGATGCGGGACGCCAAGATCACCCAGATCTACGAGGGGACGAACCAGATCCAGCGTCTCGTCATCGCCCGCGAGATGCTGCGCGAGGAGCGCGCCTTCCTGCTCGCCGGCGTCGGCTAGAGGCGCCCCCTAGCCTTCTTGCCGCGCTCCCTCGTCCGGGGGAGCGAAGGCCCAGGCGCGCGTTCGATACCAGCGCCATGCGCACCAGCCTCATCACCGTGGCCGCATGCGTGGTCCTCGCGGCGCCGGCGGCGACGGCGGCGGCTCCGGCGCCGGTGGCGAAGCTGGTGGTCATCGGCTTCTCCGGCCAGAAGGTCGATCCGCGCACGCCTCCCGACGATCTCGTCCGCTCTGGAGGCACCTACGAGAGCTGCGAGATGGCGAGACTAGCAGAGCTGTACGTCTACGTCCGCTTCAGCGGCATGACGCCCGGCCGCCTCAGCTCGGTCTCCTGGTGGCTGAACGGACAGCGAGTCTTCGTCGACCGCTTCCCTTGGGATCTCGGCCGGCGTGGAGCCGCGTACTTCTACGTCAATGCCCGTTCCGGCGGGACTCTCCCGGACGGCCGCTACACGGTCGAGGTTCGCAGCGGAGGCAAGCTCCTCGCCCGCGGTACCGTCACCCGTGTGACCACCTACTGCTGAGCGACGGCTCCATGACGCCCTGCCACGGCTCCCCGCGTTGGCGGGGCGTCGCATCTGCGCGCCGGGAAGGCGGCGAGAAACCCTGAAACGGGGGATCGGACCCGTGGCGGCGGTCTCCGAGCACTCTGCCCATGCGACGCGCACTTGCAGTTGCGGGCCTGGCCGCCTCGCTGGCGATCACCGGCGTGGCGGGAGCGGGCACGAGCGGCCTCATCATCATCATCGGCAACCCGCCGCCGGACATCCGTCCGCCGAAGCCGCGCTCCACGCCCGGCATGAGGATGGTGCTGGCGAAGAGGCGCGTGCGAGCGGGGGAGAGCTTCGCGGCCGCCGCAGGCTACTTCGCCCCCGGCGAGTACGTCACCGTCTGGGACTTCTATGCCCGCAATCGCAAGGTCGGCTGGCTCAACGGCGGCAATGCCTCAAGGGGCGGCGTGCTCAGGCTGGTGCGGGACACCGTCTCCGTCACCGCTCAGGGCAGGCACCTGCTCTGCGCCAAGGGAGAGCGCACGAAGCGCGTGGCCTGCGGGGCCTACGTCGTCGTGGGAGGCGCTCTCGCGACGGGGCCAGGCTACACGCCTCCCTCCTCGGGTAGCTACCAGCCCCCCACCGTCGGTCCCGGCTACGTGCCGCCCGGCTCGAGCCCGTAACCCGTGCAGGCGAGTCGCGACCTCCGGTTCAGCCTGGGCCGACGCTCCGCGGCCTCGGTGGCGGCGATCGCCGTGCTCGGAGTGGCTGTGGCCGCAACGGGCGCCTCCGCGGGCTCGGCGCCGGCGGCTTCGCCCTCCCCGGCGGAGCTGATCGACGCCTCGGTGGCCGCGAACGTGAAGGTTCCCTCGTACTGGCTCGACCTGAAGCTGCGACTAACGCTGACTCCGGCCAAGCGCGCGCAGACCCCTACACCCGCCGAGAGCCTCCTCTCGCTCCCTCCGCTCAGGCGCGTCGATATCTCGCTCGCGGGGCCGGTGGTGAGGAGACGCGCCGCGGCGCGGCTACAGCTCGTCGCCCAGGTGTCGTTCCTGCAGGTTGCCCTCACCCTGACCAGGATCGGTGACGCTGTCTACCTCTCTATCCCGGGAGCGAGCTACCGGCTCCGGCTTCCCGACCCGCTGCGCGCCTTCCTGCGCAGCCAGCCCACCCTGCTAAGGCCCGAGTTCCTGCGGTGGATGGCGGCAGCGCAGAAGGCCGGGGCGGCGGTGGAGCAGGGCAGGCGGCTCACCCATCTGCGCGGGCGCGTCGATCCGGCGCGGGTGGTCAGCGACCTGGCGGTGTCGCTAGGCACGGCTGCGAGCGGGATGGGCATTGACGTCGGCCCGCAGGGGATCCTGTCGCCGGTGCTTGCCGCGCTGCGCAGCGCCCGGGTCGACGTGTGGATCGCAGAGAGCGACCTGCTCCTCCAGCGTGTGCGTGCACGCTTCGACGCTGCGGGGCTCGTCCTCAGCGGGCTGCCCGACGGACTCTCCTTCTCGCGGGTGCAGGCCGACCTCGATATCAGGGTGTCCCGCTTCGGCGAGCGCTTCACCATCACGGCTCCCGGGCGGCCCCGCACTCTCGATCTCGACCAGCTCCTGTCGCAGGGCGCGGCCTCAGGCGGCTGAGAGCCGCCGCCGCGGAGGCGGCGCCGGCGCCCGCGCTGGGGGGAGGATGGGCCCAGAAGCAGACGAGCATGAGAGCTACTAGGCCTGCTGCAGCTTGCGATCACCTCGATGTCGAGCCGGCCGAGCCGCGCCTTCACCTCAGCGGCCCCGAGAGCGCGGTCCGCATGGGCTAGTCGCCGACGGTGAGGACGAGCGTCCTTGTCGCGAGCCCGCCCAAGCGATCGCGGGCCTCCACCGTGAGCCGGTACCTTCCGGTGGCCCGTGGCATGCCGGTGATGAGGCCGGCCGTCCCCTGGAGGCGGAGGCTTGGCGGCAGGGTGCCGCCCACAAGGCGCCAGCGGACCGGGCCCAGCCCGCCCCGGCTCCTGAGGCGGGCTCGGTAGGGACGTCCGGCCCGGGCGAGGGGGAGCGCCTGGGTGGCGATCGCCAGCCTGGGAACGACGCGGAGCAGGACCGATGTCGAGACCCGGTCGCCGGCGGCATCGGCTGCTCCCAGGACGAGGGGGAACGCGCCCGCCGCCCGGGGAACGCCGACGACGGCGCCGGCGGCAGCGTCCAGGGCAAGGCCGGGCGGAAGCGCGCCCTGGTCGAGCGACCAGGAGAGGGGCGCCACCCCGCCCTGAGCGGAGAGCTGGAGGCGGTAGCGGAGGCCGACCTCGCCGGGGGGAGGATCGACCGGAGCAAGCGTGAGAGGCAAAGCCACGACCAGGCGGAGCTCCCGCTCGCCGGAGCGGCGGAAGGGCTCCTCGACCCTGACGACGAAGGCGAACAGCCCCGGCGTCGCGGGCGTGCCCGCCAGGGTCCCATCCTCGCCCAGGGTCAAGCCGGGCGGGAGGGCTCCCCGCGTCAGCGACCAGCGAAGCGGCCATCCCTCCTCTGGGTTGAGCGGCTCCAGCCGGACGCTGTAGGGCGAGCCGGGAAGCGCCCGGGGAAGCTCGCTCGTGGCCACGGCAAGATCGGGCAGCACACGCAGCGTGAACCTGCCTTGGGATTGGGGCGAGCCGCAGGTAGGCGAGTCGTCTACCGCGACGTAGAACTCGAACAGCCCGGCCTCGGTGGGGGTGCCCGCCAGCTCGCCCTCGGGCGTGACTCGAATCCCCGGAGGTAGACGCCCGGACGAGAAGGAGAAGCGGTAGGGAAGGCAGCCCTCCTCCGCCTCGAGCTGGAAGCTGTAGGGGCTCCCTACCTCGGCGTCGGGAAGGGTGACCTCCTCGTCGATGTCGAGTGCCCGGCCGGGGGAGGCGACCACCGCCACTGCCACCACCAGCCCCAGCAGAGCCTGTCGCAACCGGCCCACGCTTCTACCCTACCGCCGGCTCCGGACGCCGGAGGCGCGCGGTACTGTGGTCGTGTGAGCGCGCTTTCCCTCTTTCGCCCCCAGACCCGAGCCTGGTTCGAGAGCGCCTTCGCCGCTCCCACGCCCGCCCAGGAGCGCGGCTGGCCTGCCATCGCCAAAGGAGGCCACGTCCTCATCCAGGCCCCCACCGGCTCGGGAAAGACCCTGGCCGCCTTCCTCTACGGCATCGATCGCCTGAGCGGCGCGCCCGGCCGCGGGCTCCGCCTCCTCTACGTTTCCCCCCTCAAGGCCCTCAACTACGACGTCGAGCGCAACCTGCGGGGGCCCCTGGCCGGCCTTCGCTCCCCCCTGGAGGTGGCCGTGCGCACGGGGGATACCGAGCAGAGGGAGCGGCGGGCGATGCAGCGCAGGCCCCCCGACATCCTCATCACCACGCCCGAGTCGCTCTTCCTCCTCCTCACCTCCCGGGCTCGGGAGGCGCTGCGCTCGGTGGAGACGGTGATCGTGGACGAGGTCCACGCCGTGGCCGGCAGCAAGCGCGGTGCCCACCTCGCCTTGAGCCTGGAGCGGCTGGAGCGCCTGGTCGGCCGGCCCGTCCAGCGCATCGGCCTCTCCGCCACCCAGCGCCCGCTGGAGGAGATCGGTCGCTTCGTCTCCGGCGGTCGGCCGATCGAGCTCGTCGACGCCGGCCGGGTCAAGGAGCTCGACCTGGAGGTGGTGGTGCCGGTCGAGGATCTCCGCCGCCTGGACGAACGCGCGGACTTCCCCCAGCCGGCCATGGCCGACGGCACCTACCTCGCTCCCGGCCAGGAGCCGCGGGCCCAGTCCATCTGGCCCTCCATCTACCCGGAGATCCTGCGCCTGGTGGAGGAGCACCGCTCCACCATCGTGTTCGTGAACAACCGCCGGCTGGCCGAGCGGCTGGCGCTCCGCCTCAACGAGCTCGCCGGCCGGGAGATCGCCCGCGCCCACCACGGCTCCCTGGCCCGCGAGCGGCGGGTCGAGGTGGAGGACCTCCTCAAGCGGGGGGCCATTCCCTGCCTGGTCGCCACCTCCTCTCTCGAGCTCGGCATCGACATGGGCGCGGTCGATCTCGTGATCCAGGTGGAGTCGCCCAAGTCGGTAGCCAGGGGACTCCAGCGCGTGGGACGGGCAGGCCACGCCCTGGGAGCGGTGTCCAAGGGGAGGATCTTCCCTAAGTTCCGCGCCGACCTCCTGGAGGCGGCGGTGGTGGCCAAGCGCATGCGGGAGGGGGCGATCGAGGAGACGAGGATCCCCAGGAACCCCCTCGACGTCCTCAGCCAGCAGATCGTGGCCATCTGCGCCGACGAGGAGATCACGGTGGACGAGCTCTACGACCTCGTCCGGCGGGCCTACCCCTTCGCCTCCCTGTCCCGCTCCCAGCTCGAGAACGTGCTCGACATGCTGGCCGGGCGCTACCCCTCCCACGAGCTGGCCGAGCTTCGACCCCGGATCGCCTGGGACCGGTCGGCAGGAGTGATCCGAGGCCTTCCCGGGGCGAGGCGGCTGGCGGTGACGAACGCGGGCACCATCCCCGACCGCGGCCTCTTCGCGGTGCACCTCGTCGACTCGGGGAGCAAGGTGGGGGAGCTGGACGAGGAGATGGTGTACGAGGCCAGGGTGGGCCAGACCTTCCTCCTGGGCGCCTCCAGCTGGCGGATCGAGGACATCACCCACGACCGGGTGCTCGTCTCCCCCGCCCCCGGGGTACCGGGAGCGGTCCCCTTCTGGAAGGGGGAGGGGGTAGGACGTCCCCTCGAGCTGGGCGAGGCTCTAGGCCGGACCTGCCGAGAACTAGCCTCGCTTCCCGACGAGGAGGCCCTCGACCGCCTGCAGGGCGAGTACCGGCTGGAGGGGCGGGCGGCCCGCAACCTCCTCGCCTTCCTGCGCGAGCAGGAGCAGGCGACCGGGGCCGTCCCCTCCGACCGCACGGTGGTGGTGGAGCGGTTCCGAGACGAGATCGGCGACTGGCGCGTGTGCGTCCTCACCCCCTTCGGGGGGCGCGTCCACGCTCCTTGGGCGCTGGCCCTGGTGGCTCGGCTCCGGGACGCCCTCGGCCTCGAGGTTCAGGCCATCTGGTCGGATGACGGGATCGCCCTCCACCTGCCCGACGCCGACGCTCCGCCGGCCGTGGCCGAGCTCTTCCCGACCCCGGAGGAGGTGGAGGAGCTGGTGACCCAAGAGGTGGGGCAGAGCGCCCTGTTCGGAGCCCGCTTCCGGGAGAACGCAGCCCGGGCCCTCCTTCTCCCGCGGCGCCGGCCCGGCCGGAGAACGCCGCTGTGGCAGCAACGGTTGAAGGCCCAGGCCCTCCTGCAGGTGGCTCGCCGCTACCCCGCCTTTCCCGTCGTGCTGGAGACCTACCGCGAGTGCCTGCAGGACGTGTTCGACCTGCCGGCGCTGCGCCGCCTGCTGGCGGCGGTCGCCGCCCGCCAGGTCGACCTGGTCGAGGTGGAGACCCAGTCTGCCTCCCCCTTCGCTGCCTCGCTCCTCTTCGACTACGTGGCCACCTACATGTACGAGGACGATACGCCTCCTGCCGAGCGGCGGGCCCAGGCTCTTTCCCTCGACCGCGAGCTCCTCCGGGAGCTCCTCGGAGTCGAGGAGCTGCGGGAGCTCCTCGACCCGGGGGCGGTGGCGGAGGTCGAGCGTCAGTTGCGCGGATCTCCATGCACTCCAGATGATTTGCATCATTTGCTTCTTCTTCGGGGAGATTTGCGCATCGGAGAATACGATCCAGAACTCGCCCAGCCGCTCTTGGTTGAGCGGCGCGCCGTCCTCGTGCGCATCGCCGGGGAGGAGCGCTTGATCGCCGCCGAGGACGCCGGGCTCTACCGGGACGCCCTGGGGGTCATGCCGCCGCCCGGGCTCCCCGAGAGCTTCCTCGCTCCCCGCGACCGGGGCGAGGCCCTCCGCCAGCTCGTGCGCAGGTACGCGCGGGGCCGGGGGCCGTTCACGACCGCGGAGGCGACCGCTCGGCTCGGCGTCGACGTCGAGCCGGTGCTGGCGGAGCTGGAGGCCGAGGAGGCGCTGGTGCGAGGCGCGATGCGCCCAGGGGGCAGGGAGCGGGAGTGGTGCGACCCCGACGTGCTGCGGCGCCTGCGGCGGGCCTCGTTGGCGGCCCTCCGCCGGGAGGTGGAGCCGGTTGCGCAGGTGGCCTACGCTCGCTTCCTCCCCGCCTGGCAGGGGATCGACCGCCAGGCGACCCTGCGGGAGGCCCTCGTCCCCCTCCAGGGCCTGGCGCTGCCGGTTGGCCTGTGGGAGGAGGAGGTCCTGCCTCGGCGGGTCCCGGGCTACCGACCTGAGCAGCTCGACCAGCTCTGCGCCACGGGAGAGGTGGTGTGGGTGGGGGCCGGTGCCGACCGGGTGGCCATCTACTTCCGCGAGGACGCCCCCCTCCTCGGGCGCCCGGCGGCGGCCTCGGCTCCGCAAGGCGAGGCCCACGAGCGCCTGCGCCGGGCCCTCGCCCGCTCGGCCGAGTTCTGGCCCGATCTCCTGGCTGCGAGCGGTCTTTCCCCCGACCAGGCTCTCCCTGCCCTGTGGGACCTGGTGTGGGCGGGGGAGGTGACGAACGACGCCTGGGCGCCCCTTCGCGCCCGACGCCGCTACGGAGCGCCGCCGCCGCAGCCGCGCCGCCGGTTCGCCCGCCGCCGGGCTGGTCGACCGCCTGCCCTCCAGGGCCGCTGGTCGCTCGTGGGGCGGGTGTTCGACCAAGGGGCCTTCTCCCCCCGAGCCCTGGCCGAGCTCCTTCTCGCCTTTGTGGCGCGCCGAGGCCTTTCGCCCCTGGCCGAGGAGCTGCTGATCACCCCTCCCCTTAGCGACCAGCAGGTGGGGGAGATCCTCTTCTCCGGCGGGGTGTCCGAGTACGTCTACCAGCGGGAGACGCAGGACT
>CAZQRA010000036.1:0-26771 GCA_964595575.1 uncultured Gaiellales bacterium
GCCGCAGGTGAGCTCGTCCTCCTCGACTGCCGAGCGGCGGGGCCGCGTCCACCTCCGCGCAGGCGGGGGGTCGATCCCCCGCTCGGCCAGCTCGCGGGCCCAGAGCCGCGCCCCCGCTTTGGCCAGGGCGCAGTAGAGGGGCACCTCTGCCTCCGCCTCCAGCTCGGCCAGGAAGCTGGGCAGCCAGCGGCCCAGGTGGTCGCGCAGGAAGGCCTCCTCGGCCTCCCGACACACCGCGGCTCCGGCTGCGTCTTTCCCCTCGAGGCATTCGCTTCGGCGGAGGGAAAGGAAGGCGAGGAACTCGAGCTCGCAGCCGGCGTGGTCGGGACGCTCCCCTTCTGGGCCGGCTGCCTCCGCCCCGAACGCGCGGTAGAACCCCGCTACGTCGGCCAGGAGGCGGGTGCGGCGGAAGGGATCGCGCTCGTAGTCTCCCTCGTAGGGCGGCACGACCCCGTCGCTCCCGAACAGACGCTCGTACTCGCCGCCCACCTCCTGGGGATCGGCAGCCGCCGCCGCCGCCGCCAGCTCTTCCTCCCCCAGGGTCTGGGCCAGCCGCTCCAGCCGGGCGAGGGCCTCCCCCGTCGGCCGAGCGAGGGCCAGCGACAGCATCCGCCGCCAGGCGGCGCTCTCCAGGGCCTGCTCTCGGGCCTCGATCACGCCGGCACCAGGTGACAGTCGACCCACGGCGCCCAGTGCTTGCGGCCGCCCCGGTTGTCCCTCCCCCCCAGCCAGACGGCGAAGGCGACCGGCCAGGTCGACCCCGGCTCGATCCTCTCGCCCACCGGCTCGCGGGCGAGGGGAAGCCCGATCGCCACCCGCCAGCGCCTGTCCACGTGCGCTCCGAAGCCCCGGCCGCGGGAGGGATCGACCGAGGTGGCCGTCCCGTACCCCTCGGCCAGGATCTCGTCCACGGCCGTCCGGGGCCGAGCCGCCGCCACCGGGTTGGCCACCGCCAGGGCCGGCGTCCACAGGTGGGCCACCCTGGGCGGAAGCAAGCTTTGGGGGGCGATGTCGCGGACGATCCGGGGTCGGCTGGCAGCGACGCGCTCGGTATAGCCTCCTCCCCGCTCGATATCCGCTTGCCAGCTCGCCCGCCACTGGAAGATGTGGACCGGTCGGCCCCGACCGCCCATGGTGAAGGGGGGAGGCTCCTTGCCTGCTCTACAGGGAAGCTGGATCGCCGCCGCGTCGTGGAAGCGGGCCAGCGTGTCCTCGTGGTTTGGGTACGTGTCCCTCCACTCGAGCAGGAAGCCAAGCTCGGCCCGGCTGTAGAGGGCCCTCACGGTCAGGCTGCGGACGCCGGCCGCCTTCAGGTAGGGGAGCACCATCTGCTGGGGGAAGAGCTGGACGCGAAGAGGAGCGGCCTTGCGCCAGGCAGGGTGGGAGGGGCGATCGAGGGGCAGGCGGCCGGGATGGAAGCGCGCCTGCAGAGGCGCCGCCGCTTCCGCCTCGTCCGCCGCCAGGGCCTCGAGGGCGACGGCCACGCCCGCCGCCCCGGCGAGAAGCTCCTTCCTGTTCAGGCTCCCTGCCATAGCCCTCTCCTCAGGTGTTGTGGCGGTACCCCGTGACCAGGCGGCCGTCTGCCTCGGTGGAGAACGCGAAGGGGCGAACCACCGGTGGCTCGGTCAGGGGCACGCTGACGATGGTTCTTCCCTTGGCGTCGTAGCCGTAGGCCCGATCGTCCTTGACGGCGAAGGTGTGGATGATCCGCTCGGTGGCCCCGAACAGAAGCAGGCAGCCGAGGAGCTCGGGGTCGTTCTTGGCGTCCAGGTAGGTCTTGATGGCCTGAGGAACGCCGGGCCCGAAGAGCTGGATCGAGAACTCCTCGGGCACGTGCACGGGAGGGATGTAGTAGACGTTGGGCTCCAGGCCGAGCTGGGGGTAGAGGGGCAGCGCGACCTTGCGGATGTGCACCAGGAAGTCGGCCGGCTTACGAGGATCGGCCTTGCCCGGCGGCGACAGGTAGTTGGTCAGCCGCAGCTTGCCAATACACTGGGTCGTGCACTGGGTCTGGAGCCCCTGCTCCAGCTTGGGGTAGCAGGCGATGCACTTCTCGCTCACCCGGGTGGCGGCGTTGAACATGCTCTTCTTGTAGGGGCAGGCCCGCACGCACTCCTGGTAGCCGCGGCACCGGGACTGGTCGATGAGGACGACGCCGTCCTCCGGTCGCTTGTAGATCGCCTGCCGAGGGCAGGCGGCCACGCAGGCCGGGTACGTGCAGTGGTTGCAGATGCGCTGCAGGTAGAACATCCACATCATGGAGTGGGGCCGGCCGGGGAGGTAGCGCGGCTCCCCCTTGGCGGTGGGCTCGTCCTCGCCGATGTTGGGATGG
Source organism: uncultured Gaiellales bacterium (assembly GCA_964595575.1). Classification (GTDB taxonomy): domain Bacteria; phylum Actinomycetota; class Thermoleophilia; order Gaiellales; family Gaiellaceae; genus PALSA-612. Next base: position 2,333 of record CAZQRA010000036.1, read on the forward strand.
GTCCAGTCGAGCTCCTCCGGCTGCCAGCCGAGCACGCGCTCCCCCTCCGGCGCCTTCTCGAACACGGTCTTGCCGGCGTAGCGCTTGCCCCGCCAGGGCTGAGGGCCCAGGCGGTCGAGGATCTTGAGGTCCCAGGCAAGGGGGTAGGAGCCGTAGGGCTTCGTCTCCACGTTGTTCCAGAGCATGTGCTCCTGGCCCACGCCCCAGGTCCAGGTGGCCTTGCAGGCGATGGTGCAGCTCTGGCAGGCGATGCACTTGTTGGTGTCCATGATCATGGTGAACTGGCGCTTGGGCCGGCGCGCTCGGTAGGGGTACTCCATGGAGCGCCCGAGCTGCCAGTTGTAGACCGTGGCCACGGCTACCCCCTCCTCGTCACGTAGCCGCCGGCCACGTAGCGGAGGAGCCGGCGGGAGGGACGCTGCGGCCGCAAGCCGAGACGGAAGGGGCGCCAGGTACGGCCGAAGGGGGAGCCGGGCTCGGCCTTCGTCACCCGCACGAACGACTCCTTGGGAGCTCCCGAGGGCGAGTGCACGTCGGCCTCGAAGCCGGTGCCGATCTGGTGGCCGAAGTAGTTCTTGCGGGGCAAGGTGTCCGTCATCTGGGTGGGCCGAAGCCAGGCTCTGGTCGCCGACTGGTGGCTTCCCTGCCGGAAGAGGGCCACGTAGCCGGTCTCGGGGTTTCGGGCCGGGCCCGCCGGATCGCTCTCCTTGGCGAGCACGGTCTGGGGGGAGGCGGCGTACATGTTGAACCAGGTGCGAATGACGCCCGGCTGCATGGCCGTCGTCACCCTGGCCCGCAGGATGACCCGGGCTACCGCCATGAAGTCGTCGCCCGGCCTCGCTCCCCGGTAGGGGCGATCGTCGGGATCGGCGTCGATCCAGATGTAGTCGCCGTCGGCGATGCCCAGGCTGTCGGCGTCCTTGGGGTTGATCTCGGCGTAGGCCTCTCCCGCCCAGGGGGCCCGCCAGTCCTCGCGGAAGATGTCTCCGAAGGGGCCGAACAGCATGGCCATCCAGTCGCTGTCGACCGCCGTCGTGTGCGCTCCCCAGCGGTACTTGGGCGTCTGGAAGACGAACCGGTAGCGGGGATCGCGCCGCGTGAGGGGATGCGGAAGCCGCTTCAGCTCCTGCCAGGAGCGAACGACGTTGCGGAACTGGCGCGTCTCCACGTCCAGGCGGTCGGGAGAGATCCCGATGTCCTCCGGGCGCAGCGGCCTGATCAAGGGGTGCGGCTTGTTGGCCACGATGACGTTCCCCTCGTACTTGGTAGCGTCGATCGGCTCTCGGTACACGGGGAGGACCTCGCCTGAAGCCCGGAACTCGGGCTCCGGCCGGAAGAGCTCCAGCCGGCCCGTCCGGGTGTACCAGGGCTTGTCTTCCTGGCGCTGCTCCCAGCCCCCCGAGCGGGGATAGGTGCGGTTGCCCATGAGCATGGGGATCCCCCGCTTGCACGACTCCTCCAGCTCGGAGAAGCGAATGCCCCTGGTGGCGTTGGAGCCGGAGAGGACGCGCTGCAGGTAGGGGCGGGGGTCCTTGTCCTCGAGGATCGCCTTCCAGTAGTCGGAGAAGCGCCGATCGCCGAGGAGGTCGCCGAGAGCCTTGGCCACCCCGGCCAGGACCTCGTAGTCGGAGACGGTGTCGTGGAGACGGGGTAGCGGGGTGGGCGGGAAGGCGAGCAGGAAGGGGTTGGTGCAGCTCGCGGTCATGTCGGGCAGCTTCGTCTCCAGCCAGGAGTCGACGGCGAAGACGAGGTCGGCGTTCTCGCAGGAGGCCGTCCACCACCACTCGTTGCAGAACACGGCCTCCTGCTTGGGGAGGGTGTTGCGGAGGACGTCGTAGCTCCACTTGGCGTTGCCGAGGAGGGAGTTGGAGTTCCCGAACCAGATCATCTTGGTGGGAGTGGGCATGTGGGTCTTGCCCGTGACCAGGCGGCTTCCCACCCTCAGCGGGCGATCGCCGTAGTTCCAGTAGTGGGCCGACTCGGGCACGTAGAAGCGCTTGATCTTGGCTGGCTTGGTGAAGTCGAGCTCGATCTGGAAGGGATCCTCGGTGATCCACTGGGGCACGGCCTGGAACAGGGAGCCTCGGTAGTTGCCGGCGTAGCTCGAGACGTTGCCCCCCAGGTGGCCGACGTTGTCGGTGAGGGCGGCGACGAGGAACTGGGCGCGGCCGAAGATGTCCCCGTTGAAGTAGTGGTTGGGGCCCATGCCGGCGGCGAGCAGCGTCCGCCGCTTGTGCTGAGCGATCTGTCGAGCCAGCCTGACGATCGCCTCCTTGGGGACGCCGGTGATGTCGGCGGTCGTCTCCAGGTCGAAGGTGTCGTCCAAGTACTGCTTGAGGAGGTCGAAGACCGGCCGGGCCGTGATCGTCGTTCCGTCGGCAAGACGGACGCGAAACTCCCCCTCGAGGGCGGCATCGACCCCGAAGCGGCTGCCCACCTGGTCGCGGGTGACGACGACGGGCCGGTCGTCCTTCCTGTCCCACACGACGAAGTCGCCCCACTGCTCGCGCAGCTCCTGGGGCAGGATCTGGGCGCCCACGGTGTACGGGGGAGGGGGCGGCACCGCCCGCAGCTCGGCCCCAGGCACCACGCGCACGTAGTTGGAGAGGGGAGCGAGGGTGTAGTTGGGGATGAGGTCGCGGGCATCGAGCAGGTCGCCCGTGTCCATGCGCACGAGCAGGGGAAGGTCGGTGCGCTGGACGACCGCCTCCCGGTCGTAGAGCTGAGCGGCGATGATCTCCCGGGCCACGCCTAGCATGAGGGCAGCGTCGGTTCCCGGGCGGAGGATGATTACCTCGTCGGCCTTGTTGGCCGTGGGCTGGTAGTCGGCGCTGATCACCACCACCCGCTTTCCCTTGAGGCGAGCCTCGGTGAGCCAGTGGCTGTCCGGCATCTTGGTGCAGATCCAGTTCATGCCGATGACGACGATGAGGTCGGCGTACTCGGTAGTGAAGAGGTCGACGTCCACCGTCTGGCTGCCGCTGACCATGGGGTGGCCGGGAGGAAGGTCGGTGTGCCAGGCGTAGTTGTCGAAGGCTCGGCTACCGAGGAGTTGGTCGCGGGGGACGGCAGGGCGCAGCTTCTCGTCCAGCAGAGCCAGCATGTTGGCGAAGCGGTAGAAACCGAACACCCGCCCCACCCCGAGCAGCGGCATGCCGCCCCGCAGCTTGATCACCTGGGTTCCGGCGCCCTTGGTAGCGGCCACCATGTCGGGGTCGTATCCCTGGGCGAGGAGCCGCTGCCTTCCCTCCTCTCCCGTGTAGGTGCGGGCGATGTTCTCGATCGTGCGGGCAGCGATGCGGAACGCCTCCTGCCAGGAGATCCGAAGCCACCGGTCGCGACCGCGCAGGCTGGTATCCATGAGCGGCGACCCGTCTGCCCGGCGGGGAAAGCCGGCGTCCACCCAGCGCTTGAACCCTAGCCGCACCATGGGCCCCTTCACCCGCCTGTCGCCGTACTGGCGCCGGGGGAGCACGAGGCCCTTCTGGCACACGCGGGGGTCCCAGCGGTGGGAGGCCCGGTTCCCAAGGAGATCCTTGGCCTTGCCGTAGCCGTAGGTCGCCCCCACCCGCACCACGACGCCGTTCTTCACCGAGGCCCGCAGGAGGCAGTTGTGGGTGTCGTTGGGCGCGCAGGTGAAGACGAAGGAGCCGTCCTCGGCCAGCTGGTCGCGGTACACCTTCTCCCAGCCTCGGTCAGGCATGACGAGCAGCGGGTTGGCGATGCCCACCGGCCTTGGCCTGCCAGCCTCGCCGGCCGCCCGCAGGTAGCGGGCAGGGAACAGGAGGTCGGCCGCCGCCAGCCCGGCAGCGAGGCCGGCGCCCCGGCTCACGAGCTGGCCGCGAGTGAGGCCTCGTCCGTGCTCGTCTGGGCGGGTCATGGCCCCACTTTGACAAGGGCGGAGGGGAGTCGGCGTGACGAACTTCGTTACGTCAAGTTGCGGGCAGTAGAGCCACGTACGCCATCGAACGTGACAGACATCGGTAGTTTCTACTGAGGCTCGATCGGGGGAGCGGCCGATGCCCTCACCCCCTCCTCCGGGCAGGGTGCCAGCGTGCGGCAACGGGTCCTCAGCCGTCGCGAGACCGAGGTCCTGGCCCTCCTCGACCAGGGCGTCAAGGCGAGAGGCGTCGCCGCCCGTCTAGGGCTTACCGAGGCCACCGTACGCAGCTACATCCGAACCGCCCTGCGCAAGCTCGGGTGCCACTCCCAGCTCGAGGCCATCGCCGTCGCTCGACGCCTGGGCCTCCTGGGCCCAGCCGGAGCGAGCGGGCCCAGCGCCATCCCCGCCTCCTTTCCCCGCCCTCGCCTCCAGGGCTACCGCCTCCTCGCCCAGATCTTGGCCAGCTGCCTCGCCGACCACGGCCACGAGCGGCTCGACCACGTCGCCGAGGCTTGGGGCCGCTACCTCGTCGCCCGCCCGCCCCTCGCGCCTGCGCTCTCGGCCGAGGAGTCGGCGCAGGAGCTGGCCGCCCTCCTCGGCGGCGCGGGCTTCCAGCCCCAGCGGGTCGACGGCGGCTCCGGCCCGGTCAGGATCCTCCTGCGAGCGTGCCCCTTCCGGGAGGTGGCGGCTACGCACCGTCGGGTCGTCTGCGGCGTCCACCGGGGGATCATTCGGGGCGCTCTGCTCGAGCTCGGGGGAGCCCTGGAGGTGCGGGCCCTGCGCCCCAGCCCCGGACAGGGTCCCTGCTCCCTCGAGCTCGTCGCCTGCCCCTGGGCCCCGGCCTTCGCCCCTGCAGGCGCCCAGTCCCGCGGATCCGAGGACCTACGGGACGTGGCAGACAGCCTCTCGCGCGGCTCGCCCGCCTCGTCAAGGGGCTAGGGACAAAGGCAAGCCCACGCCGGAACGGTCGGGTAGCCTGCCCGGCGGTGACCGATCCCTCGCCCCTCGTCCTGGCTTCCGGCTTGACCAAGCGCTTCGGCGACCTCGTAGCCGTGGACGGGATCGACTTCGCCGTCGCCCCCGGGGAGACGTTCGGCTTCCTGGGGCCCAACGGGGCCGGCAAGACCTCCACCATGCGCATGATCGGGGCGGTGTCGCCCAGGAGCGGCGGTGACCTGACCGTGCTCGGGCTCGACCCGGACCTGCACGGCCCCGAGATCAGGCAGCGGCTGGGCGTGGTACCCCAGGAGGACAACCTCGACCAGGAGCTGACCGTGCTCGAGAACCTGGTCGTGTACGGCGGCTACTTCGGCATCCCCAGGCGGCAGGCGCGGCAGCGGGCGCTGGCCTTGCTCGACTTCGTCCAGCTCGCGGAGCGCAGGGACGCCCGCGTGGAGACCCTGTCCGGAGGCATGAAGCGGCGACTTGTCATCGCCCGCGCTCTCGTCAACAGCCCCCAGCTCATGCTCCTGGACGAGCCCACGACGGGGCTCGATCCCCAGGCCCGTCATGCCCTCTGGGATCGCCTCTACCGCCTCAAGCAGGAGGGCGTCACCCTGGTCCTCACCACCCACTACATGGACGAGGCCGAGCAGCTGTGCGACCGCCTAGTGGTTATGGACCGGGGGCGGATCGTAGCCGAGGGGTCGCCGCGGGAGCTGATCCGCCGCTACGTGGAGCGGGAGGTGGTGGAGCTCCGCTTCCCGGCGGAAGCGGAGGACGGCATTCCTGAGCGCCTCCAGGGGGTCGGCAAGCGCTTGGAGGTCCTGGCTGACCGCATCCTCATCGGCACCGACGACGGCGATGCCACGCTGGAGGCGGTACACGCGCGCGGGGTTCGACCGGAGAGCGTCCTCGTGCGCCGGAGCACCCTGGAGGACGTCTTCCTCACCCTCACCGGCCGCACCTTGATCGACTGATGGGGCGAGCCCTGGCCGGAAGCGCAGCTGTCTTCCGCTGGTACGCCCTCGCCTACCGGAGAACCTGGTGGGGCACGGTCACCACCGCCTTCCTCAACCCGGTCTTCTTCCTCCTCTCGCTGGGGGTGCTCCTGGGCCGCCTCGTCGACCGAGGGGAGGCCTCCCTGGGCGGCCTCTCGTACCTGGAGTTCGTGGCCCCCGGTCTCCTCGCTGCCACCGCGATGCAGCTCGGCGTCAACGAGGGCAGCTTCCCGGTGATGGCAGGGCTTCGCTGGGTGAGGACGTACCACGCCGTGGTGGCCACCCCGGTGTCGGTGGGCCAGCTCCTGGCGGGGCTCCTCGCCTGGGCAGGCGCCCGCATGCTCGTCTCCGCCTGCGTCTTCGCCGCCGTCGCCGCTGCCGCCGGAGCCTTCCTGTCGCCGCTTGCCCTCCTCGCTCCCTTGGCCGCCGTCGTCACCGGTCTTGCGTTCGCCGCCCCCATGGCGGCCCTTGCCGCCTGGGTCGAGGAGAGCGAGGCGCTCACGGCGGTGTTTCGCTTCCTCATCCTCCCCCTCTTCCTCTTCTCCGGCACCTTCTTCCCCGTCGATCGCCTGCCCGACTGGCTGGAGCCCGTAGCCTGGGCCACCCCCCTCTTGCACGGGGTCTTTCTCTGTCGCGACCTGGCGACGGGGGGAGCGGACGTTCTCCCTAGCCTCGCCCACGTCGCCTTCCTCCTGGCCCTGGCCGGGGCAGGGGCGCTCCTGGCGGTGCGAGCGCTCCGCCGCAAGCTCCTCCGGTGACCGTCGTCCTCCGCCCGGCCCGGACGTGGGTGCCGCTCTACGGGCCCCTGGCCCTCCGCCTCGTGCGCAGGAACCTGGTGGTGGGTCGACGCACCTGGCTCATCGTCGTCTCCGGCTTGTTCGAGCCCGTCTTCTACCTCCTCGGCCTGGGCATCGGCTTGGGCTCCTTGGTGGGAGAGGTCCGCTACGCCGGGCGGGCATTCGACTACCCGGAGCTCGTAGCCCCTGCCATGCTGGCCGCCGCCGCCATGAACGGGGCGGTCTACGAGTCCACCATCAACGTCTTCGCCAAGCTGAAGTGGAGTCGTACCTACCAGGGCATCTTGGCCACGCCCTTGGGGGTCCGCGACGTGGCGCTGGGGGAGCTCCTCTACGCGCTCCTCCGCGGAGGCGTGTACGCGGCCGGCTTCGTGGTGGTCATGGCCGCCCTGGGGCTCGTGCGGTCGTGGTGGGGGGCTCTGTGCGTCCCCGCCGCCCTCCTCGTGGGGGCAGCTTTCGCCTCGGTCGGTCTCGTAGCCGTCACGTTCATGCGCACCTGGGCCGACTTCGCCTTCGTCGAGCTGGTGACCCTCCCCCTGTTCCTCTTCTCCGCGACCTTCGTCCCCCTCGCCACGTACCCTGAGGAGGCCCAGTGGCTCGTCCGCTTGAGCCCCCTCTACCACGGGGGCGAGCTGGCGCGCGGGCTCGCTCTAGGCACCGTGGGAGCCTCGGCCCTCGGCCACGCCGCCTACCTGGCCGCGATGACCCTCGCCGGGCTGGCCGCCGCCGACCGCCGCTTGGAGCGCCTGCTTCTCAAGTAGCCGAAGCGACTCGCCGGCTAGGCGCCCCTGACGGGGAGGCGCCTTGGGATCGCTGGCTAGGATCCTTCTACGCTTCGGCTCACCTCCGCAGGAAGTCATCACGCTACACCTTGGGCACCGAGATTCCCTGGGCGCGGCCGAGTCGAGAGGGCCACCACGTGTGCCTGTCCAGGTCGAGCGCGATCGCGGGAACGAGGAGCGAGCGCACGAGCAGCGTGTCGAGGAGGACGCCGAAGGCGACGGTGAAGCCGATCTGGGTCAGAGGCACGAACGGGAGCACGCCGAGTACCGCGAACGTCCCCGCCAGCACCACCCCCGCCGAGGTGATCACCGCCCCGGTCGCCGAGAGGCCCCTCAGCACGCCGGCGCGGGTGCCGGCGCGCTTCGCCTCCTCGCGCACGCGGGCCATCAAGAAGATGTTGTAGTCGACCCCCAGCGCGACGAGAAAGATGAAGGCGATGAGGGGGAACGAAGGGTCGACGCCCTCGAACCCGAAGATCCCCTCGAAGACGACCGCGCTGACCCCTAGGGCGGCCAGGAAGCTAAGCACCACGGTGGCGACCAGCACCAGGGGAGCCACCAACGCGCGCAGCAGCACCACCAGGATGGCCAGCACCACGGCGAGCACCACGGGCGGAAGAAGTCGCGTGTCCCGGGCGGCAGCCGCGCGGGTATCGAGCTCCTCGGCGCTCGCACCCCCGACGAGCGCTACGCGCTCCCCCAGCGCCCGGGCGAGCCGCTCGCGCACGCGCGGGATAAGCCGCTCTGCCTCCTTGCTGTACGGTCCCACCTCGAGCACGACCTCGAGGCGCGCGCCGGGCATCCCCAGCTCTGTCGGGCCAAGGGAAGCGACCCCGGGCGTGCCCGCGAGCACGAGGCGCGCCTCCTGGACGCGCCGGGGATCGCGAACGATCACGAAGAGTGGCGCGTTCTCCCCCGCTGGAAAGGAGCGCGCGATCAGGCGCTGGGCCGCCACCGCCTCCGGCTCGCCACGGAAGCTGCCGAGCGGCGTCAAGCTGAAGTCAAGGCGGACGAGCCCAGCGCAGCCGAGGAGGAGCGCCCCCGTCGCGACCAGCCACGTCCGCCTGGGCGCGCGCCCGACCCAGTCTCCGAGCAGATGAAAAAGCCCACGATCGGGCGCGGACCCAACGCTGACTCGGGGTACGAAGGGCCAGAACACCCACCGTCCGAACACGAGGAGCAAGGCCGGCAAGAGCGTGAGAATGGAGATCGCCGCCACGCCCACGCCCAGGGCCCCCATGGTCCCGATCCCGGCCGTCGACCTTCCGTCGGCAAGCCCGAGACAGGCAAGCCCTGCCACTACCGTCCCCGCCGATGCCACGATCGCGGGCCCGGCACTCATGAGCGCCCTGCGCATCGCCGCGTGAACGTCCGTAGAGCGTTTAAGCTCCTCGCGGTAGCGCGCTACCAAGAGCAGGGCGTAGTCAGTTCCGGCTCCGAAGACGAGCACGAGCAGAATGCCGGCAGTCTGGCCGTTGACTTTGACGCCCGCGTCGATCGCGAGCGAGCCCAGAGCCCGAACGGTTGCCTCCGCAGCGAGGATGGCGAGCATGGGGACGAGCCAGAAAACGGGACTGCGGTAAATGAGCAGGAGGAGCGCGACCACCAGGAGCCCCGCGGCTAGGAGCAGGCGGGCGTTGACGTCCTCGAACACCCCGCTGACGTCGGCAGCGACCCCGGCCGGCCCTCCCACCTTGGCCTCGAGCCCCAGGGGTAGGCGAGAGAAGGACTGTCGAATCGCCTCCACCGCCCTCCTGGCCTCGTCGATGTCCTGGCCGCTCACGGGCAACGACACGAGCGCAGCCTTCCCGTCGCGCGCCTCGCGGAGGGGCGAGGGCAGGCCCTCGAGCGCCTCCACCTCCCGCGGCAGCGTCGCCAGCCGGTCAGCGATCGCCCGCCGGTCGCCCTGCGTCAGGCCGGTCTCGCGCCGGAAGACGACGATCGCCCGCGTCACCCGACCCGACGCGAACTGTCGTCCCAGCTCCAAAGCCTCGAGAGACTCGGCGCCGGCAGGGAGGAAGGTGGCGGGATCGTTGACCTGTCCGCTCTCGAAGCGCGCAGCGAGGGGAGCAGTGGCGGCGACGAGCGCCACCCAGGCGGCGAGGACAGCCCACTTTCGGCCCCGACCCGCCGCCAGCGCGAAGGCGTTTCCTGCCTTGACCGTCACCCTGCTCTCATCTACCTCGTTCCTCGCCACCCTGGCAGGAGAGGGAGCCGCCGCCGGAGGATCCGGCGGCGGCTCCCTCTAGCGGGGCGGAACGAGGACGCGGTCGACGACGTGCATAACCCCGTTGGAGGCCCTGATGTCTGCCTGCGTAACCCCGGCTCCGTTCACGAGCACCCGACCCCCCGAGACGCGGATCCAGAGCTCTTTTCCGCTCAGGGTGCGGGCGGAGGAAAGCTCGGCCACCTTGGCGGCGGTCACCCGCCCACGGACGACGTGGTAGAGGAGCGCTGCCCGCAGCTTTGCTTTGTCCGCGAGCAGCCCGTCCAAGGTCCCCTTCGGAACCTTGGCGAACGCGGCGTCGGTGGGAGCGAACACGGTGTATGGCCCCGTCCGGGCAAGCGTCCTAGCCAGGCCCGCCTTGCGAAGCAGCGTCACCAGGGTCTGGAAACGGCCGGCGGCTGCAGCGGTCGCCACGAGATTCTTCTCCCGAGTCGCGCTGACAGCCCCTCCGGCGACGAAAGCGGCAACCGCCATCGCGGCTGCGAGCACGACGGCGATCGAGCGGATCATTCCTCTATCTCCCTTCTCCGACGACGTTCGTCAGTGGGAGCTCTCGGGCGCGCTCAGGACCCGCCGACGTGCGCTCGCGACCGCGCCGATGGCATAGATCGCAGCCAGCCCGACCAGTCCACACACAACGCGACTCGCCGCGTTCGTCTCGCCGAAGCCGAGGCCGACGAGCTCCGCGACCAGGTCCACCTTAGCGATCGCTACGAGCCCCCAGTTCAGCCCTCCGATGACGAGCAGGGCTCCAGCCGGCACGTTGAGAACGCTCATTGCTGTCCATCTCCTGTATAGTTCCTGTTCATGTTGCTACCCTAGTGCAGCTCCCAAGTGTTGTCAAGATACTGTCCATATCTCGTACAGAGACAAAGAGCATTCAGACGGGCCTGTTACGGATCGGAGAGCTGAGCCGTCGCTCCGGGGTCAGTCCTGAGCTGCTACGCGCGTGGGAGCGGCGGTACGGGGTACTCCGACCAACGCGGAGCGCCGGCGGCCTGCGCCTCTACAGCCTCGAGGACCTGGAGCGCGTGCTCGCGATGCGCCGGCATATGGACCGCGGCCTCGCGGCAGCCCAGGCGGCCGCCCTCGTTCTCGCGCCGGCGGGCCAGGAGCCCGCGCGCCATCCCTTCGCCCCCGATGCCTGCCGCCGGGAGCTTGCCGAAGCCCTGGAGAGGCTCGACGAGCCTTCGGCGCAGGCGATCCTCGATCGGATCCTGGCCGTGGCTACCGTAGACCTGGTTCTGAGCGAGGTCGTGCTTCCCTTGCTCCGCGAGCTCGGCGAGCGCTGGGAGGGCGGCGAGATCTCCGTCGCTCAGGAGCACTTCGCCTCGAATTTGATTCGTGGGCGCCTTCTCGGCCTCGCCCGCGGGTGGGGACGGGGCGCCGGTCCCGTCGCTCTACTTGCCTGTCCTCCCGGCGAGCAGCACGACCTCGGGCTTCTCGCGTTCGGGATCGCGCTGCGAGGCCACGGATGGCGGATCGCCTACTTGGGTGCTGACACTCCCGTAGACACCCTCGAAGTGGCCGCGGGGGCGCTACGGCCGGCGATCGTCGTCCTTAGCGCCACAACCTGGGAACGCGTCGCGCCCACGTCCCACCTGCTACGGTGCCTTGCTCGCAGGCTGCGCCTTGCCCTGGGGGGAGCTGCTGCCAACGCCCCCCGAGCATCCCAGCTCGGGTTCCTTCTCCTCCTCCCCGGCGACCCCGTCTCCGAGGCCGCCCGCGTGGCCGCCCTTGGCCCGGAGCGGGAGGCCGTCGCGAGTACGACGTGACCGCCGCCGTCGTCGTCTACACCCGCGATCTCCGCCTCCGCGACCACGAGGGCCTCGCCGAGGCTGCCCGGGCGCACGAGCGCCTGCTTCCGCTCTTCGTCCTCGACGAGCGCCTGCTCGACCGGCGGGCCGCAAGCCGGCTCTCGTTCCTCCTCGCCTCGCTCGCCGACCTCCGCCGCTCCCTCCGCCAGCGTGGCTCCGACCTTATCCTCCGGCGCGGGGATCCCGTGGTGGAGACTGTACGGCTCGTCCGCGAGGCCGGCGCGACTCGCGTCTACCTCGGAGTCGACGCAAGCGGATACGCGCAGGTACGGGAGTTTCGACTCCGAGAGGCGCTCAAGCACGAGCGAATCGAACTTCGCCTGGTGAGCACGATCGCGATCGCTCCTCCCGGCTCGATCGTGCCCGAGGGCAGCGACCACTACCGCGTCTTCACCCCCTACTGGCGCCGCTGGCAGGAGGCGCAGCTGCGAGCACTCGTTCCTACGCCCGACCGTCTGCCTCCGGTGGGCCCTGTAGAGCGCGGAGTCCTCCCCGAGCTGCGCGACCTGACCCCGCTTTCCCCCGCCCGCGACCTTCCCGCAGGAGGGGAAACGGCCGGCCTCGAGCGGCTGAGAGCCTGGCTGGGGGACGGGCTCGCCCACTACGACGAGAGGCGCGACCAGCTCGAGCCCGGCTCCACCTCCCGGCTCAGCCCCTACCTCCACCTCGGTTGCCTCTCGGCGGTGGAGGCTGCACGACGGGCTCGCCAGCAGGGAGGTTCAGGCGCGGTAGCCTTCCTGCGCCAGCTCTGCTGGCGCGACTTCTTCCTCCAGCTCCTGGCTGCGAGCCCACGTCTCGCCCGGGAGGACCTGAGACGCCGAGTACAGCCAGAGCGGGACGACCCGGACGCCCTTGCCGCCTGGCGACAGGGCTGCACCGGCTACCCGATCGTGGACGCGGCCATGCGACAGCTCGCAGCCGAAGCTTGGATCCCCAACCGGGCGCGGCTGATCGCCGCCGCGTTCCTGACCCGTCGGCTCGGGCTCGATTGGCGACTCGGCGCCCACGTCTTCTCCGAGCTCCTCGTAGACGGAGACGTAGCCAGCAACGCCGGCAACTGGCAGTGGGTAGCAGGGACCGGCGCCAACCCCCGCCCAAGGATCACGCTGAGCCTGCTCCGACAGGCGAGGCGCTTCGACCCGGAGGGAGCCTATGTCCGCCGTTACCTCCCCGAGCTCGAGGCGCTCGAGGGAGCGAGCGTGCACGAGCCCTGGCGAGCGCGTCCCGGGCTCTGCCCGGGCTACCCCAAGCCCATCGTGGATCCCGAGTCGCCGATCCTGCAGCGTCGACTGCGTGCATGACACCGCGCGTGCATGACACCCTGATTGGCTGAGGATGCCCGCCCAAGGGCCCGACATCTCCTTTTAGGGGACTAGCTAGTGCGCGAGCGGCGTTTGCCCCTGTCGTGCCCCCAAGGAGATCCTCTCCTTCCTCCTTGACAACAAGAAACCCCCGTTTTGCGGGGGTTTCTCTCTTGCGATCACTCCCCGGGCTGGACTCGAACCAGCAACCCTCCGGTTAACAGCCGGATGCTCTGCCAATTGAGCTACCGGGGACCGGCCGCCACCGCGGCAGGGCCAGTCTAGCGCCTGCGCCCGCTCCTGCTCTCCTCGTAACAACTTGCAACAAGCAAGCAGGCGCGAGGCAAGCAGGCGCGATCAGGGGAGCGCTGCCCGCAACGCCCGCGCGGCCTGCTCGGGGTCGGGAGCGTCGCAGATCGCCCGCACCACGGCGATCCGGCGGGCCCCTGCGGCCACCACCTCCGCCACGTTCGACTGGTCGATGCCGCCGATGGCGAACCACGGCGGCCGAGCATGGAGGGACGCGTAGCGCACGAGCTCAAGGCCCACCGGCGGCCGCCCGGCCTTGGTCGGCGTGGCGAACACCGGCCCCACGCCGATGTAGTCGGCCTCGGCCCGGTCGATCTCCCCGGGAGCGTGGGTCGATAGCCCCACCCCAAGGCCGAGCTTGCGCACGGCTGCTACCGGCAGGTCGTCCTGACCCACGTGGACGAAGTCGGCCTCGCACAGGAGAGCGAGGTCAGGCCGGTCGTTGACGACCAGGGGCACCCCCAGCCGACGGGTCGCCTCCCGAGCCGCCTCCAGCCGCCGCAGGAGCTCCCCGTCTGGGAGCTCCTTCTCCCGCACCTGCACCATGTCGACCCCGCCCCGCACCGCCTGCTCGATGAGCTCGACCAGGTCGGGGCGAGCCGGAGCCACCAGGTACAGGCGCCTATCCGCCGGCGACGGGACGGGCGACAACGAGCCTATCCCCCTCCTCCAGCTCGACCTCCCCGTAGCGGGAGCGCTCCACCGGCTGGCCGTTGCGCTCCACCAGGGCGTAGGGCGTCTCCAGGCCCAGCTCCCGGAGCAGGGTCTCCACCGTGGCCGAGGAATCGAGCTCGAGCTCGCGGTTGTTCACGATCACCTTCATGCCCACACCTTCATGCCTACTCCCGCGTCACCAAGCCGGTGATGGGGCTCGACGGCCGTGCTTCCCTCGACTCCTCGATGATCCCGGCCAGGTACGCCGCTCTCCCTGCCTCCACCGCCAGCGCGAAGGCCCGCGCCATCGCCGGCGGGTCGCCGGCCATGCCGATGGCCGTGTTGACGAGCACGCCGTCGGCTCCCATCTCCATGCACTCCGCCGCATGGGAGGGAGCCCCCAGCCCCGCGTCCACGATCACCGGCACCCGGGCCTGCTCCACCATGATCTCGATGGCGTGACGCAGCTTGAGACCGCGCCCGCTGCCGATGGGAGCAGCGAGCGGCATCACCGTGGCGCAGCCCACCTCCTCCAGCTTCCGCTGGAGTACCGGGTCGGGCAGCACGTAGGGAAGCACCGTGAACCCCTCCTCCACGAGCGTGGCCGCCGCCCGCAGCGTCTCCTCCCCGTCGGGGAGCAGGTAGCGCGGATCGGGGATCACCTCCAGCTTGATCCAGTCGGGCAAGCCGCCGGCTCTGGCTAGTCGAGCCACCCGCACGGCCTCCTCGGCCGTCTGGGACCCGGCGGTGTTGGGAAGGAGCATCACCCCTTCTGGGAGCCAGTCGGTGATGGCCTCCCCCACCGCGTCCAGGTCGATCCTCCGCACGGCGACGGTAACCATCTCGCAGCGCGAGGCGATCACCGCCTCCCGCATGACCTCGAACGACGGGTACTTGCCGGTGCCGGTGATCAGCCGCGATCCGAACGCGCGGCCGGCGATGACGAGCGGATCGTACACGGTCTCTCCCTTCGCTGACATGATCCAGACCACGCTCACGGGCGAACCCTTGGTTCCCCCGTGGGCCCCCTCCTTCGCTGTTCTCGATCCGATCTCACCCTCGCTTCCCTCCGCCGGCATTACCCGGATCAGGTTCTGCGGTCGCAGCCTCGTAGCCGCCTCTCAGCCCCCGACCAGGGACTCCCGCTCCTTCTAGCGTAGCGTGTACGCTCTCCTCTCCAGGACGACTCGCGTCCCCCATCCCAAGGAGGCCCATGTGAGGACCTTGCTGAAGGTCTCGATTCCGGTCGAGAAGGGCAACGAGGCGGCAAGGAGCGGCGCGCTGCCGAGCACGATCCAAGCGCTGATGGAGACCCTGCGGCCGGAAGCGGCCTACTTCTACCCCGAGAACGGCGCCCGCGCGGCGCTCTTCGTCTTCGACATGGAGGGGTCGTGGCAGCTTCCGCCCACCTTGGAGCCCCTCTTCCTCAACCTCGACGCGGGGGTGACCTTGACGCCGGTCATGAACGCCGAGGAGCTCGCCCGCGGGCTCTCCGAGGCGGGCATCGGCGCCTGAGACGTGGAGCCGGGGAGGCCGCTCCGGCGCGGCCCTCCCCGGCTACACCAGCTCCGACACCACCTCCCGTACCCGAGCCAGTGCCGCCTGGAGCTCCCTCGTTCGCTCCAGGTCGCCCGCCGAGCTCGCGAGCTGACGACGGAGGTAGCGCTCGCGAAGCCTGAGCAGAAGCTCCTTGGTCGTCGCCTCGTCGATCCGCTCCGCCTCGGCTCGAGCGTCGAGCTCGGCGAGGAGCGGCACCAGGTCAGCCGGCGGCGGGCCGCCCTGAGCCAGGTGGGCATGGAGGCGGCGGTGGAGGTCGAGGTCGAAGTGCTCGGGCGTGAGCTGCGCGAGCAGAGGAGCCAGCCCTGGGTGGGCGACGCACCCTGCCAGGGCGTCCCGCTCCAGCCGCTCTCCCGCTCCCAGCACCCGGGCGGTGACGGTGCCCGTCGCTGCCCGGGCCCGCGGCGCCAGCCCCGCTTGGGTATCGGGCGGAAGATCGAGCCGATCGGCAGCAAGCCGCACCGCCTCCTGGCGCTCGGGGGAGTCCTCCACGCCCGCCAGCGCCTCCCGCACCCGCAGGAACGCCTCCTGGCGATCGCCTGCGCGGTCGATCTCCAGCCGCACCCGGTAGAGGAGGTAGCTCTCGGCCCAAGCGAGAAGCTCCTGGAAACGGGGGGCAGCCTCGGCCGGGTCAAGGCCGGGAGGGAGGGCCACGACCTTCACCTCGAGGCCCCGGGCCACAGCCAGCTCCATGCCCCGCAGGGTCGCCTGCTCTCCAGCCGCGTCGGCGTCGAAGCAGAGGTAGACGCGGCGGGCAAGCCGAGCGAGCTCCTGGAGCTGCCGCTCGGTGAGCGCGGTCCCCATCGACGCCACGACCGGGCCAAGCCCCGCTTGGCGGAGGGCGAGGACGTCCGTGTAGCCCTCCACCACGATCGCCCGTCCCTCGCGAGCGATCGCCGACCGGGCTAGATCGAGCCCGTACAGGAGCGCCCCCTTACGAAAGAGCGCACCCTCGGGCGAGTTGACGTACTTGGCGGCCACGGGGTCGTCGTCCCGCAGTCGGCGGGCACCGAAGCCGACCACCCGCCCCCGCGGGTCGGCGAGGGGAAACACCAGCCTGCCCGAGAAGTAGTCGTTGCCGCGACGGTTGACGAGGCCGGCGGCCAGGAGCTCCTGCAGCGAGAAGCCCTTCGCGAGCGCCCGCTGGGCTAGCTCTCGGCCGCCGGGCGGAGCCAGGCCCAGGCGGTAGGAGCGGCAGACGTCGGCCCCCAGGCCGCGCTGGGCGAGGTAGCGACGGGCCGGCTCGCCGGCGGCCGTCTCCCACAGGTGGCGGAAGTAGAAGGTGGCCGCCTGCTCGAGCAGCTGGTAGAGGCGCTCGCGCCGCCGCCGGTCGCTCTCCTCGCGGGCCGACGCGCGCTCGTACTCGACGGCGACCCGGAACCTCTCGGCCAGCCATTCCACCGCCCCCGTGAAGTCGAGGCCCTCCGTCTCCCGGACGAAGGAGATCACGTCCCCGCCCTTGCCGCAGCCGAAGCAGTAGTAGAGCTTCTCCACCGGGTTGACGGAGAAGCTGGGCGTGCGCTCCTCGTGGAAAGGGCAGCGCCCGACGTAGCGGGCTCCCGCCTTCTTGAGGTGGGTGCGAGCCCCGACCACGTCCAGCATGTCGGCGGCCGCCTTCACCGCCTCCACCGACTCGAGCTTGATCCGGGCCACGGCCTGAGACTACCGCGGGGCGAGGTCGTACTCTGTGCCCTTCTCGCGCGCGGGGAGCGACGGGGCCGCGGGCTCGAGGGCCCCGCCGGTCGCCGTCGCCCACGCTCCCCTACAGGGCCTCGGCGTAGGCGAGGGCGAACCGGTCGGTCATGCCGGCGACGTAGTCGATGGCCTCCTCCACAGGATCGCCGCGGTCGACCAGGTGCTCGAAGATACGGCGCACGACAGCCCGCGCCCGACGGTGCTCGCCGGCGGCGTGGGGCCCCAGGTACACGCGCTCGAACATGAACGCCCGCAGCGACTGCAAGGCCTCGCCCACCTCCGGGCTCTGGACGATGTCCCCTGCCTCGGCGGAGGCCTGGACCAGGTCGTGGACAAGGGTATCGATGCGCCTGGCCCCGGTGGGGCCGAGGAGAGCGATCTCCTCCTTGGGCAAGTCGGCCTCGCGGAGGACGCCGGAGCGAATGGCGTCGTCGATGTCGTGGTTGATGTAGGCGACCCGATCCACGATGCGCACGATCTTGCCTTCCAGCGTCTGCGGCTCTGCGGGGCCCGTATGGGCGAGGATGCCGTCGCAGACCTCCTCGGTGAGATTGAGGCGCCGGGCGATGCGCAGCGACTGCTCGTTGTGTCGGAAGCGGCGCCCGTAGCGCTCGCGCAGGATCTCGTCCAGGGCCTCCTCCCCGGCGTGGCCGAACGGCGTGTGGCCGAGGTCGTGACCGAGCCCGATCGCCTCCACCAGGTCCTCGTTCAGCCGCAGCGCCCTGGCCACCACCCGGGAGATGGCGGTCGTCTCCAGCGTATGGGTCATGCGGGTACGGAAGTGGTCGCCAACCGGGTCGATGAAGACCTGGGTCTTGTGCATCAGTCGCCGGAACTCCTTGGAGTGGACGATGCGGTCGCGGTCGCGCTGGAACGGGGTGCGCAGGGAGCACTCCTCCTCTGGCCGGACCCGACCCCGCGTGGCGTAGGACCGGGTAGCGAGCGGCGACAGCCAGCGCTCCTCGTGCTCGCGCAGGGACGCCTCGAAGGAGAGGTCAGATGATGATCGGTACCGTCCCACCGTCGGCGCTCCAGGCAGCCCCGGTGACGTACGAGGCCCGCTCCGAGCATAGGAAGACGACGACGGAGGCGATCTCCTCCGGCTGGGCCAGGCGCCCCAGCGGCCGGCCGGCGCCCACCTTCCTCAGGACCTCCTCCCGCTCCCCCTGCTGGTCGGCTAGACCCCCCTCCGCGAGCCACGCGTCGGTGGCCGTCGGGCCGGGCGTGACCGCGTTGCAGCGGATCCCCTCCTTGGCGTAGAGGTCGGCGACGAGCCGGGACAGGGAGAGGACTGCCGCCTTGGTCACCGAGTAGTGGGGCATGCCCGTGGAAGGGCGCTTGCCCGCGGTCGAGGACACGTTGACGATCACCCCGCCCCCCCGCTGCCGCAGGAGGGGAAGCGCAGCCCGAATCGCCCGCACGTAGCTCATGACGTTCAGCTGCCAGTAGAGCTCCCACTCCCCGTCCTCGACCTCCTCGAAGCGGGCCTGACGGGCTACCCCCACGTTGTTGACGAGGACGTCCAGCCCCCCCAGTCGGGCCGCCGCCTCCGCCACCGCCCGCTCCGGCTCGCCGGCAAGGGCAAGGTCGGCCACGACGTGGGCACGCTCTCCCACGCCCGGAGCCCTCCCCCTACCGCAGGTGGCCACCCACGCTCCCTCCGCGGCTAGCTGCCGTGCCACCTCTCTGCCGATGCCCCGGGTGGAGCCGGTGACGAGGCACGCCTTCCCTGTTAAGCCGAGGTCCATGCGCGCGGTAGCGTACAGGTCGTGACCGTCCTTCTCCTCGCTCGCCACGGCCAGACCGACTGGAACCGGGACGGCATCTGGCAAGGCCAGGCGGATCCACCCCTGAACGCGGTGGGACGGAGACAGGCGCAGGCCCTGGCCGAGAAGGTGTGCCGCTGGCCGGTGGAGGCCGTCTACGCGAGCGACCTCCGTCGGGCTAGGGAGACGGCGGAGATCGTCGCCCTCGCGCTCGGCCTCCCTGTCATCTGCGATCCGAGCTTGAGGGAGCAGGACGTGGGCTCGTGGACGGGGCTGACGGGCGAGGAGATCGCCCGGCGCTTCCCGGGCTGGGAGTACCACGACGGAGAGCCCCGGGAGGCGTTCCAGGCCCGGGTGGTAGAGGCGGCGGACCGGATCGCCCGGGCTCACCGGGGCTCGACGGCCCTGGTGGTGGCCCACGGGGGCGTGCTGCGGGCGCTTCAGCGGCAGGTCCTGGGCGAGCCTCTACCGGTGGTCGAGAACGGGGGCCTGTACGCGTTCCACGTCGAGAGCCGTCGCTTCCGCCCGGTAGACTGACGTTGTGGAGGACTACACGAGCAAGTACAAGGGCGAGCAGGTCGAGGTCGCCCTGTTCGGCGGCGACTACCAGGAGGGCGTCCTCACCGCCTACTGCTCCATCGACGACGTGGCGCACGTCGAGCTGAACGGCCACATCCTCATCCCGCTGCAGAACGTGGCCTCGCTGCACTGCTCCAGCCGCTGCGACGCCCCCCAGCCTGACTGGCCTCCCCGCGGACTGGCCGAGGACGAGGCTGAGGACGACGAGTCCTGAGTCGTGAGCACGTTCGCCGTAGCGCGGAACGTGCTCAAGGCCTGGCTCCTCTTCCTCGGCATCGCCGCCCTCCTCGGCCTTCTCGGCTACCTCTTGGGCGGGCTGCGGTTGGCGACCGTGTTCGGCTTCTGCGGGCTTCTCCTCGGGCTCGGCTCGTACTGGGCAGCGGACAGGGCCATCATGGGCATGCTGGGCGCCCGCGAGCTCGCCCAGGGAAAGGCCCCGGGCCTCCACGCCACCGTCGAGCGGCTGGCCGCTCGGGCCGGGGTGTCCAAGCCCCGCCTGTACCTCATCGAGCGAGGCCCGCCCCTGGCCCTGGCGGCCGGCCGGGGCGCCTCCTCATCGGCCGTGGCCGTCACCGCCAGCCTCGCCGCCCTGCCTGCCCCCGCGGAGGTAGAGGCGGTGCTGGCCCACGAGCTCGCCCACATCCGCAATCGCGACATCCTCGTCCAGACCCAGGCGGTGCTCCTGGCAGCGCTGCTCGTGGAGGCAAGTCGCCTCGGCGGCTTCCTGGAGCGGGCTCTTTTGTTCGTGCTGGGGCCGGTAGCAGCGGCGCTCGAGCACCTGCTCCTCTCGCCCCGGCGGGAGCTCGAGGCCGACCGCCTCGCCGCCGAGCTGTGCGGCTCTCCTCACGGGCTCGCCGATGCCCTCGTCCGGCTGGAGCAGGCGGCCGAGCTGGTCGACTTCCGCGCTAGCCCCGCGACCGAGCCCCTCTACACGCTGAGCCCGTTCGAGGAGCAGGGCCTCTCCGCCATGTTCGTCACGCACCCCCCGGTGGGCGAGCGGGTGCGGCGCCTACGGGCCCTCGATCCGACCTGGCAGGAGCGCCGCCAAGCCGCCTGATCGGCGCCTCTGGACGCTCAAACGAGGCGAGGGGCCTGGAAAGGCCCCTCGCCGAAGATATCCTGTCGGCAGCGTCCTACTCTCCCGGGGGCTCGCGCCCCGAGTACCATCGGCGCTGGCGGGCTTAACTTCTCTGTTCGGAATGGGAAGAGGTGTACCCCCGCCGCTATGGCCGCCGACAAGCTTGTCGCCCGAGCTGTGGTGGGCGCTCCAGCGCACCCTCAAAACTCCATAGCGGCGTGCCCGGTGCTCAGATCAAGACCTCGGGCTATTAGTACGGGTCCGCTGAACGCGTTGCCGCGCTTACACGTCCCGCCTATCGACGTGGTCATCTCCCACGGCCCTTACTCCCTCGAGGGGATGGGGAGCCTCATCTTGGGGTGGGCTTCCCGCTTAGATGCTTTCAGCGGTTATCCCGTCCAGACGTGGCTAGTCAGCAGCGCCGTTGGCACGACGACTGATACACCAGAGGTCTGTTCGTCCCGGTCCTCTCGTACTGGGGACGACTCCCCTCAAGCTCCCAGCGCCCGTGGCGGATAGGGACCGAACTGTCTCACGACGTTCTGAACCCAGCTCGCGTACCGCTTTAATGGGCGAACAGCCCAACCCTTGGGACCTACTCCAGCCCCAGGATGCGACGAGCCGACATCGAGGTGCCAAACCGGGCCGTCGATGTGGACTCTTGGGCCCGATAAGCCTGTTATCCCCGGAGTACCTTTTATCCGTTGAGCGACGGCGATTCCACTCTCCACCGCCGGATCACTAAGGCCTGCTTTCGCACCTGCTCGACTTGTCAGTCTCGCAGTCAAGCTCCCTTATGCCTTTGCGCTCTACGCACGATTTCCAACCGTGCTGAGGGAACCTTTGCGCGCCTCCGTTACCTTTTAGGAGGCGACCGCCCCAGTCAAACTACCCACCTGACGCTGTCCCCGACCCGGATCACGGCATCGGGTTAGAAGCCCAGAACACGAAGGGTGGTATCCCAAGGGTGGCTCCACAGGAGCTGGCGCCCCTGCTTCGCAGCCTCCCACCTATCCTGGACAACGTATCCCAGACTCCAACGTCAAGCTGTAGTAAAGGTTCACGGGGTCTTTCCGTCCAGCCACGGGTACTCGGCATCTTCACCGAGACTACAGTTTCACCGGGTCCCTCGAAGAGACAGCGCCCAAGTCGTTACGCCATTCGTGCAGGTCGGAACTTACCCGACAAGGAATTTCGCTACCTTAGGACCGTTATAGTTACGGCCGCCGTTCACTGGGGCTTCGGTTCGGACCTCTCACCCCTCCCCTTAACCTTCCAGCACCGGGCAGGTGTCAGCCCCTATACGTCGGCTTGCGCCTTAGCAGAGACCTGTGTTTTTGGTAAACAGTCGCTTGGGCCGTTTCACTGCGGCCCCCTCGAGCTCCGGCCGAGAAGGCCTTCACTCTACCGGGGCGCCCCTTCTCCCGAAGTTACGGGGCCATTTTGCCGAGTTCCTTTTCGAGGGTTCTCCCGATCGCCTTGGTATTCTCTACCTGCCCACCTGTGTCGGTTTTGGTACGGGCACGCCCCGTCTCCCTAGAGGCTTTTCTAGGAGGCATGGCTTCAGGGACTTCGCTCTTGCGAGCTCGGCATCCCGTCTCAGGCTTGATGCCCGGCGGATTTTCCTACCGGACGCCCTACGCGGTTACCCCTGGACGACCATCGCCAGGGATCCCCTAGCCTACCCCGTCCCCCCATCGGTGATAGCGACGGGTACGTGGTACCGGAATATCAACCGGTTGTCCATCGCCTACGCCTGTCGGCCTCGGCTTAGGTCCCGACTAACCCTGAGCAGATTAGCTTTACTCAGGAACCCTTGGGCATTCGGCGGAGGAGTTTCTCACTCCTCTTTCGTTACTCGTGCCAGCATTCTCACTTCCCAGGCCTCCACGGCTGGCTCGCGCCGCCGCTTCGCCGGCCTGGGAACGCTCCCCTACCGCTCCGCGGTTGCCCGCGAAGCCCGTGGCTTCGGTTCTTGGCTTGAGCCCCGCTACATTGTCCGCGCCCGACCACTTGACCAGTGAGCTATTACGCACTCTTTAAATGATGGCTGCTTCTAAGCCAACATCCTGGTTGTCTCGGCGATCGGACATCGTTTCCCACTTAGCCAAGAATCAGGGACCTTAGCCGACGGTCTGGGCTGTTTCCCTCTCGAGCACGAAGCTTATCCCCCGTGCTCTGACTGCCGTGCTCTGGACTACCGGCATTCGGAGTTTGCCTGAGTTCGGTAAGCTGGTAGGCCCCCTAGCCCAAGCAGTGCTCTACCGCCGGTAGTGAACGCACGACGCTATACCTAAATATATTTCGGGGAGAACCAGATATCTCTGAGTTTGATTAGCCTTTCACTCCTACCCACAGGTCATCCGAGCAGTTTTCAACCTACTGCGGTTCGGTCCTCCACGGGGTCTTACCCCCGCTTCAACCTGCCCATGGGTAGATCACTCAGTTTCGGGTCTACCTCCGGCGACTCGACGCCCTGTTCGGACTCGCTTTCGCTACGGCTCCGTTTCCTTAACCTCGCCGCCGAAGAGTAACTCGCTGGCTCGTTATGCAAAAAGCACGCCGTCACAGGACAAGCCTGCTCCGACCGCTTGTAGGCACACGGTTTCAGGTACTATTTCACTCCCCTTCCGGGGTACTTTTCACCTTTCCCTCACGGTACTAGTTCACTATCGGTCGCCAAGGAGTACTTAGCCTTACGGGGTGGTCCCCGCAGATTCCGACCGGGTTTCCCGTGCCCGGCCGTACTCAGGTACCTGCCAAGGAAGGCCGAACGCTTTCGCCTACGGGACTCTTACCCTCTGTGGTGCGACTTTCCATTCGCTTCGGCTAGCGCCCAGCTTTGTAACTTCCCGACCCGCCGGCAGACGGATCAAGGCAGGCCCTACAACCCCCGCGCGACAACGGCTGCCGCCTATCGCGTCGCGCAGGTTTGGGCTGGTCCCCTTTCGCTCGCCACTACTCAGGGAGTCGAGGTTTCTTTCCTTTCCTCGGGCTACTAAGATGTTTCAGTTCGCCCGCTTGCCTCCACGTGCCCTATGGATTCAGGCACGGGTACGCGCGCATTACCACGCGTGGGTTTCCCCATTCGGAGATCCCGGGATCGACGGTTGGTCAGCACCTCCCCCGGGCTTATCGCAGCCGCCCACGTCCTTCATCGGCTCTTGGCGCCTAGGCATCCACCGTATGCCCTTCGTCTCTTGATCGTGAAGAACACCGTGCTTGCCGCTATGGAGTTTTCAAGGTGCCCTGGGCTCGCGCCCCCTGCCAACCCAGTGTCGTCGGCAGGAGAGAAGCCGCCCCGAGGGCGGTCTCTCAAAACTCAACAGCGTGGAGGCGCCGAGGTCGACGTTCGTTCTAGGCGAGCCCGCCGCTCGCGGCCGTCGAGCTCCCGAGGAAGCTCCGCCGCGAGCTGGGCGCCTACCGGGGTAATCGCCCCGGTATCCCTAGAAAGGAGGTGATCCAGCCGCAGCTTCCGCTACGGCTACCTTGTTACGACTTCACCCCAGTCACCGACCCCACCTTCGACGGCTCCCTCCCCTTGCGGGGTTAGGCCACCGGCTTCGGGTGTTGCCGGCTTCCGTGGTGTGACGGGCGGTGTGTACAAGGCCCGAGAACGTATTCACCGCGGCGTTGCTGATCCGCGATTACTAGCAACTCCGGCTTCATGGAGGCGAGTTTCAGCCTCCAATCCGAACCGAGGCCGGCTTTTTGGGATTCGCTCCCCCTCGCGGGTTTGCAGCCCTTTGTACCGGCCATTGTAGCACGTGTGTAGCCCAGGGCATAAGGGGCATGATGACTTGACGTCATCCCCACCTTCCTCCGACTTTTCGCCGGCAGTCTCCCTAGAGTCCCCGGCATTACCCGCTGGCAACTAGGGACAGGGGTTGCGCTCGTTGCGGGACTTAACCCAACATCTCACGACACGAGCTGACGACAGCCATGCACCACCTGTGCACGGGCCCCGAAGGGCTGCCGTGTTTCCACGACATTCCCGTGCATGTCAAGCCCTGGTAAGGTTCTTCGCGTTGCGTCGAATTAAACCACATGCTCC
>CAZQRA010000037.1:0-24849 GCA_964595575.1 uncultured Gaiellales bacterium
CATCCGCCACGGGGCCAAGGTCCTCTACGCCTACGCCGAGGCCACCGTGCCCAAGCTGGCCGTGATTACCCGCAAGGCCTACGGAGGGGCCTACGACGTGATGAGCTCCAAGCACATCCGCGGCGACTTCAACTTCGCCTGGCCCACGGCGGAGGTGGCGGTGATGGGGCCGGAGGGGGCGGTGAACATCGTCTTCCGGCGCGAGCTCGAGGCCGCCGAGGATCCGGAGGCAAGGCGGGCGGAGCTCATTCGCGACTACCGGGAGCGCTTCGCCAACCCCTACGTGGCCGCCGAGCGCGGCTACGTGGACGACGTGATCGAGCCTCGCAGGACGCGACCCGCTCTCATCGACGCCTTGGAGACGGCCCGGACGAAGCGCGAGCGGCGCCCGCCCCGAAAGCACGGCAACATCCCCCTGTAGCGTCATTCCCCATCTCCCCATCTCATCTCCCGATCTCCCCATCTCCTCGATGCGGATCCCTGGCGGGGGCGAGCCTCCCTCCTCCTTCCCGGCCGGCCAATGCGGCCGGGCGCCCTCCGAGCAGGCAGGGAGGGGCGACGACGTCTCCGTCCCACACGTCGCCCCCCAGGGGGGCGCGAGCGCCCCTTCTGTCACGGTACCGGAGAGATCGCTACCCGTCGGTCTCCTCTTCGCGCCAGATGAGCGCCGACGACGCCGGGATGGCGGGCCCGGCGAGAAGAGACCCTCCGCTACCAGCCCCTCTGTCCCAGGCTCGCCCGTAGGGCGGAGTCGAGGGTCATCCCCGCATACAGGAGCGCCGCCACCGGAAGAGCGAGGCACCAGCTCCGTCCCAGCCCGAAGTAGCGCACCGCGGGGCCGAAGCTAAGCGCCGACGCCATCCAGGCGAGGGCTCCCAGCGTCCCTGGGAGGGCGGCCTCTACGTCCCCTTGGGAAAGGAGAGCGAGGGCGAGGCCGACCTCCGCCGTGGGCACGAGGAAGAGGAGGGCCAGGCCGGCCAGGGTCGCAGCTACGAGAAGCCAGGAGAACCGAAGCTGCTCGAAGGCGGTGCGTCGCACCATCCGCCAGGCCCCAGCCAGGTCGTGGGCGCGCAGGCTCGTCACCTCCCCCTGGCTCAGGGCGAGGCGAATCCGTCCCCCTGAGCTCTTCACTACCCGGGCCAAGCTGACGTCGTCGATCAGGCGATCGCGGATGGGGGCGAAGCCACCAACCTGATCGAGGGCCCGCCGGCGCACGAGCACGCAGCCTCCAGCCGCCGCTGCCGCCGGCTGCGCCGGGTCGTTCACCAGGTGGGGCGGGTAGAGGAGGAAGAAGAAGTAGAGGAAGGCGGGGATGAGCAGGCGCTCCGCCGGCGAGCGACAGCGAAGCCGGGCCATGCGGCTGTTGAGGGCGAGGCCCGCCCGCTCGCTCTCGCACACGAGGCGCCGAAGCGAGCTTGGCCCGTGGCGGATGTCGGCGTCGGTGAGGAGGAGGTAGTCGTACCCGCTTCCCACCGCCCGCCGGGCCTGCTCCAAGGCCCAGGCCTTTCCCGCCCAGCCTGGGGGGAGGGGAGATCCCGACAGCACCGTCAGCCGGGGGTGGTCGAGGGCCCTGGCCACGTCCCCGGTTCCGTCGCTGGAGCGGTCGTCCACCAGTACCACCCTCCAGCGGCCCGGGTAGTCCTGAGCGAGGAGGCTTGGCAGGGTGGCAGGAAGGAGGGCTGCCTCGTTGCGCGCGGGCACGAGCACCGCCACTGAGGGCCAGGAAGGAAGGGGAGGAGGATCTTCCCCTTCTCCTTGGGGACGGAAGTCCCCAGGCCGCAGGACCAGGGCGAGGAGGGTAAGCCAGGCCGCCAGCGACGTCCCTCCCGCGACGAGGAGCGCCGTCTCCATCTCGGGCACGGGCCGACTATGCCAGGCGAGAGCTTCGCAGCCGGAGCCTGCGGAGGTAGTCTCCTCGACCGTGGACATCTCGATCGTGCCCCAGCCGACGCCGGAGGAGCGGGCCGCCATCCTGGCTGCCCTTCGCTCGCTCGAAGTCGAGCCCGCTGGTCACGATCCCGGCCCCTGGTGGCGGCGGGGGGCGCAGGAGAGCGCCTGCTCCTGGGAGGAGGCGGGCTACGAAGCTGTGACCTTCCCCCGCAGGACGCCGGGGGCCGCTCGGGCGTAGTCGATCCCGGAGAGCCAGGTCATGATCAGGGCCACGAGGAGCGCCCACCAGGCGACCTCCGCGCTCCACGCTCCGGCGGCGGCGAAGCCCCCTACGGCGGCGGCGACCGCCTGGGCCCAGGTCTTGAGCTTGCCCAGGTCGCGGGCCTGGAGGACGACCCCTCGCTGCAGCGCCGCCAGTCGCAGGGCGGAGACGAGGAACTCCCGGGCCACGACGAGGGCCACCATCCAGGCCGGAAACGCCTTCTCGTCTACGAGCATGATCAGGGCGGCGACCACCAGGATCTTGTCGGCGACGGGGTCGAGGAGGGACCCGAGGGCCGAGGAGTCGCCCTGCCGGCGAGCGAGCCATCCGTCCACCTGGTCGGTGGTCATGGCGGCGATGAACACCCCGGTCGCCCAGTAGGCGTGGCCGGGGAAGTCCCAGGCGAAGAGGACGACGACGGCCACCACCGAGGCGGCCCTGGACACGGTGAGCTGGTCGGCGAGGCTCATCCCTGGGAGAGAATATGCGGCCTGTGGCTCCCTTCTCGAAAGTCCTCGTCGCCAACCGGGGCGAGATCGCGGTCCGCATCTTCCGCACCCTCCGCGAGCTCGGCATCGCCGCCGTGGCCGTCTACTCGGAGGCAGACCGGGACGCCCTCCACGTCCGGCTCGCCGACGAGGCCTACCTCATCGGGCCGGGCCCTCCCGCCGAGAGCTACCTCGCCCAGGAGCGCGTGATCGAGGCGGCCCTGCGGGCGGGGGCAGAGGCGATCCACCCAGGTTACGGCTTCCTAGCCGAGAACGCATCCTTCGCCCGGGCGGTGGAGCAGGCTGGTCTCGTCTGGATCGGACCGCCCCCGGAGGCCATCGAGCTCATGGGCGAGAAGACGACGGCGCGGGCGGCCATGGCCAAGGCGGGCGTCCCCATCGTCCCCGGCACCACCCGGCCGGCGCGGTCCGCGGAGGAGGTTATCGAGGCGGCCGAGGAGATCGGCTGGCCCATCGCCATCAAGGCCGCGGCCGGGGGCGGGGGCAAGGGACTCAAGGTCGTTCGCGGCCCCGAGGAGGTGCCGGCTGCCTTCGCCTCCGCCCAGCGCGAGGGCCAGGCCTACTTCGCTGACCCGTCGGTGTACGTGGAGCGCTACTTGGAGGATCCTCGCCACGTGGAGGTGCAGGTCCTGGCCGACGCCTACGGCAACGTCGTCCACCTGGGAGAGCGGGAGTGCACCATCCAACGGCGCCACCAGAAGCTGGTGGAGGAGACCCCGTCCCCCGCGGTCGACGACGCTCTCCGGGCCCGTATCGGGGCGATCGCGGTCGAGGCAGCACGCGCCGCCGGCTACCGCTCGGCGGGGACCGTCGAGGGGCTACTCACCCGGGAGGGCGAGTACTACTTCCTGGAGATGAACACCCGTATCCAGGTCGAGCACACGGTGACCGAGATGGTGACCGGGCTCGACCTCGTCCGCGAGCAGGTGCTGATCGCGGCCGGGGAGCCTCTCCGCCTCCGCCAGGAGGACATCCGCCTGCTCGGCCACGCCATCGAGTGCCGCATCAATGCCGAGGACCCAGGAAGCGGCTTTCTCCCCTGCCCGGGGAGGATCACGACCTACCGGGAGCCGGGCGGGCCTGGGGTTCGGGTCGACTCGGGCGTGGAGGCGGGGTCGGAGGTGGTCGGGCTCTACGACCCCCTGATCGCCAAGCTGATCGCGCACGGCGTCGACCGCGAGCACGCCCGGCGGCGGATGCTGCGAGCGCTGGACGAGTACGAGATCGGAGGCGTGACCACGTTGCTCGGCTTCCACCGAGCCCTGCTCAGGCACCCCTGCTTCATCGAGGCCGGCACCTGCCGCGGGGTGGTGGAGTCCGAGCAGCTTGCCGAGCAGGCAAAGCAGTTGTCTCATAGGAAGACAAGCGTACCTGCCCGGCCGGACGGACGGCTCCAGGAGCGCGCGATCCCCGTAGAGGTGGACGGCCGGCGCTTCGACGTCCGTCTGCTCGTGCCCGAGCCGCCCTACCGGGAGCTCGCCCGGCGGCGCAGGCAGCGCGCGGAGGCGCGGGCGGCCTCCTCCTCGGCTCGGGACGCGGTGGTGAGCCCGATGCAGGGGACGGTGCTCGACGTGCGCGTGGCCGAGGGACAGGCGGTGCGGGCCGGCCAGGTGCTGTGCATCGTCGAGGCCATGAAGATGGAGAACGAGATCGACGCCCACCGGGACGGCATCGTCACCCAGCTTTCGGTGCAGCCCGGCCAGCCGGTCAAGACGGGGCAGGTGATCTGCGTGGTCGTGCAGGAAGGCAGGGGGCCCACGCCCGCCTGAGGCTGCCGGCCGCGCCTCCCCCGTCGCTTTCGTGCTCTCCCCGGGGCCCTCGGGGCTCGTGCCTTGGCCGAGCGTCGCTCGAGGCGCTGCCAAGGGACGTCGAGGGGTAGACTCGCCCCGCCGTGGACCTCTACGAGTACCAAGGCAAGGAGCTCTTCCGGCGGTTCGGCATCCCCGTCTCCGAGGGCCGCTTGGCGACGACGCCGAAGGAGGCGCGGAGGGCGGCGGAGGAGCTCGGGGGCTCGGTGGTGGTGAAGGCTCAGGTGCTCACCGGGGGCCGGGGCAAGGCGGGCGGGGTCAAGCAGGCCGCCTCCCCCCAGGAGGCCGAGCGACGGGCGGACGAGATCCTGGGGCTCGCCATCCGCGGCCACCTCGTACGCCGGGTGTGGGTGGAGAGGGCGTCCGCGATCGCCAAGGAGTACTACCTCTCCGTCACCTTCGACCGCGGCGCCAAGAAGCCCCTGCTCATGTTCACGAGCGAGGGTGGGGTGGACATCGAGGAGGTGGCCGCCGCCACCCCGGAGGCGATCGTCCGCGTCCACGTCGATCCCCTGCAGGGCTTCCAGCCCTACATAGCTCGGCGGCTCCTCTACCGGGCGGGCATCGCCGAGGAGGAGCGTCGCCAGGTGGCCGACGTGGTCGAGCGCCTGTATGCCTGCTTCGTCGCCTCCGACGCCATGCTCTGCGAGATCAACCCCCTGGTCGTGACCCCAGACGGACAGGTGCGCGCCCTGGACGCCAAGGTCACGGTGGACGACAACGCCCTCTTTCGCCACCCCGATCTCGCTGCCATGCGGGACCTGGAGGCGATCCCGGCCGAGGAGCGAAAGGCCAAGGAAAAGGGCGTCACCTACGTCAAGCTCGACGGCGAGGTCGGCATCCTAGGAAACGGGGCCGGCCTGGTCATGTCTACGCTGGACGTCATCGCCTTGGTCGGAGGGAGACCCGCCAACTTCTGCGATCTGGGTGGAGGGGGGGACGCCCAGGGCGTGGTGGACGCGCTCGAGGTGATCCACGGCGACCCCCAGGTGCGCTCGATCTTGTTCAACATCTTCGGGGGTATCACCCGCTGCGACGAGGTCGCCCGGGGCATCCTGGAGGCCCTGGGGCGGCTGTCCATCTCCTGCCCCATCGTCGTTCGCCTGGACGGGACGAACGCGGAGGAGGCGCGGCGGCTTCTGGCCCACGCGGGCCTTCCCAACCTGTACGTGGAGCCGACCATGCTCGACGCCGCCCGCAGGGCGGTGGAGTTGGCCCGATGACCGACCTCTGGGGAGCGAGGGCCGATCTCTACCGGCGAAGCGATGCCCACCGCCAGGGGCCCGACCTCGATCTCTTGGTGGCGTGGGCGGCGGGGGCGCGGACCGCGCTCGACGTCGCCTCCGGCGGCGGTCACGTGGCCCGACGCTTGCGGGAGGCGGGGATGAAGGTGGTGACGGTCGACCGCTCGCCCGGCATGGAGCCGGACGTGATCGCCTCCGCTGACGACCTTCCCTTCGCCGACGCCAGCTTCGACGTCGTCTGCTGCCGCCTGGCCGGCCACCACTTCCCCGACCTCGCCGCCGCCGTCCGGGAGATGAGCCGGGTGGCCCGGGAGCGGGTGCTCGTGGTCGACACCCTCTACCTCGGCGAGCGGGCCGAGGAGGCAGAGCGACTTCGCGATCCCTCCCACGTGCGCAACCGCAGCGAGGAGGAGTGGCGCCGGCTCTTCGTCCAGGCGGGCCTGACGGTGGAGGAGGTGCGGCGGCTGGAGCAGCCGATCGAGCTCGAGCCGTGGCTTCGCCGTACGAGCTGCGCCGGGGAGGAGGCAGCGCGGGTGCGGGAGCTTCTGGCCGACAGGATCGAGGGCGGCCTGCTGCGGCTCGACCGGGTGGCCCTGAGGGGGAGGAAGCCCTAGGTGGCCATCATCGTCGATCGGGATACCCGACTCCTCGTCCAGGGCATCACCGGCCGGGAGGGCTCGTTCCATGCCCGCCGCAACAAGGCCTACGGGACCCAGGTCGTGGCGGGGGTCACCCCGGGCAAGGGCGGGCAAGAGGTGGACGGGATCCCCGTGTTCGACACCGTGGCCGAGGCAGTGGAGGCGACGGACGCCGACACGACCATGGTGTTCGTGCCCGCCCGCTTCGCCGCCGACGCCATCTACGAGGCCATCGATGCCGGCATCGGCACGATCGTCTGCATCACCGAGGGCCTCCCTGCCCACGACGTACTGCGCCTCTACAACTACCTTCGACCCCGAGGCATCACCATGGTAGGCCCCAACTGCCCGGGGGTGTTGTCGCCGGGCAAGGCCAACGTGGGCATCATCCCGGCCGAGGTGTTCAAGGAGGGGTCGGTGGGCATCGTGTCTCGGTCGGGGACGCTCACCTACCAGATCGGCCACGAGCTGGCCCAGCTCGGCCTGGGGAGCTCGACCGTGGTCGGCATCGGCGGCGACCCGGTGGTGGGCTCCTCCTTCATCGACATCCTGGCCCGCTTCCAGGCCGATCCCGAGACCGAGTACGTCGTCCTGGTGGGCGAGATCGGGGGCGACGAGGAGGAGCGGGCAGCTCGCTACATCGCCCAGAAGATGACCAAGCCGGTGGTGGCGTACGTGGCCGGGTTCACGGCTCCGCCGGGCAAGACCATGGGCCACGCCGGCGCCATCATCACGGGATCCTCGGGCACCGCCCAGGCCAAGAAGGAGGCGCTGGAGGCCTGCGGGGTCAGGGTGGGTACGACGCCGCAGGAGACCGCCGCCCTCGTGGCCGAGCTCGCCGGGCGAGGCAGCTAGCGGGACGTTGTCGCGGACTTGGCGCCGACCCGTCGCGGAGCCGTCACGGCTCGGCAGGTAGCGTGACGTCAGGGGCCTCGCGTCCCCCTTGGGGGAGGGAGCGGGGGCTTCTCGTCGGCTCGCCTGCGGGCGGTGAGTAGACTGGGCCGGGTGGCTGTGATCTCCTTCGCCCGCGGCGTCCCCGCGCCCGAGTGCTTGCCGGTCGAGGAGCTGGCCGACTGCGCCCGCGCGGTCATCGAGCGGGACGGTCCTGCCGTGCTCAACTACGGCCCGGTGGGCGGATACGCGCCGCTGCGGGAGTGGCTGGCCGAGCGCCACGGCGTCAGCCCCGGCCGCGTCCTCGTGACCAACGGCTCCCTGCAGGGCCTCCACCTCTTGCTCGGGCACTTCGCCGGCCGGGGGCGGATCCTGGTGGAGGCGCCCACCTACGACCGGCCGCTCAAGATCGCCGCCCGGCTCTCGGCCGACGTGCGGGCGATCCCCCAGGACGAGGACGGCCTGGACGTGGATGCCCTCGAGGTCGAGCTTCGCCGCGACCCTTCTCCTGCCTTCCTGTACGCGCTTCCCACCTTCCAGAACCCGAGCGGGCGCACCCTTCCCCTCGAGCGCCGCCGCCGCCTGGTCGAGCTTGCCCACGAGTACGGCTTGACCGTGCTCGAGGACGATCCCTACGGGCGCGTCCGGTTCGAGGGGGAGCCCCCGCCTACCCTATTCGAGCTCGACGGCGGCGAGCGCGTCCTGTACTCGTCCTCGTTCTCCAAGGTGGTCGCCCCCGGTCTTCGCGTTGGCTACTTCGTGCTCAGCGAGGAGCTAGCCCGGGCGGTGGAGGCGGTGGCCGTGAACGTCTACCTCAGCCCCTCCATCGTCGCCCAGGCGATCGCCTTCGAGTTCGTCCGTCGCGGCAACCTGGAGCCGAACGTGGCCCGGGTATCGGGACTCTTGCGCCGTCGCCGCGACGCCATGCTGGCGGCCCTGGCGCGCGAGCTTCCCCGCGCCCGCTGGAGCCGCCCGGAGGGCGGCTACTTCCTGTGGCTCGACTTGCCCAACGGGGTGGAGGCGGCGGAGGCGCTGGCGCTCGGCGAGGAGGCAGGCGTCACCTTCGTCAAGGGGGCAGACTTCTTCCTTGGCGGCGAGGGCGGTCGCAGCTCGGCTCGGCTCGCCTATAGCTACGTGTCGCCGGAGGAGATCGACGAGGGGGTAGCTCGCCTAGCCTCCGTCGTCTCCGACCTCCAGGCTGCCCGAGCCTCGGCCTAGCGCGACCTCCCGGTCTCGCCCGCCCACCGCCGGGGGCCGCCCGGCGAGCTACCGACCCCGCCTGGGAGCCGGCGGGAGTCGCTGTGAGACCGGCAGCGCGGCGATCGTGCATCATGATGACTTTGCCCGACACGAGGCGGCCCGGGCATGGCGTAGGGACCGGGCAGCGCACGTTCGGCCGGCGTAGCCAGCCGCGCACGACCTCCCAGGCGGTCTCCATGGCAAGGGGGCGCGCAGCGCCTGCGGATGCGTGGAGATCCGCAGGAAGGCGAGGGTCGTGGGCCAGGGGTGGCAACCAGGGGGGTCCATCGAGCCTCGTCAGGCTGACCCGAGGTGGTCAGGCCGGGGCGCCGGCTGTGTGGTGGGCGACGACCTGGGCGAGGGGCCTGGGCACGAGCCGCGGCTGGAGGAGCGGCTGGAGGGTGCCCCGCTCGTGGTGACGGAAGGTGGGGCAGGGCTCCTCGAGCTCGAGGGCGCAGAGCTGAGCCCGGCGAAAATAGCAATCGTTGCACTTTACTCTACTCGCCTTGCGATTCATTTAGCTTCACTCTACCTGTGCCTGCCTCCCGGACAAGCCCGGATGGTAGGGCTTTGGCCGCCCAGCGCAAGAGGTGCCGAGCACGAGATAGCCGCATTTTGCGGAGTATTCAGGTCCGACGACAGAGGGCCGCCTCAGGAGCGAGGGGCGGCGGCTGTCGCCAGGGCCTGCAACGCCTGGCGCAGGCTCCCCACCGGGACGATGCGCAGCCCGTCCGCGTACCGTCGAGCCTCGGCGGCGTTGGCCGTGGGTACGAGGAAGGTGCGAATGCCGGCCCGGCGGACGCCCAGCACCTTTTGCTTGATCGCTCCCACGGCCGTGACCGAGCCGTCGAGCTCGATCTGCCCGGTGGCGGCCACCCGCCGGCCCCGGTCGACGTCGCGTCCGAGCTTCTCCATCACCGCCAAGGCGAAGGCGAGGCCCGCCGAGGACCCGCCCACGTTGCCGGAGTCGATGCGGACGTCGAGGGGAAGCCGGATTCGGGCAGCCGGCTGGACGAGGATGCCGATCAAGGCCCGCCCGGGCCGGCTGGGGTCGGCGATGGTGCGCACCCTAGCCGTGTGCAGGCCGCGGTCGCCCCGCACGCGCAGGGTCACCTCCTGGCCTGGACGGCGGCGACCCACGATCTGGCGAAGCTCGGCCGGGGAGCGGACCCGTCGTCCATCAGCGCCCACGATGACGTCTGTGGGGACGAGAACCCCGGCCGCGGGCGCGTGGGGGGCGACGGCCACGACCAGCGCCCCGTCCTGGCGCACGTCGACCCTGTAGCCCAGCTCGCGCAGCGCTACCGCGGCCGCGATCTCCTGGGAGCGGGCCATCTGGCGCAGGTCGACCCTACGCCTGGCTCCCTCGCTCACGCCGGGGGGGTTCACCTGGGAGCCGGGAAGGAGGGTGGCGCCCTCCCTGAGCTCGGGGAACAGGCTCTCGAGGAGGGTCGCCCGCCGCTGGATGACGTCCACGAAGTAGATGCCGTCGTCGTCCCCGGCCGCCGCCTGCTTCGCGCCCCTGATGGAGACGAGGGGGGCTACCGGGTGGGCCTTGTCGGGCAGGATCAGGTAGTCGTCCGACGGCGTCAGCCACAGCACGAGGAAGGCCACCGTCGCCAGGCCGGCCACGAGGGCGGCCAGCCGCCACGGACTGAGGAGCCTCCTCATCGAGCCTGCCGCTAGAGGAGCAAGCGGCCGAGGCCGCCGTCGACGGGGATGACCGCCCCCGTCACGTAGCTGGCTCGCTGGGAGGCGAGGAAGCAGGCGAGGTCCGCCACCTCGCGGGGCTGTCCCAGGCGCCCCACCGGGATCCGGGCAGCGTCCTCCTCCCGGGAGCCCTCGCTGGCGGCGTACAGCTGGGCCAGCCGCTCCGTGTCGATGCTGCCCGGGGCGATCACGTTCACGGTTACGCCCTTCCTTGCCACCTCCCGAGCCAGGGTCTTGGCCCAGCCCACCACCCCGGGACGGACGGCGTTGGAGAGGACAAGGCCGTCGATCGGCTCCCGCACCGAGCTCGACTCGATGAGGACGATGCGGCCTCGGCCCGAGCGCTCCAGGTGGGGGAGAGCTAGGCCGGCCAGTCGCACGAACGGGGTAAGCAGGAGCTCGACCGCTGCCGCCACCTCCTCCGGCCTCAGGTCGCGAGCGTGTCCGGGCGGGGGGCCGCCCCCGTTCAGGACCAGGATGTCGATGCCGCCGAAGGTCTCCACGGTGGTCGCGACCAGGCGCTCGAGGTCGGCGGGGACGGTGAGGTCGCCGGGCACGGCCACCGCCCCCAGCCGCTCGGCCTGGCGCTCGAGGAGGTCGCGGCGGCGGGCGAACATGACCACCCTCGCTCCCTCCTCCGCCAGGGCCTCGGCCACCGCCAGGCCCATACCCGACGAGGCGCCGCAGACGACGGCGGTCGCTCCCTGGAGCCCCAGGTCCATGGGCTAGCGGTGGCGGAGCACGCCCACGACCTCGCGCACCGCCGCTGCCGAGGCCTTGAGCGCCTTTCGCTCCTCGGGCGTCAGCTTGAGCTTGACGATCTCCTCCGCCCCGCCCGCCCCCAGCTTCACGGGCACGCCCATGTACAGGCCGTCGATGCCGTACTCGCCCTCGAGGTAGGCCGTGCAGGGAAGAACGCGCTTCTGATCCAGGAGGATGGCGTCCACCATCTGGGCTGCGGCTGCTCCCGGCGCGTACCAGGCCGAGGTGCCGAGCAGGTTGACGATCTCGCCTCCGCCCACCCGGGTGCGCTCGACCAGCTTGCGGATCCGGGCTTGGCTCAGCAGCTGCTCCAGGGGGACGCCGCCCACGCTGGTGGCCGACACCACCGGCACCATCTGGTCGCCGTGGCCGCCCAGGACCATGGTCTGGACGTCCTTGACCGAGGATCCCGTCTCCCAGGCGACGAAGGTGCGGAAGCGGGCGGTGTCGAGGATGCCGGCCATCCCCACCACCCGCTCCCGAGGGAGCCGGGACACCGCCTTGGCCACGTGGCACATGGCGTCCAGGGGGTTGGAGACGACGATGAGGATGGCGTCCGGGGAGCGGGCGACGGCCTCTTTGGTAACCGATGCCACGATCTCCTCGTTGGTGGTGACCAGGTCGTCTCGGCTCATGCCCGGCGACCGGGGCCTGCCGGCGGTGATGACGACCACGTCGGAGCCTGCCGTCTCCTCGTAGCCGTTCGTGCCCACGATGGTGGGCTCGAAGCCGAGGACGGCTCCGGCCTGGCTCATGTCCAGGGCCTTGCCTTGGGGCAGGTTGGCGACGATGTCGACCAGGACGACGTGGGCGTAGTCGCGGCGGGCGATCTCCAGGGCGCAGGTGGCGCCCACGTTGCCCGCGCCGATGACGGTTACCTTCTTTCTCATCGCACCAGCGCTCCTAGCTTCTCGATGATCGCGTCCGCCACCTGGCTCGTACCGACGGCGGTGGGATCGTCTCTCGTCGGCTTCATGTCGTAGGTGAGGCTCTTGCCCTCGGCGATGACGGACGCCACCGCCTCCTCCAGGCGGGCGGCTGCCTCCCGCTCCCCGAGGTACTCGAGCATGAGCTTGCCGGAGAGGATCATGGCGATCGGGTTGACCTTGTTCTGTCCCTTGTACTTGGGGGCCGAGCCGTGGGTAGCCTCGAAGACGGCGGCCTGCTCGCCGATGTTGGCCCCGGGCGCCACCCCCAAGCCCCCCACCAGCCCGGCGGCGAGGTCGCTGACGATGTCGCCGTACAGGTTGGGGCAGACGAGGACGTCGAGCTCCTCCGGCCGCTGCACGAGGGCCATGCACAGGGCGTCCACCAGGTTCTCCTTGGCCTCGATGTCGGGGTAGTCGGGGGCTACCCGTCGGAATACCGCCAGGAAGAGGCCGTCGGTGTGCTTCATGATGTTGGCCTTGGTGACGCAGTGGACGGCTCGGCGGCCGTGGTCGCGGGCGTACTCGAAGGCGAAGCGGATGATGCGCTCGGAGGCCTCCGGGCTGATGGGCTTGATGGAGATGCCGGAGGTCTCCGGCACCCGCTTGGGCTGGAGGCGGTTGAGGGTCTCGATGAGGCTGCGGGCGCCCTCGCTCCCCGACTCGAACTCGATGCCGGCGTAGAGGTCCTCGGTGTTCTCCCGCACGATGACCACGTCCACGTTCTCGTAGCGGGAGCGGACGCCGGGGTAGGTCTTGCACGGCCTCAGGCAGGCGTAGAGGCCCAGCTCGTGACGGAGGGCAACGTTGACGGAGCGAAACCCGGTGCCGATGGGGGTGGTGATAGGACCCTTGAGGGCCACTCCCGTCTCCCGGATGGAGGCGAGCGTCTCCTCGGGGAGGGGGTTGCCGCCGTGCTCGTCCATGACCTCGGCTCCTGCCTGCCGGACGTCCCACTCGATCTCGACTCCCGTGGCTTCGAGAACGCGCCGCGCCGCCTCCGTGAGCTCGGGCCCCGTGCCGTCGCCCGGGATCAAAGTCACGCGGTGGGCCATGCCGAGAGCTGACTCTACCGCCTTCGCCCTGCCTGGAGAGCGGGATCCGTCCCCCGGGAGGAGCGAGGAGCGGTAGATTCCTCCCTCGTGGACGAGCTTCGACCTGGGCTCGAGGGCGTGATCGCCTTCGAGACGGAGATCGCCGAGCCCGATCGCGACGGCGGGGCGCTCCGCTACCGGGGGGTCGACATCGAGGAGCTGGTGGGAAGCGTGCGCTTCGAGAACGTGTGGGGCTTGCTCGTGGACGAGAGTCCCTATCCCGGCCTTCCTGCCGCCGAGCCGTACCAGGCGTCGGGGCTCACCGGATCGGCGCCCGCCGACCTGCAGGCGGTGACCGCTCGGCTGGGTGCGGAGTGGGGCCTCGGCCAGCTCATCGACATCTCCGAGGACCAGGCCCACGAAGACCTGCGGCGGCTGTCTGCCACCATGATCTCGGTGGTCGCCCAGTCGGCTCGCCTGGCCGATGGCTTTAGGGTCCCGGTGCCGCGTCGGCTGGTGGAGCAGGGGTCGAGCACGGCCGAGCGCTTCCTCCTCGAGTGGCGGGGCGAGGCCGATCCCAAGCACGTGACCGCCCTCGACACCTACTGGATCTGCACCGCCGAGCACGGCATGAACGCCTCTACCTTCACCGCCCGGGTGGTCGCCTCCACCGGCGCCGACTGCGCCGCCTGCCTGTCGGCGGCGGTAGGCGCCCTCTCCGGCCCCCTCCACGGCGGCGCTCCTGCCCGGGTCCTGCCCATGCTCGATGCTGCCGCCGCTGCCGACGACATCGAGGCCTACGTCAGGGGCGTCCTCGATAGTGGCCAGCGGTTGATGGGGTTCGGCCACCGCGTGTACCGGGCGGAGGACCCCAGGGCCCGCCTGCTCCGGCGCACGGCCAGGGAGCTGGGCTCGCCCCGGTTCGAGGTGGCGGAGGCGCTGGAGCGGGCCGCCCTAGCCGAGCTGGCGGCCCGCCATCCCGAGCGGGTGCTCGCCACCAACGTCGAGTTCTGGTCGGCGGTCGTCCTCGACCTGGCCCAGATCCCGCCCCCGCTGGCCCCGGCCATGTTCGCCTGCTCGCGCACCGCCGGGTGGTCGGCCCACATCCTCGAGCAGAAGCGGACGGGGCGGCTGATCCGGCCTTCGGCCCGCTACGTGGGTCCGGCCAGTCGCCCCTTGGCCTCGGTGTCGTGACGCTGGCCCAGGCTGCGGCGGAAGCCGAGAGGCTGGCCGAGCAGGGGGCGGAGGCCGAGCTTGCCCGGCTGCGGGCGGCCTGGGCGGAGGAGATCGAGGCGGCGGCGCGGAGCGCCGACTACCGGCAGCGGGCGGTGGCCTACCGGGCGATCGGCCAGTTTCGGTTCCGCCAGAAGATCGAGCTTCTGCGCCGGGGCCTGGAGGACGAGAGCCCTGCCTGTCGCGGCTCCGCCCTCATCTCCTTGGAGCGACTGTCGCGGGAGGGGCCGGCGCCGGTGAACAGCGTGCGGCCGCTCTTGCACCGGCTCGTCTCGGGGGACGACAACGACGCCGTGCGGCGCCTGGCCGTCGTCTGCCTCAAGAACGGATCGCCCCACCGAGACACCGTCGTCCTCCTCCAGGGGCTGGCGGGAGACGAACGGGCGGGCCGCGAGCTCCGCGAGGTGGCGGCCAAGGTGGCGCAGGCCCTGAGGCGGAAGGCCGGCCCCCGCTGAGCCGTCACAGCTTCGTGCCACCTCTCCCCCTGGCCCGTACCCTCTCTGCGCCGAGACAGGAACGGCGCCGGGCAGGATAGCGGGTTTGCGGGGAGGGACTGTCCCTGGGGCATGGCCCCTGTGGCCATGCCCCAGGGGGCGGAGGTCAGCGCGGTCGGCGGCGCCCGTGCGGATGCGCGCGGAAGTAGGCCTCCCGGCGGCGCCGGTCGGAGACGTGGGTGTAGACCTGGGTCGTGGCCAGGTCGGCGTGGCCCAGCATCTCCTGGACGCTACGGAGGTCGGCACCTCCCTCGAGCAGGTGGGTGGCGAAGGAGTGGCGCAGGAGGTGGGGATGGACGCGCGCCGGCTCCAGGCCGGCCCTCTCCGCCAGCCGGCGGAGGAGGTAGAAGACCCCGGCCCGGGTGAGCGGGCCTCCTCTGGCGTTGAGGAAGAGCTCGGGTCGGTGGCGGCGGTCGAGGTAGGGACGTCCCCGGGCGAGGTAGCGGCGAAGCGCCTCCACCGCGCGCCGCCCGATCGGCACCACCCGCTCCTTGCCCCCCTTTCCCAGGCAGCGGACGAGCCGCTCCTCCAGGTCGACCGAGCCCCGCTCGAGACCCACCGCCTCGCTCACCCTGAGCCCGGCTCCGTAGAGGAGCTCGATCAGGGCCGCATCCCGGAGCGCCAGGGGCGTCGTTCCCGAGGCGGCGGCGATGAGCCGCTCCACCTCCCCCACCGTCAGCAGGCGGGGTAGGCGCCGGAGGCGGCGGGGAGGGTCGACGGCCGAGGCCGGGTTGTCCCTGCGCGTCCCCATGAGCGTCTGGTGGCGGTAGAAGGCGCGGAGCGCGGCCAAGCGGCGGGCGATGGTGGCGCTGGAGAGCCCCAGGGCGCGTAGCTCGGCCAGGTACCGCTCGATCTCCGCGCTCCCTGCCCGACGCAACGGCTGTCCCAAGAAGCGGCCGGCGTCCTCGAGGTCGCGCCGGTAGCTCTCCACCGTCCGGGGAGAGAGCCGGGCCGAGGCCAGGGCGAGAAAGGCGTCGAGATCGGGGTCGGAGCGACGGTCGCCCATCCCTCGTCTAGGCCTGGCGGGCGGGCCGCAGGGCCCGGCCTCCGGGGACGAGGCGGAGGAGGCGAAGGACAAGAAGGAGGGCCAGGGCTTGAAGCACCGTCAGGGCTCCCAGGGCGATGGCCGTGTCCACCCAGAAGCGGTCGGGGTAGAGCCGACGGAGGGTGTCGGTGTCGGCGAACCGCCAGCTATCCCCCTCGAAGAAGAGGCTGTGGAAGGGGGTGGAGAACGAGCCCCAGCTGAGGAGGGACAGCGCCCCCACGAGCGCGGCCAGGCCCACCGAGAGCCAAGCCCCGAGACGCAGGCCCCG
Organism: uncultured Gaiellales bacterium; assembly: GCA_964595575.1. GTDB lineage: Bacteria > Actinomycetota > Thermoleophilia > Gaiellales > Gaiellaceae > PALSA-612. Next base: position 15,954 of record CAZQRA010000037.1, read on the forward strand.
GAGGAGGGCCCGGCGCAGGCGGCGGACGGGCAGGGTGGCGAGGGCGAGGGCGAGCAGGGCGAGGCCGCCGCCGACCTGGAGCCGGTAGGCAGAGGCGACGAGCGAGCGGACGTCGGCCATGTGGGCGATCTCCCGCCCGCCGAAGGCGGGCGACCCGTCGGGAAGCCGGGCCCTGCGCAGGCGCTCGAGGCCCTGCTCCTCGGCCGGGAGGATCGCCTCCAGGCCGACGAGCGCCAGCCGGGCCCGCTCGGGGCCGCTGAGGCCGTAGCGGTCGGCGGGAACGCCGCCGCGCTCGTACAGGAAGCGCACGTACCAGCCGTGAGCGAGGACGCGGACGCCCGTCACGACGAGAAGCGGGGGAACCACCAGGGCGACGGCCAGGGAGAGGGACGCGGCGAGGAGCCTGATCACGGCTGCTAGGAGCGAGGGTGGGACCGATCGTACACGCGGCGCAGGCGCCGACCGTCCACGTGGCTGTACACCTGGGTCGTGCTCAGGGAGCTATGGCCCAGGAGCTCCTGGATCACGCGCAGGTCGGCCCCGCCCTCGAGGAGGTGGGTGGCGAAGGCGTGGCGCAGGCGGTGGGGATGGGGGAGCAGGCGGCGGAGGGTGCTCGTGTCCAGCCGACGTCCTCGGGCCGACAAGAAGAGCGCCTGCTCGGGCCCCCGCGCCAGCCGAGGCCTCGCCTCGCGCAGGTAGCGGCCCAGCCAGAACGCCGCCTCCTCGCCCAAGGGGACGAGGCGCTCCTTGCCCCCCTTCCCCCGCACGCGCACCGTCTCCGCCTCGAAGTCGACGTCCCCCAGGTCGAGGTCGACCGCCTCCCGGCTGCGCAGGCCGGCCGAGTACACGAGCTCGGCCAGGGCTCGGTTGCGGAGGTCGAGGGGACCGTCCCCGGCCAGGGCGTCGAGCTCCCGGTCGATCTCGGCCGGCTTGGGGCAGAGCGGCAGCCGGCGTCGCCGCCGCGGGGCGAGGGGGACGTCGGGGACGCGCTCCTTCCCCAGGGAGAAGCGAAGGAGGGCCCGCACGGCGGACAGCTTGCGGGCCACGGTGGCAGGGGAGAGCCGTCTGGGCCGGGCCCGAGCGAGGTGGCCGGCGTAGGCGGAGAGGACGCCGGCGTCGACGTCGTCCAGGTCGAGCCCCCGATCGGCGAGCCAGGCGGCGAAGGGCTCGAGGTCGAAGCGGTAGGCGCGGCGGGTGGCCTCCGCCAGGGCCGGCGAGGCCAGGAACCGCTCGATCTGAGCCCGGGTATCCACGGGGACTCTTTCGCCCTCCCGGGCGCTCCACCTTGTCCCGGCAAGGCCTTCGACGCCGGCTCCGCAGCCGGGTCTCACGGAGAAAGAAGCTCGTCGCCCTGCGGGCATCGCTCCTCGCCGGGAAGGAGGGAGTAGAGGACGAAGTCGACCCGACGGCCCCGGCGGGGGCTGTAGCGGCTCGAGCGGAGCACCCCTTCCCGGGTGAACCCCGCCCGCTCGGCCACCCGTTGGGAGGCGACGTTGTGGACGTCGGCCCGCAGCTGCAGCCGCTTGACGCCGCACTGGCGCAGGGCCCAGCAGGAGGCAAGCTGCACTGCCCGGGTGGCGACTCCCTGTCCCCGCCGAGCCCGCTTCACCCAGTAGCCGATCTCCGCCACCTCCTGCTCGGCGTCGACGACGCTGATCCCCACCGAGCCCAGGACCTCCCCGCTCGCCGCGTCGACCACGGCGAAGGCGGCCAGCGCCCGCTCCTTCCAGCCGCGCCGGGCCATGGCCACGTAGGCGCGGGCGTCGGCCAGGGTGTAGGGCTGGGGCACGCTGTCCAGCCAGCGGGCGATCTCCTGGTCGCGGCAGGCCTCGACGATGGCGGGGATGTCGGCCTCGGTCCAGGGGCGGAGGCAGACGACCCCGTCCGAGAGCGCGCGGGCTGGGAGATCGAGCCGCACGGCGCGAGCGTACCGCGCCGCTTGCCCTTCCCCGTCCTTGCGGCGGCGCGTAGCATACGGCCCCGTCGAGCGCCGGGGAGGCGTCTCGCGGCAGCAGGCTATGGCCACGCCCAGCACCGACATCGAGCTTCGCGGTCCGGTCGGCCTGGAGGCCCACGGCATCCGGCCGCGGGGGCGGGTCTACTGGAACCCGACCGTGTCCATGCTGTACACGCATGCCCTGCGCCTGGGCCAGGCTCGCCTGGCGGAGGGAGGGCCCCTCGTCGTCGACACGGGTCGCTTCACCGGTCGCTCCCCCAAGGACAAGTTCGTCGTCCGGGAGCCTTCCTCCCAGGATCGCGTGTGGTGGGGCGAGGTCAACCAGCCCCTGACCGAGGAGAGCTTCCTCTCCCTCCGCGCTAAGGTGGCCTCCCACTTGGAGGCCCAGGACCTCTACGTGGTCGACGCCTTCTGCGGGGCCGACGTCGCGCACAGGCTCTCCCTCCGCGTGGTCACCGCCAGCCCCTGGCATGCCCTCTTCGCCAAGACCCTCTTCATCGATCCCAGCGAGGAGGAGCTACGCGAGCACGAGCCGGAGGCGCTCGTCCTCCACGCCCCTGCCGTCGAGGCGGACCCCGCCCGGGACGGCACCCGCAGCGGCACCTTCGTCTGCCTCCACCTGTCGCGGGGGGAGATCCTCATCGGGGGCACCTCCTACGCGGGCGAGATCAAGAAGGCCGTGTTCACGCTCATGAACGATCGGCTACCCCTGCGGGGGGTCCTGCCCATGCACTGCTCGGCCAACGTGGACGAGCAGGGTCGGGTGGCGATCTTCTTCGGCCTCTCCGGCACCGGCAAGACCACCCTCTCCGCCGACCCCGACCGCCACCTCATCGGCGACGACGAGCACGCTTGGTCGGACGCAGGGATCTTCAACCTGGAGGGCGGCTGCTACGCCAAGGTCATTCGCCTGTCGGCCGAGGCCGAGCCCCAGATCTACCGGGCGGTCCACTCCTTCGGCACCGTGCTCGAGAACGTGGCCTGCGACGGCAGGGGCATCCTCGACCTCGACGACGACAGTAAGACCGAGAACACCCGGGCTGCCTACAAGCTCGAGCGGATCGACAACGCCCTTCCCACCAAGCAGGCGGGGCACCCGAGCGCCGTAGTCATGCTGGCCGCCGACGCCTTCGGAGTGCTGCCGCCCATCGCCCTCCTCAGCCGCGAGCAGGCCATGTACTACTTCCTGGCTGGCTACACGGCCAAGGTGGCGGGCACCGAGCTCGGGGTGACGGAGCCCCAGGCCACCTTCTCGGCCTGCTTCGGGGCCCCCTTCCTACCCCAGCCGCCGGCGGTGTACGCCCGCATGCTGGGGGAGCGGCTTCGCCGCCACGGGGCCACGGTCTGGCTCGTCAACACGGGCTGGACGGGGGGTCCCTACGGCGAGGGGCACCGCATGCCTATCGTCTCCACCCGGGCCCTCCTCCACGCCGCCCTCTCCGGTCGCCTCGAGCACGTCCGCTTCCGCACCGACCCCGTCTTCGGCTTCGAGGTGCCGATGGAGGTGCCGGGGGTCGACTCGGCTCTCCTCGATCCCCGCTCCACCTGGAGGCGCCCCCACGCCTACGGGGAGCAGGCCCGGGCTCTCGCCCGCATGTTCCACGAGAGCTTCGCCCGGTGGGCGGAGGCCGCCGGCCCCGAGATCGCCTCCGCCGGGCCTCGCCTGTAGGCGGCTACGGTTGGTCATGCGGAGGCCGGCCCTTATGGTGTAGCGTGCGGGGACGTGGAGGCTAGGCACGACGTCCTCGTCGTGGGGGCCGGCTGCGCGGGTATGCGGGCGGCCATCGAGGCCTTCGACGCCGGCGCCGACGTGGGCGTGATCTCCAAGCTCCACCCCGTGCGCAGCCACTCGGGGGCGGCCGAGGGAGGGATCAACGCCGCCCTGGGCAACGCCGGCGAGGACAGCCCGGAGAAGCACGCCTTCGACACCGTCAAGGGCTCGGACTACCTGGGCGACCAGGACGCCATCGAGATCTTCACCGCCGAGGCCCCAGCCGACATCTACCAGCTCGATCGCTGGGGCTGCTACTTCACCCGCAACGAGGAGGGGAAGCTGGCCCAGCGGCCGTTCGGGGCGGCTGGGGCGCCCCGCACCGTGTTCGCGGCCGACATCACCGGCCACGTCCTCGTCCAGGTGCTGTACGAGCAGGTCATGAAGCGCAATCTCACGGTGTACGAGGAGTACTTCGCCTGGCGGCTGGTGGTGGAGGACGGCGCCTGCGTGGGGGTCATCTGCTGGGACCTCGTGCACGGCGGGCTCAAGCTCCTGGCCGGCAAGGCGGTGGTGCTCGCCACCGGCGGCGCCGGCCGCGTCTACCGGACCACCACCAACGCCTACGCCTGCACGGGCGACGGCATGGCCATGGCCCTGCGGGCGGGGGCCCCCCTCAAGGACATGGAGTTCATGCAGTTCCACCCCACCACCCTCCACCCCAGTGGCATCCTCCTCACCGAGGGCTGCCGGGGCGAGGGGGCCTACCTCATCAACAAGGAGGGGGAGCGGTTCATGGCCCGCTACGCGCCCAACGCGCTGGAGCTGGCCAGCCGCGACGTTGTCTCCCGGGCCGAGCAGACGGAGATCGACCAGGGCCGGGGGGTGGACGGCTGCGTCCTCCTCGACATGCGCCACCTGGGAGCGGAAAAGATCCTGTCCCGGCTTCCCGGATCGCGCGAGCTCGCCCTCACCTACGCCGGGGTCGATCCCATCTACGAGCCGGTGCCGGTGCGACCGGGGGCCCACTACCACATGGGCGGCGTGGAGACGGACGTGTGGGGGGCGACGGAGATCGAGGGCCTGTACGCGGCCGGGGAGTGCGCCTGCGTCTCCGTCCACGGCGCCAACCGGCTGGGCGGAAACTCGCTCATGGAGACGATCACCTTCGGGCGCCGGGCCGGGCGGGCGGCGGCCGAGTACGCCCTCGCCCACAACCCGGCGGTAGCCGCCGCGCCCGCCGCCGCCCTGGCCGACGCCGAGCGCGACCTCAAGGAGCTTCTCGACCGGGACGAGGGCGAGCGGCCCTGGGCGATCCGGGAGGAGCTCGGCGCCACCATGCTCGAGTGCTTCGGCGTCTTCCGGCGGGAGGAGGACATGCGCCGGGCCATCGACAGGGTGGAGTCGCTGCGGGAGCGCTACCAGCGGGTGGTGGTGGAGGACAAGGGGAAGGTCTTCAACACTGACCTCACCCAAGCCCTCGAGCTCGGCTACCTCCTCGACCTCGCCGCCTGCATGCTCCAAGCCGGCATCGCCCGCAAGGAGAGCCGAGGAGCCCACGCCCGCCCCTACGACTACCCCGAGCGCGACGACGAGAACTTCCTCAAGCACTCCATCTCGCGCTGGGTCGACGGGCAGCCTGTCCTATCCTACAAGCCCGTGAGAATCACCAAGTGGCAGCCGACAGAAAGGAAGTACTAGCCGTGCGTACGCGCCGAGCCTTCATCACCGCCCTCCTCTCCGGCGCGGCCCTCGCCCTCAGCCTTCCCGCGGGGGCCTCCCTGGGGGCGAAGACGGCCCCGCCGCCGCTCCCTGCCGCCCTGGGCAAGACCGCCCAGGCGAAGAGCTTCCGCTTCTCCTTCGCCCTCACCTTCAAGGGCGGAGGGACGGCGCTTCCCGGCGGGACGCCGCTGACCCTGAGGGGACAGGGCGGCATCGATACCCGCTCCCAGAGCGCCCAGCTCAGGGTCGACCTGGGGGCGCTGGCGGGCCTGCTGGCAGGGGCGAGCGGAGGCCCCCAGGTGCCCTCTGCCATCGACGTGGTGGTGGCGAGGAGCGTCTTCTACGCCCGCCTTCCCGCCTTGGCGGAGCAGGTCAAGCCCGGGGCTGAGTGGATCAAGGTCGACCCCCGCACCCTCCCTGCCGGGACCACCGGGGGGGCCAACGTGGGCCAGCTCGCCCAGGTCAGCCCGGCCCAGCTCCTCGCCGCCGCGCGACGATCGATCAAGACTAAGAGGCTGGGCTCGGCCACGGTGCGGGGAGTGCGCACCACCCGCTACCGCACCACCGTCGACCTGGCTCGGCTGGCGGCCGCCCTGCCCAAGCCAGAGCGGGCGGGCTTTTTGAGCTCGCTCCGCCAGCTGGGCCTGAAGACGCTGCCCATTGACGCCTGGGTGGACGGCTCCGGCTACGTGCGGCGGCTGTCGACCGCCTTCGCGGTCAAGGCCCAGGGGACCCCCTCGTCGGTGAGGGTCACCGTCGATCTCTACGACTTCAACAAGCCGGTGCGGGTGACCGTGCCGCCCCAGGAGAAGACCGCCGACGCGGGCCAGCTTCTGGGTCAGCTCCTGGGCGGCCTGGTCGGCAAGGGGACGACGGGGCCGTAGTGGAGGTCGCCCTCAAGATCTCCCGCTACGACCCGGGAACGGGCGAGAAGACGCTCAAGGAGTACCGGGTGGAGGCGCCCGAGTGGGCGACCCTCCTCGACGTCCTCGACATCATCAAGGACCGGGTGGACGGGACGCTCGCCTACCGCAAGAGCTGCCGGATGATGATCTGCGGCTCCTGCGGCATGCGCCTGGACGGAGCGGCCGTGCTCGCCTGCAAGACGCGCATGCAGCCGATCGTGGAGGAAGGTCGGGTGCCCGTCGTCTCCCCCATGGGCAACCTGCCCGTGATCAAGGACCTGGTGGTCGACATGGGGCCCTTCTGGGAGAAGATGCGCGCCATCCAGCCCTACCTCCAGCCGGGCTACGGCGACCCGGGGGAGAAGGAGTACGTCATCCCCCCGGAGCGGCTGGAGTGGATCCACAAGGAGGCCCTCTGCATCAACTGCGGCTGCTGCGTCTCCGAGTGCAACTCCATGGAGGCCGATCCCGAGTTCCTGGGCCCGGCTGCCCTGGCCAAGGGCATGCGGTTCGTGGGCGATCCCCGCGACCAGGCGACGGTGGAGCGGCTGGAGCTGTACTCGCAGGAGCACGGTATCTGGGACTGCACCCGCTGCTACTTCTGCCAGCAGCGCTGCCCCAAGGGGGTGGATCCCCGGGATGCCATCGCCAAGCTGGGCGCCGAGGCCATCAAGCACGGCATCGACCGGGACATGGGCGCCCGCCACGCCAAGTGGTTCGTCACCTCCGCCCGCACCACCGGCTGGCTCCGGGAGACGGAGCTCGTGCCCAAGACCCAGGGCATCGTCCGCTCCATCCGCGAGGTCCCCTTCGCCCTGCGGCTGCTCCGCCACGGCAAGGTGCCGCCCCCCTTCCCGCCCCACGTGGCCGAGAAGGTGGACGAGGCGCGGGCCCTGTACGACCTGCTCAAGGAGGAGGGTCGGGCCGGGGCGGCGGGCATCGTCCAGGGGGAGAAGGCGCTCATGCACCTCTCCCACTTCGCCCCCGGCGAGGAGGCCGATCGCCCCCGACGGGAGTACCCGCAGCCGTACCTACCGAGCACGGACAAGGAGGGAGCGTGACGAGGGTCGCCTACTACAAGGGCTGCCTGGCCTCGCTGTCGGCCAAGGAGCTCGACATCTCCACCCGGGCCCTAGCCCCCAAGCTGGGGCTGGAGCTCGACACCCTGGAGGCGGTCACCTGCTGCGGGGCGGGGGACATCCACGAGGCCGAGCCCGACTACTACCTCCACCTCAACGCCCGCATCCTTGCCTACGCCGAGCAGACGGGCTCGGACACGCTGATGACCATCTGCAACGTCTGCACCCTCAACCTGCGCCAGGCGAACTGGCAGCTGAAGCAGGACGAGGCCCTGCGCGAGCGGGTGAACGGCAACCTGGAGCGGGTGGGGGCGCCCCGCTACGAGGGCTCGGTGGAGGTCAAGCACCTCCTGTGGCTGATCGCGGAGGGGGAGGGCTACGAGCGGCTCAAGCAGGTGGCCCACAAAGGGCTCAAGGGGCTGCGGGTGGCGCCCTTCTACGGATGCCAGATCCTCCGTCCCTCCAAGCTCCTCGGCTTCGAGGACCCCGATCGCCCCTCCTCCCTGGAGCGGATCATCCAGGCCTGCGGCGGAGAGCCGGTCGACTACCCGGCCAAGATCAAGTGCTGCGGCTTCCCCATCATCCAGGCTCGGGAGCAGGTGGCGCTGGGGGAGCTGATCCAGCCCATCGAGCAGGCTATCGAGGCCGGCGCCGACGCCATGGTCACGCCCTGTCCGCTCTGCCACCTGTCCCTGGATGCCTGGCAGGCCAAGCTGGAGAAGGCGACCGGCCGCAGGCTTGGGATGCCCATCCTCCACCTGGCCCAGCTGGTGGGGGTGGCCGCCGGCTTCGGGGAGGCCGAGCTTCGCTTCCGCCGCCACGTGGTGCCGGTGCGGCCCGTGCTCGAGCGGCTCCAGGCCTGAGCGCGGGTCTGCTCGCCCTGGCTGTCGTCGGCGCCCTGGGCGCCCTGGCCGTCGTCTGGGGGTGGCTGGAGGCAGGATGGGTCAGGCTGCGCGTCCTGGAGGTGGAGGTTCCCGGGCTCTCCCCTGCGCTCGACGGCCTCCGCCTCGTCCACCTGTCCGACCTCCACCTCGGCCTTCCCTCGCGGGGAGAGCAGGCCGTACAGCGAGCGGTGGAGTGGGCCGCCCTCCGCTCCCCCGACCTGGTGGCGGTGACCGGCGACCTCGTCTCCCGCAGGCGGGGAGAGCCGCTCTTGCGGGAGCTCCTCCGTCGACTTCCGCGTTGCTACTGCATCCTCGGTAACCACGACCTCGCCCTGGGCCGCGATCCCCTGTCCCAGCCTGTGGAGCTGGACGACCTGTCCCCTGCCACCCTCCTTCTCGACGAGGGGCGGATGATCGAGCTCCGGGGCGCCTCGGTGTGGGTGGCCGGGCTCGACCCCCGCTCCCGGGGCGTCGAGCCGGATCTCAGGCGCGAGGCCGATCTCGCCATCCTGCTTTCCCACTTTCCCTCAGTGCTCGACCGGCTGCCGGCGGGATCGTTCCACCTCGTCCTCGCCGGCCACATGCACGACGGCCAGATCTGCCTCCCTTACCCGGGGGGCAAGCTCCGTCTCGCCCAC
>CAZQRA010000038.1:0-24166 GCA_964595575.1 uncultured Gaiellales bacterium
AGGACGCGGCGCAGGAACTGCCCCGTGTAGGAGGCCTCGACCTGGGCCACCTCCTCCGGGGTGCCGCAGGCCACCACCTCGCCCCCCTCGTCTCCCCCCTCGGGGCCGAGGTCGACGACCCAGTCTGCCTGCTTGATCACGTCCAGGTTGTGCTCGATGACGATGACCGTGTTGCCGGCATCCACCAGACGCTGCAACACGTCCAAGAGCTTCTCCACGTCGGCGAAGTGGAGGCCGGTGGTGGGCTCATCCAGGATGTACAAGGTCCTGCCCGTCGCCACCTTGGAAAGCTCCTTGGCCAGCTTCACCCGCTGCGCCTCCCCCCCCGAGAGCGTGGTCGCCGGCTGGCCCAGCTTGATGTAGCCGAGCCCCACGTCGTACAAGGTCTGCAGCCGGCGGCGGATCTTGGGGATCTTGGCGAAGAAGGCAAGGGCCTCCTCCACCGCCATGTCCAGGACGTCGGCGATGGACTTGCCCTTGAACCGCACCTCCAACGTCTCCCGGTTGTAGCGGCGGCCGTGGCAGGTCTCGCAGGGCACGTACACGTCGGGCAGGAAGTGCATCTCGATCGTGATCTGGCCGTCCCCCTTGCAGGCCTCGCAGCGCCCGCCCCGCACGTTGAAGGAGAACCGCCCCGGCCGGTAGCCGCGGGCCTTGGCCTCCGGGGTCAGCGAGAAGAGCTCGCGGATGGGGGTGAAGACGTCGGTGTAGGTGGCCGGGTTGGAGCGGGGGGTGCGGCCGATCGGCGACTGGTCGATGTCGATCACCTTGTCGAAGGCCTCGATCCCCTCCACTGCCTCGTGCTCGCCCGGCCTCACCCGCAGGCGGTGGAGGCGGTTGGCGAGGGCCTTGTACACGATCTCGTTGACCAGGGTCGACTTGCCCGAGCCGGACACGCCGGTGACGCAGATGAGCTTCCCCACGGGGAACTCGACGTCGATCCCCTTGAGGTTGTGCATGCGGGCGCCCCGCACCCAGAAGGAGCCGTTGTCGTGGGTCCGCCGCGCGGGCACGGCGATCGAGCGCCGCCCGGACAAAAACTGGCCGGTCACCGACTCGGGGGCCTCCGCCACCGCCTCGGCCGGCCCCTCAGCCACCACGTGGCCGCCGTGCTCGCCCGCCCCCGGCCCCATGTCCACCAGCCAGTCGGCGGCCCGCATCATCTGCTCGTCGTGCTCCACCACGAGCACCGTGTTCCCCAGGTCGCGCAGCCGCTCCAAGGTGGCGATGAGCCGCGCGTTGTCGCGCTGGTGGAGGCCAATGGAGGGCTCATCCAGGATGTAGAGGACGCCCACGAGCTGCGACCCGATCTGGGTGGCCAGCCGTAGCCGCTGCGCCTCCCCCCCGGAGAGGGTGGAGGCGGGGCGGTCGAGGGTGAGGTAGCCGACCCCCACGTCCTCGAGGAAGGTGAGGCGCTCGCGGATCTCCTTGATGACCCGTGCGGCGATCAGCCGCTCGGTCTCGGTCAGCTCCAGGCGGTCGAAGAAGGCGATCGCCTGCGTCACCGACAGCTGGGTGAGCTCGTGGATGTTCTTGCCGCCCACGGTCACGGCCAGCACCTCCGGCTTGAGCCGGGCGCCGTTGCAGGCGGGGCAGGCCCGGAAGCTCATGTACTCCTCGATCCGCTCCCGCTGCTGCGGGGAGTCGGTCTCCCGGTAGCGGCGCTCCAGGCTCCTCACGATCCCCTCGAAGGCGAGCATGTAGGCGCGGCGACGGCCCATGCGGTTCCGGTAAGTGACGTAGATCCGCTCGCCGCCGGTCCCGTAGAGGAAGAGGTTGCGCTGCTCCTCGGTCAGGTCCTGCCAAGGGGTGTCCAGGTCGATCTCGTAGCGCTCGGCGATGGCCTGGATGACCGCCTCGTAGAAGCTCGAGTTGCCCACCGACCAGGGGACAAGCGCCCCCTCGCCGATGGAGAGGGTGGGGTCAGGCACGAGCAGGTCGGGGTCGATCTCGAGCTGGGCGCCCAGGCCGGTGCAGCGCGGGCAGGCCCCGTGGGGGGAGTTGAAGGAGAAGACGCGCGGCTCTAGCTCGGGCAGGGAGACGCCGTGGTCGGGGCAGGCGAACCGCTCGGAGAAGAGCATCGTCTCCCCCTTGTCGACGAGGTCGATGGCCACGAGACCCTCGGCCAACGCCGCTGCCGTCTCCACCGACTGGGCAAGCCGAGGCCTGAGGTCGGGCTTCATCACCAGCCGGTCGACCACTACCTCGATCGTGTGCTTGAGCTTCTTGTCGAGCGTGATCTCCTCCTCGAGCAGGCGCTGCTCGCCGTCCACCTTGACCCGGGTGAAGCCCTCGGCCCGCAGGCTCTCGAGGAGATCTCTGAACTCCCCCTTGCGGCCGCGTACTACCGGGGCGTTGACGGTGAAGCGCGTTCCCTCGGGCAGCCGCAGTACCTGGTCGACGATGGCATCCAGGGACTGGCCGGCGATGGGACGCCCGCACACCGGGCAGTGGGGACGGCCGATGCGGGCGTAGAGCAGGCGCAGGTAGTCGTAGATCTCGGTCACCGTGCCCACCGTCGAGCGCGGGTTGCGCGAAGTCGTCTTCTGGTCGATGGAGATGGCCGGCGACAGGCCGTCGATCGAGTCCACGTCCGGCTTCTCCATCATCTGCAGGAACTGGCGGGCGTAGGCAGACAGGGACTCGACGTAGCGGCGCTGGCCCTCGGCGTAGATCGTGTCGAAGGCGAGGCTCGACTTGCCCGAGCCGGAGAGGCCGGTGATGCACACGAGCTTGTTCCGGGGGAGCCGGACGGTGATGTTCTTGAGGTTGTGCTCGCGGGCGCCGCGAACGACGAGCTCCTCGGCGGCCATAGCCGACCCAGTCTAGCGAGGGCTATGGCTGCGAACAAACGTTCGCCAAATGGTCACGGCGCGAGGGCGCGCCGGGCCCCGCGCTCCCGACGGGCTACCGCAAGACCCGCCCCCCGGCCAGGCGCTCGACCAGGTCGTGCACCCGCCTCGGCTGGGGCACGTAGTCGACCTCGAGCGGGCCGGCCACGAGCGTCCCGTAGCCGAGCAGGCGGCCGACGAGGGTCTGCTCCAGGGCGACGAAGCGAAGCGACCGCAGCATCACCGCCGAGGCCCGCTTGCGCAGGGTACCCTGGACCAGGAACACCTTCTCCGTGGTCACGACCAGCCGCGTTCGGTCCCACCGCCAGACGGCGACCAGGGCCTGGACGGCGCCGAGACCGACCAGGACCGGCCCGGCCACGAGGAAGGGCCAGGGAAGGGCGATCAGGAGCGCGCCCCCCACCGCCAGGGCGACCGCGCGCAGGAGCGGCCGCACGAGCACGACGCCGTGGCGGCGCAGGTCGAAGCACACCCGCTCGTCGGCCCGGGCCATGGGTGCTCGATTCGCCGAGATCGGGGCTCGCTCCTGCCTGGGCTCCGCCGAGGGGCGCCGGCCTGGTAGCCTTTCATCAACTTTCATCAATGAAGGAGTCGCCATGGAAGCCAGGGAACGACCGTCCCAGCGCCTCCGCCGGGAGGTGCGCGCGACCTACAGGGCCGCCGCCCGCGCCGCGGCGGGGGGCGCATCCTGTTGTCCCCCTCCGTCCTGCTGCGGGGAGACCGCCTTCCGAGCCGGACTCTACGGCGCCGAGGCGGCCGAGCTTCCCCGGGAGGCGGTGGCCGCCAGCCTGGGGTGCGGTAACCCCACGGCCGTGGCCGAGCTGCAGGAGGGAGAGACCGTCCTCGACCTAGGCTCGGGAGGCGGCATCGACGTCCTCCTCGCCGCCCGACGGGTCGGCCCCGCCGGCTTCGTCTACGGCCTGGACATGACCGACGAGATGCTGGCGCTCGCCCGGCGCAACGCCAAGGAAGCCGGCGTCGCCAACGTCGAGTTCCTGGAGGGCGAGATCGAGGCCATCCCGCTCCCCGAGGCGAGCGTGGACGTCGTCATCTCCAACTGCGTGATCAACCTGTCCGTGGACAAGCCGCGCGTGTTCCAGGAGATCGCCCGCGTCCTGCGCCCAGGCGGACGGCTGGGGATCACGGACGTGGTCGCCGAGGACCGTCTCTCCCCCTCCGAGCGGGCCGCCCGGGGTAGCTACGCCGGCTGCATCGCCGGCGCCCTGTCCGTCTCCGAGTACGAGCAGGATCTCCGGGAGGCGGGGCTGGAGGAGGTCTCGGTGGCGTTCACGCACGAGGTGGCCGACGGCCTCCACGCGGCCATCGTCAAGGCCCGCAAGCGCCGCGCCTGAGGACGCCCCCCTCAGGCCTTGGCCTTGCGCCAGCGTCCGAAAACGAGCCCGCCCAGGGTAAAGCCAAGACCGAAGGTGCCCAGGGCGAAGGCTCCTACCGCCAGCGCCTTCCGCCACGAGGACAGGCGCTGCCAGCGGCTCAAGGCAGCCTCCTCCTCGCTCGTCAGGGGCTCGCCCTTGCGCTGCTTGCGGAGAGCCCCTCCGGCACGCAACCCGAGGTAGAGGTCGTCGAAGATCTCGATCGCCTCGTCCGCCACGACCTGAGTGTATAGCCTGCCGCGGCGATGCCGGTGCGGCTGCTCCACATCTCCGACCTGCACGTGGGCACCCGCGAGGAGCCGGCCGTGGAGGCGAGCCTGCGGGCCCTCGTCGACCGGCTGCGGCCCGAGCTCGTGGTGGTGACCGGCGATCTCACCCACCGCGGTCGGGCCCGGGAGCACGAGCAGGCGGCCCGCTTCCTCCTCAGCCTGGGGCCTCCGGTCCTGGCGGTGCCGGGAAACCACGACATCCCCACCCTTCCCCCCGCCCGCTTCACCAGGCCCTGGCGGGAGTTCGAGCGCCGGTGGCAGACGACGGAGCCGGTCTACCGGTCGCAGAGCCTGGTCGTAGTGGGGGTCAACTCGGTGCGTCCCTGGCGCCACCAGTCGGGCGGGGTGGGCAGGGCCGCCCTCCGCCGCGCCGCCGCCCGTCTGGCGGAGGCTCCGGTAGGCGCCCTGCGGGTGGTCTGCCTCCACCACCACCTCACCGCTGCCCCCTGGCGCTCCTGGAAGCGGCCCGTGGCTCGCCGGGGCCACGTCCTCTCGGCCCTGATCGAGGCTGGAGCCGACCTCATCCTGGCCGGCCACATCCACCAAAGCGCCGTCTCCGAGCGACGCGAGTTCGAGGTGACCTCGACCGGCGCCCGCACCGCCGTGCTAGCCATCGCCCCCGGCCTGGGCCAACCGCGGCCACGCCGGCGAGGCGAGGCGCGCGGCCTCCACGTCATCGAGGCTGACGAGGAGTCGATCCTGGTCGAGACCCGCGTCTGGCAGGAGGGCCATCTGGCCGCGATCGCCGCCCGCCGCCTCCCCCGCGGCGGCGCTACCCTCGCTTGAGCCCGCCCTCGCCGAGGCCCGCTCTGCCGCCGTGCCGAAGCGGGGGCGCTAGAGCCGGCCGCGCAGCACCTTGCGGCGCTTCTCCACGTACTCCTCGTCGGAGAGGACGCCCTTGTCGTGGAGCTCGTCCAGGTGGCGGAGGAGGGCCGCCTTGGTCTCGGCCGAGAGCTCGCGGCGAGAGCGAAGGGTGGTGATCCCGATCCCCCGCGAGGGGGGCTTGTGGGCCTCCGGCCCCGTGATCGGCCGCCGCTGCACGAACCGGCGGTAGAGGATGATCAGCACCATCGCCGCCAGGATCGAGGAGAGCAGGATGGTGAAGTAGTCGGCGCTGGAGACGTTGTCGTTCGCCCCCAGCGCCGCCGCCGTGATGCCGCCGCCCAGCACCGACCCGGCGATGCCGAAGAGCACGGTCAGCCACCAGGGCATGGGGTCGGGCCCCGGCACTCCCCAGCGGGCGAGAGCCCCGATGACGAAGCCGGAGAGGAGGATGCTGACGATGGCCCCGAGCATGCCCGCCTACTACTACCACGCCCCGGGGAAGACAGCCTGCCGGCGCCTCGGCGCCGGCTCCTGCTGCTGGGAGCGACCGCCCAGGCCTCTATGCTCAGCAATATGAGCCCGCAGGACATCGACGCCCTGCCCGAGATGCTCCCCGGCGCAGACCTGGTCAGGCGAGGCCTCGCCGACCTCGCCCGGGGCGAGGAGACGGTGGAGGCCCTCCTCGTCTCCATCGGGGCTCCCCGCCTGCGGGGACTCGGCCTCGAGGTGCCCGCCCCCATCCCTTCCCCTGAGCGCAGGCTGTACGAGCGCCTAGCCGGCGAGGACGCGGACGCGGCCCACTCCCGCTACAACGCGCTCGTTCGCCGCCTGGTGAGCTTCGAGCGGGCCGCCGAGTGCGCCAGCTAGCCGACGCCGAGCGCATCCGAGGCTTCCTGCGGGCCCTCGGCCGGGCCGCCGACGTCGACGCTCGCTGCTACCTGACCGGGGGCGCCACCGCCGTCCTCCTCGGCTGGCGGGCCTCCACTATCGACATCGACCTCCGCCTGGAGCCGGAGACGGATGCCCTCCTGCGCGCGATCCAACGGCTCAAAGACGAGCTTCGGGTGAACGTGGAGCTGGCCTCCCCGCTCGACTTCATCCCCGTCCCCGCCGGCTGGCGAGAGCGGAGCCTTCCGGCCGGGCGCGAGGGCAAGCTCGCTCTCTACCACTTCGACCCCTACGCGCAGGCTCTTGCCAAGCTGGAGCGGGCCCACGCTCAGGACCTCGAGGACGTGCGCCTGATGGTGGCCTCGGGATTGGTCGAGCCCGCCCAAGCTCTCGCCTACTTCGCCGAGATCGAGCCCGAGCTGTATCGATTCCCGGCCCTCGATCGGCGCTCCTTCCGGCGCCGCGTGGAGGAGGCGTTCCGATCCGGGCCGAGGGGGTGAGCAGGTGTCGACCCTGGCCAGCGCTCGGCCACGGCGGTCGAGCCTCCCCCGCGCCGCCAGGATCAGGCGGCTGGGTGCCGCCAGCGCAGGCCCGGGAAGCGGCTGTAGTCGCGATCCGTCGTTACCCACTCGCAGCCCGACTCGATGGCGAGCGCAGCCAAGTAGGCGTCGGCGACGAGACTGCCCCTCGCTCCCGTCTCCCGGCAGAGCCGCTCGAAGATCTGCCAGTGTCGCGGGCCGGGGTGCACGAGAACGCAGTTCGGCTGGCTACGAAGCACCTCGGTAAAGGCGAGCGCCTCGTGGAGCGGTGTCGGCGTCTTGAAGACGCGGGGGTGGGTGACGAGGCGCAGGAACCCGCTCAGGACGAGCTCCGAGAGGCCGTACGCCGCATCCCCTGCCAGCGTCGCCTCCAGCCAGCGCCGACAGTCCTCGTGCCCGGGAAGCTCCTCGCGATGCGCGTAGACGAGGACGTTGACGTCAGGCGCGAGCATCCGGCTCGTCCAGCAGGTCGAGCAGGCTCGCCGTGTCGTCCAGGTCGACCCCGGGCTGAAGCCCGTCGCCACGGAACGTGGGCAGCGAGACCGACCTCGGCCGGCCGCCTGGCTCCGGGGCGAGGGCCCGCCGAAGAGCGTCTTCGATCACCGCCGTAAGAGTCGTGCCGCGCTCGAAGGCTGCGCGCTTGGCGCGTCTGAGGAGGTCGTCGTCGAGGCGGATCGTGGTGCGCATGCAGCAAACCATGTCACATAGTCATCAGTATGTCAAAAGCGACGGTCTCGACGTGCTGCCATCCCTGCCCGAGCATCGAAGCCGGTCTCGGAGACGCGTTTTTTAGGGACCCCATCGGTACAGGATCCGGCCCCCTCCAGGCGCGACCAATGGGGATCTCAGCGACGCACGTGGAGCAACGTTGACGAGGGGATGAGCACACCTCCCGGGCCCGTGACGCACGGATCGCAAAAGGACATGAGCTGGTAGGTGCCCGCGCGCACACGCGGGACGACGAACGCGAACGAGAACTTGTTTCCCCGTCGCCAGTCGAGCCGGCCGACGCGAATGAACGGGTGGCGCGGGGGTCGAGCGACCCTCCGAGGCGCGGAGAGACGCGCAGGCGCGAAGTAGATATCCGACGAGGGGCACAGGCTGCACGGAGTCACGGCCCGGGCGCGCACGACCTGACCTACGCGCACCTCGGTCTGCTCGAGACTGAGCCAAAGCGCGGCAGCCGCTGGCTCTGCCATGACGGAAAGCGCAGCGGTCAGGATCAAGGCGATGGCGGTGCTTCTCGTGGGACAGCCTCCCTCTACGCGAGCACCACGCCTCTTCGGGCACGAGGTCTCCGAGAGAGCCGCCGAGCTCCTCGTTCGTTTCACGACCACACTGACGACATCATCGTCCCGCCGCCTGTCGGCCTGTGGTCGCTAACGGGGTGAGCCGCCCCTTTCGCAGCGACGAACCGGGAGGATCCGACGGCATGGCGCTCCTTCGTTGCGGAAGGCACGAGGATAGCGCCATGCCCCCCGGGCCGTCAAGGCATGAAGATCCGAGCGTTCGCTTCTCACGAGCGCTGGGCCCGCTGCGCTCGAGCCTACGCCTCGGCGAGCGCCACGAGCTCGCGCCGAAGCTCCTTGATCTCGTCGCGGAGCTTGGCCGCGTACTCGAAGCGGAGCTCCTCGGCGGCCAGGTACATCTCCTCCTCCAGGGTGACGACGAGCTTCTCGAGCTCCTCGCGGGTCATCCCCTCCACCTCCGAGCGGCCCCGCCGGCGGCGGGAGGCGGGCACGTGCGGCGACTCGAGCGAGAGGAACTCGGCGATGTCGGAGACGCCCTTGTGGATCGTCTCCGGGGTGATCCCGTGCTCGGCGTTGTAGGCGATCTGCTTGGCGCGGCGGCGATTCGTCTCCTCCATCGCCCCCCGGATCGCCTCCGTCACCTTGTCGGCGTAGAGGATGACCTTGCCGCTCGCGTTGCGGGCCGCTCTTCCGATGGTCTGGATCAGGGCCGTCTTCCCGCGCAGGAAGCCCTCCTTGTCCGCATCCAGGATCGCCACCAAGGACACCTCGGGAAGGTCGAGGCCCTCGCGCAAGAGGTTGACGCCGACCAGCACGTCGTACTCGCCCAGGCGCAGCTCGCGGATGATCCCGATCCGCTCCAGGGTGTCGATCTCGGAGTGGAGGTAGCGGGCCCGAACGCCGGCCTCCAGCAGGTAGTCGGTCAGGTCCTCCGCCATCCTCTTCGTGAGCGTGGTCACGAGCACCCGCTCGCCCGCCTGCTCCCGCCTTCGGATCTCGTTCAGGAGGTCGTCGATCTGGTTCGTGGTCGGACGCACCTCCACCTCGGGGTCGACGATGCCCGTGGGGCGGATGAGCTGCTCGGCCACCACCGCCGAGTGGCGGAGCTCGAACGGCCCCGGCGTCGCCGACACGAACACGATCTGGGGCACCTTGGCCAGGAACTCGTCGAAGCGGAGCGGCCGGTTGTCGAGGGCCGAGGGTAGACGGAAGCCGTAGTCGACCAGGGTCTGCTTGCGGGAGCGGTCGCCCTCGTACATACCGCCCAGCTGGGGCACGGTCTGGTGGGACTCGTCGATGAAGCAGACGAAGTCGTCGGGGAAGTAGTCGATCAAGGTGAAGGGGTGGGAGCCGGGCGGGCGACCCTCCAGGTGGCGGGAGTAGTTCTCGATGCCCGAGCAGAAGCCGAGCTCCTGCAGCATCTCCAGGTCGTACTCGGTGCGCTGCCTGAGCCGGTGGGCCTCGAGCAGCTTCCCCTGGGCCTCGAAGAAGGCCACCTGCTCCTCCAGCTCGGCCCGGATCGCCTCCACCGCCCGCTCGATCGAGGGCGTGGAGGTCACGTACTCGGTGGCCGGCCAGATCACGAGGTTGTCGAGCTTGGCGTAGATCTCCCCGGTCAGGGGGTCGAAGTGGGTGATGGCCTCCACCTCGTCGCCGAAGAACGAGATCCGGTAAGCGGTCTCCGCGTTGGCCGGCTGCACCTCCAGGATGTCGCCCCGCACCCGGAAGCGGCCGCGACCCAGCACCGAGTCGTTACGCACGTACTGGCTCTCGATCAGCTTGCGGAGGGCCTCGTCGCGCGGCGTCTCCTCCCCCACCTCGAGGATCAGCACGCGCTCCCGCCACTCCTCCGGCGAGCCGATGCCGTAGATGCAGGAGACGGAGGCGACGATGACCACGTCCCGTCGGGTCATGAGCGCCGAGGTGGCGGCCAGGCGCAGGCGGGCGATGTCGTCGTTCTGGGAGGAGTCCTTCTCGATGTACAGGTCGGCCTGGGGAACGTAGGCCTCGGGCTGGTAGTAGTCGTAGTAGGAGACGAAGTACTCGACCGCGTTGTCGGGGAAGAACTCCCGGAACTCGTTGCAGAGCTGGGCGGCCAGGGTCTTGTTGTGGGCGATGACGAGGGCCGGCTTCTGCACCCTCTCGATCACCCAGGCCATAGTGGCCGTCTTACCGGTGCCGGTGGCCCCGAGCAGGGTCTGGTAGCGGTTCCCGGCCAGGATGCTCTCGGCCAGCGCCTCGATGGCCTGGGGCTGGTCGCCCGTGGGCTGGTAGGTGGAGGCGGTCCGAAACGGAGGCATCGCCCCAAGCGTAGCCGCCTCCAGGAGCGGGCCTCAGCCCGTCGCTTCCTGGCGCAGGGCCCGTTGCAGGGCCGCCGCCGCCGGGCCGGGAGTCCCGCTTCCCACCGCTCGTCCGTCCACGCTCACCACCGGCATGATCTCCCGCACCGACGAGGAGGTGAAGGCCTCCTCGGCCGACAAGAGCTCCTCCAGGGCGAAGGCGCCCTCCCGCACCTCGTAGCCGAGCCCGGGAGCCGCCTCCATGACCACCGCCCGGGTCACGCCCGCCAAGATGCCGAGATCGAGGGCGGGGGTGAAGAGGGTACGGCCTCGACGCCACCAGACGTTGGTGGTGGGTCCCTCGAGCAGGATCCCCCCCACGGCCAGGAACACGGCGTCGTCCGCCCCTCGGCGGCGGGCCTCGTCCAGAGCCAGCATGTTGACCGCGTAGCTCGTCGACTTGATGCCGCCCAGAGGCCACGCCCCCGCCTCCACCCCCAGGGGCACCGACACCAGCCGAACGCCCCGCGCCCGCACCTCCTCGAGGTCGGGCGGGAGCGAGGCGACCAGGGCCAGGGCGAGCGGCCTGCCGCCTCCCTCCCGACCGGGGGTGAGGTAGACCCGGAGCATGGCCTCCTCCTCGCCTGCTGCCCCCACCGCCTGGGCCACCAGGTCCTGCAACTCGTCCTCCCTGGGCACTCTCAGGCTGAGTCGCTCTGCCGACTGGCGAAGCCGGGCCAGGTGCTCGACCAGGCGGAAGGGCCGCCCCCGGTAGACACGCACCGTCTCGAACACGCCCCGCCCCCGCAGGAACCCCTCGTCGTCGGCGTGCACGACCGGCTGGTCGGGATCGACCAGCCCACGCCCGAGCACGGCCACCGAGAGCAGGGTCACAGGCCTTCTCTGCCTCGTGTGCCCTGGGGGCGCAAGTCCCGATTCCTCCAGGGGAGAGCGCCCCTCCGACGCTGGGTCGAGGGAGGCGCCGCCATCATGCGCGCTGAGCCACGAGCCGAGGCGGAGCCGGCGAGCCCAGGGCGGAGAGGAGCGGTCGGGCCTTCACCCACGACTCCTCGATCTCCTCCTCGGGGTCGGAGTCCCAGACGATGCCGCCCCCCACCCACAGGTGGATCCTGCCCTCGCAGACGGCGAAGGTGCGGATGGTGAGGGCGAGGTCGAGGTCGCCGCTTGGGTACACCACCCCCAGGGCGCCCATGGACGCTCCCCGCCCCACCGGCTCCAGGGCGGCGATGTGGTCGATGGCCGACACCTTGGGGGCCCCGGTCACCGAGCCGCCGGGAAAGACGGCGGCCAGAAGCTCGGTGAGGCTGACCCCCCGGCGCAGCCTCCCCTCCACGACCGACACCAAGTGCTCGACCCCGGCCAAGGAGCGCGCGGCCATGAGCTCGGGCCAGCGCACCGACCCCGGCTCGCACACGCGGGCCAGGTCGTTGCGCTCCAGGTCCACGATCATCACGTGCTCGGCGGCGTCCTTTTCCGACTCGGCCAGCCCCACCTGGCCCCGGGGCCGGGTGCCCTTGATCGGCATCGTCCACACCCGCCGGCCCCGACGGGCGAGGAAGAGCTCGGGGGAGGCAGAGACGATGGCCCAGCCCTCGCCCACGAGGGGACGGGGCTGCAGGGGCCGCAGGGGGGCGAGGGCCCAGGCCAGCCCGGCAGGGTCGCCCCGGAAGGGGGCCGACAGGTGCTGGACCAGGTTCACCTGGTAGACGTCGCCGCGGGCGATCGCCTCCTTGACCGCCTCGATGGCCCGGGCGTAGTCGCTCCTGCTCCAGGTCGGCTCCCAAGGCCCGATCGAGAACGGCCCTCCTTCCGGGGGCGGCTCGTCCGCCGGCCGCACCCGTACCGCGGCCGCCGGAAGCGGGCAGGGCTCGGGCGGGGGCGGCAGGGGCGAGCGACGCAGATCCTGGGACAGGCGGTAGCCCAGGTACACGTCCGCCACCAGACCCTCGCTTCCTTCCTCGAAGAACCCCTGGGCCTGGAGGGCGGCCTCGACCTCGGCCAGGGAAGAGAGCTCGAGCACGCCGTGTACGCTACCGCCTGCTCCTGCCCTCGCCTGCCCTGAGCCTCCTCGCCACCTCGGCCACGAAGGCGTCCAGCTCCTCCAGGGTTCCGTCGTTCACGTACACGAAGTCGGCCCGGCGGGCCTTCTCCTCGTCGGGGAGGAGCCTGCGGGAGCGCTCCTCCACCCGGGCTCCGGCCCGGCGGCGGCGGAGCTCCTCGGGAGCGGTGACAAGGACGACGGCGTCGAAGTGGCCCTCGGCCCCGGTCTCGTAGAGGAGGGGGACCTCCACCACGGCCAGGTCGCAGTCGGTCACTCCCTCCAGCCAGGCCAGGTAGTCGCGGCGGACGCGGGGGTGGATGAGCCCCTCGAGCCACGCGAGCTCGTCGGGGTCGGAGAAGACGACGGCGGCGATGCGGGCCCGGTCGGTGGTGCCGTAGCGGGCGAGCACGGCCTCCCGCACCTCCCGGTCGCAGGCGTACAGCCGGTGGACGAGGTCGTCGACGGAGAGGACGCGGGCCCCATGGCGGCGGAAGGCGGCCAGGGCCTCGCTCTTGCCGGCGCCGATGCCGCCGGTGACGGCGACCTTACGCGGCCTCGTGGCCAGGGTCGCTCGCCAGCGGCTCCGCCTCGGCCTTTGCCTCAGGGGACGTGCCCTCGAACTCCTCGGGGGCGGGCAGGGACGCTTCCTCGCCGCCTTCTCCGGGGACAGGGGCAGCGAGGGTCGCTTCCTCGGCGAACACCTCCTCCGACAAGGCCAGAGGCGGCGCTCCCTCCGGGCGCGGCCGCGGCACCTCGCCCTCGGCCACCCGCTTCAAGGACAACGACAGCCGGCGGCGGTCGGCGTCCATCTCGATGATCTTGACGTGCACGACCTGTCCCTGGGAGACCACCTCGCGAGGGTTCTCCACGTGGTGGGAGGCAAGCTCGGAGATGTGGACGAGGCCCTCGACGCCGGGCAGGATCTCGACGAAGGCGCCGAACGTCACCACCTTGGTCACCTTGCCCTCGACCACGTCGCCCACGGAGTAGCTGTCGAGCACCTGCTGCCAAGGGTCGGTCTGGGTCTGCTTGAGGCCCAGGGAGATGCGCTGCCGCTCCCGGTCGATGTCCAGCACCTTGACCTTCACCTTCTGACCGATCTCCAGGACCTCCGAGGGGTGGTTGACGTGGCTCCAGGAGAGCTCGGAGATGTGGATGAGCCCGTCCATGCCGTCCAGGTCGACGAAGGCCCCGAAGTCGACGATGTTGGAGATGACGCCCTCCACTACGTCGCCGGGGTTGAGCCGGTCGAGGATGGCTTGGCGCATCTCCTTGCGCTCGTCCTCGATCACCGCCCGCCGGGAGAGGACGACGTTGTTGCGGGAGCGGTTGAGCTCGATGACCTTGCAGCGGAGCTCCTGGCCCAGGAACTCGTCCAGGTCCTGCACCCTGCGAATGTCGACCAGCGAGGCTGGCAGGAAGCCGCGCACCCCCAGATCGAGGATGAGCCCGCCCTTGACCACCTCGATCACCCGCCCGCTCACGGGCTGGCCTGACTCGGCCGCCTGCTCGATCGACTTCCAGGCCAGCTCGAACCGCGCCCTCTTCTTGGACAGGATGAGCCGACCCTCGGCATCCTCCTTGGTGAGCACGAGGGCGTCGATCTCGTCCCCTACCTGGACCTCCTCCTCGGGGTTGACCGAGCGGCGGATGGAGAGCTCGGACAGGGGGATGACGCCCTCCGACTTGTAGCCGATGTCCACCAGGACCTCGTCCTTGTCCACCCGCACGACCTTCCCGCGCACGACCTCCCCCTCCTCGATGGTGGAGAAGGTGGACTCGTAGTCGGGGATGAGCTCGCCGTCGGGGCCGGGCACCCACACGCCCGGCTCGGCCAGGTCCGCCTCGTTCTCTACGGTCTCGTTCGTCATCGGAAGGCGCGACAGTATAGCCCGGCTCCGTGGGAATCGGCCTCTCTGCCGCTCCTCAGGCCTTGGCCTCGTTCCAGTCCGAGCCCACGCCCACCTCCACGGCGAGCGGAGGGTCGAGCGGGTAGGCGCCCACCATCTCCTCCCGCACGAGGCTCCGCACCGCCGACACCTCGGCCGCGGGGGCCTCCAGCAGAAGCTCGTCGTGCACCTGGAGGACGAGGCGGGCCGCTCGCCCTTCCCCCCGCAGGCGGCGGTGGATGGCGACCATGGCCACCTTGATGATGTCCGCCGCCGTGCCCTGCATGACCGAGTTGACGGCGAGACGCTCTCCCAGGGCCCGGGTCTGCCGGTTCTGGGCCCGCAGCTCGGGAATGGGCCGGCGCCGGCCAAGGAGGGTGGTGACGTACCCGTCCCGCTCGGCCTGCTCGATCGTGCGCCGAATGAACTCTTGGACGCGGGGAAAGCGGGCCAGGTAGGCGTCGATGTAGGCCTGGGCCTCCTCGCGAGAGATCTCCAGGTTCTCGGCCAGGCCGAAGGCGGAGATCCCGTAGATGATGCCGAAGTTCACCATCTTGGCCACGTTGCGCTCGTCCTTGGTCAGCTCCGCCTGCGGCTTGCCCAACACCTCGGCCGCGGTGGCGGCGTGGATGTCCTCGCCCCGGGCGAACGCCTCCTTGAGCTTGGGCTCCCCCGACACGTGGGCGAGGATGCGCAGCTCGACCTGGGAGTAGTCGGCAGAGACGAGCTTCCAGCCTTCCTCGGCCACGAAGGCAGAGCGGATCTCGCGGCCGAGCTCGGTGCGGATGGGGATGGCCTGGAGGTTGGGGTTGGAGGTGGACAGGCGGCCGGTGGCGGCCACCGTCTGGTTGAAGGTGGTGTGGAGCCGCCCGTCGGGGCCGATCATGCCGGGAAGCGGGCTCAGGTAGGTGTTGATGAGCTTGGTCAGCTCCCGCCACTCCTCGATCACGGCCACGATGGGGTGCTCGTGGCGGATCGCCCGCAGGACGCGGGTGTCGGTGGAGTAGCCGGTCTTCCCCTTCCGGCCCGGGGTCAGCTTGAGCTTCTCGAACAGGATGCGGGCCACCTGCTGGGTCGAGCCGAGCAGGAACTCCTCGCCCGCCAGCTCGTAGGCGCGGGCCTCCAGCTCCTCCACCCGATCGGTCAGGCGGGCGGTGATCTCGCCCATGCGGTAGGTATCGATCTTCACGCCGGCGTCCTCCATGGCCGCCAGCACCTCGGCCAGGGGAAGCTCGACCCGCTCGTACAGCTCCTCCTCGCCCCGCTCGGCGAGCCGGGCCCGCATGAGCGGGGCCAGGCGGAGGGGAAGGAAGGCGCGGCGAACGAGGGCGGCCACGTCCGGGTCGGCCTCGGGCTCGGGGCTCACCTCCACCCCGTACTCGACGGCGAGGTCGTCGAGCTCGTAGGAAGCCCGGCCCGGCTCGATCAGGTAGGCGGCGATCATGGTGTCGTCGCGGGCGCGTACCCGCAGCGCCTTGGCGTCGTGCACGACCAGCTCGCAGGCCTCGGGGAGGGACGGCCGATCCGGGCAGGAAAACACCACCGCCTCGCCGCCCGCGGCCAGGGCGCACCGACCCTCGGCCCGGGCGTAGCCGACAGGGCCTTCCACGTCCCTCGGGGGAGATCCTTCCCGCCAGCTCACCCTCTCCCCCTCCACCGCCGGCCTCTCGGCAGCCGGAAGGGCGGCATCGAGCTGATCGAGCCGCTGCAGGAGGTTGCGAAACTCCAGGCGCCGGAACATCTCCTTGAGCCGAGAGCGGTCGGGAGGCCGTCGCACGAGGTCGGCCGGATCGATGGCGAGGGGGAGGTCGCGGCGCATGGTGGCCAGGAGCTTGGAGGCCCGGGCGAGGTCGACGTGCTCCCGGATCGCCCGCGCCCGTGCGGGCGACAGCTCATCCAGGTGCTCGAGCACCCCCTCTAGGGAACCGTAGCGGCCGATCAGCTCCGCCCCCGTCTTGTCGCCGATGCCGGGGACGCCGGGGATGTTGTCGGAGGGATCCCCCTTGAGGGCGATGAGGTCGGGTACCTTCTCGGGCGGCACCCCCAGGCGCGCCCGCACCCGCTCCGGCGTGTACACGTGGACGTCGGAGACGCCGCGCGGGGTCATCATCAGGCAGACGTGGGCGGACACGAGCTGGAAGGCGTCGCGGTCGGTGGAGACGACGCAGGTCTTGATCCCCGCCCGGTCGGCGCGGGTGGCCAAGGTGGCGATGACGTCGTCTGCCTCCCACCCCTCGTACTCCAGGTTCTCGTAGCCGAAGGCCTCCACGAGGGGCCGGAAGTAGGGAAACTGCTCGCGGAGGAGGTCGGGCATGGGAGGCCGCTCGGCCTTGTACTCCTCGGAGATGGCCTCCCGGTGGGTCGGCCGCGTATCCCAGGCCACCGCCACCCCCCGCGGCCGGTAGTCGGTGAGCAGCTTGAACAGCATGTTGGCGAAGCCGAGCAGGGCGTTGGTCGGGAACCCGTCGCTCGTGGCCAGCTCCTCGGGCAGCGCGAAGTAGGCGCGGTAGGCGAGGTTGTTCCCGTCCACGAGGAAGAGCTCGCACGCGCGCGCGGGAGCGTCGTCGAGCTCGAGCGCCTCTCCGCTGACCGCCCTCGGGCTCACGACGCCAACTCTACGCCCGGCTTCCACCTCGTGTGGGGCTCGCCACCCCGGTCGACCTGCCGGCGCGCTCCATGGCGACCGAGTCTACGGCTCCCGCCTCGATCCGATACCGTCAGCCGCCGGCCGTGCGCATCCCCCTTCTGTCAGGCAGCCGCCTCCTCGTCGTCGAGGTCGACGAGGGGGCGGTCGTGCTCCTGCCCCCGCCGCCCACGCGGGAGCCCATCAGCGACGTGGGGGCAGCGGTGCGCGACGCCCTCCGCTTCCCCTTGACCGGGGAGCCCCTGGAGGCCCTCGTCCCCCGCGGCCGGGCCCGCGCCACCATCGTGGTCGAGCCGCCCACGCTCCCCCTGCCGGGAGCCCCCGTCGACCCCCGGAAGGAGGCCATCGCCGCCACCGTCTCCGAGCTCCGGCGGCTGGGCGTCCCCGACCGCCACCAAACCATCCTGGTCGCGGCCGGGCTGGCGAGACGGCTCGGCCGTCGCGAGCTGGAGCGCCTGTTCTTGCCCACCTTCGCTCGCAGCTTCCGCGGCCGGGTGCTCGTGCACGACGTCGAGGACGAGCTGCTCGTGCGGCTGGGGGAGCGGGACGGAGTACCCCTGCGGGCGGCCCCCCAGCTCGTCGAGACCGATCTCGTGGTGACCGTGGGGGCAGCGGAGACGGTCCTCCACGGGGGGCCGGCGACCCTGCTCTCCGCCGGGGGCCCGGAGGCCCTGCGAGCGGCCGGCGCCGCCTCCCTCCTCGAGACGAGCGGCTCCCGGGGCTGGCAGCTCGCCTTGGAGATGGAGCGGGCGCTGGCCCGCAGGGTACCCGTCATGGGCGTCTCCTTGGCCCTCGACCACCCCCGGGTGGCCGACACCGCCCTCGGCTACCCCTACGATCCCGGCTCGCTGGAGCGCCTGGCCGGCTCCCTGCGCCGCCGCCTCTTCCGCCTCCTTCCCGGACCGGCCCGCCGGGGCGTCATCCGCTCCCTCCCCCTCTCCCTGTCTGCCTCTGCCGCCTTCGCCGGCCCCCCCTCGGTGGCCCACGCCGAGGCTCTGCTGCGGGCGGTCGAGGCCCGCTCGGCCGCGCTTGACCTGCCCCTCGACGTCCTCTGCCTGGGCATCCCCAGCGCCACCTCCTTCTCTCCCCGGGAGCCGCCCAACCCCCTGTCCGCTGCCTACCTTGGGCTGGGGCTGGCCCTGCGGCTGTGGAGGGAGAGGCCGCCCGTCGTCGAGGGGGGAACGGTCATCCTCGCTCACCGCTTCCGTCGCCACTTCGCCCATCCCACCCAGCAGCCGTACCGGGCCTTCTTCCAGGCCACCCGGCCCGGGCCCGATCCGGAGCTCATCGCCGCCGCCGAGAGGGAGGCGAGGGCAGACGAGCGGGCGCTGCGCGACTACCGGGCCGGGCGCTCCTGCCACCCCCTGCTCCCCTTCCGCGACTGGGACGCCTGTCGCCTGCAGAAGGAGCGCCTGGGCGCGGTGCTCGTGGCGGGCTGTCGGGACGCCGCCGGCGCCCGCCAGCTCGGGCTCGTCCCGGTCCATGGCCTCGGGGCAGCCTTGGACATGGCCCGCGAGCTGGCAGGGCCGCAGGGGCGCCTCGGCTTCCTCGTCGCGCCGCCCTACTTCCCGCTCCGCGTGAAGGGGGAGGAGCCCGCCTAGGCTACTCCTCGCCCAGGTAGGCCTTGCGCACCTGCTCGTCCCGTCGCAGCTCGGCAGCCGTCCCCTCGAGCACGACCCGGCCCGTCTCCAGAACGTAGCCCCGGTGAGCCACCTCGAGAGCCATGAGGGCGTTCTGCTCCACGAGCAGGATGGGGGTTCCCTGGCGGTTGATCTCGATGATGGTCTCGAAGATCCGCTCCACGAACAGCGGCGCGAGGCCCATGGAGGGCTCGTCCAGCATGAGCAGCTTGGGCCGGGCCATGAGCGCTCGACCGATGGCGCACATCTGCTGCTCGCCCCCGGACAGGGTCCCTGCCTTTTGGTGCCGGCGCTCGGCGAGGCGGGGAAAGAGCGCGAACACCCGCTCCATGTCCTCCCGGATCTCCTCCCTGTCTGCCCGCTGGAAGGCCCCCATCTCCAGGTTCTCGAGGACGGTCATGCGCGGGAAGAGCTTGCGCCCCTCCGGGGACTGGGAGATCCCCCGGCGCACGATCTCGTGGGGAGGGGTGCGGGTGATGTCCTCGCCTTGGAACCGGATCTCGCCCCGTCGGGGATGGTTGAGCCCGTTGATCGACCGCAGCGTGGTCGTCTTGCCGGCGCCGTTGGCGCCGAGCAGGGTCACGATCTCCCCCGCTCCCACCGCGAGCGACACCCCCTTGAGCGCCTCGATCGATCCGTAGAAGGTGTGGACGCCCCGGAGCTCGAGGATGGGCCCGTCGCGCCGCCTCATCCCGCCACCGCCGACGTGCCCAGGTAGGCCTCGATCACGCGCGGGTCGCGGCGTACCTCGTCCGGCGTTCCCTCCGAGATCTTCTCGCCGTAGTCGAGGACGGTGATGCGCTCGGAGACGCCCATCACCACCTTCATGTCGTGCTCGATGAGGAGGACGGTGAGCTTGTGCTCGTCCCGCACCCTACGGATGAAGCCGGTGAAGTCGATGGTCTCCTGGGGGTTCATGCCCGCGGTGGGCTCGTCCAAGAGGAGGAGCTTGGGCTGGGTGGCAAGGGCCCTTGCCACCTCCAGCCGCCGCTGGTCGCCGTAGGGGAGGTTGCGGGCGTAGTCGGCCTCGCGCCCGGCCAGGCCGCAGTAGGCAAGGAGCTGGCGGGCCCGCTCCCGTGCCTGGGCCTCCTCCCGCTTGAGGCGGGGGGTGCGCAGGATACTGGCCAGGATGCCGCCCCGCAGCCGGGAGTGCATGCCCACGAGCACGTTCTCCAAGGCCGTCATCTGCTGGAAGAGGCGGATGTTCTGGAAGGTACGACCGATCCCCCGCTCGGTGACGGCGTGGGGGGGCTTGCCGGTGATGTCCTCGCCGTCGAAGACGATGGTGCCCGAGGAGGGCTTGTAGACGCCGGTGATCATGTTGAAGAAGGTGGTCTTGCCGGCCCCGTTGGGGCCGATTAGGCTGACGATGGCTCCCCTGGGGATGGCGAAGTCGACGTCATTCACCGCCACCAGGCCGCCGAACTCCTTGCGCAGGCGGTGGGTGACGAGGATGTCGTCCACGGGGCCCTCGCTCAGCGTGTCACGTCCTGGAGCGGCTGGTCGTGGACGCCGGTCTCGAACTCGAGCTTGCGCCGAGCCTCCGGAAACAGCCCCTGGGGCCGGAACACCATCACCGCCACGATGATGGCCCCGTAGATGCCGAACTGGAGCAGGGGTACGTCGATGCAGCCGTTGGAGATGGCCTTGCCGGTCGTCCCTCCCCCCTGGCAGGGCAGGATGTTCTCGTTGAGCCAGCCGCCGATGTTGCCGAGACCCTCCGTGTTCAAGTAGGTGAGGAAGGCAGCCCCTACGATCACTCCCCACACGTTGCCCATGCCGCCCAGGATGACCATGCAGAGGATGAAGACGGAGATGTTGAACTGGAATTGGTCCGCGAAGACGCCCTGGTTGAAGGTGGCGAACCACGCCCCCGCGATCCCCCCGAAGAAGGCGCCGGCGGCGTAGGCCCAGGTCTTGGTGCGCATGAGCGGCACCCCCATGGCGGCAGCCGCCGTCTCGTCCTCGCGGATGGCGATCCAGGCCCGCCCCAGGCGGGAGTCGCGCAGGCGAATGCTGGCGAACAGGGTGAGGAGCACGAGCCCGATCGCGGTCCAGTAGAGGAGGCTGGTGAAGTTGACGTACTGGCCCTGCTCGGAGAGGTAGTTGACGGGCAGCCCCAGGTGCTCGGCCAGCCAGCGTCCGAAGCCGGGAGGATCCACGGGGTTGATCCCCTGGGGGCCGTTGGTGAGGTTGAAGCCAAGCCCCTGCTGGTCGCCGTTGCGGGCGATCTGGGGCAGGATCTCGCCGAAGCCCAGGGTGACGATGGCCAAGTAGTCGCCGCGCAGGCGCAGGGTGGGAAGGCCGATGATGACCCCGGCGACGGCGGTGACGCAGGCGGCGATCGCCAGCACGAGCCAGATCGAGAGGTGGATCCCCCCCACGCCGGTGTCCTCGCCGATGGCCCCGAAGCGGAGGTCGACCTGGGAGAAGTGGTCGGAGGCAAGCCAGGCGGCCACGTAGGCGCCGATGGCGTAGAAGGCGACGTAGCCCAGGTCGAGGAGGCCCGCGTACCCGACCACCATGTTCAGGCCCAAGGCCATCATGGTGAAGATGGCCATCACCACCATGGTGTCCATGCTGGGGAAGCTCTTCACCACCGGCAGGGCGAAGAGGTGCTGGAGGTAGAAGGGGTAGGCGACGGCCAACGACAGCGCGGCCGCCGGAAGCGCGAAGCGGCGGGCCCGCGCCGGGGCCAGGTAGAGGGCGTAGGAGAGGGCGAGGAGGACGAGGAAGGCCGGGCTGGGGGGAAGCCCGACGCCCCAGGCGATCCCCACCGCCAGCACGGCCGCCGCCAAGGGGGGCAGGCCCCGCTGCACGAGCCGGGGCTGGACCTCCCACCGCCGGCGGGCATCGGCCACCCCGGCCGCCTCGAGGGCCTTCCAGAACCCGTCGTAGACGCTCAGGCGGGGGCGGTGGGGCACCCTAGCCTCCCTCCGGCGTCCTCTCCCCGAGCAGGCCTTGGGGCCTGAACACGAGGATGAGGATGAGGATGGTGAACACGATCGACTGCGTCCAGTTGGGACCAGGGGCGTACCAGGAAAGCCCCTCGTTGAAGGCCTGGATGAGGCCGATGAGAAGGCCGCCCAGCACCGCCCCGGGCAGGTTGCCGATCCCCCCCAGGACGGCGGAGGTGAAGGCGATCAGGCCCAGCTGGAAGCCGGTGTCGAAGCGCACCGACTCGGTGTAGGTGACGAACACGACCCCGGCCGCCCCGGCCAGGCAGCCGGCGATGAGGAAGGTGAAGGAGATGGTGCGATCGACGTCGATCCCCATCATGGCGGCGGCGTCTCGATCCTGGGCGGTCGCCCGCATGGCCTTCCCCTGGCGGGTGAACTGGACGAGGTAGACGAGCCCCAGGAGCACGGGCACGGTGATGATGAGCACGATCAGCTGGTTCCAGCGGTACTCGACGTCCCCGATCTGGAAGATGGGGCCCTTGGGGAGGACGTTGGGCACGGCGATGGACTGGGATCCCTTCCACACCAGGGCGATGTCCTGGACGATGAAGGACATGCCGATGGCCGTAATGAGGGGGGCAAGCCGGGGGGCGTGGCGCAGCGGCTTGTAGGCCACCCGCTCGATGGTGGCGTTGAGGAGGCCGCAGCCGACCATGGCCACGGCCAGCGAGGCCAGGATGGCGGGAGCGAGGGCACCGATGGAAGGGCTCTCCCCCAGGCGGAAGGCGTCCAGGAGGACGGCCGTCGTCATCATGCCGCCCAGCATGAAGACGTCCCCGTGGGCGAAGTTGATGAGCTCCAGAATGCCGTAGACGAGGCTGTAGCCGAGGGCCACGAGGGCGTACAGGGCCCCCACCGTGATCCCGATGAAGAGGACGCGGAAGAAGGCCTCGGGGCTCTTGACGAGGTTGACGAGGAGCCAAGCCACGACCACCCCGACGAGGACGAGACCGAGGCTGGGGACGAGAAGCTGGAGGACTTCCCGCCTAGGTCGGATCAGCTCGGCTCGGGCCTCGGTCGCCATCGTCCGCTCCGGGAGCGCGCCGGGGGAGGGCTAGCCTCCCCCGGCGCTCGTTCCTCCGTCCTCGTCGGCCGCTACTTCACCAGGCTCTCGGACGGGTACAGGGTGCGGTCGAACTTCCCCTCCCCCTTGGTCATCTTGTAGATGGTGATGCCCTTGAGGGTGGTGTCGCCGTTTCGGTCGATCCTGAAGGTGCCGAGAATGCCGCCCTTCACCGTCGTCTTGAAGAGCTCGGCGGTGACGGACGGCCGCGTCCCGTTCGAGCGGGCGATAGCGTCGAACAGGATCTGGGCCGCCTGAGCCGCGTACACGGCGTAGGGGTCGACCGTCTTCTGCTTGGAGTAGGCCTTGTAGGCGCTGATGAAGGCCTTGCCCTTGGCGCCCAGGGCCTCGTTGGGAAGACCGGCCACGCTGATGTACATGCCTTCCGCCGCCGACCCCGCCTCGGCCACGGCCGAGAAGGGGGTGAAGCCGTCAGGGGCGACCAGGAGCACCTTGGGGCCCAGCCCGTCGCGGAGGTCCTTGACCAGCTTGGCCCCGTTGTTATCGACGATGCCGCCCAGGAAGACGGCCTCGGCTCGCGACTGCTTGATGCGGTCGGCAACCGCCTCGTAGCTCGCCGCCTTGGCGTCCCAGGCCTCGAAGCCGAGCACCTTGATCCCCAGCTTCTTGGCCGCCTTCTGCACGGCCAAGGCGACGCCCTTCCCGTAGGTCTGGTTGTCGTGGAGGATGTACACGCTCTTTCGCTTCAGCTGCTGGACGAGGAGGGCGTCGGCCGGCCCCTGGAAGTCGTCGGTGGCGACCACCCGCACGTAGTTGCGCTTGCCGGTGGGGTAGTACTTCTGGGGCTCGCCCGGCTCCGTGATCCCCTTGGCAGCGTGGGTCAGGCCGGGGTAGGTGTTGGCCGGGCTGATCATGGCCAGGGGGCCGTTGGGAGCCCGGTTGAGGATGGGGATGATCAGCTTGGCGCAGCCGGAGTTGAAGGTGCCGATGACGCCGATGACGGAGCGGTCGTTGGCGTACAGTCGGGCGTTGGCGGTGCACTTCTCCGGAGCCCAGCCGCCCTGCTGCGCGGTGGAGTCGTCGCAGGACTGGTAGCCGATCGTGTACTTGCCGGCCTTGAACTTGTACTGCTTCTCGAGGATGAACTGGATCGCCTTGACCATGGACAGGGGCTGGGCCCGTCCGGCTCCCTGCAGGGGCAGGTCGGAGGCGACTAGGAACTGTGGGCTTCCTCCGCCCTTGTAGAACACCGGCCCGCAGGAGGCGGAGGGGAGCACCGCCTGGGCGCTGGAGCCCGCCCCGCCCCCCGAGGCCCCGGCGGCGAGGAACGCAGCCGACCCCGCCACCGGGAGGAGAGCAACGAGGATTCGCCTACTCACGTGACCTCCTTTGGTCGCTTGCTGAGGTGTTCAAGTATCAGCCGCGGCCGAGCCTAATGCAAGTGTGTATAGAGGCTTTTCGGGCCGGTCGGCGCGGAGGAACCCAGTGCCGAAGGTGGGAGTCGAACCCACACGGCCTTGCGGCCACCGGATTTTGAGTCCGGCGCGTCTACCGGTTCCGCCACTTCGGCTCTCCTTCAGGATACGCGCGCCTCCTACATCAGAGCCGCCAGGAATTCGTTCGCGTCAGCGGCTCTGTGCTTACCGTCAGGGTT
>CAZQRA010000039.1:0-9843 GCA_964595575.1 uncultured Gaiellales bacterium
GAGCGGCGCCGCCGCAGCTCGGGCCTGGGCCCGCGGAGGTCGCTTGCCGGCCACGGCCCCCCGTTCGGCGCCGCGGGGCCGGTTCCTACGTCCACGCGGTCAAGGGAGCTCGCCCGGGGGCGGAAGCTCGAGCCCCAGGAGCTCCACCTCCCGCTCGAGCACCACCCCGAAGCGCTCTAGAGCCCGCCGCCGAGCCTCCGCCATGAGCACGAGGGCGTCGGTAGCCAGGGCCCCGTCCACGTTCTCGATGAAGTTGGCGTGCACCGGCGAGATGCGGGCGCCGCCCACCCGGTAGCCGCGCAGCCCGCACAGGTCGAGCATGCGGCCCGCGCTCAAGGGGTGGTTGGGGTTCTTGAACACGCTGCCGAAGGTACGGGCGCTCGTGGGCTGGGTCGCCTTGCGCTGGGCGTTGAGGCGCGCGATCGTGCCCTTCACCTCCTCGGGCGAGGAGGGCCGTAGCGCCAGCTCGACCCTGGCCACGACCTGGCCGGGGCGGAGCGCCGAGGAACGGTAGGACAGGGCAAGCTCCTCCCGCGATAGCCACCCTGCTCCCTCGGGGCCCACCACCAAGGCTCGTACCACCACCGACGCCCAGTCCGACCCGTAGGCCCCGGCGTTCATCTTCACCCCCCCTCCCACCGTGCCGGGGATGGCGGAGGCGAACTCCAGGCCTCCCAGGCCCGCGGCTCTCGCCCGGTGGAGGCAGACCGCGTTCGCAGCCCCTCCTCCGGCGAGGAGACGCTCGCCCTCCACCGCCACCGCCGCCAGCTCCCCTTCCAGACGGACGACGAGGGCCGCCACCCCCCGGTCGCAGGCGAGCACGTTGGAGCCAAGCCCGATCGGCACCACAGGCAGGCCCCGCTCCCCCGCCCAGGCCAGGGCCTGCTCCAGCTCGTCCACGGTACGGGGGCGCGCCAGCGCCAGGGCCGGCCCGCCGATGCCCACCGTGGTCAACCGGCTGAGGGGCACCCCCTCCTTGATGCCGAGGGGACGGGAGGCGGACATCAGGAGAGCTCCTCCAGGATGGCGCCGATCGCTCGATCCACGTCGCCGGCGCCGATGGTGAGGACGAGGTCGCCGGGGCGAGCCCGGCGGGCGAGGATGCGCCCCCCCTCCTCGGGGCTGGAAGCCCACGCCAGGGGACGGCCGGGGGCGCGTCGAGCGAGCTCGTCCAGCACGAGCTTGCCCCCCACGCCCGGGATCGGCGCCTCCCGAGCCGGGTAGATCTCGGTCACGCACACCATGTCTGCCTGGGACAAGGCTCCCGCCAGCTCGTAGGCCAGGTGGCGCGTGCGTGAGTAGAGGTGGGGCTGGAAGAGCACGAGCAGGCGGGCGCCCGGGTGGGCCTCCCTGGCGGCGGCCAGGGTAGCCGCGATCTCGGCGGGATGGTGCGCGTAGTCGTCGTAGACTGCCACCCCGGCCGCCTCCCCCCGCCGCTCCAGGCGCCGAGCCGCCCCCCTGAACTCCACGATCGCCCGCTCGGCGTCCCGGCGAGGCACCCCGGCCAGCTCGAGCGCGGCCAGGGCGCAGGCGGCGTTGCGGCGGTTGTGCGCGCCCGGCAGGGCCAGGGGGAGATCGACCAAAGACAGGCTATCCCCCCGCACCGCCGAAGGGCACCCCGCCAGCCAGCGCTCGAACAGCTCCTCCACCTCGGCCCGGGCGGCGAAGGTGGCGTGGTGGTCGAGGTCAACGTTGGTGAGGACGCCGATCTGCGGCCGGAGGAGCTCGAGAGACCGGTCGGACTCGTCCCCTTCTGCCACCAGCCAGCCGCTGCCGGCGCCGGCGTTCCCGCCCAGCTGGGGGACGAGGCCGCCGATGAGGAAAGTGGGGTCGAGCCCTAGCCGGTGGAGGCAGAAGGCGATCATGGCGGCGGTGGTGGTCTTCCCGTGGGCCCCGGCCACCACGATCGAGGGGCGGAGGGAGACCAGCTCGGCGAGCAGCTGGCCGCGGGGGCGGCCCTGAGCCTCGTCGGCGAAGGCGCTGGAGACGACCACCTCCGCCCCCGGCGGAGGGGAGGGAGGCTGGGCGGAGATGACGACGGGGACGCCGGCCAAGAGGTCGAGGTAGGCGGTGCGCCTCCGATCCCACCCCGATACCTCCGCTCCCCAGGCGCGGGCCACCTGGGCGAGGGCGCTCATGCCCGCTCCTCCGATGCCCACCAGCCACAGCCGTCTACCGGCGAGGGGCGGCAAGGGCGATCACCTCCTCGGCGATGTCGTCGGCCGCCCGGGGCCGAGCCAGCGCCCGCATCGCCTGGGCCATAGCGCCGAGGGAAGCCGCGTCAGCGAGGAGGGCCCGGCAGAGGGCGGGCACGCGCTCGATCTCCGCCTCGGGCACGACCAAGGCCGCCTGGGCCCGCTCGAAGTAGCGGGCGTTCTTGAGCTGATGGTCGCCCGTGGCGTGGGGGTAGGGAACGAGGATGGCGGGGGTCCCGCAGGCAGCCAGCTCGTAGACGGAGGCTCCCGCGCGGGCCAGGGCCAGGTCGGCGGCAGACAGGGCGGCGCCGACCTCGTCCGTGAAGGGCAAGAGTCGGTAGTCGGGCCGGCCCACGCGGCCGCGCAACCGCTCGAAGTCGCGTTCCCCGCACAGGTGGAGGACAGCCGGCCCTGCCCGGCCGAAGGCCTCTACGGCCAGGTCGTTGAGGCTGCGCGCTCCCTGGCTTCCTCCCAGCACGAGAAGGAGGGGCCCCTCCAGGGGCAGTCCCAGGCGGCGACGGGCCTCCGGGCGGGGAAGGGGCCGGGCCCGGGCCGGCAGGGGGCGGCCGGTGACGCGGAACTTCCCTCCCTCCCGCCCGGGAAGGGGAAAGGCGCAGAAGACGCGCCGGGCGAAGGGCAGGGCCAGCCGATTGGCCAGGCCCAGGTGGGCGTCTGCCTCCATCAACGCGGCCGGGATGCCGCGGAGGGCGGCCGCCGCCACCATGGGGCCGGCCACGTACCCGCCGCCGCCCAGCACTACGTCGGGGCGACGCCGCTCGAGGATGCGAAGACAGGCGAGCACTGCCCAGGGGACGAGGGCCAAGGCCCGGAGGAGGGGGAGGCCGGGTCGTCGGGGAAGACCCCGCACCGGGAAGGTGTCAAGCTCGTACCCGGCTGCGGGCACGAGCCGTGCCTCGACCCGATCCGGCGACCCGGCGAAGGTCACACGGACGCCCCGCGCCGTCAGGGCCTCGGCCACGGCCAGC
Source organism: uncultured Gaiellales bacterium (assembly GCA_964595575.1). Lineage (GTDB taxonomy): Bacteria > Actinomycetota > Thermoleophilia > Gaiellales > Gaiellaceae > PALSA-612. The sequence continues at coordinate 3,182 of CAZQRA010000039.1, forward strand.
GCCGGCAGCACGTGGCCGCCGGTCCCCCCGGTGGCGATCAGGCAGGCGAGAGCGGGCGCGGCTGGCATCTCCCCACGCGATGTTAAGGAGGATCCCCACCCCGGCGAGCGCTACCACCAGGCTGGAGCCGCCGTAGGAGACGAAGGGAAGGGTGACCCCCGTCACCGGCGCCAGCCCCAGTACCGCGGCCACGTTGGTCGCGGCCTGGCCGCAGACGAGGACCGCGATCCCGCTGGCCAGCAGCTTCCCGAACCGGTCGGGACAGAGGAGGGCGACGCGCAGGGCGGCCCAGGCGAAGGTGGCGAAGGCGAGGATCACTCCCGCCGTCCCCACCAGGCCCAGCTCCTCGCCGATGGTGGCGAGGATCATGTCGGTGTGGGCCTCGGGGAGGTAGAGGACCTTCTGTACCCCCTCCCCCAAGCCCACTCCGAAGAGGCCGCCCGAGCCGAGCCCGATCAGGGCCTGGACGCTCTGGAAGCCTGCCCCTTGGGGATCGCTCCAGGGATCGAGGAAGCTCAGCATCCGCGCCCGCCGATAGGGCTCCAGCCACACGGCGAGGGCGCCCAGGGCGAGGGCGATCAGCGCCCCCCGGGCGAGCACCCCCAGGGGGGCTCCGGACACGACCAGCACCCCTCCCACCATGACGGCCATGGCGATGGCCGTGCCCAGGTCGGGCTCGAGCACGACGAGGCCGCACACCACGAGAGTCACCAGCCCCAGCGGTCGCGCCAGTTGGCGCAGGCTGCGGGGAGGGCCGGGGCGGGGCCGCGCCAGGTAGGAGGCGACCCAGACCGCCAGGGCCAGCTTGGCCAGCTCCGAGGGCTGGAAGGAGATGGGCCCCAGCGCAAGCCAGCGGCGGGCCCCGTTGGCGGCGCTCCCGACCAGGAGGACGGCGACGAGGAGGACGATCGACCCGGCGAGGAGGGAGGGCGCCAACCTCCGCCAGACGGGAAAGGGGGTACGGGCGCAGACGGCCAGGAGGAGAAGCCCCACCAGGGCGAAGGCGGCCTGACGGGCCAGGTAGTACATGGGCTGGCCGTCGCCCACCGCCGCCCGGGCCGAGGTGGCGCTGTACACCATGACCAGGCCCAAGGCGACGAGGGCCAGGGTGACCAGGATCAGGAGGTTGGCCTCGAGCTGCGCTCGCCGCATGCCTTGAGGTTCTCCACCAGGCGCCGGAACTCCTCGCCCCGCTCCTCGAAATCCCGGAACTGGTCGTAGCTCGCGCAGGCCGGCGACAAGAGCACGATGTCTCCCGGGCGCGCCTCCCTGGTCGCCGCCTCCACAGCGGAGGCGAGGTCGCCGCAGCGGCGGAGGGGCACTCCCGTCGGGGCCAGAGCCCGCGCTAGCTCGCCGGCCGCCTCCCCGATCAGGTACACGGCTTCGGCTGGGCTCTCGGCCAGGGAGGCGGCCAGCGGCGCGAAGCTCTCCCCCTTGAGCGACCCCCCCATGATGAGGCGCAGCGGAGCTCTGTAGGCGGAGAGGGCCCGGCGGGCAGCGGCGACGTTGGTGGCCTTGGAGTCGTTGACGTAGCGAACGCCTCCCACCTCCCCCACCAGCTCCAGCCGGTGGGGGAGGCCGCGAAAGGAGCGGAGGGCGGCCGCGATCGCCTCCTCGGGGACCCCTGCGGCGCGGGCGGCGGCGGCGGCGGCGGCGGCGTTCTCGCGGTTGTGCCGCCCGGGGAGGACAGGCTCGGCGGGAAGGGGATCCAGGAAGGAGAACTCGATCCGGCGAGCGCGCCCGGGAACGGCCCCGAAGCCGCGGGGCACGACCGCCACGTCCTCGGGACCCTGGGTCTCGAACAGGCGCAGCTTGGCCGCCCGGTAGGCCCGGAGGCTGCCGTGACGATCGAGGTGGTCGGGCTCGAGGTTGAGGAGGACGGCCACGGCGCAGCGCAGCTCGTGCACGTCCTCGAGCTGGAAGCTGGAGAGCTCGCACACCACCCACTCCACCTCCCCGATCCCGGTGAGGGGCCGGCCCACGTTGCCCGCCACCGCCACCTCCCTGCCGGCGGCCCGGAACATCTCGCCCAGGAGCTCGACCGTGGTGGTCTTGCCGTTGGTACCGGTCACGCCCAGGAGGCGGGCGCCCTCGAGCAGACGGTAGCCGAGCTCGACCTCGCTCCACACGGGGATGCCGCGCCTACGGGCCTCGACGACGAGCGGGTGGGAGCCGGGGACGCCGGGGCTCTTGACGAGGAGCTCCACCCCCGCGAGCAGAGCCGGGTCGCGGTCGTCGCCGTGCCGGCGGTCGACGCCCACCGTCTCCACACCGCGCTCCCGCAGCGCCTGCGCCGCCGCCTGGCCAGAGCGGCCCAGGCCGAGGACGAGCACCGGCGAGGGCAAGGTCAGCGGCACACGCGCTCCCGCTCCGGGGAGGAGTCGAGACCGAGGGCGAGGTCGACCGAGCGATCGGGAAGCGGTACCACCTGGGCGTCGCCGACGAGGAGCCACAGCCGGGGGTCGCGCAGCCGCTCCTCTACCTCGAGCAGGCGGGCCCCGCAGGGATCGACCACGATCACGGTGTCGTCCGCCTCCGCCTGGGCGAGGGCGCGGGCGACGCGCTCCTCCTCGGCCCCCACCACCAGAACCACCGCCCCCATCGCTAGCCGCGGAAGAACTGGAAGTAGTAGCGGTAGTAGAGGGCGAAGGCGAGCGCGCAGAGGACGGCGCAGAGGATCCAGAACCGCACCATGATCTTGGTCTCCGACCAGGCCTTCATCTCGAAGTGGTGGTGGATGGGGGCCATGAGGAAGACGCGGCGCCCGAGGTAGCGGAAGCTCGCCACCTGCACGATCACTGACAGGGCCTCGATGACGAAGATGCCGCCGATCAAAAGCAGGAGGAACTCCGTCTTCATGACGATGGCGAAGGCGGCCAGGGCGCCGCCGATGGCCATGGAGCCCGTGTCCCCCATGATCACCTCCGCCGGCCAGGCGTTGTACCAGAGGAAGCCGACGATGGCCCCGATCAGGGCCGCTCCCAGGATGGAGAGGTCGAGGTAGATCTCGTTGCGGCCGCCGGGGGGGCCGGAGCGGATCCAGGCGATGACCGCCATGGCCGTGAAGGTGAACACGGAGATGATGCCCGTACCGGCGGCGAGGCCGTCCAGGCCGTCGGTCAGGTTCACGCCGTTGGCGGCGCCGGCGATGATGAGGAAGAGGAGCACGTACCAAAACCAGGACAGGGGCAACCTCCCGTTCACGACCGGGATGTAGACGGAGGTGGAGAAGTCCCGGTGCTCGGTGACGATCCCGACCACAGCGGCGATGCCCGCTAGGAGCGCGAGCTTCCAGCGGCCGGGAAGGCCCAGCGACCGCTTCCGGGTGAGCTTGATCAGGTCGTCCACGAAGCCGATGGCGGCGCATCCCAGGGTGACGAAGAAGACGAGGAGGGCGTTGGTGGTGTAGCGGCTGAGGGCGAGGAAGGCGACCGACATCGCCGCCAGGATGATCACCCCGCCCAGGGTGGGCGTGCCCGCCTTGACGGCGTGGTGGGTGGGGCCCTCCTGGCGGATGTGCTGGCCGTACTCGCGCCGGCGGAGGAAGCGGATGAAGCGGGGGGCGATCAGGATGGAGACGAGGAGGGCGATGACGCCCGCGATGAGGACGCGAACCACGCCCCGGACCTTAGATGGGCACCGCCGCCACCGCCTCTGCTACCCGCTCCAGCCCCACCGCCCGCGACCCCTTGACGAGCACGCAGTCCCCCGGCTGGAGCAGCCCCTGGAGGGCGGCGACCGCCTCCTCGGCCGTCTCCGCCCGCAGCCGGACGGGGACTCCTTGGGCCCCCTCCAGGTACCAGGGAGCAAGGCTCCCCACGGCCAGGAGGATGCTCACCCCCAGCGAGCTCGCCAACGCCCCTGCCTCGCGGTGGTAGCCGCCGGCGGCTTCGCCCAGCTCGGCCATGTCCCCGAGCACGCACACAAGACGGCGTCCCCTTCCCCGCTCGGCCAGGTGCTCGAGGGCGGCCCGCATGGACATCGGGTTGGCGTTCCAGCAGTCGTTGAGGAGCACCCCTCCCCCGGGCAGGGGAAGCTCCTCTCCTCGCCAGGGCGAGAAGGAGACCTCCACCATCCCCTCCGGCTCGATGCCCAGGGCCTGGGCGGCGTAGAGGGCGCAGAGGGCGTTGCGAGCCTGGTGGCGGGCGGTGAAGGAGAGCTCGATCTCCCGGCCCTGGAAGCGAAGGCGGGTGATGCCGTCCTCGACCGTCGCCTCCGGCTCCCCCACCCTGGTCACGACCAGGTCCGCGCGATCGACCGGAAACCCCTCCGGGACGATGGCCACGCCGCCCGGCGGCAGCGCCCGCACGAGCTCCGACTTGGCCTCGATCACCCCCTCGATCGATCCCACCAGCTCCAGGTGGGCGGGGCCCACGTTGGTGACGACCCCCACCTCGGGTCGGGCGATCGCGCACAGGGCGGCGATCTGGCCCAGCCCCCGCATGGCCATCTCCACGATGCAGACCTCGGTGTCGGGCTCGATGCGGCAGAGGGTGAGGGGCACGCCCAGCTCGTTGTTGTAGCTGGCGGGAGCGGCCACCGTGCGGGCCCGGGGCTGGCAGATGGCGGCCAGGATGTCCTTGGTCGAGGTCTTGCCGGTGGAGCCGGTGATGGCTACCACGCGGGCGCGGGACCGTTCCCTGACGGTCCCGGCCAGGGCGGCGAGGGCGGCCTGGGGGTCGTCGCAGACGAGGGCTGCCGCCGCTCCCCGCCCCAGGGCGTCCTCCACGTACTCGCGCCCCCTGCCCACGGCCACGAACAGGTCACCCGGCCCGACCCGGCGGGAGTCGATCTCGACCCCCGTCACCCGGTCGGCCCCCCCCGCCTCGAGGAGCGTACCGGGGCATAGCTCCTTCAGCTCGGCCAGGGAGAGGGGGATCACCTCCTCGCCCCCAGTCGACGCAGGACCTCCCTGGCCACCTCGCGGTCGTCGAAGGGGAGAACGCGACCGCCGATCTCCTGGCCCTGCTCGTGGCCCTTGCCGGCGATGACGACCACGTCCCCCGGCCGCGCGGCCTCGATGGCTCGGGCTAGGGCTCGCGCCCGGTCGGGCTCGACCTCGACCCGGCCGTCCACTCCCTCCAGGATCTCGGCGATGATCGCCTGAGGATGCTCGCTGCGGGGGTTGTCCGAGGTGACGATGCAGAGATCGGCGGCCTGGGAGGCGACCGCTCCCATGAGAGGGCGCTTGCCCCGGTCGCGGTCGCCGCCGCAGCCGAAGACGCAGATCACCCGCCCGCGGGCAAGGTCGCGGGCGGTGGCGAGGGCGTTGGCGAGGGAGGAGGGGGTGTGGGCGTAGTCCACCACCACCGCGAACGGCTGGCCCTCGTCCACGGCCTCGAACCGGCCGGGAACTTCCCGCACCGCGGCCACGCCCGCCTGGATGGCCCGATCAGGCAGGCCTAGAAGGCGGGCCGCGGCCACGGCGGCCAGCACGTTCTCGACGTTGAACCGACCGAGCAGGCGCGTCCGCAGCTCCAGGCCCGAGGCCACGAAGGTCGAGCCGTGGGGGCCGAGCTCTAGCCCCTGGGGGTGGATGTCGGCCTCCTCGCTCAGGCCGAAGGTGAGCAGCGAGCGGCGGCCGAGGGCGCGTAGCTCGGCCAAGAGACGCCGCCCGTAGGCATCGTCCACGTTCACGGCCGCCCGGGGGCCCTCCTCCTCCCCGAATAGGCGGCGCTTGGCCTGGTAGTAGCGCTCCATGCTCCCGTGGAAGTCGAGGTGGTCCTGGCTCAAGTTGGTGAACACGAGGCAGGCGAAGGAGAGCCCGTCCAGGCGACCGAGCGCCGAGCCGTGCGAGGAGGCCTCCATGGCGCAGCTGCGGTCGCCCACCTCCAGCATCTCTCGCAGGACCCGCTGGAGGTCGATGGCCTCGGCGGTGGTGCGCACGGCAGGTCGCCGCTCGCCCCCCACCCGGCACTCGATCGTCCCTAATAGGCCGGGGCGTAGCCCCGCGGCCGCGAGCATGGCGAAGAGGAGGAAGGCGGTGGTGGTCTTGCCGTTGGTGCCGGTCACCCCGGCGACGGTGAGCTCCCGGGAGGAGTGGCCGAAGAACTCGCAGGCAGCTCGGGCCATAGCCGTCCGCACGTCCTCGACCACGAGCTGGGGGACGGGGAGGTCGAGGGGATGCTCGACGACCAGGGCCACCGCCCCCCGCCGCACGGCCTCGGCGGCGAAGTCGTGGCCGTCTGCCCGCCCGCCGGGGACGCAGAAGAAAAGCGCCCCCCGCCCCACCGCCCGGGAGTCGTAGGCGAGGTCGTCGATCTCGACCGAGGCCCGCCCGATCACGTCCGCCGGAGCGAGCGCAGCGATTACCCGCTCCAGGTCCACGCCGGGCCAGTGTAGCAGCGGCCCCGGCCTTGCCCCCGGGGGAGGTCCGAAAGGCAGAGGCCCCTGTTGCACGATCGTGTCGAGGGCGCGACATGAGTGGCGCAGGCCCTGGCGGGCGGGCTCGCCTGGGGTTACGATCAAGGCGGGGAGGAGGCTGGAGGCCCCATCAGCCCCCGGCAGAAGGAGACGCAGCTACGGCGGCCGGGTCGTCGGGTACCACCTCCAGGTACTGGAGGGCGAAGCGGGCGATCTTGGCGAACGCCGGGGCCGCCACCACCCCTCCCCAGATCGCCCCTTGGGGCTCGTCCACCGTGACCAGGATGACGAGGCGGGGG
>CAZQRA010000039.1:9853-22696 GCA_964595575.1 uncultured Gaiellales bacterium
TAGCCGGGACAATGCCCACGAACGAGGCGACGTAGCGCGTGGTGGAGTAGCCGCCGCGAAGGGGGTCGGGCTTGGCGGCCGTACCCGTCTTCCCGGCCACGCGGTACCCGGGCACCGCCGCCGCCGTCCCCGTGCCCTGGGAGACGACACCCACGAGCATGGAGCGGACGAGCCTGGCCACCTGGGGAGAGAGCACGCGGCGCCGCTCCACCCGGGGCCGTCCTCCCCCCACGACCCGCTCCACCAGATGCGGCGTCAGCCACAGGCCATCGTTGGCCACCGCCGCGTAGGCGCCCGCCATCTGCACCGGGGTGACCGCGATCCCCTGGCCGATGGGCACGTTGCCGATGGTGGACCCCGACCACTGCTCCAGCGGCAACACGATGCCCGGGCTCTCCCCCGGGAAGTCGATGCCCGTGGGCCGGCCGAAGCCGAACCGCTCGATCCACCGGGCCAGCCGCTCGGGGCCGAGTAGCCGAGCCAAGGTGATCGCCCCCACGTTGGAGGAGCGAAAGAGGATCTCGGACACGGTCATGCGCTCGGTCGGCCTGGGCTCGGCATCGTGGATGACGCGGTCGGCCACCCGGATGCCGTAGGGCAGCGTGAACGCGGTGTCGGGTGCGACCAGGCCCTCCGATAGGGCGGCCGCCACCGTCACCACCTTGAAGGTGGAGCCGGGCTCGTAGGTGTCCGTGACCGTCGCGTTGCGATGGAGCTCGTCGTCGACCTCCGGGTAGCGGTTGGCGTCGAAGCCGGGCGCCACCGCCATGGCCAGGATCCCTCCCGTCCTGGGATCGAGGACGATCGCCGTCGCCCGCTTGGCCCTCCACTGTCTCACCGTCTCCTGGAGCACCGACTCGGCGTTGGCCTGGAGGGTGTGATCGAGGGTGAGGAGGACGTCCTTTCCCGGCCGCTCCGACACCGTGCGCACCACCTCCAGGGCCCGGCCCAAGGGGTCCTTGACGATCGTCTTGCGCCCCGGCCTTCCCGCCAGCACGGGGTCGAGCTGGAGCTCGAGCCCAGCGAGACCCCGGTTGTCGACGCCGGCGTAGCCCAGTACCTGGGCAGCGACCCCCCCCTGGGGGTACACCCGCCGCTCCTCGGGGTAGAAGCCGAGGCCGGCGAGGTCGCGCTTCTCCAGCTCGGCCGCCTTGGCGGGGTCTGCCTTCCGCTGCACGTAGACGAACGCTCGGCGCCGGTCGAGAAGCTGCGGGTACAGGCGATCGGGATCGACCCCCAGCGTCTCGGCCGCCGCCATCGCCACCGCCCGTGGGTTCCTGACCTGGCGGGGGTTGGCGTACACCGTCGTCGCCTCCTCCCCCAGGGCTAGGGGGACGCCCGCGCGGTCCAGGATCGCTCCCCGCCCGGCGGGGATGGGCACGGTCTCGCGCTGCTGGCGGGAAGCGAGACGATCGAGCTCTCCCGCCTGCACCGTCTGCAGCCAGGCAGCGCGAGCCAGGGCCACCCCGAAGGCCACCAGAAGCAGCGCCAGGAGGAGGCGGAGACGGCGGTCGCTGCGCCGACGCCCGTCAGCGGCCAAGGTCGACGTAGGCGGTCTGCAGGGGGTCGGCGGGCACGAGGCCGAGCCGCTCCCGGGCCAGGCGCTCGATGCGGGCGGCGGCAGCGGCGCTGGCGAGACGGGTGGCGAGGGCGGCGTTCTCGGCGCGCAGCGCCGCCCGGCGGCGGGTCAGCTCGTCCAGCTCCAGGTTGCGCCGCAGGACGGCCACGTTGACCGCCACCACGCCGGCGAGGAGGACGGCGAGGAGGACGATCCCTACCGCCCCTCTCCACACCACCCGGGAGGCGCGACGGCGACGAGCCCGGGGGCGAGGCGCGGGGGCGGCGACGGGCGCCGAGCGGGCCTGGGAGGCGGTCGCCGCCACTACGCCCTCTCCGCTGCCCGCAGACGGGCCGAGGCGGCCCGGGGGTTGGCCGCCACCTCCTGGGCTGAGGGCCGAATGGCCCTGGGAGTGAGGATCCGCAGCGTGGGATGACGCCCGCATCCGCAGGCGGGAAGCTCGGGCGGACACACGCAGCCTCGGGCCTGGTCGCGGAAGAAGCGCTTGACGATGCGATCCTCCAGCGAGTGGAAGCTGATGACGGCGATCCTCCCTCCCGGCCTGAGCATGGCCACCGCCTGCGGGAGCGCCTGCTCGAGCTGCCCGAGCTCGTCGTTCACGGCGATGCGCAAGGCCTGGAAGACGCGCTTGGCGGGATGGCCGTCGCCGAAGCGAGCCGGCGTGGGGATGGCCGCTCGGATCGTGTCCACGAGCTCCCCCGTGCGGGCGAAGGGGTAGCGCCGGCGGCGGCGCACGATGGCCTTGGCGATCTGGCGGGCGTAGCGCTCTTCCCCGTAGCGCCGAAAGAGGTCGCCCAGCTCCCGCTCCGACCACCCGTTCACGATGTCGGCCGCCGACAGGGGAGCCGAGGGATCCATGCGCATGTCCAAGGGGGCGTCGACCGCGTAGGAGAAGCCCCGCTCGGGCCGATCGAGCTGCATGCTGGAGACGCCCAGGTCGAGCAGGATCGCATCAGCCCTGACGCCGTTCTCGGCCAGCTGGCGAAGGACGGTAGCGAACTCCCCTCGCAGGAAGCGGGCAGGCACGCCTGCCCGACGCCGGAAGCGCTCGAAGTACGGCCGGACGGTGGGATCCCGGTCGATGGCGATGACCCGGCCCTGGCCGCGTAGATCGGGCGCCAGGTACTGGGCGTGGCCGCCGGCGCCGAAGGTGGCATCGACGAGGGTGTCCCCGGGGCGCAGGTCGAGGAGCTCCCGCACCTCCTGCGCCAGGACGGGGACGTGGTTAGTCGCGCTTGGTTGCAAGGCGCTCGGCAACATCCTCTGCCCTCCCTTCGATCTCCTTGACCTGCGCCCGCCAGGCCTCCCGATCCCAGATCTCCAGGTGGTCGTAGACGCCGGCCACGACCACCTGCCGGTCGAGCTTGGCGTGCTCGGCGAGCGAGGCAGGGATCATGACCCTCCCCTGCCGGTCAAGCATCCCCTCGGCTGCGGAAGAGAGGAAGTGGCGCTGGATCATGCGGTCGTCGCGACTCAGGGGATCGAGCGTGGCCAGCCGCGACTCGACGAGGTGCCTCCACCGCTCCCGGGGGTAGACATACAGGCAGCCGTCCATGCCCTTGGTCACGACCACCCCCTCCCTGAAGGAGTCTCGGAACTTGGCCGGAAGGGTGAGTCGGTTCTTGTCATCGAGGGTGTGCTCGTACTCGCCCAGGAACACGGCGCCTCTCTCCACTATCTTCCACTTTCCCCCACTTTAGACCACTTCTCACCACAAATCAACCCCGGGCTCCCCGATTACGCGCCGGACGCGCCCGCCCGGCGACCTCCGCCCCGCGCCGTCCGCTCGTGGCGTGGCCGCGACCGATCGCGGCCTTGCCGCTGAGTAGTGGCGGGACGGGCGCCCGCGGGCTACCCCGGCGGTGTGGGGCAGAGGCGGCGGTCGACGGGCGGGAAGGAGGCCTCCCGGCTCGGAGAAGGGGCGCGGTGGGGCCTGGGCAACCCTACCGAGCGGGGGGCATCATGAGCCGGTAGCCCACCCCCCACTCGTTGAGGACGTAGGGGGTGTCGGTGAGGCGGGCAAGCCGCCGCCTCAGCCGGCAGGCGTGGGAGTCGACCGTGCGGGTGCGCCCCGGCGACCGATAGCCCCACACCTCGCGCAAGAGCTCCTCCTTGGTGAATACCCGGGCGGGAGCGGTAGCCAGGAAGGCGAGGAGCTCGTACTCCTTGGCGGGGAGGGCGAGTCGGCGCCCGCCCACGGTGACGCAGCGGGTGCGGCGATCGACCACGATCTCCCCTGCCTCCAGCACCTCCCCGGGCCGGGGAGAGACCCGCCGCAGGACGGCCCGAATCCGAGCCACCAGCTCGTCGTAGTGGAAAGGGCGAGGCACGTAGTCATCGCAACCGCGGTGGAAGGCGCGGACGCGGTCGATGGCGTCGGCCTGGGGAGGGCCGAGCACGATCACGGGTACGTCCCGATCCCAGGAGCGACCGGGCTCCCCCTCCCGGAGCCGCCGGCACACCTCGACATCGGCCCCCAGCAGCACCAGGCTGGGCCGGAGGCGCTCCACCAGGTCGAGCGTCGCCTCCGGGCTCTCGGCTCGCACCACCTGGAAGCCGTCCTGGGCCAGGTGACGCTCGAGGAAGGTGCCCACGGCCGGCTCGGGCTCGGCGACGAGGAGCGCAGCTGACATCGGCGGCGAGGGTAGCCGCCCCTTTTCCCACAGTCCAGATGTCCTTTCCCTCGAGAGTGCGACGAAGTTTCTACAGCCGCCCTGAGCGGACGACGCCCCACAGAAGCCACAGCCCCAGCAAGCCGGAGACGACGAACCCCGCCAGGGAGATGACGTGGAGCCCGAGCAGGCGCGGCCCCCGCTCGGCGAAGATGCCGATGAGGCTGGAGCCGATCAGGCCCCCCGCCACGACCATGGCCACCACCAGCCGGTTGAAGGCCACGTCGATCGTGTGCCGCAGGTCGCCCAGGCCCTTGTGGACGAAGCCGACCTCGATCTCCCCCACCCGCAGCTCCTCGAGCACGTCGTGCCACTGGTAGGGGGCCTCCCGCAGCACCTCCACCAAGCCTCGCGCCTCCCGGCGGGCCTCGGCCAGCACCTGGCGGGGGGAAAAGCGGCGGAGCATGAGGTCGCGGGCGTAGGGCTTGGCCACCTCGAACACGTTGAAGTCGGGGTAGAGCTCGACCCCCACGGAGCCCAGGGTGGCGATGGCCTTGTCCAGGAGCACGAACCGGCTGGGAAGGCGCAGGTTCATGGCGTAGATGAGCTGGAAGGCCTCCCGGATGACCTGGAGGGGGTCGATCTCGGCCAGGCGGGCGCCGTAGTAGCGGGCGTAGAGCTCGCGCAGGTAGGTCACGAGCTCCTCCTCCCGGCGGCGGTCGTAGCGGACGCCGAGGTCGCTCAGCCGCTTGGGTAAGGCCTCCACCCGCTCCTCGGCGGCGTCGATGAAGAGCCGGGTGAGCCGGGCCATGTCCTCCTGGGAGAGCTTCCCCGCCTGCCCGAAGTCGACGAGGCCGATCCGCTCGGAGCTGCCGAGGACGAGGATGTTGGCGGGATGGGGGTCGCCGTGGAAGAAGCCGTGCCGGAAGATCATGGTCATCCAGGCCTCGGTGATGAGGTAGGCAAGCCGACGGCGCTCCTCGAGGCTGTAGTCCTCGGGGTCGAGGTCGACCAGCTGGACCCCCTCCAGGAACTCGAGGGTGAGGACCCGCTGTCGGGTGTAGCTCCAGTACACGCGGGGGATACGCACGTGGGGGTGGCCGGCGAAGTGGCGGTGGAAGGCCTGGGCGTTCCGCGCCTCCAGGCGGTAGTCGAGCTCCTGGCGGATGGAGCGGGCGAACTCCTCCACCAGCTCGGGGGCGTCGATGAAGTCGAGGGCTCGTACCCGCTCCTTGGCCAGCCGGGCAGCTTGGCGGAGGAGGGAGAGATCGGCCTCGATCTGGCGCTCAGCGGTGGGACGCTGCACCTTGACCGCCACCCGCCGGCCGTTGGGCAGCACCGCCTCGTGCACCTGGCCGATTGAGGCGGCGGCCAGGGGCTGGGGGGAGAACTCCAGGAAGAGCTTGTCCAGGGAGAGCCCAAGCTCGGCCTCGATCACCGCCTCCACCTGCTCGAAGGGGAAGGGGCTCACCTCGTCCTGGAGCTTGCGCAGCTCGGCGATGATGTCGGGCGGCACGATGTCCGGGCGCGTGGAGAGGAGCTGGCCGAACTTGACGAAGGTGGGGCCGAGCTCGTCCAGCATCTCCCGCAGGTGCTCGCCCCGGGCGGAGGCGAGGGGCTCTGGTTCCTCCACGGGGGGGCGGGGCCAGGGAAGGAGATCGGCGAGCCGGTTTCGCTCCAGGAAGTAGCCGAAGCCGTGCTTGACCGCCACCTGGGCGATCTCCGAGATACGACCGAGGTCGCGGGCTGCCTGGCGCCGGGCCATGCGCTCAGTGTGTCATGCCGGGCGGTCGATCGGCCCTAGCCGCGAGGAAGAGGCTCGCGGGAGCGCTCGACCAGCCGCAGGCGGTGCTCCACCTGGGCCAGCCGAAGCTCGAGCTCCTCGTACTCCTCGCGGGTGACGAGGCCGAGCTGGCGAAAGAGGGCCTGGAGGCTGTCTCCGGCCCGCTCCACCACCCGCACGGCATCGCCCCGCCAGCGGGTCATGGCCTCCTCGACGAGCTGACGAGCCTCGTCCCGGCGCATGCCCCCCCGCTCGGCCAGCTCCTCGGCCAGCTCCTCCGCCCGCTCGGCCGTGAGGGCGACCGCTCCCAGGCAGGCAAGGGCAAGCCGCTCCAGGAGCTCCCGTCCCTGCGGCCTAGCGCGCTCGGCCATGGGGCCGGGTGCGTCGACGCTGCCGCCGCCGCTCCCGCTTGGACTGGGAAAGAGCCGGGGCCCCATCTCCGCGAGGAGGAGCAGGGGCGGAGGCAGGGGCGGTCGGGGCAGGCTCGGGGGCGGCCTCCTCCTCGAGCGTCACCCCGCCCACGCCCTTCTCGATCACCGTGCTCTCCAAGCGGCGGCGGTACTCGGGCTCCCGCTCCTTGAAGATGGCGAGGAGGGGCGCCGCCACGAAGATGGACGAGTACGCTCCCGAGCCGATCCCCACGAGCAGGGCGAAGGCGAAGTCCTTGAGGGTGTCGCCCCCGAAGAGGAGGAGCGAGGTCACCGGAAGGAGGGTGATGAAGGTGGTGGCCAGGGAGCGCCGGATCGTCTCCCACAGCGACACGTTGGCGATGGTGGCAAAGGACGCCCGCCGCATGAGGGGGATGTTCTCGCGGATGCGGTCGAAGATGATGATGGTGTCGTAGATGGAGTAGCCGAGCACGGTCAAGACCGCCGCCACCGTGGAGATGGCCACCTCCCGCCCGGTGAGCGAGTAGATGCCGACCGTGACGGCGATGTCGTGAGCCAGGGCCACGATCACCGGCACCGAGAACTTCCAGTCGAAGCGCAGGGAGATGTAGATGACGATCAGGCCCAGGGAGACGAGGATGGCCAGGATGGCGGCGTCCCGGATCTGGCCGCCGAAGCTGGAGGAGACGTTCTTCACCCCCACCGAGGTCGCCCCCAGCTCGTCCTCGAGGCCGCGCGTGAGCCGAGCCTGCTGGCTGGGGGAGAGCGCCTTGGCCCGAATCTCGAAGCTCCGGTAGCCGCCTGCGACGGCTCGGCCTCGCCCCTGGATGACCGCGTCGGCCTGGCCGACCGTCCGGGCCTGGGAGCGCACCTCCTCCAGGCTCACCGGCCGAGGCGTCTTGAAGGTGACCTTGGTGCCGCCCTTGAAGTCGATGCCCAAGTTGAGGCCCTTGGCCGCCAGCGAGCCGATGCTGAGGGCGACCACCGCTCCCGACAGGGCAAACCACAGGGAGCGGCGGCCGATGAAGTCGATCTGCAGCCACCGCGCCCGCTGCTGCGGCGACGCCCCCATGAAGCGGGGATCGTCGAACCAGCGGAAGCCGCCCAGAAGCCCGAGCATGGCCCGGGTGGCGGCCACGGCGGTGATGAGGGAGATCACCGTCCCCACCAGGAGCATGAGCGCGAACCCCTTGACCTGGGCGGTCGCCACCGCGAACAGGACGAGGGCGGTGATGCAGGTCACCACGTTGGCGTCGATGATGGTGTGGAAGCCGCGCTGGTAGCCGGTAGCGATGGCGGCCCGCACCGACTTGCCGCCCCGCACCTCCTCCTTGATGCGCTCGAAGATGACGACGTTGGCGTCCGCGGCCACCCCGATGGTGAGGATCAGGCCGGCGAAGCCGGGAAGGGTGAGGGTGACGTTGAAGAGGAGGATGGCGGCGTACAGGAAGGCGGCGTAGATCCCCAGGCCGACCACGGCCACCACGCCCAGGAAGCGGTAGAAGAGGAGGAGGAAGAGGGCCACGACCAGGAGGCCGAGCATGGCCGCCGTGCGGGCTTGCTCGAGCGAGTCCTTGCCCAGGGTGGCGGAGACGTCGGTACGCGACAGGGTCTCGTAGTGGTAGGGAAGGGCGCCCGTCTGGAGCACGATGGCGAGATCCCGAGCCTCGCTCACTGAGCCGATGTTCTCGATCTGGGCCCCTCCGGAGATGCCGTTCGAGAGCGTGCGGTCGCGGAAGTCGATCTGGGGGAAGGACTTGATCTCCCGGTCGAGGACGATGGCGAAGTGCTGGGGGGTGCCGCGCAGGTTCCCGCGCTGCCACAGGCGACGGGTGATCTCCTGGAACTTCTTGCCCCCCTTGCCGGTGAAGGCCATGCGCACGATGGGCTGGCCGAACTGGTCGAAGTCCTGGCGGGTGCCGGAGGCGCTGATGTCGGCCCCCGTCATCTCGGGGACGCGCTTGGACTCGTCGGGGTTGGCCGGGTCGTACTTGAAGAGGTAGTAGAAGGTGCCGGAGCTAGCCAGCGTCCCCGGGCAAGGATTCTGGGGGGTAGGCGAGCAGCTGACTACGACCGTCCCCTGGGGCACCGCCAGCACCCGGCCTCCGGGAGGAACCCGGGGGTGCTGGCGGGAGAAGAGCTGCCCCGCCGTGGGCTCGGGCCCAGCCAGGAGGCGCTTGCCCTTGCCGAACAGGTAGTAGGCTTCGGGCTCTCCCTTCCTCGCCCTGGCCTGCTGGCCGGCGAGGAGGTCGTAGAGGCTGGGGATGGCCACCGGCCCTTGGGCGCCGATCGAGGGCCCCGTGAGGTCGGCCTCGAGGTCGTAGAGCTCGAGCTGGGCGGTCTTCCCGATCAGCTCTGCCGCCTTCTCCGGATCGCGCACGCCGGGGAGCTGGATCACGACCTGGTCGGGGCTCTGCTTGCGGACGTCGGGCTCGGAGACTCCCAGCTTGTCGATGCGGCTGCGGATGATCTCCACCGACCGGTCGAGCCCCTCGTCGGTCACCCGCTCGCCCTTGGGGGGCACCGCCTTGAGCACGACCTCCAGCCCTCCCTGCAGGTCGAGGCCGAGGGTGGCCTTCCGGTGCGCGGGCGAGCCGGGGACGATGAGGAGGAGCGACCCGGCCAGGAGGGCGGCGATGAGGCCGCTCAGGATCAGGTAGGTGCGTCGCTCGCGCACGGCCCTCCGCTCAGCGTCGCTCGTCGCCCGGGGAGGCGCCCTGGGCGACGGCACCCTCCGTCTCGCCCGCGGACTCGTCCTCCTCTGTCTCCTCCAGCTCCTCCGGCTCCTCTCCGGGCATGACCGCCGCCACCGCCCGCTTCGCCACCCGCACCTCGACCTCGGGGGCGATCTCCAGGAGCACCTCGTCGTCGGTCACCGCCCGCACCCGGCCGTAGAGGCCCCCGGCGGTGAGCACCTCCACCCCCGGAGCGAGGCTGTCGAGCATCCGTCGCTGCTCGAGCTGACGGCGCTTCTGGGGCCGGATGACGAGCAGCCACATGACCACGAAGAGCAGGACGAGAATGAGCAGAAATCCAACGTTCACGGAGTCTCCTCTGGCTGGAGCGCGAGGCGCTCAAGGGCGGTACGCTTGAAGTCTGCCAGCCTTCCGGCCTCGATGGCGACCCGAGCCGCCTCGGTCAGCCGCAGCAGAAAGCGCAGGTTGTGGAGGCTGAGGAGGCGGAGTCCGAGCAGCTCTCTCTGGGTGACCAGGTGGCGGAGGTAGGCCCGGGAGAAGCGCGTGCAGGCGGGGCAGTCGCAGCCCTCGTCCAGGGGGCGGGGATCACGGGCATGACGGGCGTTGCGCAGGTTGAGCCTCCCCTCCCAGGTGAGGGCAGCCCCCATCCTCCCCATGCGGGTAGGAAGGACGCAGTCGAAGAGGTCGATCCCCCGCTCGATGACCTCGAGGACGCCCACTGGGTCGCCGATGCCCATGAAGTAGCGAGGCCGGTCGGCGGGAAGGAGGGGAGCTGCCTCGGCCACCGTCTCCAGCATCGCCTCCCGGCTCTCCCCCACCGACAGGCCGCCCAGGGCGTAGCCGTCGAAGCCGATCTCCACCACCTCGTCGATGGAGCGGCGGCGGAGCTCGCGGTCGATGCCCCCTTGGGCGATCCCGAACAGAAGCTGGCCCCGAGGTCGCGGAAGGCCGGCCTGGCGCCTGGCCCAGCAGGTGGTCAGGCGCACGGCCCGGGCCAGCTCCGCGCGGGGCGTCTCCGCCGCCGGGCACACGTCCAGGCACATGGCCACGTCCGAGCCCAGCCGGGCCTGGACCGCCGCCGCCCCCTCGGGGGTGAGTCGCTCGATCGCCCCGTCGTAGATGGAGCGGAAGACGACCCCCTCCTCATCCAGGGAGAGGATGGTGTCGCGCAGGGAGAAGACCTGGAAGCCCCCCGAGTCGGTGAGGATCGGCCCCTGCCAGCCCATGAACGCGTGCAGCCCTCCCAGCTCGGCCACCGTCTCCTCCCCAGGCCGCAGGTGGAGGTGGTAGGTATTGGCGAGCAGGATGGAGGCCCCAAGCTGCCGCAGCTCGTCGGGATGGAGGCCCTTCACCGTCCCCTTGGTGCCCACCGGCATGAAGGCGGGCGTGGGGACGTCGCCGTGGGCGGTGCGGAGCACCCCGGCCCGAGCCTGGCCGTCGGTGGCGGTGACGATGAACGGTGGGTCCGGGAGCGCCGGGGCGCCCGCGCCTCGGCGGTCGTCCTCCTCGAGTCCCTCTCCCTGCCGACGCACTGCCCGACCTCCTAGCGGACGAGCATGGCGTCGCCGAAGGAGTAGAACCGGTACCGCTCGTCGATCGCCAGCCGGTAGAGCCGTCGGGTCTCCTCCACGCCGACGAAGGCCATCACCAGGGCAAGCAGGGTCGTCCGGGGCAGGTGGAAGTTGGTGAGGAGGGCATCGACCCGGCGAAACTCGAACCCGGGCGTGATGTAGAGATCGGTGCGACCCTCCAAGGGAGCTCCGCGGGCAAGGGACTCAAGCACGCGCACCACCGTCGTACCTACGGCCAGCACGCGCCCGGCCGAGCGGATCCGCTCCCAGGCTGCCCGCTCCACCCGGTAGCGCTCCCCGTGGAGACGGTGCTCCTCGATCTCCTCGCAGGCGATGGGGCGGAAGGTGTCGAGACCGACGTGGAGGGTCACCCGCTCCACGTCCAGGCGGCGGAGGAGCTCGGGCGTGAAGTGGAGACCGGCGGTGGGGGCGGCCGCCGAGCCGGGATGGCGCGCGTACACGGTCTGGTAGCGCTCGGGGTCGGAGAGCGGCTGGGCGATGTAGGGCGGAAGCGGCACCTCCCCCTGAGGTTGGCCGTGGAGGCGGACGAGCCAGCGGCTCTCGCCTAGGGGCTCGAGGAGCTCCACCTCCCCCAGGCGCTCCCCCGGTCGCAGCCGGCTCGACGGCCGGGCCAGGGCCTGCCACACCCCGTCCTGCCCCACGCTCTCGAGCAGGAGGACCTCGGCCCGGCCTCCACCCCGGCGCCGCAGGCGAAGCCGGGCAAGCACGACCCGGGTGTCGTTGACCACGACCAGCTCCCCGGCCGCGAGCTCCTCGGGCAGGTCGCGCACGCGGCGGTGGCGCACCTCCCCGGTCCCCCGATCGTAGACGAGCAGGCGGGCAGAGTCCCGAGGCTCGGCCGGTGTCTGGGCGATGAGCTCGGCGGGGAGGTGGTAGTCGAGCTCGCGGGTGTCCATCCGAGCCACACGCTATCGTCGTCCGTAGTGCAGAGGGACGTCCTGGCACGCGCCGAGCAGCGCCTGGCGGAGGCGGCCGAGGCCCCCACCCGAGCCGACCTCGCCGCCGTCCTGGAGCGGGCCCAGGCTCAGCTCGACCAGCTCGCGGAGGCGGCGGGGGCGCTCGAAGGGGCGCTTCCCGAGCGCATGGCGGCGGCGGTTCGGGACGGCGTCCGGGCCGAGGCCGCGCCCGTGGGGCGTGGCCTGGCCGAGGTGCGCGGCCTCGCCTACCAGATCCTCCGCCGGCTGGAGCAGGTAGAGAGGGACCTGGCCGCGGAGCGGCATGGGCGCGTCGACGACCTCGCCCTCCTGGTAGAGCTCATCAGCGCCGGCTGGAGGAGCGTGGACGAGCGGGTGGCCCGCCTCGAGCGAGCGCTAGCGGGAAGAGAGGCGGCCGTGTACCGCTTGGCTGAGGCCCGCCCCGCCCCCTGATCGGCCCCGGCTCGCGGACCCCCGCTCCCCGAGAAAGGTCTCGCCGCCGCTCGCCCTCAGGCCACCACTTCTACCCGACAGCGCAGGCCGGGCGCGCGGGCCAAGCGGGCGTCCAAGGTGAGGAGCGTCGCCGACAGCGCCTCGGCCAAGGCAACGTAGAGGGCGTCCCAGGCGCGAAGCGAGTAGCGTAGCTCCCAGGCCCGCTGCAGGAGCGGCCGGTGGCTGTAGCGTCTTCCCGGCCAGGCGTAGAGGTCCTCCACAGCCTGCCGAGCCGCGGTGGCATCGAGCAGGCCGCGCAGGTGGTCGCGGCGAACGAGCGCCAGGACCTCGGCGTCCACGAGGTCGGGCGCCGCCTGGTCCTCGTCGGCCGCCAGCCTGGCTCGGGCCGGCTCGGCGTCGACGCCGTCAGCCACCACCTCGTACAAGCAGGAGGCGTCAACCACGAGCATCCGGCCAGTCGCCGCGCAGCTCGTCCAGCGCCTCGACCACCTCGGCCGCTGTCACCGGCGAGGGTCGCCGGCGGGTGCGGGCCAGCCACTCGCCGAGGCTGGGCCGGGCAGCCAGGCGCGCCGCCTCCCGGCGCAAGAGCTCGGGGACGGTCATCCCTGCCTCCGCCGCCCGGCGGGCGAGGGCTGCATAGACCTCGTCGTCGATATCGCGAATCTGCACCGTCTTGGGCATATTCGCACCATACCATGCGAATTTGCATGGACTGCTGGGGTCGCTCGGCGCCGGTGCGGGCCCCTCAACCGGTCGGGGCGGCGCTCGCGACGAACCGCTCCAGGTCGAGCTGGGCAATCCGGGAGCCGTCGGCGGCGTAGCCGA
>CAZQRA010000040.1:0-22498 GCA_964595575.1 uncultured Gaiellales bacterium
GCCATCGCCCTCTCGGTCTGCCTTTCCCTCCACGCGGCTCCGCCGGCCGCGACCGGCGTGCTCTGTCTGGGCGGTCTGGGAGCGCTGGCGCTACCGCCCCTCCTTTCCCCTCGGCTCCGAGCCTCCTAGCCGGTGCGTCTGCGTCTCTCGACCGCCCTCCTCCTTGTCCTCCTCTCGTCGCCGCCACCTTCCTCGTCGCCTTTTTCTTCGGCCTAAGGAGCCAGGCCAGGCGCTCCTCGCCGATCCCCGTCAGCCCCTACCGCGGCTCGATCTCGCCCCACGTTCCCCTTCCCGACTTCGCCCTGCGCGACCAATTCGGCCGTCCAGCTCGGCTCGAGGACTTCCGGGGTAAGCCCCTCCTCATTGCCTTCGTCTACGCCCTCTGCCAGGACGTCTGCCCGCTGACGGCGGCCAAGATTGCCTAGGCCCTCGACCGCCTGGGCCCGGACGCGGCCAAGCTCAACGTCATCGCCATCACCGTGCAGCCCCACACCGACACCCCCCGGCGGGTGATCGCCTTCTCCCGGAAGCACCGCCTGCTCGGGCGCTGGCGCTACCTGATCGGGCCGCCCTCCCGGGTGCTTCCCGTCCTCGAGGCCATGGGCGTCGCCCCCGAGGAGCTGCCCGCGCCCGGGGAGCGCTTTGCCCGCAACGGCGAGGAGGGAGCCCATGGCGCCTGGCTCTTCCTGGCAGACCGCGACCTGCGCCGCGTGGAGTCCTGACCCCAGAGCATGCTCCTCGACCCGCGCGACCTTCTGCACGACCTACGGCTTCTCGTCCGGGGCGTGCCGGCGCGGCCGGGGAGCTGAGGGTAGAAGTCTGCACGGGCCGGATCTACATTTTTGTAGAATTAAGGCCCGCATCTACACTTCAGGAGGAGCTGATTCGATGACCGCCAAGAAGCGAGCAGGCAGCGTCCCCGCCCGACCTGTGCAGGCGCCCAAGCGGCGCCCGGCCAAGACCAGCCGCCGAGGCCTTTGGGCAGGGGCGCTGACTACGGTCGTGCTCGTCACCGCGGCCGCCGTGGCCGGACTTCTCCTGGCCAAGAACTCGAGCACGCAGACGCTCTCGATCGGCGGCCAGGAGGTGGCCTTGCCCTCGGAGGGGCCGGACGAGCAGGCCGCCGCCGTCCGCGACCTCGGCCGGGCGCCCCGCTTCGCCATCCGCACCCTTGCGGGCAAGACCTTCGCGCTCCAGCCGGGCCGCGGTCCCGTCGTCCTCAGCTTCATCGCCGGTTGGTGCTCCTCCTGCCTTCCGGAGGCGGCCGCCCTGGGGCGACTCGTCCGCGCCTTCCCTCGATCCGGCCTCCGCGTCCTGGCCGTGGACGCCGATCCCAACGACTCCCTCGGTCAGTTGCGCCAGTTCATCGCCGCCGCCGGCAACCCGCCCATACAGTGGGCGATGGACCGGTCGAGCCGCGTCACCCTCGCCTACCGCGTGCGGGCGCTGGATACCACCGTGATCGTCGACCGAGACGGCCGCATGGTGTATCGGGACGAGTATCCCACCGATTACGCGACGCTGGCCTCGGTCATGAAGAAGCTCGCCTCCGCTCCCGCTGGCAGGGCGAGCACGGGATCGCCCTGACCCCGTGAACGGCGTCTCGCTCGGCTTCGCCTTCTCCGCCGGCCTCGTTGCCAGCCTCAACCCCTGCGCCTTCGCCATGCTGCCTGCCTTCTCCGCCTACTACCTGGGTGTCGACGAGGAGCGCGGCGGCCGGCGCTCTCCGCTTGGCCGCGTGACCCGCGGCCTTGCGGTCGGCTCGGCTATGACCGCCGGCTGCGTGGTCGTGTTCGCTGCCATCGGCACGCTCGTCTCGCTCGCCGGCAGCGGGCTTCTTCGCTACCAGGACATCGTCACGGTGGTGGTGGCGACGGCCCTCGCCGGGCTCGGCGCCTGGCTCGCCGGCGGGCGCGAGCTCCGCGTCCTCGTGCCCAATCCGATCAGGGGGAGAGGCGGGCGCGACCTCCTCTCGGCGGGCGTCTACGGGGTCGGCTACGGGCTCGCCTCCCTCGCCTGTACGCTCCCCATCTTCCTGATCGTGGTGGGAGCGGCCTTTCTCCAGGGGAGCGTGGCCGGCGGCCTCGTCCTCTTCCTCGCCTACAGCGCCGGCATGGGAGCGATCGTGATCGCCGTCAGCCTCGGCACTGCCCTCTTCAAGGGGGTGGTGGCGCGCTTTCTGCGCCGGGCGCTTCCCCACGTCCAGCGCCTGAGCGGCGCTCTCCTCATCCTGGCCGGGACCTACCTGGCCGTCCGCCAGCTGGACCAGGCCAAGCTGGGTATCCTGTCCCCGCTCCAGCCCTACGCCACCGAGATCGGCACCGGCCTGGCCGTGGGAGCGGTGCTCGTGGCCGCCGCTCTCCGCCTCCTGGGCGGCGGTACCCGCGTGGCCGAGGAAGAGGTGGCCGAGGAGGCCGGCTCTGGGCCGACGGAAGCCGTTCCCTCCCGGCCGCGGCGGGCGGAGCTCTCCGGCCGTACCTGACGGGACCCTGGATGGCGGCGTCAGCCTGCCCGGTCGATGCGCCGGCAGAGGGCCACGTGCTCCTCGTTGTCGCGCAGGAGCTGGCGAGCCAGGCGCACCATCTGCCGCACCCGGCGGTCGGCGATGCGGTAGAAGACGAAGCGGCCAGACTGGCGGGCCTCGACGAAGCCGCACCAACGCAGACAAGCGAGGTGGTTGGAGACCTTGGGCTGGGAGACGCCCAAGGCCTCCACGATCTCGCTCACCGTGCGCTCGCGCTGCTCGAGCAGCTCCAGGATGCTGAGCCGGGTGGGGTCGCCCAGCCCCCGGAAGTACTTGGCGAGCAGGGCCGTCTCGCTGGGGGTAGGGGGGAGACGGAACGGCGCCTGCGCGACTGCTTGAGGGTGCCCATTCGCCATCGCTGATTCGCAGTATAGGCCCCTCAGGCGGCGCAGCAGGACAGTCGGGCCACGTCCCGCTCGAAGGTCTGAGCGGCCAGCTTGAGCCCCTCCGCCATGGTCAGGTAAGGGTGGAAGGTCTCGCTCAGCTCGCGCGTGGTGAGCCGGAGCTTCACCGCCAGCACGGCGGCCTGGATCACCTCGCCGGCGTGCTCGGCCAGGATGTGGGCGCCGAGGAGGCGGTCGCTGGCGGCGTCGGCGACGAGCTTGATCAGGCCTTCGCTCTCCCCGTTGGCGAGCCCCCGCGGCACCATGGCGAGGGGGAGCAGGGACACCTTCACCGCGTACTCGGCCTCGCGGGCCTGCTCCTCGGTCAGGCCCACGGCCGCGATCTGGGGGCTGGTGAAGGTGACCCGGGGCAGGGCGCTGAGATCCACCCTCCGCCCGGGCCCTTGCAAGGCGTTCTCCGCCGCCAGGGCGCCCTCGTAGGCGGACACGTAGACGAGCTGGGGCGCCCCGGTGACGTCCCCGGCGGCGAAGACGCGCTCGTTGGTCGTGCGCAGGTGCTCGTCCACGACCACAGCTCCGCGCTCGTCCACCGCCACCCCGGCCTGCTCCAGGCCGAGGCCGGTCGTGTTGGGACGTCGACCGGTGGCGACGAGTACCTCCTCCGCCTCCACGACGCGCCGCTCCCCGCCTACCACCACCTGGAGCCGGCGGAGGTCGTGCTCGCGCGCCACCGACGTGACCTGGGTCTCGGTGAGGATCTCCATCCCCTCGGCGGCCAAGGCGCGGGCCAAGGCCTCCGAGACCTCGGGCTCCTCGAAGGGAGCGATGCGGGGCAGCACCTCGATCACCGTCACCCGGCTGCCCATGCGGGCGAAGTACTGGCCCAGCTCGAGACCGATGGCGTTGCCGCCGATCACGGCCAGCCGGGCGGGAAGCTCCGTTACCTGCAGGGCCGTGGTGCTCGTGAGAAACCCGGCCTCGGCGAGGCCGGGTATCGGCGGCACCGCCGGAGAGGCTCCGGTGGCGACGAGGTAGCGCCCGGCCCTGAGCCGGCACCCGTCCACGGCCACGGCGTCGGGTCCCTCGAAGGAGGCGAAGCCGGGGATGAGGTCGAAGCCGTAGGCGTCCACCAGGTCGAGGTACTTCTCCCGGCGCATCGCCGAGACGAGCTCGTCCTTCCAGGCAACGACGGCCTCCAGGTCGGGCTGCTCAGCGCGCAGGCGGAGCCCGGGAAGGGAGGCCTTCGCCGCCAGGTGCTGGAGCTCCGCCGCCCGCAGGAGCGCCTTGCTGGGGATGCAGCCGACGTTAACGCAGGTTCCCCCCACCGTCGCCGCCTCCACGAGGGCGACCTTGGCCCCGAGGTCGCTGGCCCTGATGGCGGCGGCGAAGGCGGCAGAGCCGGAGCCTAGGACCACGAGGTCGTACTCGCCGGGCTCGTGGGCTGGCCGCGGGGGAGGGGCGGGCTCGAGCAGCTCGATCCGACCGGGCCGGTAGCCCGCCTGGCGCACTGCCTGGGCAAGGGCGGCGTCGTCTCCCCCGCGAAACACCGCCTCGCGCTTGCGGTAGCTGACCTCGATGTCCTCGGCGCCTGCCCCCGCCAGGGCGAGGGCCACCGACTGCTCGCAGTGCGCGCACGTCATGCCGCCTATCTCCATCCGCTTTCTCACAGCCATGCTCGCTCCCTTCTCGGGCTCTTCAGGACGTGGACACCAGGGCCTCTCCTAGACCGGCCTACGACCTTGAGTCGCCTGCCCAGCCATCTCGGGTGGGAAACACATCATACATACCTGATTCAGCTACCCCAAGGAGGAGGAGGCGGGCGCCCTCTGCCAGCTCCTGGCGGCCGGCCAAGCCGCTGGCGTTGGCGTAGACGACGAGGAGCAGCCGTGGCGGCGCCGGCCGCTTCCAGGGAGGCGGAGGGCAGCGGTCGCGCGCCCGGGTAGCGGCAGGCGACATCGGCGACGGTCGTTCCCGGGCGAGCGGCTTCAGCTCCCGCGAGCGCGCGGCCGATCGTGTCGAGAGGAACCGCATACACGCTTTTGGTCGCCGAGCGGCCGCTTGCGGGGCATCTCCCGGCGTCGCCGACGCCTGCATCGATTGCCTCGTACGGTGCATCAGAGATATCGATGAGCCGGCGTGCGCTGACGTTCCTTGTGGGGGCGACCCTCGCCGTGGCCGGGGGCGGGGTGGCGGCCGGCTTCGCCCTCACCGGGAACGGAGACGGCGACAGGGAGGCGGCGGGCGAGCGGCCGGCGGCGGCCAAGCGCCGCACGCCTCCCTCTGCCGCCGACTTCGGTACCCTCGCCGTCGGCTGGAGGACGGACTTCTCCAAGCGAAGCGTCCCTCCCGGGGAGGTCCAGTCAGGGGGGGCGGGTAAGGACGGCATCCCTGCCATCGACCGCCCCCGCTTCGCGCCGGTGGCGAGGACGAGCTACCTCAAGCCCCAGGAGCCGGTGGTGTCGCTCGTCGTCAACGGCCAGGCGCGCGCCTACCCGCTCCAGATCCTCATCTGGCACGAGATCGTGAACGACCGGGTGGGCGGAGTGCCCGTCGCCGTCACTTTCTGCCCCCTCTGCAATACCGCCATCGTGTTCGACGCCCGCCTCCGGGGCGAGCGGCTGACCTTCGGCACGACCGGCAACCTGCGCAACTCCGACCTGGTCATGTACGACCGCAAGACGGAGTCCTGGTGGCAGCAGTTCGGAGGCGAGGCCGTGGTGGGGACGCTGACGGGCGCCAGGCTGCGCCAGCTTCCCGCCCGGATCGTCTCTTGGAGCGAGTTCAAGCGGGACCACCCGAGGGGCTTGGTGCTGACCCGGGACACGGGGTTCGCGCGCCCGTTCGGCGAGTACCCCTACACGGGCTACGACGACGTCAACACGCCGCCCTTCTTCCCGGTCAAGAACCTCGGCGACAAGCGGCTTCCTCCCAAGGAGCGGGTCGTGTACATCGAGCGCGGCGACGAGGCCGTGGCCATCCCCTTCTCGGCCCTGGCGAGGAAGCGGGTCATGCGAGTCGTGGTCGGCGGCCACAAGCTCGTCGTCCGCTTCACCGGCAAGGCCGCCTCCGCCCTGGACACCGCCGATATCCCCAGTGGCCGCCGGGTGGGGACGGCGGAGGTGCGCGAGAACGGAAGGCTCGTTCCCTTCTCCGAGCCCTTCTGGTTCTCGGTCGCCGCTCTCCAGCCCAAGGTGGTCGTCAAGAGCTGAGGCTCCGAGGGCGACGCCGGCAGCGGGGGGCTCGCGGCTCTTTGACGGCTGTACGCGCCCGCGGGCGGGCTTCCTGAGGGGAGGGGCGCGGCCGTGAGCGCGCGCCCCTGCCTCAGGCGAGGCCGCGCACCCGCCAGTAGGCGATGGCCACGCTGAGAGCCCCCAGGCCGACGAGGGAGAGGAGGCCGAGGAGCCCCAGGCGGCCGTAGGCGACGTGCCGCGTCCCCAGGTAGGTGATGGCCAGGGTGGCCAGGATGCCGCCCACGAGGCCTCCCAGGTGGCCCCCGTAGGAGATGTTGGGCACGGCGAAGGTGATGGCGAGGTTGATGAGGATGAGGGTGAGGGCAGGGCCGGCGATCGACCCCGTCTGCTGCCACTGGATGACGAGCATGGCCCCGAGCAGGCCGAAGATGGCCCCCGAGGCGCCCACGGTGACCGCCTCGGGGGCGGCCAGGAGGGCCCCCGCCGACCCGGCCAGCCCGGAGACGGCGTAGAGGGCGAGGTAGCGCCAGCGGCCGATGGCGGCCTCGATGGGCCCTCCGATCCACCACAGGGCCAGCATGTTGAAGGCGATGTGGAGGATGCTGGCGTGGAGGAAGGCGGCGGTGACGAGGCGCCACCACTCCCCTTCTGCCACCCAGGGCCCGTACAGCCACAGCCGCTCGTACAGGGGCCCCTGGGGAGCGTCGAGCGAGCCCGAGGCGACTCCCACCAGGTAGAAGGCGATATTGACGGCGATGAGGAGCTTGGTGACGAGGGTGGCATCGGCGGAGGCAGCGGCCGGCCTGGGCCGGGGAAGGCGCGGCTGCCCGCGCCGGGGCGGGCCGGTGCGAGCGGCATGGTCGGGGCAGCGGATGCCGACGGGGGCCACGGTCATGCAGTCGACGCAGATGGGCCGGCCGCACTCCGAGCAGGAGAGCCCCGTCTCCCGGTGGGGGTGCCGGTAGCAGGTCGTGGGCTCGTCCATTGCGACTAGCGTACCGCCCGGCATGCGCGTGCACGTTGCCTTCACCCCGGTCGAGGAGGTCTACGCCCCCGTGGGGATCGTGGTGGACGTCCTCCGGGCCACCTCTACCATCGCCCAGGCGCTCGCCTCCGGCTACCGGCGGGTGCTCTGTTGCGCGGAGGTGGAGGAGGCCCGAGCGGTGGCCGCCTGCGAGGGAGGCGCCGTCCTCGCCGGGGAGCGTCGGACGGTGCGCGTGCCCGGCTTTCGCTTCGGGAACTCGCCCCGGGAGTTCCTGGAGCCCGTCGCCGACACCCTCGTCCTCACCACCACCAACGGGACGCGACTCCTCGTGGCCGCGGCCGAGCGCTGCCGGCTCGTCCTCGTCGGCTCGCTCCTCAACCTGGGGGCGGTGGTGGAGGAGGCCAAGCGCCAGGGGGTGGACGACGTGGCCATCCTCTGCGCCGGCGTGCGCGGGGAGCTGGCGCTCGACGACGCCTACTGCGCCGGCCGCCTGGCCCAGGCCTTGGACGGGCGGCCGACCGACTCGGCGGCGGCGGCGATCCGCCTCGCCTCCACCTTCGCCACCGCCCTCGACGGCCTGGGAGCCTCTCAGAGCGCCCGCAACCTGCGGGCGAGCGGCCACGAGGAGGACATCGCCTGGTGCGCCCGGGAGAGCGTGCTCGAGGTCGTGCCCCGCCTTCGGCGGATGGTGGGCCCGGCGGCCGAGGTGACCTTGTGACGGGCCGCTTCCGCTTTGCCTTCGGTAGGCCGCCGGCGGTGGCCCGGGAGGCGATGGTGGCGACGAGCCAGCCGCTCGCCACTCGAGCCGGGCTGCGCGCGCTGGAGCGGGGCGGCAACGCCGCCGACGCCGCCCTTGCCGCCGCCGCCGTCCTCTGCGTGACCGAGCCCATGTCCACCGGCGTCGGCGGCGACTGCTTCTGCCTCGTGTGGAAGGACGGCGAGCTGGCCGGCCTGGACGCGGCGGGGCCGGCGCCCAGGCGGGCAGAGCCGCTGGCCCCGGTGGAGGAGGTCGGGCCCCGGTCGGTGACCGTGCCCGGGGCGGTGGCCGGCTGGGCGGAGCTCTCCCGCCGCTACGGCCGGCTGGGCCTCGACGCCTGTCTGGCCGACGCCGTCGACGCCGCCGAGCGCGGCTTCGCCGTGGCCCCCCGCTGCGCCGAGGCTTGGGCGCTCCGCGCCGACCGCTGGCCGGCGGAGCTCGGTCCCGTCCCCAAGCGGGGCGACATCGTCCGCCTGCCTGACCTGGGGGCGACGCTCCGGGCCGTGGCCGAGGGGGGTCCGCAGGCCTTCTACGAGGGGCCGGTGGCGGCCGCCATCGCCCGAGCCTCGTGGCTGGAGGAGGAGGACCTGGCCTCCTTCCGTCCCCGCTGGGTAGAGCCGCTCTCCCTCTCCTACCGGGGCTACGAGGTCGTCGAGCTCCCCCCGCCCACCCAGGGCGTGGCCGCCCTGGAGATGCTGGGCCTGCTCGAACGCTCCTCGCCGGGGCTCGACGCCCAGGTTCGCTGCGCCATGCTCGCCCTCGAGGACGCCCTCGCTCGGGTGCGGGACGGGGCTGAGGTGGGCGATCTCCTCGCCCCCGGCTACCTCGATCGTCGCCGGGGAGAGCGCCCGGGAGCCGTGGTCGAGCCGGCTGGGGGCACCGTCTACCTGTGCGCGGTGGACGGCGACAGGATGGCGGTGTCCTTCATCCAGAGCCTGTACGAGGGCTTCGGCTCGGGCGTGCTGGCCCCCGGTACCGGCGTCATCCTCCACAACCGGGGCGCCTGCTTCGCCGTCTCCGGGGCGGTGGAGCCCGGCCGGCGCCCCTACCACACCACCATTCCCGGCATGCTCCTCCGCGACGGCGCTCTCGAGGGGCCGTTCGGGGTCATGGGCGGCTTCATCCAGGCCCAGGCCCACATGCAGCTCGTGTCCGCCCTGGTCGACGAGGGCCTCGACCCCCAGGCCGCCCTCGAGCGTCCCCGCTTCCGCGTGGACGGGGACCTCGTGCGCCTGGAGGAGGGCCTGTGGGGAGAGGCCGAGCGCCTCGCCCGCCTCGGCTACCGGGCCGTCCTCGACCCCGACACCCTCGCCTTCGGCGGCGGCCAGGCGATCCTCGTGCGCGGAGAGGCGCTCGTGGGCGGCTGCGATCCCCGCAAGGACGGCTATGCGGCTGGCTTCTGAGGCGGCAGGCAGGGTGGCCTGGATCACGGTGGCGCCGGTGAAGGGGCTGGCCTTGGTGACCCGAGGGGAGGTGGAGCTCGGCCCCGAGGGAGTCCGCGACAACCGCCGCTTCTACCTCGTCGACGCCCGGGGGCGGATGGTGAACGGGAAGGTCCTGGGGTCGCTCGTGAGGGTGGTACCGGAGTGGCGGGAGGAGGCGGGGACGCTCGTCCTCCGCTTCCCCGACGGGGGCGTCGTCGCCGGCCGGGTGGAGCTGGGGGAGGAGGTGACGACCGACTTCTTCGGCAGGCCGGTACGAGGGCGACTGGTGGAGGGCCCTTGGTCGCAGGCGCTCTCCCGCTACGCCGGGAGGGAACTTCGACTCGTCCAGGCCGATCCCGGCCAGGGGCCAGACCGGGGGCCCCGGGCGTCGGTGTCTCTCCTCTCCACCGCCTCTCTCGAGGCCCTCGCCCGGGCGGCCGGCGTGGAGCGGGTGGATCCTCGCCGGTTCCGCATGCTCTTCGGGGTCGAGGGGGTGGCTGCCCACGCCGAGGACGGCTGGATCGGCTGCCGGGTACGGATCGGGGAGGCGGTGGTGGTGCCTCGCGGCAACGTGGGTCGCTGCGCCGTGACCACCTGCAACCCCGACACGGGCCGACGCGACCTGGACACGCTGCGGGCCCTCGCCGCCTACCGGGAGGGGGTGAAGACGACGGAGCGGCTGCCGTTCGGGGTGTGGGGCGAGGTCGCAGAGCCCGGGCGCGTGCGCTTGGGCGACCCGGTCGAGGTGGAGTGACGGCCGTCACGGCGGGCAGCGACCGGCTCACGAGCGGGCGCGACTGAGCTCCCGACCTCCTGAGCTTCCGACCGCCCAAGCCGCAAGTTGCAAGTTGCAACTTGAGCGGGGCGGTGCAGCGCGCACTTGACAAGAACGCGTGTTCGATGTAGAACATACGTTCTCATGATCGCCTGCATCCTCATCCCCAGCTTCGAGCTGAGAGCGGCGCTCAGGGAGCGGCCGGCGCTCCTGCTCCAGCCGGCGGCGCTGGCCCCCCAGCCGGGCCAAAGGCAGGTGCTGGGGCCGGTGACGGCGGCCGCCTACGCTGCCGGAGCACGCCCGGGCATGCCGGTCGGCGAGGCCCTCGCCGCGTGCCCCTCCCTCGTCCTCGTGGAGCCCGATCCTGTGGCCGTCGAGCAGGCGTGGGAGGAGATCGTGCGCCGGCTGGAGGGGGAAGGATTCCCCGTCCAGCCGGCCCAGCCGGGATGCCTGTACCTGGACGTGGGGGCGGTGGCCCGGCTCTACGGGGGGGTGGCCCCGGCGCTCGAGCGCGCCCTCCGGGCTCTGGGACCGGGGTGGGACGCTCGGGCGGGAGCCGCCGAGCGCAAGCTCGCCGCCCTCGCCGCCGCCGACCTTGCCCGACCGGGGCAGGCGCTCGTCGTCAGCGGGGAGCGCCTCTCCGACTTCCTCGCTCCCTTCCCCCTCTCCCTCCTCCCCCTGGAGCGGGAGCGCTACGCCGAGCTGGAGGGGCTGGGGGTGCGCACCCTGGGGCAGCTCGCCTCCCTCCCGGGCGCGGCCGTGACCGAGCGCCTCGGCTGGGAGGGGAGGCGGGCCTGGGAGCTGGCGCGGGGGGGAGGGAAGAGCCGGATCCGTCCCCGCCGGCCGCCGGCGGCGATCGTGGAGGGGATGAGCTTCGCCGAGCCGGTGGCCAACGAGCTCGTGCTCCGCCGGGCGCTGGCCGTCCTCGTCGACCGGGTACTGGCTCGACCGGAGCGCGCCGACCGGGCCGTACGCAAGGCAGCCCTCGTCGCTCGGCTGGCCGAGGCGGGCTCCTGGAGGCGCTCGCTCACGCTCCGGGAGCCGACCGCCGAGCGCGACCGCCTCCTCGCCGCCCTCGCTCCCCGCGTGGCGGAGCTTCCTGCCCCGGTAGGGGCGCTCGCCGTCGAGCTGGTCGAGCTGGCGGAGTGGACGGGCCAGCAGCTCGAGCTCGTCCCCGCCTCGGGGGTGGGGAAGGGGGAGCGGCTGAGAGAGGGGCTGCGCCAGGCGCGCGCCAGCGCCGGCCCAGAAGCGGTCTCCACCGTGGTCGAGGTGGCACCGTGGTCGCGGATTCCCGAGCGACGAGCGCTTCTCCTTCCCCGCGACGCCTGAACGTCCCCCGGCCGGCCCTGGTCGAGGCAGGGGTGGACGGGACGCCGCTGTCGGTGAACCGGCGGGCGGTGGCGCTCGTGCGCGAGGAGTGGCGCGTCGTCGACCGCTGGTGGACGGAGGAGCCCATCGTCCGTCGCTACTTCGAGACGGTGCTCGAGGACGGATCCTGCCTCGTCGTCTTCTACGACCGGGAGCGGCGCTCGTGGCTCGCCCAACGGGCCTGACCTACGTCGAGCTCCATTGCCACTCGGCCTACTCCTTCCTCGACGGGGCCTCCCAACCGGAGGAGCTGGCCGCCCGCGCCGCCGAGCTCGGCTACGGGGCGATCGCCCTCACCGACCACGACGGCCTCTACGGATCCCTGGAGCTCGCTCACGCCGCCAAGGCGCTCGGCCTGCGCCCCATCACTGGGGCCGAGGTCACCCTGGAGGACGGGTCGCACGTCACCCTCCTCGTGGAGAGTCGCCGCGGCTACGCCAACCTCTGCCGCTTGCTGACCCTGGCCCACGCCGGGACGAGGCCCAAGGCGGGACGAGAGCCGCTGCCGCCGGCCCTGCCCCTGGAGGCGCTCATGGAGCTGAGGGAGGGGATCGTCTGTCTCTCCGGCTGCGCCCGCCGCGGCCTGGCCGTCCGCAACCCGAGCGCCGCCCGCACGCTCG
Organism: uncultured Gaiellales bacterium; assembly: GCA_964595575.1. Lineage (GTDB taxonomy): Bacteria > Actinomycetota > Thermoleophilia > Gaiellales > Gaiellaceae > PALSA-612. The sequence goes on from CAZQRA010000040.1 coordinate 11,989, forward strand.
CCCGCGCTTTCGGCCGCCAGCGCTTCTACGTCGAGCTCCAGCGCCCTTACGAGCGAGGGGACGCCCGGCGCAACGCTGCCCTGCGCCGCCTTGCCCAGGATCTGGGCGTGGCCACGGTGGCTACCGGGAACGTGCACGCCCACCGGCCCCGCCGCGCCTTCCTCCAAGACGCCCTCGTCGCCATTCGCCGGCGCTCGCCGCTCGAGGAGTGCGAGCAGGAGCGCCGGGGTAACCACGAGTGCGTGCTCATGGCGCCTGCCCAGGCGTGGGAGCGGTTTCCGGACGACCGCGATGCCGTCGCCCGCACCGCTCTCGTGGCCGAGCGGCTGGAGTACGACCTCACCTGCGAGCTTGGCTACCGCTACCCCGACTTCTCCGGCGAGGGGGAGCCGGCGGAGGCGAGGCTGCGCCGCATCTGCGAGCAGGCCTTCGCGGAGCGCTACCCGCCAAGTACCACGTTGTTACGAAGGAAGGCGCGGGAGCGGCTGGAGGAGGAGCTGCGGCTGATCTGCGAGCTCGGCTTGGCCGGCTTCTTCTGCCTCCACCACGAGGTGCTGGAGCTGGCCAGGGAGGCGGCGGCGGAAGTACGGGGGCCCGGCTCGCCCCGGCACGTCCTCCCTCCCGGGCGAGGCCGAGGAAGCTCGGTCGGCTCCATCGTCTGCTACCTGACCGGGCTCTCCCACGTCGACCCGGTGGCCGCCGATCTCTCCCTGGGGCGATTCCTGAACCGGGAGATGGCCTCCGTCCCCGACATCGACCTCGACTTTCCCCGCGACATCCGCGAGCGGCTGATCGTACGCGTGATCGAGCGCTACGGCCGGGAGCGGGCCGCCCTCGTGGCCAGCTTCTCCACCTACCACGCCCGAGGGGCGATCCGCGACCTGGGCAAGGCCCTGGGGCTACCTGGAGCCGAGGTGGAGCAGCTCGCCCGGCTGACCGAGGGCGACCCGAGGAGGGTGGGGGAGGAGCTGGCCTCCCTCCCCGACGGCCGCCGGAAGCTCGCCTCCCGCCGCTGGCGGGCCCTCGCCTGGCTGTGCGCGGAGATCGCCGGCCTGCCCCGTCACGTCTCCCAGCATCCGGGCGGGATGGTGGTCTCCTCCCAGCCCCTGGTCGAGCTCGTCCCCGTGCAGCCGGCGGCGATGGCCGGGCGGCAGATCTGCCAGTGGGACAAGGACTCCTGCGCCGACGCCGGCTTCCTCAAGATCGACCTCCTCGGCCTGGGCATGCTCTCCGCCGTCGAGGAGTGCGTGGAGCTGATCGCGCAGGCGCGGGGGGAGACGATCGACCTGTCGCGCATCCCCCTCGACGACCCCGCCGTGTACGAGGAGATCCAGCAGGCGGACACGGTCGGGGCCTTCCAGATCGAGAGTCGAGCCCAGATGCAGAGCCTGCTCCGCACTCGCCCGGAGAGCCTGGACGACCTCACGATCCAGGTCGCCCTCGTCCGCCCGGGGCCGATCCAGGGCGGCGCCGTCCACCCCTACATCGAGCGCCGGGAGCGCCGGCGGCGCGACCCCAGCTACGAGCCTCCGGTCGACCACCCTCTCCTGGCCGAGCCCCTGCGGGAGACCCTGGGCGTGGTCGTCTTCCAGGACCAGGTACTCGAGGTGGCGATGGCCCTGGCCGGCTTCACGGCGGGGGAAGCAGAGGGGCTGCGGCGGGCGATGAGCCGCAAGCGGAGCCAGGAGGCGCTGGAGGCCTACCGGGAGCGGTTCCTGGCCGGAGCCCAGGCCCGGGGAGTCGATCCCGCCACCGCCGGCCGGGTGTACGACGCCCTGGCTGCCTTCTCCGGCTTCGGCTTCCCCAAGTCGCACGCCGCCGCCTTCGCCCTCCTCGCCTACCAGTCGGCCTGGCTTCGCCGCTACTACCCGACCGAGTTTCTGTGCGCCCTCCTGAACGCCCAGCCGATGGGGTTCTACCCGCCGGCGAGCCTGGTGCGGGACGCGGAGCGGCGGGGGGTACGGGTGCTGCCGCCGGACGTCAACCGAAGCGCCGCCGCCTGCTCGGTGGAGGAGGGAGCGGTGAGGATCGGCCTCGCCTACGTGCGGGGGGTGGGAACGGAGGAGGCAGAGGCGCTCGCGGCCGGGCAGCCCTACGCGGACATCCGCGATCTCGTCCAGCGCGCAGGGCTGGGGGAGGACGCCCTGCGGGCCCTGGTCGAGGCGGGGGCCTGCGACTGCCTGGGGCGGCCGCGACGGGCGCTTTTGTGGGAGCTCGGCCTGGTGCCCCGGCCGCGGGCCGTGCCGGGAAGCGGCGGCCGCGCCCGCCAGCTCGCCCTCCCCCTCCAGCCCGCCGCCCGTGCGCCCCAGCTTCCCCAGGAGACGCCCTGGGAGCGCCTCCTCGCCGACTACCGGACGACCGGCCTCTCCCTGGGCCTGCACCCCCTCGCCCTGCTGCGATCCCAGCTGCCGGCGGAGGTCGTGGCAAGCGCCGAGCTCGACCGCCTGGAGCACGGCCGGCGGCTGGCGGTAGCAGGGCTCGTCGTCGCCCGCCAACGCCCGGCCACGGCCAAGGGGGTGGTCTTCTTGCTCCTCGAGGACGAGCACGGTCTCGTCAACCTCGTCCTTCCCCCGCCGGTCTACGAGCGGCACCGCCCGCTCGCTCGGGGGGAGCCGCTCCTCCTCGCCTACGGGCGCCTGGAGAAGGCAGGGCGCGGCCGAGCTGTGGTGGTGGAGCGCCTGGAGGGCCTGGGGCCGCTCGCCCGCGCGGCGGCGGGGATCGCCCAGGCGCCCCGCCTCCTTCCCCGGCCTCACGACTTCGGCTAGAGGGCGGCGCCGAGGAGGCTACGGCCCGCTCTCGCTACGACCCGCCCTCGAAGGGCGGCCCGTGGACTGCCCTGGGGCTCGTCCACACGATCCAGGTGTAGAGCCTCTCGCCGTTCCCGAGATCCTCCACCCAGAGGCTGTCCCGCACCCTGCGCGCCCTGCCCTTGCCGTTCCCGGGCGAGGAGCTTGCCGACACCGTCGTCGCCGAGTCGAGGTGCTGGTAGATGGCCGCCAGCTCCTCGTAGTCGTGCTGGTTTGGGTGCTCGTTCGAGGGCGGGCCATCGGGGTCGCTCGTGTAGTCCATGCAGGTGCCCAAGTTGGGGTTGGAGAAGTTCTCGTCCTGGTGGTCGAGCCCGAGCGTGTGACCCACCTCCTGGCACACGACGAGCCTGCGCCAGGCCGGGGTGTTGTAGGTGGAGGTGGAGAAGTAGGTGTCGTTGACCTTGACCACGCCCTGGGTGATGTGGGAGCCCGACACCCAGACCTGGGCCAGGCCGAGCCAGCCCGTGTTGCCGTAGGAGGCGCTACAGACCTCGACCCTCCCTGCCGTGGGCCTACAGCTCTTCGGCTTGGTCGAGCCGGGGACGACCTCCGTGTCGAGGACGCTCGACTGCGACCAGTCGCTCGAGGCCGTGGCCAGGTAGGGATCCCAGGTGCTGGAGACGTTGTCGCCCAGCTTGAGCGGGAACGGGTTACTCGTGCGGGCCCAGTGATAGCCGTTCCACGAGTGCTCGGCCGCGGCGGGAAGGGCCGTCAAGGCGGCGATGCCGCCCCCGGCCACCATGGCCCCCGACTGGGAGCAGAGGAGGAGCTCTCCGTGAGCTCCCGGTAGAGGGCGAGGTGGGAGGCGGCGGCTGCCTCCCAGGTCAGCTCCTCGCGGGCGCGGAGGGCGCCTTGGCGGGCCTGGGCCAGGGCCGCCCGGTCGCCGAGCAGCTCCCCCATCGCCGCCGTCAGGGCGGCCACGTCGCCCGCGGGGACGACCCGGCCGGCGCCGTAGGTCTCCACCGGCTCGGCCAGGCCTCCCACGTCGTAGACGAGGGCGGGTACCCCTGCCCCCAGGGCCCGCAGGAGGGCGCCCGACTGGTCGAGCTCGGCCCGGTAGGGAAAGACGGCCACCGTCGCCTCCCCCAGGGCGCGGTCGATCTCCGCCTCGGGGAGGTAGCCGAGCCGCCACTCGGCCCCAGGGCCGGCCTGCTCCCGGTAGCGGTCGATCGGCTCCAGGGGGTCGCCGACCACGAGCAGCCGCACGTCGCCCAAAGCCTTGGCGGCGGCGATGGCGTCGGCCAGGCCCTTGTAGGGCCGGATCACGCCCAGGCAGAGCACGGTGCGGCCGTCGTCGGAGCGGGGCGGGTCGCTGGGGAACACGGGGTGGGGAATGACCTGAATCCGGGCGGGGTCGAGGCCGAGCTCGGCCAGGGTCTCGCGGCCCCGGCGGCTGTGGACGACCACCCGGTCGAAGCGGGCGAGGAGCCGCCGCCACAGGGCCGTGCGTGAGGCCGTGCGACGGGGGAGGAGGTCGTGGGCGGTGAAGACCGCCGGCCGGCGCGGCCGGAACAGGAGGTCGTCGAGCGGCGGCGCCGCCAGCCACTGGACGTGGGTGACGTCGGCCCTCCGCCGGGCAAGGAGCAGGAGGCCGAGGGGGTGCTCGGCCACCCGCAGGGGGAGGCGGAGGGACGAGCGCCGAAAGAGGCGGGAGCTCAAGGGGTAGAAGAGCTCGCTCCGCCGGTAGCCGCAGGGAGCAGGAGCCTGGCCGAACCGAAAGCGGGAGGTAGCCAGCTCCACCGACGCCCCGGCTCGAGCGAGGGCGGAGGCGAGGGCGTGGTCGTACTGGGGGGTGAAGGCGGCCGGGTCGACCAGGAGGACGCGCATCTGCCGGCTACAGTAGCCGCCCGTGGGCGCCATCACGGTGGAGCAGGCGCGGGCGGCGTTCCCCGTCCTCGAGCGTCTCGCCTACCTGAACGCGGGCACCTTTGGTCCCCTGGCCAGGGAAACGGTGGAGGCCATGGAGCGCCAGGCTCGGCGGGAGCTGGAGCAGGGTCGCTCCGGCGATGCCTACTTCCGGGAGCTGCAGGAGCGGCGGGCCAGGGTGAGAGCGCTCCTGGCCGAGGTGCTGGGAGTAGAGGCAGACCACGTGGCCCTGACCTCGTCCACCACCAACGCCTGCGCCATTGTCCTGGCCGGGCTCGATCTCAGCCCTGAGGACGAGGTGGTGACCACCGACGAGGAGCACTTCGGCCTCCTGGGGCCGCTCCATGCCTCCCGGGCGCGCCTCCGCATCGCCCGCACCCGCTGCCTTTCCGCCGACCAGGCCCTGGCCCGGATCGTGGCCGAGATCGGGCCCCGCACTCGGCTCGTCGCCCTCTCCCACGTGTCCTGGCTGACAGGGCAGGTGCTGCCGGTGGAGGCGCTGCGGGAGGCGACGACGGTGCCGATCCTGGTGGACGGGGCCCAGTCGGCGGGGGCGATCCCGGTGGCGGCATCGCCCTTCGACTTCTACACCGTGTCCTGCCAGAAGTGGCTGTGCGGCCCGGACGGGACCGGCGCCCTGTACGTGCGCGACCCGGAGCGGCTGCGGGTGGCGCTTCCCTCCCACTGGTCGCGCCTCGACCACGCCGAGGACGGGTCGTTCGTGCCCTCCCCCGGCGCCTCCCGCTTCGACGCGGGTCCCCTCTCTGGGCCGGCCCTGGCGGGGCTGGAGACCGCCCTGCGCTCGGCGCCGAGCTGGCGCTTCCAGCGCGCCCGGGAGATGGCCGAGCGCTGCCTGTCCCTCCTCGCCCGCCGCTTCCCGGTGGTGACTCCGCCCGGCCAAGCGACCTTGGTCAGCTTCGCCCCCGGGTCCGACCCCGCCCCGGCAGCCAGGCGCCTGCGCGAGCGGGGGGTGATCGTCCGCGACCTCCCGGGAACGCCCTGGCTCCGCGTCTCCTGCGGCTACTGGACGAGCGAGGCTGATCTGGAGCGGCTCCTCGCTGCCCTCGAGGAGCGCGGGTAGGGCCTGGCCGCTACCGCGCTTGGCTGGGAAGCCCGAGCTCGCCGGCTATGGGACGGAGCGCCTCGATCACGTTGGCGACGTGCTCGGCGAGGTCGAGGCCCAGCGCCTCCGCCCCCCGGGAGACGTCGTCGCGGCTGACCCCGGCGGCGAACGAGGGCTGCTTGAGTTTCTTCAGGACCGACCTCGGCTCCAGGGTGTCCAGCCCGTCCGGACGGACGTAGGCGCAGGCGAGGACGAACCCCGCCAGCTCGTCGCAGGCGAAGAGGGCCCGCTTGAGCGGGGTATCGCGCGGGACGCCGGTGTGGTCGGCGTGGGAGAGCACCGCCTCCACCACCTCCTCGGGGTACCCCTCGGCCCGGAGGATGGGGGCGCCCTCCTGGGGGTGGCGGTCGAGCGTGGGGTGGATCTCGTAGTCGAAGTCGTGGAGGAGCCCCACCACCCCCCACAGCTCCTCGTCCTCTCCCCAGCGCCGGGCGTAGTGGCGAAGGGCCGCCTCCACGGCCAGGGCGTGGCGGAGCAGCCCCGGGGCCTGGGTGTAGCGGGTGAGGGTCTGCCAGGCCTGCTCTCGTGTCGGGCGCACAGGATCGCTAGGGTACCGTGGCCGTGGAGATCGCTGTCGCCGACGCGCTGAGGCAGTCCTTCGTGATCGAGGGCGGCCACCGCCTGTCGGGGCGGGTCAAGGCAGCCGGGAACAAGAACGCCGCCCTGCCCGTCCTCGCCGCCTGCCTCCTCACCGACGAGCCCGTGGAGCTCGCCAACGTGCCGCGCATCCGGGACGTGGAGACCATGCTCGCCCTCCTCCGCCACCTGGGCGCGGAGGCGGAGTGGACGGGCCCGAACGAGGTGCGGGTTCAGGCCGCCTCGGTCGTCACCTGCGAGCTCGACGAGGCCCTGTGCAAGGAGATCCGGGCCTCCATCCTGCTCGCCGGCCCGCTCCTTGCCCGCTGCGGAGCGGCCAGCGTGCCGCCCCCGGGAGGCGACGTCATCGGCCGGCGCCGCATCGATACCCACATGCATGCCTTCGCAGCCCTGGGAGCCGAGATCGAGGTGGGCCGGCGCTACGAGCTTCGGGCCCCGCGGCTGCGGGGGGCTCGGGTCTTCCTGGACGAGGCCAGCGTCACCGCCACCGAGAACGCCATCATGGCCGCCGTCCTGGCGGAGGGGGAGACCGTCATCGGCAACGCCGCCTGCGAGCCCCACGTGCAAGACCTATGCCGGTTTCTCTGCTCGCTGGGAGCCGACATCGAGGGCGTGGGCTCGAACGTGCTCCGCGTCCGCGGGGTGGAGCGGCTCCGCGGCGGCTGCCACCGCATCCGCCCCGAGCACATCGAGGTGGCCAGCTTCATCGGGCTAGCGGCGGTGACGGGGAGCGAGATCACCATCGACGACGCCGCCCCCGACGACCTGGTAGCGATCCTGCCGACGTTCCAGAAGCTGGGGATCGAGGTGGAGATCGAGGGTACGAGCGTGCACGTTCCGGCCGACCAGGAGCTCGTGATCCGGGACGACCTCGACGGCCAGATCCCCAAGATCGAGGACGGGGCCTGGCCGGCCTTCCCCTCCGACCTCACCTCCATCGCCGTGGTGGTGGCGAGCCAGGCCAAGGGCACGGTGCTCATCTTCGAGAAGATGTTCGAGAACCGGCTCTTCTTCGTGGACAAGCTGGTGGGGATGGGGGCCCGCATCATCATCTGCGACCCCCACCGGGTGGTCGTGTCCGGCCCCGCCAAGCTCTACGGCGAGCGGCTAGAGAGCCCCGATATCCGGGCGGGCATGGCCCTCCTCATCGCCAGCCTGTGCGCGGAGGGCCTCTCCACCATCGGCAACGTGGTCCAGATCGACAGGGGCTACGAGCGGATCGACGAGCGGCTGCGGGCGCTGGGGGCGCGCATCGAGCGGGTCGATGGCTAGCGGCGAGGGCCGGACAGGCCTGCGGGCTCGGGCGGCCGTGGCGGGGCCGGGGGAGGGGAGGGTAGAGACCGGCATCCCTGCCCTCGACCACCTGCTCTCCCTGTTCGGCCGCTACGGCCCCTTCCGCCTGGAGCTGGAGGTGGAGCCCGGCGCCCCGGCTGCGGAGGTGACGGCGGCAGGACGGGCCCTGGGGGAGGCCCTCAAGTCCCGTCTGCGCCGGCGCGAAGCCCGGGGCCACGGCGCGGCCATCCTCCCCCAGGACGAGGCTCTGGCCCAGGTGGTGGTGGAGGTCTCCGATCGGCCCCTGGTCGTCGCCAACGTGGACCTCTCCGAGGCTCGCGTGGGGGGCTTGGCGGGGGACGTGATCGCCGACTTCCTCCGCGAGCTGGCCCAGGGGGCAGGGCTCACCGTGCACGTTCGCCTGATCGAGGGCACGAGCCCCCAGCACGCTCTGGAGGCGATCTTCAAGGCCCTGGGCGCCGCTCTCGGCCAGGCCTGTAGAGCCGTCGAGGAGCAAGGAAGGGGCGGCGAGGAGAGAGCCAGCCCCCCGTGAGGGCGCCCGCCTCGCTCTGGGATACCGGCTCCCGCCGGGCGAGGAAGGGCTGGAGCCCGCCCTCCAGGAGAGGGGCGCCCATGCCCCGGGGAGGCGACCGTTTGACGTCGAGCGGGGGCTGTGCCACACTGGCCCGGTCGGGAGCGGGTAGGGCGAGCGAGAGGAGGAGCGATGTCCGGCCTCGAGATCAAGAGCGTGAGCGCGCCGGACGAGAGACGGCCGTTCGTCGACAAGGGAGACGCTGCCGTGGTAACCGTCTCCGGCCACCAAATCCTGTATGGGACGTTCGAGCCCGGCTGGCGCTGGTCGAGCCACGTCAAGCCGATCGCGGCTACCGATAGCTGTGAAGCCACGCACCTTCTCTACTGCCTGTCGGGGAGGATGAGGGTGGCCATGGACGACGGCACCGAGGGCGAGATCGCTCCCGGGGACGTGGCCGCGATCGCCCCCGGCCACGATGCCTGGGTGGTGGGCGACGAGGCCTGCGTGGTGGTCGACTTCGGCGGCTACGCCGCCTACGCCCAGCGGTAACGTCTGCTGTCAGGCCGCGTCGGCCCGGGTGGCGGCCACAGGGGTCGCGGCCGCCACCAGCGCCTCGAGTACCTCGGTCAGCCGCGCGCGGGCGTCCTCGTCGACCAGCCGGCCGCGCTCGTCGAGCCGCTCGTGGGCGAAGGGTAAGGCGAGGCCCTGCTCCACCACCCGCGCGCCGATGGTGGCGAGCACGCGGCGGAGGTCGGCCTGCGCCCAGGCCGCCCCGAAGGCGCCGGTGGAGGCCCCCACCACCGCCACCGGCTTGTTGCGCAAGGGCGTGGAGTCGAAGGGCCGCGAGGCCCAGTCGAGGGCGTTCTTGAGCTGGCCGGGAATCGAGCCGTTGTACTCCGGCGTAGCCAGGAGCAGGGCGTCGCTGGCGGCGATGGCGCGGCGGAGGGAGTCGACCGCCGGGGGCGGAGGGCCTGCCTCGTCGTCCTCGTCGAAGGGGGGGACGGCCTTGAGGCAGGCCCAGATCCGAGCCTCGACCCCCGGTGGCAGAAGCTCGCAGGCAGCCCGTAGGAGCTGGGTGTTGTACGAGCCCCGCCGCAGGCTGCCCGAGACGCAGAGGATCCTCACGCCGAGGCCTGCTCCTTCGTGAAGTAGAGGTCGGCCCTGATCGTGACCTCGTTGGCGAGCGCAGGCTCCCCGCTCGGCAGAGGGGCGTTCCAGTCGATGCCGAACTGGGTGCGGTCGATGACCGCCGTCAGCTGGAGTCCCACGCGCTCGCGCCCGAAGGGATCGACGAGGGGCGGTGTCAGCCTGCCTTTCACCTCCACCGTCCTTGTCTGCCCCTTGATGGTGATCTCCCCGGTGAAGGCGAGGCTCTCGCTCCCAAGCGAGATGTCATCGGCCAGGAAGCGAAGCTCCGGATGGCGCTCGGCGTCGAAGAACTCGGGCGACTTCAGGTGGGCGGCCAGGTTCTCGTCTTTGACGTCGATGCTCTCCACCGCTCCTACGCCCTCCAGGCGGGCCCGGCCGTCCTCCACGGTCAGCGTCGCCCGCACGTCCTCGAGCTCGCCCTTGAAGGTCCCGACGAGGTACGAGACCTCGAAACCCACGCTGGAGTGCACCGGGTCGAGCTGCCAGGTCCCCGCAGGGACGAGCGTCTCGGTCGGAGTCGTCGTGCTCATTGCCACCTCCTGGGTTGCGGTCTACTATTTCTTGAGGTCGCAAATAGTGTAGGGGCGTGAGCTTGAGCCGTCAAGTGTTGTCTGATCAAGAATCTCCCCGGAGAAGCAGGGAGCGCTGCCTTCGAGCCTGGACGAGGCTACTCCGCGCCCACGCCGCCTCCACCCGGCTTCTCAGCGCCAGCCTGCAGGCGCAGCACGGGCTCACCATCAACGACTACGAGGCCCTGTGGGTGCTGTCCCAGGCAGAAGGGGGGCGGATGCGGCGCATCGACCTCGCCCGCAGCCTGCTCCTCACCCCCTCGGGGGTCACCCGGCTCCTCGAGGGCCTGGAGCGGGCGGGCCTCGTGCGCAAGGCCGCCTGCCCCACCGACCTGCGGGTGACCTACGCGGAGCTGACCGAGGCGGGCAGGGCCAAGGTCGAGGCTGCCTCCTGCGCCCACCTGGAGGCGATCAGGGCCCTGTTCGAGGAGCACCTCTCTGCCGAGGAGATCGAGCGGCTGGCGGAGACGCTGGACAAGCTGGCCGGGGTGGCAGGCGGCGAGCGAAGCTGTCCCCAAGCACCCTGATTCCTCGCCGGGGGCGCGGGCACAATGCCCGTATGCGCCCCCAGGAGGTGGTGGTCACCCACGTC
>CAZQRA010000041.1:0-22360 GCA_964595575.1 uncultured Gaiellales bacterium
CCTGGTCCTGGTCGCCTAATCGCATCTCCCGCTCCGAGGCCACGCCCTCGTAGCCCTCGGGCATGATCTCGCCCTTGTTGATCCACACCTTGACCCCGATCCGACCGAACGTCGTGTTGGCCTCGGCGAATCCGTAGTCGATGTCGGCTCGAATGGTGTGGAGCGGTACCCGGCCCTCGGAGTAGCCTTCGGAGCGGCTCATCTCGGCCCCGCCTAGCCGGCCCGAGCAGATCACCTTCACCCCCCGAGCGCCCGACCGCATGGCCGAGGCCAGGGAGCGCTTCATGGCCCGGCGGAAGCTGACGCGGTTCTCGAGCTGCTCGGCGATCGACTGGGCGACGAGCTTGGCGTCGAGCTCGGGCCGCTTGATCTCGTTAATGTTGATCTGGACGCTCTTGCGGGTCATGGCGTGGATCTCGCGGCGGAGGGCGTCCACCTCTACGCCCGACTTCCCGATCACGATGCCCGGCCGGGCGGTGTAGATGTCGATCGTGATCCGCTGCTTGTCCTTGCGCACGTGGATGTCGGACAGGCCCGCGTGGGCCAGCTTCTTGTAGATGTGGTCGCGGATGCGGATGTCCTCGAGCAGGGCGTCGGCGAACTCCTTGTTGGCGACGAACCAGTTGGACTTCCAGTCGTGGATGACGCCGACCCGAAGCCCGCCGGGGTGGACCTTCTGACCCATCTACTCCGACGCCTCCTTCTTGGGCCGCCTCAGCCTGGGCTTGGCCGTCGGGGTGCCCTCCTTCTTCGCTCGGCTAGACAAAGCCGCCTTTCCCGGCAGGGGGGCGAGCCGCACCGTGATGTGGCAGGTGCGCTTGCGGATCCGGCCCACCCGGCCCCGGGCGCGCGCCCGCCAGCGCTTGAGCGTGGGGCCTTGGTCCACCACCGCCCCCACCACGTAGAGCTCGTCCCCGACCAGGCCGTGGTTAGCCTCCGCGTTGGCCACCGCCGAGCGGAGCACCTTCTCCACGTGACGGGCGGCGGCCCGGGGGGTGAAGGCAAGGATCGTGCGGGCCTCGGGCACGCTGCGGCCGCGGATGTGCTCCACCACGAGCTGGGCCTTGCGGGCCGACGTGCGCACCCACTTGGCCTGGGCCCTGACCTCCACCGTCTCCGTCGAGGCCACCGCTACCTCCGCTTGACCTGGGTCTTACGGTCGCCGGCGTGCCCCCGGAAGGTTCGCGTGGGGGCGAACTCGCCCAGCTTGTGGCCGACCATCTGCTCGGTGATGAACACGGGGACGTGCTTTCGCCCGTCGTGGACTGCGATCGTGTGCCCCACCATCTCCGGGAAGATGGTGGAGGCCCGTGACCAGGTGCGGAGCATCTGCTTGCGCCCGGAGGCGTTCATCTCCTGGATCCTCCTCATCAGCCGCTCGTCGACGAACGGCCCCTTCTTCATCGATCGGCCCACTAGCGCTTCTCCTTCCCGCGCCTGCGACCGCGGACGATGAGCTTGTCCGACTCCTTGTGCTTGCGGCGCGTGCGCTTGCCCAAGGTCGGCACGCCCCAGGGCGTGACGGGGTGGCGCCCCCCCTTCGACCTTCCCTCGCCTCCCCCATGAGGGTGGTCGACCGGGTTCATGGCCGAGCCTCGGACAGCCGGACGGCGACCGAGCCAGCGACTACGGCCCGCCTTGCCCCCGCTCACGTTCGAGTGATCCACGTTGCCCACCTGGCCCACGGTGGCCCGACAGGTCAGGAGTACCTTGCGCACCTCCCCCGAGGGAAGGCGGAGCACCGCGTAGGGATCGTCCTTGGCCACGAGCTGCACCGAGGCGCCGGCGCTCCGGGCAAGCTGGCCCCCCCGACCGGGCTTGAGCTCGACGTTGTGCACCAGGGTGCCGGTGGGGATGTTGGCGAGGGGAAGAGCGTTGCCGGGCTTGATGTCCGCCTCCGGGCCCGACTCCACCACGGCCCCCACGCGCAGGCCGGCCGGAGCGAGGATGTACGACTTGGCGCCGTCGGCGTAGTGGAGGAGGGCGATCCGGGCCGAGCGGTTGGGGTCGTACTCGATGGCGGCCACCGTGGCCGGAATCCCGTCCTTCCTGCGCTTGAAGTCGATCAGGCGGTAACGCCGCTTGGCCCCGCCGCCCCGGTGGCGGGTGGTGATGCGCCCGTACACGTTGCGGCCCCCCTTCTTGGTCAAGGGAGCGGTCAGGCTCTTCTCCGGCTCGGTCTTCGTGATCTCCTCGAAGGTGGAGACGGTCATGAACCGCCGGCCGGGGCTCGTCGGCTTGTAGGCGCGAACCGGCATCAGACCTGCGCCCCCTCGAAGATGGGAATCGAGTGGCCTTCCTTGAGCTGGACGATGGCCTTCTTCCAGCCCGGCTTGTGGCCCTGGGTCCAGCCCCTCCGCTTGGGCTTGGGCCGCACCTGGACGATGTTGACCGACTCCACGCGGACGTCGAAGAGCTGCTCCACCGCCTGGCGGATCTGGGTCTTATGGGCGTCCTTGTGCACGCGGAAGGTGTACTTGCGGTCGCCGATCAAGCTGTAGCTCTTCTCCGACACGACGGGGGCAATGAGGATCTCGTTGGGATGGAGGCTCATGACGCGCCCTCCCTGGTAGCCGCGCCGGCGCGGGCCTCGACCACGGGGAGCGCGCGCTCGCTCACGAGGAGCGCTCGTGCCCACAGGATAGCCGCACACTCGAGCTCTTCGGGCACGGCTACCGCCACCTGGGGCAGGTTGCGGAAGGACTTAGCGACGGCCTCCTCGTCCTCGCGCGCCACCACCACCACGGGGAGCGGTCTCCCCCAGGCCGCAAGCACCGCGGCTGCCTGCCGCGTGGAGGGCGTCTCGAAGCTCTCCCCGTCGAGCACGGCCAGCGTGCCCTCGCGGACGTGGCTGGAGAGCGCGCCGCGGAAGGCGGCCCGCCGCTCCCTCTTGTTGACCTTGAACGAGAAGTCTCTCGTGGTGGGCGGGAAGGCGACCCCTCCTCCTCTCCACTGGGGGGCACGGATCGACCCTTGGCGGGCCCGCCCCGTCCCCTTCTGGCGCCAGGGCTTCGACCGCCCCCCGGAGACAAGCCCCCGGCTCTTCGCCCCCCTGGTCCCGGCCCGGCCGGCAGCCAGCTCGGCCCGTACCGCCTGGTGGAGGAGGTGGGGCTTGACCTCCGCAGCGAACACCTCGGGGTCGAGGTCGATCTCGCGGGCGCTCCTCCCCATCGCCTCCAGGACAGGGACGCGGAGGACGGACTCAGCGGTGGCGACGCCGGGCACGAGCCTCGTCCTCCCTCACCTCGACGATGCCGTTCTTGGGCCCGGGGACAGCGCCCCGGACGAGGAGCAGGTTCCGCTCCGGATCGACGGCCTGCACGACCAGGCCCACCTGGGTGACCCTCGTTCCTCCCATCCTCCCGGCCATGCGAAGCCCCTTGATCACGCGCGACGGGGTCGCCGAGGCCCCGATCGAGCCCGGCTGGCGGATGTTGTGGGAGCCGTGCGACTTGGGCCCCCGCTTGAAGTTGTGGCGCTTGACGGTCCCGGCGAAGCCCTTGCCGATGGAGATCCCGGCCACCTTCACGCGGTCTCCGGGCTGGAAGGCCGCCACCGTGACCGTGTCTCCGACCTGGAGGTCGCTCGCTCCCCGGAACTCGACCAGCCTCCGGTAGGCGCCCACTCCCGCCCGCTTGAGGTGACCGAGGACCCCCTTCGTCAGCTTACGCTCGGCCACCAGCTCGAAGGCGAGCTGGACGGCGTCGTAGCCGTCGGTGGCCTCGGTCTTCACCTGGACGACCGGGCAGGGACCGGCCTCGATCACCGTCACCGGCGTCACTCTGCCCGTCTCCGGCTCGAAGACCTGGGTCATTCCCAGCTTGCGACCCACGATGCCCCTCATCGCGACAGCTCCCTCACAGCTTGATCTCGATGTCGACGCCGGCGGGCAAGTCGAGCCGCATGAGCGAGTCCACCGTCTTGGGCGTGGGCGAGTGGATGTCGATGAGGCGCTTGTGCGTCCGGATCTCGAACTGCTCCCGGGAGTCCTTGTCCTTGAAGGGGCTCCGGATCACGGTGTACACGTTGCGCTCGGTCGGCAGGGGCACGGGCCCTGTGATCCTGGCCCCGGTTCGCTCCGCGTGCTCGACGATGTCGCGCGCCGCCCGGTCGACCTGGTGGTGGTCGTAGCCGCGAAGCCGGATGCGGATCTTCTGCTGTGGCACCGTGCCCCGCCTCCGTCCTTACTTGATGATCTCGGTCACGACCCCGGCTCCCACCGTCCGTCCGCCCTCGCGGATGGCGAAGCGAAGGCCCGGGTCCATGGCCACAGGCTGGATGAGCTCGACCTCCATGTTGGTGTTGTCTCCCGGCATCACCATCTCCTGACCCTCGGGCAGCTTGATCGTCCCGGTCACGTCGGTGGTGCGGAAGTAGAACTGAGGTCGATAGCCGTTGAAGAAGGGCGTGTGCCGCCCGCCCTCCTCCTTGGAGAGGACGTACACCTCGGCCTTGAAGTGGGTGTGGGGCGTGATCGATCCCGGCTTGGCCAGCACCTGGCCTCGCTCCACCTCCTCCCGCTTGATGCCGCGGAGGAGGGCCCCGGCGTTGTCCCCCGCCTGGGCGAAGTCGAGCACCTTGTTGAACATCTCCAGGCCCGTGACGACCGTCTTTTGGGTCTCGGGCCGGATGCCCACGATCTCCACCTCGTCGCCGACCTTGATCATGCCCTGCTCGATGCGGCCGGTGACCACCGTGCCCCGACCGGTGATGGAGAAGACGTCCTCGATGGGCATCAAGAAGGGCTTGTCGATGGCCCGCTGCGGCTCGGGAATGTAGGTGTCGACGGCCTCCATCAGCTCCAGGATCTTGGCCGACCACTCGGGGTCGCCCTCGAGGGCCTTGAGGGCCGATACCGGCACCACCGGCACCTCGTCCCCGGGGAAGCCGTACTTGGAGAGGAGCTCGCGCACCTCCATCTCCACCAGCTCGAGCAGCTCGGGATCGTCCACCATGTCCGCCTTGTTCAGCGCCACCACGATGTAGGGAACGTTCACCTGCCGCGCGAGCAGCACGTGCTCCCGCGTCTGGGGCATGGGACCATCGGCCGCGGACACGACCAGGATGGCCCCGTCCATCTGGGCGGCGCCCGTGATCATGTTCTTGATGTAGTCGGCGTGGCCGGGGCAGTCCACGTGCGCGTAGTGGCGCTTGTCCGTCTCGTACTCGACGTGAGCGGTATTGATGGTGATACCGCGGGCCCGCTCCTCCGGCGCCTTGTCGATGGAGTCGAAGTCCCGGTACTTCGTGTTCGTCCCGTGCTCCGAGAGCACCTTGGTGATCGCCGCCGTAAGCGTCGTCTTGCCGTGGTCGATGTGACCGATGGTGCCGACGTTGATGTGCGGCTTCGTGCGCTCGAACTTCTGCTTGGCCATTCCTTCCTCCGGTCTCTCCTACGTTGTCTGGGCGGCGACGATCTCGCCCGCGATCGACTGAGGAACCTCCTCGTAGCGATCGAACTGCATGGTGAACGTGGCCCGGCCCTGCGTCGTCGATCGCAGGTCGGTTGCGTACCCAAACATATTGGCAAGCGGAACGCGGGCGCGCACCACCTGAGCGTTCCCGCGCCGCTCCAAGCCGAGCACGTGGCCCCGGCGGGCGTTCAGGTCGCCCATCACGTCGCCCAGGTACTCCTCGGGCGTGACCACCTCCACCATCATCACCGGCTCGAGCAGCTTGGGCCGAGCCCGCTTCATCGCCTCCTTGAAGGCGATCGATCCCGCCATCTTGAAGGCCATCTCGCTCGAGTCGACCTCGTGGTAGCTGCCGTCCATGAGGGTCACCCGGACGTCGACCACGGGATAGCCGGCCAGCACCCCCGACTCCATGGCCTCCTGGATGCCCAGGTCGACCGCGGGGATGAAGTCGCGGGGAATGCGGCCGCCCACGATCTTGTCCACGAACTCGTACCCCGACCCCGGCTCCGCCGGCTCCAGGTCGATGACCACGTGCCCGTACTGGCCGCGCCCGCCCGTCTGGCGGACGAACCGGCCTTCCACTCCCTTCACCGCCCGGCCCGCGGTCTCCCGGTAGGCGACCTGGGGCCGTCCCACGTTGGCATTGACGTTGAACTCCCGGGTCAGCCGGTCGACGATGATCTCCAGGTGGAGCTCCCCCATCCCCGAGATGAGCGTCTGCCCCGTCTCCTCGTCGGTGCGGACGCGGAAGGTCGGGTCCTCCTCGGCCAGCCGCTGCAGCGCCTGGGCAAGCCGGTCCTGGTCGGCCTTCGTCCGCGGCTCGATGGCCACCGAGATCACGGGCTCGGGGAAGTGCATCGCCTCCAGGCGGATGGGAGCCGTGTCCAGGGCCAGGGTGTCGCCGGTGGTGGTGTGCTTGAGGCCCACCACGGCGGCGATGTCGCCGGCCCCGATCCAGTCCCGCTCCTCCCGGTGGTTGGCGTGCATCTGGAGGATTCGGGCCACCCGCTCGGTCTTGCCGGTGGTGGTATTCAGCACCCGATCGCCGGGCTGGAGCTGACCCGAGTAGACACGAATGTAGGTGAGCTTGCCCACGTAGGGATCGGACATGACCTTGAAGGCCAGGGCCGTGAACGGCTCCTCGTAGGACGGCCGCCGGGAGAGCTCGTGCTGGGTGCGAGGGTCGATCCCGTGCACGGGAGGGACGTCGAGGGGGCTCGGCAAGTAGTCGACCACGGCGTCGAGCAGAGGCTGGATCCCCTTGTTCTTGAACGCCGATCCGCACAGCACGGGCACCACGCTCAGATCGAGGGTGGCCCGGCGAAGGGCCCGGCGCAGCATCTCCGAGGTCACGGCCTGCTCGTCGGTCAGGTACGTCTCGAGCAGCTCGTCGTCGTGATCGGCCACCGCCTCCACCAGCTGGTGGCGGTACTCCTCTGCCTGCTCCCGCAACTCGACGGGGATCTCGATGGTCTCGATCTGGGTGCCGAGGACGTCGACCCAGACCAGGCCGTGCATCTCGACCAGGTCGACCACGCCCCGGAAGTGCTCCTCCCGGCCTAGGGGGAGCTGCACCGGCACCGGCCGCGCTCCCAAGCGGTCGACCATGGACTGCACCGAGGCGAAGAAGTCGGCCCCCAGGCGGTCCATCTTGTTCATGAAGGCGATACGGGGCACCCGGTAGCGGTCAGCCTGGCGCCAGACGGTCTCCGACTGAGGCTCGACCCCGGCCACGGCGTCGAACACGGCGATAGCGCCGTCGAGGACGCGCAGGCTCCGCTCCACCTCCACGGTGAAGTCGACGTGGCCGGGCGTGTCGATGATGTTGATGCGGTGATCGCGCCAGAAGGCGGTCGTGGCGGCCGAGGTGATGGTGATCCCGCGCTCCTGCTCCTGGGGCATCCAGTCCATGGTGGCGGCGCCCTCGTGCACCTCGCCCATCTTGTAGGTGCGACCGGTGTAGTAGAGGATCCGCTCGGTGGTGGTTGTCTTGCCCGCGTCGATGTGGGCCATGATCCCGATGTTGCGCACGCGGTCAAGCGCGACCGCCCCCTTGGTGACGGCCATCGTGCTCACCAGCGGTAGTGGGCGAAGGCCTTGTTGGCCTGAGCCATCCGGTAGAGGTCGTCCTTGCGCTTGTAGGCCCCGCCTTGCTGCTCGATGGCGTCCAGGATCTCGCCCGCCAGCTTCTCCTCCATGCGCTTCTCCCGCCGCTGACGGGCGTAGACCACGAGCCAGCGAACGGCCAGGCTACGGGCCCGACGCTGGGGTACCTCGACCGGCACCTGGTAGTTCGCCCCCCCCACGCGCCGAGAGCGCACCTCGAGTACCGGGGTAACCGTCTTTACGGCCTGCTCCAGTACCTCCAGCGGAGGGCGGCCGGTCTTCTCGCCCACGCGCTCGAGCGCGTTGTAGACGATGCGCTCCGCCACCGACTTCTTGCCGTGCATCATCACCCGGTTGATCACCTGGGTGACCAAGCGCGAGTTGTACACGGGGTCCGGATCGAGCGTCCGGACCGGGACTCCTGCGCGCCGGGGCATTACCGGTTCCTCTTCGCCCCGTACTTGGACCGACCTTGACGTCGGTCGCTCACGCCGGCCGCGTCGAGGGCGGCGCGGATGACCTTGTAGCGAATCCCGGGGAGGTCCTTGACCCGGCCCCCGCGGATGAGCACCACCGAGTGCTCCTGGAGGTTGTGGCCCTCGCCGGGGATGTAGGCGGTGACCTCCATGCCGTTCGTCAACCGCACGCGGGCGACCTTGCGCAGAGCCGAGTTCGGCTTCTTGGGCGTGGTCGTGTACACCCGCGTGCAAACGCCCCGCTTCTGGGGCGCCCCCCGAAGGGCAGGCGTCTTCGTCTTCGACCGCTTGGCGGCGCGGCCTCTTCGGACGAGTTGGTTGACGGTCGGCATGGGTCTCCGTGAGGGTGCGTACACATGACAAAGGCCGGCAGGGGACAACCCCCGCCAACCCCGAGCACCCATGGTAGCGAAGTCTCGACGAGACCGTCAAACCCACAGGATGGCAACTTCGCCCGTTCCCTACTACAGTGAGATCGGCGCGCGGGCCGAGGGCCCGCGTCCGCCTACAGGGAGCGGATACCGATGCGGGAGACGAGCTAGGGGAGGCAACGATCAGCGCGTTCGCGTCCACCCTGTCCCCGGCGGCGTGGGCAGGGGTGGCGGCAGCGGCCGCCGCCCTCCTCACCCTGCTCGTGGTCCTGGCCGCCGCCCGCCTCGCTCGGGCCCGCCGGGGCCCCAGCGAGGAGCGGATGGGGGAGCTCGTGGCCGAGCTCGATCGGCGCCTGGAGGAGATGGGACGGGAGCTCACGACCGCCCTGGAGCGGGCCAGGGAGGAGGCGCGCCGCTCCCGGGTCCTGGGAGAGCTGGCGGCGTCGATTGACCTGGACGAGGTCCTCCGCCGGACGGTGGACGCGGCAGCGGCCCTCCCGGGAGCGGACGCCGCCCTCGTCACGGTGACCACCCCCGAAGGCGAGAGGGTGAGGCGAGCGGCCGGCCTGTCGGAGGCCGAGATCGAGGAGGTAGAGCCGGGGCCGCCCCCGCCCGGTCGCCGCCTACGAGCCCTGTCTCTTTCCTACGACGGCGAGCTCAAGGCCGAGGACGCCCCCGTCCACCACGGCCTGGCCGTCCCGATCCAGGGCGAGGGGGGGACGGTGGGCCTCGTCTCCATCTTCTCCCGCCGTCCCGAGCGAGGCTTCGCCGAGGAGGTCGGCGCCGAGCTTCGCGACCTTGCCGCCAGGGCCGGCCCGGCCTTGGAGAACGCCCTCCGCTTCCGCGAGGCCCAGCACCTGGCCGAGATCGACGCCCACACGGGCCTCCACAACCGGCGCTACTTCCACGAGACGCTGGCCCGGGAGGTGGCCCGCGCCCACCGCTACGATCGACCCCTGGCCCTCCTCATCTTCGATCTCGACGACTTCAAGGCGGTGAACGACCGACTCGGCCACCTGGCCGGGGACGCCGTCCTCGCCCAGGTGGGGGAGCGGGTCCGGAACGTGGTCAGGTCGGCCGACATCCCCTGCCGAGTGGGAGGAGACGAGTTCGCCATCATCCTGCCCGAGTCGACGCTCGCCGACGCCGAGCAGCTCTTCGCCCGCCTGCAGGAGCACCTGGGCGCCCGCCCCATCCCGGAGGCAGGAAGGGTGAGCATCTCCTGCGGCATCGCCGAGCTTCGGTCCCAGGACGATGCCATCTCCTTCTTCGAGCGCGCCGACGACGCGCTCTACCGAGCCAAAGGGGCCGGGAAGGGGCGAATGGCGGCGGCCGCCTCCGCCATCGGCCGCCCCAAGGACGAGGGGGCAAGCGCCATCTCACCCATCGAGCGAGACGACGGGTAGGTAGCGGGACAGGTCGACCGTGGAGACGGCGGGTAAGTCGTCGCGGCGGCAGGCGATGCGGGCCAGCGCTCGCTCTTGGGCGGCAGTGGTCCACGCTTCCACAGCCTGACGCCTAGCGAAGGCAAGGAGCGCTGCCTTTATGGCGGGGCGGGCGACAGCCAGCGGCACCGCCTCCAGGGGTAGGGCGTCGTCGAGCGGGGTCATGGACAGCACCCCCTCCCGGGTAGCGAGGCTGGTGGCGCGGCCCCGCGGCACCTCGACGAGCGACCGGGGGGCAGGCGGCACCAGGGCGAAGCCGACACGCCGGGGCGCGAGCCACGAGGGCGAGGGAAAAGCCCTCACCCGCCGCAGGGGACGATCGCCGTAAGCGGCGTAGAAGGCGGCCACCTCGGCGGCGGTGGGGGGAGGGACGGCGAGGGAGGCGGCGATGTCTGCCTGACGGAGCTGGTCGGCGATGATCCCCCGGGCGACTGCCAGGGTCACCCCCCGGGCCCGCAGGGAGGCCAGGTAGGCAGGCCGGCTGCCTCTGAATCGGGAGGCGACGAGCGCCTGCTCGACGGCGAGCACCCGCTCCGAGGCGACAGAAGCCCGCCTCTCCTCCACCAGGCGGGCGAAGAGGGCCGAGAAGGCGACCTCCTCGTCTCCGGTCAAGGCCGCCACCCGGCGCAGGGTGGCCTCGCCGATGGTGGCCCTGCCCAGGGCGCAGCGGGCTCCCGGAGGGAGGAGGATCTGCCCCTCCTCCAGGGAGGAGTTGAAGCCCTCCCCGGCCGCAGCCGGCCCGTCGCAGAGCGCCTGGTCGCGGGCCCACAGGTAGACACAGGCGGCCCTGGGCTTGTCGGGATCGGCCCCGGCCCTGTCGAAGGTGCCCCATCCCCAGCTGATCACGGTCCCCAGCCCGAGCTCTCCCGCAACCTGCTTCGCGGCCAGCGTCTGCAGCTTGACGAACCGCAGCCAGGCGCTCGTGGGCTGGAGACCCTCGCGCCCGCCCTTCCCTGGGCCCGACTGGAAGCCTAGAACGAGCCCCAGGCGGGCAGGATCGACGCCGATCGAGGTCAGGCTGGCGGCCGCCTGACGGAAGGCTTGCCGCATCGTCCTACTGCCCAGGACCGGGCCCATGCGCATGATGCGCGGGGCGTTGAAGTACACCTCCAGCACGAGGTCGGAGACCTCCGCCGCCCGCCGCCACCACTCCAGCGCCTCGCCGCCGGTGTAGGGGGTAGCGGGAAGGAGGAGGTAGGCCCGGGCCCCGCGCGAGGCGATCCCCTGGAGGAGGGCGAGGACGTTGGCCCGGTACTGGGCGTTGGTGGGTGTCCAGGGAGTGGTGGTGCCGGGGCCGTTGAGCTCGTTGAGCACGATGCGGGGAGTGCTGCAGCCCGAGGAGGCAATGGCTCGATCGACCAGGCGGCTGGCCCGCTCGGGGATCGTGGCCGGGTCGGCGGGAGCGGTGGTCGTGCCTACGAGCTGGCCCAGCTTGTTCCACCAGTAGACCGTCTGGGCGCCGGCTCGGCGGAGCTCGGCCGCGACCTGGGTCCCGGAGGTGGCCGCGATCACCCCCGGCCGCCCGAACACCTCCTTCCGAAAGCCGACCGAGCCCTCGGCGTAGTCGAGCCACAGCGGCCTCGTGTCGGGAAGCCCGCACTCGTGGGTAGCCGGCCGGGCTCGAGAGCCGGCGGGAGCCAGGAGGAGGGCGGCGGACAGGGCGGCTCCTAGGGGAAGGAGTCGTCTCCACACGGCTCGACCTAGAGTAGCGACGGGCGCGGCCAGCCGCGCCCGTCTCCACGTCACTGCTCCTCGCCGGGCTCGCTCGGGGGAGCCTCGCCCGAGCCCCCGTCAGGCCCGGGGCCGGAGTCGAGGCCCAGCGAGGCGAGGTCGATACCGGTCCCGCCGTCGGCGCCGATCTCCTCCAAGGCCGCCAGTACAGCCTCCCTCTCCACCACCCCCGTGGGCGGAGCCTCGGTGGGGAGGACCTCGATCGTCCGGTAGCGCTTGAGGCCGGTGGCAGCGGGGATCAGCTTGCCGATGATGACGTTCTCCTTGAGCCCGACCAGCCGGTCGACCTTGCCCTCGATGGCGGCGTCGGTGAGGACCTTGGTGGTCTCCTGGAAGGAGGCCGCCGACAAGAACGACTCGGTGGCCAGCGAGGCCTTGGTGATCCCCAGGATGAGGGGCTCGTAGGTGGCGGGCTCGCCATTCTCGGCCTTGACGCGGGCGTTCTCGCGCTCCAGCGCCACCCGGTCGACCATCTGGCCGGGGAGGAGGTCGGTGTCGCCCGAGTTGAGGACGCGCACCTTCTTCAGCATCTGGCGCACGATCAGCTCGATGTGCTTGTCGTGGATGTCGACCCCCTGGGACTTGTACACCTTCTGCACCTCGCCCACGAGGTAGAGCTCGGTGGGCGTGGACCCCTTGCCTGCCTTGACGTGGAGCTCCAGCAGGTCGGCCGGGTTGATGGAGCCCTCGTCGAGGGGATCGCCAGGCTCCACCCGCTGCCCCGTCTCCACCAGGAGACGCGTGCGCCGGGGAAGCTGGTACTCGACAGGCTCCGGCGACTCTCCGCTTCCGTCCGGGTCCGGATGGATGACCACCCGGGGGCCGCGCTCGGTGTGCTCGACCTCGACCCTGCCTGCCACCTTGGCCAGGTAGGCTGCCCCCTTGGGATTGCGCGCCTCGAAGATCTCCACAACCCGGGGAAGGCCGTGGGTGATGTCGGCCCCGGCCACTCCCCCTGTGTGGAAGGTGCGCATGGTGAGCTGCGTGCCCGGCTCGCCGATCGACTGGGCGGCGATGATGCCCACCGCGTCGCCCACCTCGGCCATCTCCCCCGTAGCCAGGAAGGTCCCGTAGCAGCGTCGGCACACGCCGAGCTCGCTGCGGCACTTGAGCACCGAGCGGACGGGGACGGTGGCCCCTTCGGCCGCATCGCCCAGCTCCTCCACGAGCTTGCGGAGCCTCGGCACCGTGAGCTCCTCGCCCTTGGAGGCAAGCTTGGTCTTGCCCGGCCTTCCGTCCTTGAGCGGCTTGAAGACGTCAGCCGCCAGTACCCGCCCGGCGGCGGAGCGGTTGAGCCCGTCGGGGAGGACGACCGGGAGCTCGATGTACTCCTCGGTCCCGCAGTCGTCCTCGCGGATGATCACGTCCTGGGCGACGTCCACCAGCCGCCGCGTGAGGTAGCCGGAGTCGGCGGTGCGCAGAGCGGTGTCGGCCAGGCCCTTGCGGGCCCCGTGGGTGGAGATGAAGTACTCCAGGACCGACAGCCCCTCCATGAAGTTGGCCTTGATGGGCCGCTCGATGATCTCCCCCTTGGGGTTGGCCATGAGCCCGCGCATCCCGGCCAGCTGGCGGATCTGCTTGAACGAGCCCCGGGCACCCGAGCTCGCCATCATGTAGATGGGGTTGAGCTCGTAGAGCGTCTCCTCCATGGCGTCGGCCACCGTGTCCGTGGCCTCGGTCCAGATGTTGACGATCTGCTCGTGCCGCTCGGCCTCGGTGATGAGACCCCGCTCGTACTGGCGCTCCACCTCGGCCACCCGCGCCTCGTACTCGCTCAGGATCTCGTCCTTCTTGGCCGGGACGACGATGTCGTTCTTGGAGATGGTGATGCCCGCCCGGGTGGCGTGGGCGAAGCCCAGCCGCTTGATCGTGTCCAGCACCCCCGCGATGGCAGGAGCGCCGTAGCGGTCGACGAGCTCGGCGATGAAGTCGGCCATCTGGGTCTTGGCCAGGGTGCGGTTGATGAACGGGTGCACCTCGGCCCCCTCGCCCACGGACTCGCGAATGGAGCGGGCGATCTCCTCGTTGAAGATGACCCGGCCCGGGGTGGTGACGATCAGCTCGTCTCCCCGCCGGTACTCGATCGTCTCCTGGAGACCGACCTGGCCGGCCTCGAGAGCGAGCTCCACCTCCTCCTCGGAGC
Organism: uncultured Gaiellales bacterium; assembly: GCA_964595575.1. Lineage (GTDB taxonomy): Bacteria > Actinomycetota > Thermoleophilia > Gaiellales > Gaiellaceae > PALSA-612. The sequence goes on from CAZQRA010000041.1 coordinate 13,690, forward strand.
CAAACCGCTTGGGCCGGGGGTCGAGGGAGGCCGGATCGACCGAGGCGAGGTCGGGGTGGGGGGAATAGGTGAGGAAGTACAAGCCCAGCACCATGTCCTGGGTGGGCGTGGCCAGGGGTCGCCCGTGGGCGGGAGACAGGATGTTGTTGGAGGAAAGCATGAGGATGCGGGCCTCCGCCTGGGCCTCCGCCGACAAGGGCACGTGCACCGCCATCTGGTCGCCGTCGAAGTCGGCGTTGAAGGCGTGGCAGACGAGCGGGTGTACCTGAATCGCCTTGCCCTCCACGAGCACGGGCTCGAACGCCTGGATGCCCAAGCGGTGGAGGGTGGGGGCCCGGTTGAGGAGCACAGGGTGCTCGGCGATGACCTCCTCGAGGATGTCCCAAACCTCGGGCTCCATCGAGTCCACGTACTTCTTGGCCGCCTTGATGTTCTGGACGATCTTGCGCTCCACGAGCCGGCTCATGATGAAGGGCTTGAAGAGCTCCAGGGCCATCAGCTTGGGAAGCCCGCACTGGTGCAGCCGCAGGTTCGGTCCGGCCACGATCACCGACCGGCCCGAGTAGTCCACGCGCTTGCCCAGGAGGTTCTGGCGGAACCGGCCCTGCTTGCCCTTGAGCATGTCGGACAGCGACTTGAGCGGCCGGTTCCCCGGCCCGGTTACCGCTCGACCGCGTCGGCCGTTGTCGAACAGGGCGTCGACCGCCTCCTGGAGCATGCGCTTCTCGTTGTTGACGATGATCTCGGGGGCGCCCAGGTCGAGCAGCCGCTTGAGGCGGTTGTTGCGGTTGATCACGCGCCGGTACAGGTCGTTGAGATCGCTGGTGGCAAAGCGGCCGCCGTCCAGCTGGACCATGGGCCGGAGCTCGGGGGGGATGACCGGGATCGCCTCCAGGATCATCCACTCGGGCCGGTTCTCCGACTTGATGAAGGCGTTCACGACCTTGAGCCGCTTGATCGCCCGCGCCTGCTTCTGCCCCTTGGAGGTCCGGATCGTCTCCCGCAGCGACTGGGCCTCCGCCTCTAGGTCGAGGTCGCGCAGGAGCTCGCGGATCGCCTCCGCCCCCATGCCGCCGCGGAAGTAGACGCCGAAGCCGTAGGGGGAGCCGAAGCGGTCCTTCATCTCCCGGAAGATCTGCTCGTCGTTGACGACCATCTTCGGCTCCAGCTCGCGGAAGAGCAGCCAGGTCTGCTCCAGGCGCTCCCGTGCCTCCCGGGCTGCCTCGTGGGCGTCCAGGCGGCGCTGCTCCATGTCCTGGTACATCTCCCGCGCCTTGAGCAGCCACTGGACGATGGCCTCCAGGTCGTCCTTGCTCATCCGACCCTCGGTGCGCAGGCAGAGGTCGTTGGCGAGCTCCCGCAGCGCCGGCTCCTCCATGTCGTCCTCGGCCCTAGCCAGGAGGTCGCGGAGGAGGCCGTTCCCGAGCTCCCGCGCCTGCTCCAGGCGCCTGCGGTCGATCGAGGCCAGAAGCTCGGCATCCCCGCCCGCGAGCTCTGCCCCCGTGAGCAGGGCCTCCACGATCCGGTTCAGGTGCTTGGTGATGGCGCCCTTCTTGGAGCCGCTGGCCGCCCTCATCTCGGCCCGCAGGGGGGCGAGCGCCCGCAGGATCTCCGCCGCCGCCTGGACCACCGTCTCCAGCTCCCGCGGCTGTAGGCGCCGATCGTCGCGGGCGGCGGCGTTGCGGACGAGCTCGCGAATCTTCTTCGCGTCCTCGGTCGTGATCTGGGGAGCGAGCTCCGAGAAGAGGCCGCCCGCCAGCTCCCGCACCTCGGCCAGCGAGGGCAGCCCCTGCTCCTCTGCCCACAAGGACAGCCCCCGCGCCCAGAAGTCGTCATCCTCGTCGAAGTTGCGCTCCTTGCCCTTGGCCAGGTACTCGCGGCGGCGGGTCAGGCGCCCCTCGAGCTCGGCCAGCTGCTCGTCGCGGTCGACGAGGATGCGCTCGTACTCGGCCCGCACCTTGTCCTCGAGGTCGGCGAGGTCGCGCTGCCGGGCCTCCTTGTCCACGTGCGTGACGATGGAGGCGGCGAAGTACAGCACCTTCTCCAGCTCGCGAGGGGCAATGTCGAGCAGGTAGCCGATGCGGCTGGGGACGCCCTTGAAGAACCAGATGTGGGAGACAGGAGCGGCCAGGTCGATGTGGCCCATCCGCTCTCGCCGCACCTTCTGCCGCGTGACCTCGACGCCGCAGCGCTCGCAGATGATGCCCTTGTAGCGGACGCGCTTGTACTTCCCGCAGTAGCACTCCCAGTCCTTGGTAGGCCCGAAGATGCGCTCGCAGAAGAGGCCGTCCCGCTCCGGCTTGAGCGTGCGGTAGTTGATGGTCTCGGGCTTGGTGACCTCGCCGTGCGACCAGTCGCGGATTTGCTTGGGAGAGGCAAGCCCGATCCGGATCGCGTCGAAGTCGTTGATGTCGATGTGCATCACTGTGGTTTTCCCCTCCGGTCGAGAATCACGAGAGCGTGACGTCGCTCGCTGTTACCAAGACGCTCGCAGGGGGAAATGAGCTTCGCTCACCTCCCTGTCACTCCTCGAGGTCAATGTCGGCCAAGTCGAGATCGACCGCCTCCTCGCCCAGCCCCCGCTCCTCGAGGGGGCCGAGGGCCTCGTCGGCGGGGAGGGTCAGCTCGCCCGTCTCGTCCACCCGATCCTGCCCCTCCTCCACCTCCTCGGCGGTAGGCTCGCGGGGGGCGGCCCGCAGCGTCTCCGCGGACAGGTCGATCCCAAGCTCCTCGGCGGCGCGCAGAAGCTCGTCCTCCTCCTCGCGCACCTCGAGCTCGCCACCCTCCTCGGACAGGACGTGGACGTCGAGGGCGAGCGACTGCATCTCCTTGAGCAGGACCTTGAAGGACTCGGGGATGGAGGGCTCGGCGATGTTCTCGCCCTTGACGATGGCCTCGTAGGCCTTGACCCGGCCCACGGTGTCGTCGGACTTGATAGTGAGCATCTCCTGGAGCGTGTAGGCGGCGCCGTAGGCCTCGAGAGCCCACACCTCCATCTCCCCGAAGCGCTGGCCGCCGAACTGGGCCTTGCCGCCCAGAGGCTGCTGGGTGACGAGGGAGTAAGGCCCAGTCGAGCGAGCGTGGATCTTGTCGTCCACCAAGTGGAGCAGCTTGAGGATGTACATGTAGCCGACGGTGACCTTCTGCTCGAACGGCTCCCCCGTCCTGCCGTCGAACAGGCGCACCTTGCCCGAGCAGCGTCGGCCCGGCGGCCGGCTTGGGTCCACCTTCATCTTGATGGGGGAGTCGGGGTTCTGCTCCACCCACTTGACGAGGGCCTCGTCCACGTCCACCGGCGTGGCCCCGTCGAAGACGGGGGAGGCGACCGGCGTGGGCCCGTCGGCCTTGCCGTTGACGCCTGCGGCGTCACGGCCTCGCCTCGCACCGAGGCCGGCAGCTGCGCCGCCGCCTTTGTCCTCGGCTTCGCCTCTCTCCCCAAAGACGCCGTGGTAGGCGGCCCAGCCGAGGTGGGTCTCCAGGATCTGGCCGATGTTCATGCGGCTGGGGACGCCCAAGGGGTTGAGCACCACGTCCACCGGCGTACCGTCCTCAAGGAAGGGCATGTCCTCCTCGGGCACGATCTTGGCGATCACGCCCTTGTTGCCGTGGCGGCCGGCGAGCTTGTCGCCCTCGGCGATCTTGCGCTTCTTGGCCACGTAGACGCGGACGAGCTCGTTCACCCCCGGCGGCAGGTCGTCGCCCGCCTCTCGGGAGAAGGTCTTGACGTCGATCACCTTTCCTCCCTCCCCGTGGGGAACCTTGAGCGACGTGTCCCTGACCTCGCGCGCCTTCTCCTTGAAGATGGCCCGGATCAGCTTCTCCTCGGCGGTGAGCTCGGTCTCTCCCTTGGGCGTGACCTTGCCCACGAGCAGGTCGCCCGATCCCACCTCGGCGCCGATGCGGACGATCCCGCGCTCGTCCAGGTCCTTGAGCGACTCCTCGGAGCGATTGGGGATGTCCCGGGTGATCTCCTCGTCGCCCAGCTTGGTCGAGCGGGCGTCGATCTCGTACTCGTGGATGTGGATGGAGGAGAGGACGTCCTCCTTCACCAGCCGCTCGGAGATGACGATCGCGTCCTCGAAGTTGAACCCCTCCCAGGGCATGAAGGCGACGAGCAGGTTCTTGCCCAGGGCCAGCTCCCCGCGGTGGGTGGACGAGCCGTCCGCCAGAACCTGGCCTTCCTCGACCTTCTCCCCCAGGGTCACGATGGGGCGCTGGTGGATGAGGGTCCCCTGGTTGGAGCGCATGAACTTGATGAGCTCGTAGACGTCCCGCTCGCCGTCCTTCGTCTCCACCACCACCCGCTCGGCGTCCACGTCCACCACCGTGCCCGCGCGACGGGCGAGGACGACGTCGCCGGTGTCGATCGCGGCCCGGTACTCGAGCCCCGTTCCCACCAGCGGAGGCTCGGTGATGAGCAGCGGGACCGCCTGACGCTGCATGTTCGACCCCATGAGGGCCCGGTTGGCGTCGTTGTGCTCGAGGAAGGGGATGAGGGCGGTGGCCACGGAGACGATCTGGGCCGGCGACACGTCCATGAAGTCGACCTCCTGGGCCGACGCCATCACCGCCTCTCCCTCGCGGGAGCGGCACAGGACCTGGTCGTGCAGGAACCTCCCCGTCTCCAGGTCGAACGGCTCCGAGGCCTGGGCGATCGTGTACTGGCGCTCCTCGGCCGCGTCCAGGTAGACGATCTCGTCCGTCACCCGACCGTCGACCACCCGTCGGTAGGGGGTCTGGATGAACCCGAACTCGGACACGGTCGCGTAGGAGGCGAGGGAGCCGATGAGGCCGATGTTGGGCCCCTCAGGCGTCTCGATGGGGCACATGCGCCCGTAGTGGGTGGGGTGGACGTCCCTGACCTCGATGGGAGCGCGCTCGCGGGTCAGGCCCCCGGCCCCCAGAGCCGAGAGCCTCCGCCGGTGGGTGAGGCCGGCCAGGGAGTTCGTCTGGTCCATGAACTGGGAGAGCTGGGAGGAGCCGAAGAACTCCTTGAGAGCGGCCACCACCGGCCGGATGTTGATGATGGTCTGGGGCGTGATGGCGTCGGCGTCCTCGGTCGTCATCCGCTCTCGGACGACCCGCTCCATGCGGTAGAGGCCGACCCGGAACGCCTCCTGGATCAGCTCCCCCACCGTGCGCAGACGTCGGTTGCCGAAGTCCTCGTACTCATCCAGCTCGCCCCGGATCGGGTCACGACTGAGGGCGGCGGCGTCGGCGGCGTAGTCCTTGGAGTCGTCGGGAACGCCGAGCTTCCGTGGCAGCTCGACCAGCTTGCGAACCAAGGCCACGATGTCCTGGGTGGTGAGGACGCGGACGTCCTCGGGGACGGACACCCCTAGCCGCTGGTTGAGCTTGTAGCGCCCCACCTTGGTCAGGTCGTACCGCTTGGGATCGAAGAAGAGGGCGCGGAGCAGGCTGCGGGCGTTCTCGAGGGTCGGCGGCTCCCCGGGCCGCTGCTTCTTGAACACCTCGACCAGCGCCTCCTCCTCGCGCTGGGAGGGGTCCTTCTCGAGCGTGAGGGCGATGTAGACGGAGTGGTCGAAGAGGTCCAGGATGGCTTCGTTGGAGCTCGTGTCCAACTGCCAGCCGGTGGAGGGATCCTCGGCCGGCAGCGCCCGCAAGAGCGTCGTCACCGGCAGCTTGCGCTTGCGGTCGATGCGGGCGTACACGACCCCCTTCTTGTCGATCTCCAGCTCGAGCCAGGAGCCGCGAGCGGGCATCAGGTTGGCCGTGAACACCTGCTTGGTGGGGTCCTTCGGCTCCATGAGGTAGGCCCCGGGGCTGCGCACGAGCTGGGTGACGATCACCCGCTCGGTGCCGTTGATGATGAACGTGCCCTGCTCGGTCATCATGGGGAAGTCGCCCATGAACACGCGCTGCTCTCGGATCTCGCCCGTGTCCTTGTTCACGAAGCGCACGGTCATCGAGAGCGGCGCTTGGTAGGTCAGGTCCTTCTCCCGGCACTCCCTGATCGAGAACTGGGGCTCGCCGAACTCGTACTCGCCTAGCTCGACGGCGAGGGTTCCCGTGTAGTCCTCGATCGGCGAGATGTCGTCGATGGTCTCCCGCAGGCCCTCCTCCAGGAACCAGCGGAAGGAGGCCTTCTGGATGTCGATGAGGTTAGGGGGATCGAGAACGTGCTTCAGGCGCGAGAAACTGATGCGCCCGCTGGGCGCAGCAACCCTAGTCGTCAAGTGAGACAGCCTCCCTTGAGAATGTCGTCGATGCGTGAGCGCGTGGAACGAGGGCGAACGGCGCGACCCTCAAGGATAGCGGACGGCGGGGGCGGCCTGCAAGGCTTGCCCTCGGGCCGTCTTGCCGGGGCCCGGGGCTCTGCCCGCCACCGACCGCCGACCCCCACCGACCCCGCGATCGAGCTGAGCGGCGGGTACGAGCCGGCAGCGGCGTTCCAGCCCCGCCGAGGGAACGCTCGGCGCCGGCCCCAGCCTGCGCAGGGGAGGCTCCTACTTGAGCTCGACGGTGGCTCCTGCCTCCTCGAGCTGGGCCTTGATCGCCTCCGCCTCCTCCTTCGTCACCCCTTCCTTCACCGGCTTAGGGGCGGCGTCCACCAGGTCCTTGGCCTCTTTGAGGCCGAGCCCGGTGACGCTGCGGACGACCTTGATCACTTGGATCTTCTTGTCCCCAGCGCTCGCCAGCACGACGTCGAAGGCCGTCTTCTCCTCGGCGGCGGCTCCGTCGCCTGCTGCAGGCGCCGCTGCTCCAGGAGCGGGGGCCACCGCCACCGGGGCGACGGCCGTGATCCCCCACTCGTCCTCGATCCGCTTCTTGAGCTCGACGAGCTCGAGCACCGACATCTTGCCCAGCTCCTCGAGCACCTTATCGACCGCGCTCGCAGCCATCTTCCTACTCCTCCTTCTTCGGTTCCGGTTCTTCTCCTGTGGACAGATGCGACCCCTCCTCGAGGCGCGGGCCCGCCTCTCGTGGCTCTCCCCGCTCGCCCTCTCCCGGGGCCTCGCCCCCTGCCTCTCGCAGCTTCTCGGCTCGAGCCTCGAGCAGGCCCACGAGATCGCGCAGAGGAGCGGCGACGAGCCCCACCACCGCCTGCAGGGGGGCGACGAGGGCGCCCAGCACTTGACCCCGCAGCACGTCCAGGGTGGGGAGGGTAGCCAGCGTCTCCGCCTCCTCAGCCGAGATCAGCCGGCCGTGCAGGAGGCCGCCCTTGACGGCGAGGAGGCGGGTCTGGCGAGCGGTCTCCCGCAGGGCCTTGGCCACCGCCACCGGATCGCCCCCCGCCTCCAGGAAGGCGATCGCCGTGGGCCCCTCCAGCAGGGCAAGCAGCGCCGGGACGTCGGCGGCCTCGGCCGCCCGGCGGGTGAGGGAGTTCTTCACCACCGTGAGTCGAGCGCCGTGCTCGAGCAGCCGCGAGCGCAGGGCGTCCATCTCCTTCATCGTGAGGCCGCGGTAGTCGGCCGCAAGCAGGGTATCGGTGGCCCGGAGGCGCTCCGTGAGCTCAGCCACGATCCGCTCTTTGTCCGCTCTCAGCATCGGCTCTCCCTCCATCGCCAAGGCTCGCCGGCAACGAGCCCGGGCCAGCCTGGCAGCTGATCGCGGGCCCGCCTCGGCTGGGCTTCTGCCTCTCGGCCGCCAGCTGTCTCGGGCGAGCGCGTGGACACCTCGTCAGGCGGAGACTACCTCCTTCCGCGCGTGCGCCGCCGGCGCCTGCGTCAGCTCCTCGACGATGTCCCGCGTCCGGGAGGGATCGACCCGGACGCCGGGCCCCATGGTGGTGGTCAAGGTGATCGAGCGGATGTAGCGGCCCTTGGCCGCTGCCGGCTTGGCCCGAACGATCTCCTCTACCACGGCCGCGTAGTTCTCGAGGAGCCGGCGCAGGTCGAAGCTCTTCTTGCCGATGGGGACATGGACGTTGGCCCCCCGGTCGGTGCGGTACTCGATCCTCCCCGCCTTAGCGTCCCGCACCGCCTTGCCGATGTCGAAGGTGACCGTTCCCGTCTTGGGGTTGGGCATCTTGCCCCGCGGCCCCAGGATGCGACCGAGCTTGCCCACGACCCCCATCATGTCGGGCGTGGCGATGGCCACGTCGAAGTCGTCGAAGCCCTGCTCGATGCGGGCGGCCAGATCGGCGGCGCCCACCACCTCGGCCCCCGCCTCCTCTGCCTCCTTGGCCTTCTCGCCCTCGGCGAAGACGGCGACGCGCACCTGCCGACCAGTGCCGTGGGGAAGCATCAGCGTCCCCCGCAGCTGTTGGTCGGCGTGGCGCACGTTGAGCCCCAGCCGGAAGTGCACCTCCACGGTCTCGTCGAAGGCGGCTCCGTCGAGGCTCTTCAGGAGCTCGAGGGCCTGAAGGGGGCTGTAGACGCGCTCCCGGTCGACCCGGGCCCGCGCCTCGAGGTAGCGCCTGCTCCGCCTCACTCGGCTCCCTCCCTAGGCCTCGCTGGCGGGACCCCCGGCTCCCCGACCAACCTCCCCCTGAAGAAGGGGGTGCACGGGGGAAACATGGTTTCCCCCGTGATCGAAACCCTGTTTCCCCCACGAGCCCCCTTCTCGCCGGCCGCGCCACGCACGCCGCCGGCGCAGCGGGAAACCTCCCGGTTTCCCGCCACCCTTCCCCGGGCCTGTCGGTGGAAGCTCACGCTTCCACCTCCACGCCCGTCGCTCGGCGTCGCCTCGCTCCCGTGGGGGAAACCCT
>CAZQRA010000042.1:0-22060 GCA_964595575.1 uncultured Gaiellales bacterium
GGCTCGCCCAAGGCGCCGATCCCCAGGCTGGTGCCGGTGACGCCGAGCTGCATGGCGGCGATGAAGCGCGGCGGCTCCCCGGTGATGCGGAGGACAGCCCGCGCCCGGCGGTCGCCCTTCTCTTCCAGCTCCTGGATGCGGGTGCGCCGGGCGGTGACGAGGGCGTACTCGGCGGCCACGAAGAAGGCGTTCAGGAGGACGAGCGCCCCGACGGCGAGGAGGAGAGCCAGCGTCATGCCCCGGCTCCCGGGGCCAGGGTACTAGGAGGAAGGTCTTCGACCACCGACTTCTCGCCTCAGTATAGGCGAGGACTCGGCTGCCCTCGGGGCGGCGCCCCGCTTTGGTTGGCTTTGGTTGCGCCCTTCCCGCCTTGCGCGCAGGGGAACATGTGTTCTATCCTGCTTCGGTGCGTGTCGAGTACCGGGAGGAGCCGTGCCGGACCGCCCTCAACGCCGTGCGGGGGATGCCCTTCCGTTGGTCGCTCAACCCCTACGTGGGGTGCGTCCACCGCTGCGCCTTCTGCTACGTCCGCGCCTACGAGCGCCGGGCCGAGCGGCCCGCGGGGGAGGAGTACGGTCGCTCGATTCGGGTCAAGGTGAACGTGGCCGAGGTGCTCAGGGCCGAGCTTCGCCGTCCCTCCTGGCGTCGAGAGCTCGTGGCCGTCGGCACCGCCACCGACCCGTACCAGCCGGCGGAGGGGCGCTACCGGCTGACGCGGGCCTGCCTGGTCGCCCTGGCCGGGTCGGGCACCCCCTTCAGCCTCGTCACTCGGGGCCCCCTGGTCGTCCGCGACATCGACGTCCTCCAGGAGGCGGCCCGCTCCGGGGGTGCCTCGATCACCTTGTCGGTGCCCACCCTGGACGAGAGGGTATGGCGGACGACCGAGCCCGGGACAGCGCCGCCGCGCCAGCGGCTGCGGGCCCTCTCCCTCCTGCACCGAGCCGGCATCGAAGCAGGAGTGGCCCTCAGCCCCCTCCTTCCCGGCCTCTCCGATCAACCCGACCAGCTGGCGGCGGTGCTGCTGGCGGCCCGGGACGCCGGAGCCTCATTCGTATGGGCGAGCATGCTCCACCTCCGTCCCGGTGCCCGCGAGCACTTCCTCGAGGCCCTGGCCCGAGACTGGCCGGAGGAGCTCGCCCGCTACCACACGCTGTACGGGCGCGGCCCCTACCTGCCCAGGTCCCAGGCTGAGCGCGCGCTGGCGGCAGTGGCGACCCTGCGCCGCGATCTGGGCATCCCCGGCCCACGCCAGGCGCCGGCGGAGAGGGAGCCTCGGCCTCGCCAGCTCCGTCTTCCCCTGGCCGCCTGGGGGAACCGGCGGGATCAGACCCGCCGCTTCCCGGCGAGCGGCGGCCGCGCGTCGACCTCCAGCCCCGCGCCGGCTAGCCCGCAGGCGCCCCCTCGACCGCCGCGCAGCTAGGAGATGGGCTGGTTCTGGACGTTGTGCTCGGCTGCGTACTCGTCCACGAGCCGGTTGATGGTGTCTGCGTCGGGGTAGGCGTAGTTGATCTTGACGAACGCCTCCCACTTCTCAGGGAGGGCGTCCTCGGGGAAGATCGCCTCCACCGGGCACTCCGGCTCGCAGGCGCCGCAGTCGATGCACTCCTCGGGGTCGATGACGAGCATGCGCTCGAACTCGTGGATGCAGTCGACCGGGCAGACGTCTACGCACGAGCGATCTTTGACGTCGATGCAGGGCTCAGCGATGATGTAGGTCACGCTTCTACTCTACCGAGGCGAGCAGCTCGGCGATCAGTTGAGGCGCACGCTCCACGAGAGCCGACTTGACCAGCACCTGGTCGAAGCCGGCGGCTTGAGCACGCCTGAGGCCGGCGGTGTCGGTGTGGTTGGTGAAGCCCACGATGGGGATATCGGGGTAGAGATCGGCGACCTCCTCGGGATCGACCCGAGCGATGTCGGCGATCACGAGATCGGGCTGCTCGACCGTGTCGGTGGTGACCAGGTGGTGCTCAGGAAGGAGCGCCTCGAGCGTACCGCGGAAGAAGAGATCGACCCCAGCGAGCAGGATCGTCGCCACGCCGGGAGGGTAACACGTCGAAGGCAGGCTCAGGTGGCGCACAGGCGCATGTCTCACCGACGTGGCGGCCCCCGGCCCGGCCGCCCGCCACGAGTCGAGGACCAGGCGTCCCTCCGGAGGCCCTCGCGGTGGACGACCTGATGCCCGGGCTCATGCTGCTTCGTCGGGGCGAGTACTTCGCCGCCCACGAGGAGCTCGAGCGCGCCTGGCGGAGGGCCCAGGCGGCAGAGCGCGACTTCGTCCAAGGGCTGATCCACCTCGCCGTCGCCTGGTACCAGGCAGGAAGGGGACGACGGGTCGGCTGCGAGCGGCAGCTGGCCAAGGCGAGGCGCAGGCTCGCTCCCTACGCTCCCCGCCACCGCGGCCTCGATGTCGCCCACCTCCTAGCCCAGGCGGAGAGGGCAGCCGCCGCCGTCGCCGCCGGCTCGCTCGACCTCGACCCCCTGCGCCTGTGAGGCGGCCGGGGCGGGGCCTCTGGGGCCGCGGAGCCTGAGCCCGGCCCGGCGCGCGACCCTCCGGGGCGCGGGCGGGTACTATCGCCGCCGTGGTGGCGGAGCTCGAGCTAGGCCGGGAGACCGACCGCCGTCCTCCCTTCAAGTACTCGGCCCTGGCCCGGGTAGGCTTCTCGGACACCGACGCGCAAGGCGTCGTCTACTACGGGCGCTACTTCCCCTACTTCGACCTCGCCCGGGTCGAGTACCACCGCCACCTGGGCATGCTGGGGCCCCATCTCTACCCCGCCTCCCAGCAGCTCGTCATGCGCGCCTGCTCCATCGAGTACCTGGCGCCGGCCCGCTTCGATGACCTGATCGAGGTCTTCGTCCGCGTCTCCCGGCTGGGGAGGACGAGCGTGACCTACGAGTGTGCCGCCTACCGGGTCGCCGACGAGGCGCTCATGGTCACCGCCCGCCAGACCCTCGTCCTCGTGGAGCTGCCGCAAAGGGCACCGGTCCCGCTCCCCGACTGGTTCCGCGACCGGGTACGGGCCTTCGAGGGAGAGGACGTCGATGCCTAGCCGCGACCAAGCCCGCGGCGCCCTGGAGGCGATCGACCGCATCCTCAACCGGGGAGGAGACGCCGACGAGGTGCTGCGCGGGGTCGTGGACGTCCTCGCCCGGCTCTACCCCTACGCCGCCATCGCCTTGGTCGAGGGGGCCGAGCTCGTCCCCGGCCCTGCCCGGGGGGCTCCCCAGGGAGGCACGACGGCGGTGCCGGTCGTCTTCCGGGGGACCAAGGTGGCTGAGCTCCGTGTGTCCCCGCCCGAGGAAGACCGGGAAGGCAGGGCCTTCCTGGAGCGCGTGGCCACCCTCGTCTCGGCCCACTGCTTGGTGGGCTGGGACGGGAGCGAGGCCCCCTGGGAGGCCCTCGACTGAGGCCTTCCTCCCCCGAACGGGGGAGCTCGTCCTCGGAGCCATGCGGCATCGCGGCGGCCCTCCCTCAAACGGGGTACCCCCTCCCCTCCGCCGCTCCATCCCTCGGACGAGGGATCCTACTGGGGCGTCACCCGGTAGGCGTCGAAGACGGCGTCGAGGTTGCGGAGCGCGCTCAGGAGGGCGCGCAGGCTCTTCACGTCCCCGACCTCGGCCGTGTACCAGTTCTTGGCCAGCTGGTCCTCGACCACCCCGCCGTAGGCCACGATGTTGGCTCCGTGCTCGGCGAAGGTGCGGGCCACGTCCTCAAGTAGCCGGGGCCGATCCCAGGAGTCGACCGCGATCTGGACGAGGAAGCCCTGCGACCCGTCGCCGTCCCAGTCCACCTCCGTGAACCGCTCCGGATTCCGCCGTAGGGCCCGCACGTTGGGGCAGTCCTGGCGGTGGATGGCGATGCCGCGCCCGAGCGAGATGTAGCCGACGATGGCATCGCCTGGGACCGGCGTGCAGCACTTGGCCAAGCGCACCAGGACGTCCTCGACCCCGTGCACCTTCACGCCCAGGGTGCGGCTGGCGGTGGCCTTGGCCCGAGTGCGCTTGCGCGGGAGCGCCGCCTCCTCGGCCACCTCGGCCGTCTTCAGGCGCTGGATCACCTTCCGCGTGATCTGGGATGCCTGGAGCTTGCCGCTGCCCAGGGCGATGTAGAAGTCCTCGGCCTTCTTGAAGCCGGTCTCGCGGATCACCTGGGCCAGCACCGCCGACCCGGCCAGCTTCTTGTAGGGGAGATTCTGCTTGCGCAGCGCCTGCTCCAAGGCCTCCCTGCCCTTCTGCTCGGTCTCCTCCCGGGTCTCCCTGGAGAACCACTGGCGGATCTTGTTGCGGGCCCGGGAGGAGGCAGCCAGGGACAGCCAGTCGCGCGAGGGCCCCCGGCCGGTCTTGGAGGTGAGGATCTCCACGAAGTCGCCGCTCTTGAGCCGGTAGTGGAGCGGCACGATGCGGCCGTTGACCTTGGCGCCGACGGTACGGTGGCCCACGTCGGTGTGCACGGCGTAGGCGAAGTCGATGGGGGTGGAGCCCGCCGGCAGAACCTTGAGCTCGCCCTTGGGGGTGAAGACGTACACCTCCTCGGTGAAGAAGTGGTCGCGGAACCCGCGCACGAACTCGCGGGGGTCGACCTCGTCCCGCTGCCAGTCCATGAGCTGCTGGACCCAGGCCGTCCACTCCTCGTCCGCCTTGGTCTTGCGACCCCGCTTGTACACCCAGTGGGCGGCGATGCCGAACTCGGCCTCCCGGTGCATCTGCCGCGTGCGGATCTGGATCTCCAGAGGCTTGCCCTCGGGCCCGATCACGGTGGTGTGGAGGGCTCGGTACCGGTTGAGCTTGGGCATGGCGATGTAGTCCTTGAACCGGCCCGGCATCGGCTTCCACAGGGAGTGGATGAGGCCCAGGGCCCCGTAGCAGTCCCGCGTCCCCTCGTCGCCGTCGCGCTCGACGATCACGCGCATGGCGGTGAGGTCGTAGATCTCGTTGAACTGCCGGCCCTTGCGCGTCATCTTGTCGTAGATCGAGTAGAAGTGCTTGGGCCGGCCGGAGATCTCGGCCGGGATGCCGGCCTTCTCCAGCTCCTGCTGGAGCACCTGGGCTGCCTGCCGCACGTGCTCCTCCCGGTCTGCCCGCCGCTCTGCCACCATGGCCTTGATCTCCTGGTACTTGCGGGGGTAGAGGGTCTCGAAGGCCAGGTCCTCGAGCTCCCACTTGATGGCGTGGATGCCGAGGCGGTGGGCGAGCGGAGCGTAGATCTCCAGGGTCTCCTTGGCCTTCTGGATCTGCTTCTGCTTCCCCAGGTACTCGATGGTGCGCATGTTGTGCAGCCGGTCGGCCAGCTTGATGAGGATGACCCGGGGATCCTGGGCCATGGCCAGGATCATCTTGCGGTAGTTCTCGGCCTCCGCCTCCTCCCGGCTTTGGAACTGGATCCTGGTGAGCTTGGTCACCCCCTCGACGAGGCTGGCGATCTCTGCCCCGAACTCGGCCCTCACCTCGTCCACGGGCATCTCGGTGTCCTCGACCACGTCGTGGAGCAGGGCGGCAGCCAGGGTCTGCTCGTCCAGGTGGAGGCCGGCCAGGATCTTGGCCACGCCGAAGGGGTGGCGGATGAACTCCTCCCCCGAGCGCCGCTGCTGCCCCTCGTGGGCATGGGCAGCGAAGGCGAAGGCGCGCTCGAGCAGCTCGCGGTCGACGTCGGGCTTGTAGGCGGCGACGTCCGCGATCAGCTCCTCGACCAGCGCCCGGTGGCGCTCCTCTGCCTCCACCACGACCATACGCCAAGTGTACTCGGCACCCCCCAAGCGGGGGTTGAGCCCGGGCGACCTCGTCCGAAGGACTCAGGGACAGGCCGACGAAGAGGAGCGTCCTTCCATGATCGCCAGACTGCGCCGCCGAGCCAGCCCTCGATCCGTCCGGCACGTAGCGCGGATGCTGATCGCCCTGGAGGCGGTCGTCGCCCCGCCCAGCTCGATTCCTTCCAGCCCCCGCCCCCGAGCCACCATCGGGGGCCGCCGCAGGCGGCAACCGTCGCCTTCCCCCGCCGGAAGCCGGAGCCAGGTCGCCTAGAGGCTCGCTCCAGGACTACCCGGGCAGGCGCCTGCCCCAGAGCACGACCGCCACTCCCACGAGCACCACGGCCGCTCCGATCCAGTCGAAGCGATCAGGGGTCTTGCCGTCCACTCCCCACCCCCAAAGGAGAGCGCCGATCAGAAACACCCCCGCGTAGGCGGCGAACAGGCGACCGTAGCGATCCTCTGGCTGGAGGGTCTGGACGGCGGCGTAGGCGAGGAGCGCCGCCACGCCCGCCAGCGCCAAGAGCGGCGTCGACCCCGTGCGGAGCCAGCGCCAGACGGCGTAGGTGCCGCTGAGCTCGCACACGACCGCGACCACGAAGATGGCCAGCGTCGTTGGGACGACCATCCTTCCTCCTCCTTTTGCAAGCGCGACTGCGGAAGCGCGATCGTACCGCCCCCGTCCCGCCCTCAGGCCGCCCGGCGGAGGCCGTCCGGCTGGGCGAGGAGAGCCCGGAACGTCTCCGACTCGAGGAGGCTCCGCCAGCCCCCCGCCTCAAGCTCAAGCTCGGAGAAGATGGCTCGAGCCTCCGCGCTCCAGGCCCCCTCGCCCTCCTTCCACTCCTCCGCCAGCCGCGCCCGCAGCTCGACGTAGCGATCGGGCGTGTCCAGGATGCGCCGGGCCACGATCTGGGGCGCCACCGTCCCGTTCCAGCGGTTCTGCTCCAGCCGAAAGGCGACATCGTAGAGCCCAGGGCGCCGCAAACGGTCGAGCTGGGTGCCCATGCCGAAGGCGACGCCGCTTGCTACCCGACGACCCTGCTCGTACACCCGGAAGCGAAGGTGCCTTCCGTCCCCCACCGTCTCCAGGTCGGCCAGCCGGCAGCCGGCGAGGAGGAGCGTCACGGGCGGGTTCCCCAACCCGAAGGGAGCGAGGCGGCCAAGCTCCTCGGCCAGGTCCAAGGTCAGCGCCCGACCGCGCACGACCGCGTCCACGACCGTGCGCGGCGCCAGGTCCTCCTCGCCGAGCACGGAGTCGGCATGGGCGACGAAGGCGGAGGCGAACGCCTCCACCCGTTCCGGTCGCACCGAGAGGCCGGCGGCCGCCCGGTGCCCGCCGAACTGCTCGAGGTGGCTGGAGGCGGCGGCCAGGCCGGCGTGGAGATCGAAGGCGGCGATGGAGCGACCGGATCCCTTCCAGGCGCCGTCCGCGCCGTCCGAGCCCGCGATGAGGACGACCGGCCGCCGGTAGCGCTCGACCAAGCGGGAGGCCACGATGCCAATTACCCCCTCGTGCCAGTCCTCGTCGGCGAGGACGTAGGCGCGCTGGGCCCGCTTGCCGGCAGGCCAGGACTCGATCCGCTCCACGGCCTGGCGCAGGATCCGCTCCTCGACCTCCTGGCGCTCTCGATTCAGCTGCTCCAGGCGGCGAGCAAGTCGGGCGGCCTCCTCCTCGCTCTCCGTGAGGAGGAGCTCCAGGGCGAGCTCGGGGTGGCAGAGCCGTCCGCTGGCGTTGATCCTGGGGGCCAGTCGGTAGGCAACGGCGGCCTCGTCCGCGGCGGCCGGGTCGACCCCAGCGCTAGCCATGAGAGCCCGCAGGCCGGGGCGGCGGGTACGGGCCAGGGCCTTGAGGCCGCGGGCGGCCAAGGCCCGGTTCTCGTCCACCAAGGGCACGACGTCGGCGATGGTGGCGAGCGCGACGAGGTCGAGGTACGGCTCCAGTCGCTCCTCGCCCATGAGGGCTGCCATGAGCTTGTAGGCGACCCCGGTTCCGCAGAGCTCGGGAAAGGGGTAGCGGGACGGCCGAGTGGCGACCACAAGGCAGTCGGGGAGGGTGGCCTTGGGCCGGTGGTGGTCGGTCACGATCACCTCCATCCCCAGCTTCCGGGCCTCCGCCACCTCCTCGACGGCGGTGATGCCGCAGTCGACGGTGAGCACCAACCCCACCTCCTCCTCGGCCAGCCGAGCGAGGGTCTGGCTGGTGAGGCCGTAGCCTTCCTCGAAGCGGCTGGGAAGGTGCCAGCTCACGTCCGCCCCCAGCTCACGGAGAGCGAGCACGGCCAGGGCGGTGGCGCAGATCCCGTCCACGTCGTAGTCGCCGTGGACGCAGATTCGAGTGCCGCAGGCGACCGCGCGACTGAGGCGCTCGCAGGCCTCGGTCAGGTCGCCGAGCAGGCTCGGGTCGTGGCCGGGGAGCTCCGCGGCCAGGAAGGCGCGGGCACGCTCGGGGTCGGCGTACCCTCGACGAGCGAGCACCGAGGCGGTGGTCTCGCTGATCGCCAAGGCAGCTGCCAGCGCTCGCGCCTGGCCTGGGGAGCAAGGGGGGATCGACCATTCCACGGCCGTCCACGCTACGCGGGGGATCGGACGGAGCCAGCCTTGGGGGCTCCTCCTTGGGGGCTATCCTGAGCGCATGGGCGTGGACTACGTGTCCGGCGACGACTTCGAGGTCGAGTTCCTCACCTACCGGTTCCGGTTCAACCAGCGGGACTTCGAGGAGCGGGTGGTGGCAGCCGCCGTCAAGCTCGGCCTTGTGGAGGGGAACGAGCTCGACGACGACGAGACGGCCGACTTGGTCGAGCTGGCGGCCGACGGCCGCATCATCGAGCCTCGGAGCCAACTCGGCCGCTACCTCGTTCGACACTGGGAGCGGATTTCCCTGGTGGACGGCGAGTCGCTCGTGTACTGGCTGCGCAAGCTCGTCTTCCGGGGCGCCTGGCTCGACCACCGAGTCAAGGAGGGCCTGCTTGAGGTGGCTTGGGACGAGGAGACGTCGGAGTTCGCCTACCGCGACCCTCGCGGCGGTCGAGCCCTCCTCGAGCTGGCTCCCGTCCCCTCCTGGCACCAGCTCCAGTTCAGGCGCTGAGGATCAGAACAGCCGCGCCTCGCTCGCCGCTCCCAGGTGGCTGCGGCCCCGGTCGGTCACCACCCGTCCCCGCGGCGTTCGCTGGATGAAGCCGAGCTGAAGGAGGTAGGGCTCGTACACGTCCTCGATCGTGTCCGGCTCCTCGCCCAGCGTCACCGCCAGGGTGGACAAGCCCACCGGGCCCCCGCCGAACTTGTGCACGATGGCGGCCAGGAGCTCCCGGTCGATCCGCTCCAGCCCTTGCTCGTCTACCTCCAGGAGGGCGAGGGCCTCGTCCGCCACTTCGGCCGTGATCACCCCGTCGTGGCGCACCTCGGCCACGTCCCGCACCCGGCGGAGGATGCGGTTGGCGACCCGGGGGGTTCCCCGGGAGCGGCGGGCGATCTCTCGGGCGGCCTCGTCGGTGATGTCCACGCCCAGGATGGCCGCCGAGCGGCGCACGATGCGAGCCAGCTCCTCGGTCGCGTAGTAGCCGAGGCGAAAGGTCATGCCGAACCGGTCGCGCAGGGGAGTGGTGAGGAGACCCGTGCGCGTGGTCGCCCCGATCAAGGTGAAGGGGGGAAGGTCGAGCGTGAGGGTGCGGGCGGCGGGCCCCTGCCCGACCACGATGTCGAGGCGGAAGTCCTCGAGGGCGGGGTACAGCATCTCCTCGACCGCGGCGCTCAGGCGGTGGATCTCGTCCACGAACAGGACGTCGCGAGCCTCGAGAGCCGTGAGGATGGCGGCAAGGTCGCCCTTGCGCTCCAGGGCCGGCCCTGCCACCACGCGGATCCCCACCCCCAGCTCCTCGCGCACGATGTGGGCGAGGCTCGTCTTGCCCAGGCCGGGCGGCCCGGCGAGCAGGACGTGGTCGAGGGCTTCGCCCCGGGTACGGGCGGCCGCCAAGGCCACCTGAAGCTGCTCCTTCACCCGCTCCTGGCCCACGAACTCCTCCAGCCGCCGGGGCCGGAGCGAGCGGTCGAGCTCCTCTTCCTGCCCGTCGGCGAGGGAGGGAGCGACCAGTCGTGCCCTCACGCCGCCCTCCGCAGGGCCAAGCGAACGCGCTCCTCAGGGGGTAGGTCGGGGTCGACCTCGGCCAGCGCCCGCTCGGCCTCGACCAGGGAGAAGCCGAGCTCGACCAGGGCGTCGCGGGCCACCAGGTGCGGGTCGGCGTCGGCGGCCGGGCCTCCCTCCCCCGCCTCGATCGATCCCTTGAGCTCGAGCACGACCCGTTGAGCGGTCTTGCGCCCCACGCCGGGGACGGCCTCGAGACGGGCGGTGTCGCCACGGGCGATGGCCTGCCGAAGCTGGGTCGGAGTCGACGAGGAGACGATGGCCAGGGCCACCTTGGGGCCCACCCCCGACACCGACAAGAGCTGCTCGAAGAGCCGGCGCTCCTCGGCGTCGGCGAAGCCGAAGAGCTGGAGGGCGTCCTCGCGCACGTGGAGGTAGGTGTGGAGCGTCACCTCCCTCGCTCCCTCGGCTCGGGCGAGAGCCCGGGGCGTGGCCTGGATGAGGTAGCCCACCCCGGCCACGTCGAGCACGATCCCCTCGCGCCCCCGGCCTAGGGGCCGTCCCCGCAGCTGGGCGATCACCCCCGGCCTCCGGCCATGCGCGCGAGCGGAGGGGCAAGAACGTGGCAGATAGCCACCGCCAAGGCGTCGGCGGCGTGGGAGGGAGCAGGAGCGGCCGAAAGCCCCAAGATGGCCTTGACCATCCGCTGCACCTGAGCCTTCTCGGCCCGACCGTAGCCGCACACCGCCTGCTTCACCGTGCTCGGGGGGTACTCGGCGCACTCGACTCCCGCCCGGGCGCAGGCGACGAGCACGGCGCCTCGAGCCTGGCCCACGGAGAGCGCGGTGCGGGCGTCGGCGCCCACGAACGACTCCTCCAGGGCCACGGCGTCGGGAGCGTGCAGCCTTACCAGCTCCTCTACCCGGTCGTAGATGGTCTTCAGCCTGAGCTCGGGACGCTGGGAGGCAGGGGTCGTCCAGGAGCCGAAGGCGACGGCCCGGAGCCGGCCGTCTCGCCGGTGGACGACGCCGAAGCCGCACGCAGCCGTCCCTGGATCGATGCCGAGGACCTTCACGGCTTGAGGTTAGGCAGCGGGCCGGACGTTCCTGCCCGCAGGAGAGCGCTACGAGGCTGCCGCCGCCTCCAGGACGGCCTCCGCGATGTCGAAGTTGGCGTAGGCCTCTTGGACGTCCTCGTTCTCCTCCAGCGCCTCCATGAGGCGGAGGAGCTTGCGGGCGCTGGCCTCGTCCTCCACGCGCACCGTCGACTTCGGCACCATGGCCAGCGAGGCCGACTCGACCGGGAACCCGGCCGCCTCCAGCGCCCGCCGCACCGCCGCCAGGTCGTCAGGCGCGCAGGTGATATGGTAGATGGTGCCGTCCTGGGAGACGTCCTCGGCGCCTCCCTCGGCGGCAGCCAGGGTGAGCTCGTCGTCGTCCACCCCCTCGGCGGGGACGAGTACCACTCCCCTGCGCTCGAACAGCCAGGCTACGGATCCCGACTCTCCCAGCGAGCCTCCGTGCTTGGAGAAGAGGTGGCGCACCTCGGAGGCGGTGCGGTTGCGGTTGTCGGTGAGGGCCTCCACGTAGACGGCTACCCCGCCCGGCCCGTAGCCCTCGTAGACCACCCGCTCGTAGGCAGCCCCCTCCTGGGAGGCGCCGGCGCCGCGGGCGATGGCCCGCTCGATGTTCTCCTTGGGCATGGAGGCCTCGCGGGCCTTCTCGATCGCGTTCTGGAGGGCGAGGTTGGCGGCCGGGTCGGGCCCCCCCTCGCGAGCCGCCACGATGATGGCCCGCGCCAGCTTGGAGAAGAGCTGGCCGCGCTTGGCGTCGGTGGCCTTCTTCTTGTGCTTGATCTGGGCCCACTTGCTATGGCCGGCCACGGACACCCTCCTCGGAGAGCGCTCCCGGCTCCCCCTGCGACCGAGCCTCCTGGGCCAGCTCGAGGAACCGCCGGTGCACGCGGGTATCGTCGGTGAGCTCGGGGTGGAAGGAGGCGACGAGGTAGCGGCCCTGGCGCAGGAGCACGGGCTCGCCTCCCAAGCGGGCGAGCACCTCCACCCCCGCGCCTGCCTCGCGCACGCGGGGCGCCCGGATGAACACCCCTCGCAGAGGGGGGCCGCCGTTCTCGGCCAGGGCCAGATCGGCCTCGAAGCTCGCCACCTGCCGGCCGTAGGCGTTGCGGTCCACGGCCACGTCCACGAGGCCGAGACAGTCGCGGGCAAGGACGATCATGCCCGCGCAGGTACCGAGGACAGCCCCGGGGAAGCGCCGGATCGCCTCGTCCAGGCCGGACAGGCGGGCGAGGCGCATGATGGCGGTCGACTCGCCGCCGGGGATGACGAGGCCGTCCAGCCCCTCGAGCTCGTCCGGCTTGCGCACCTCCCTCACCTCGGCACCGAGCCGGCGCAGCATGGCCGCGTGCTCGCGGAAGTCGCCCTGTAACGCCAGGACTCCGATCCTCACGCCGCCAATCTTAGGCGGCGAGGGGAGCGTGGTCGGGGCAGTCGAGGAGCGCCTCTTGCTCGGACAGGAAGCGCTCGATGAGGAGGCAGCGGTGGGGCTCGGGCGATCCCGGGGCCACACCCTCCTGGAAGTACATGCAGCCCCGACAGGGAGCAGCCACCGTGACCAGGCCGGCCCGCTGCAAGGCCAGCACCATCGCCCCCAGGGCAGGCTCCAAGGCTCTCCGCTGGGCAGGGGTCAGCTCGGCTGCTACGTGCTCGAGGGCGCGCTCGAGCCGGCTCAGCCGCTCGACCGCGGCCCAGCCCGCCGGGGTCAGGCGGAGGAGCGTCACCCGCCTGTCCCAGGGACTTTCCTCCCGACGCAGGAGCCCGCGACGCTCCAAGCCGGTGACCACCTTGACGGCGTTGACGTGGCTCGTCCTCAAGGCCGTGGCCAGGTTCCCGATCGAGGCGGCGAAGGTCTTGGTGCGGGAGGCGAACCGGAGCGCCTGGGCCTGGGCCGGAGTGAGACCCTCGGCGTCGGCTGCCTCCCGCGCCAAGGCCTGCACCGCTTGGGAGAGACGGAGGAGGGGCTCGAGCAGGGTCAGAAGGCGCCGTCCCTGAGGTAGGGCCTGCTCCAGAGAGTCACCTGGAGCAGCACCGCCTTGAGCCAGGCCTGGTGCATCCTCTCCACCTCGGCGGGATCGTCGCACCCTTCCTCCAGGAAGGGACGCACGGTGGCGTAGATGGGGTAGACGAGGGGCACCATGTACCGGTAGTGGACGATGGGCGGAGTCCCGACGACGCCGTCCGTCTTCCCCTTGTCGGTGTAGTGACGCCGACCGATCTCCTCCTGCTTGGCCAGCCATGCCTGGTCGTACTGGGCGCGGCAGGTATCCGCCACCCATTGGCCGAAGCGAACTCGAACGGCGGCCAGGTACCGCTCCACCGGACCCTCTCCCGTGGAGAAGTAGCGGAGGAGGAAGTCGTGGGAGCCCACGAAGCCGTACCACACGTCGAGGAGCCGCTCCGTTCGGGGTACGAGGATGTCGTGGGCCTTGCGCAGGGCCGCGATGTCCTCGTCGGAGAAGAGGAGCGCCTTCTTGATCCTCTCCAGCTCCTCCAGCGTGACTGCACCCTGAAGAGCGGTAGCCACGTTCGCACCTCCTTGGTCGATCAGGACGAGGCGCGATTATACGTAACTCAGTTACAGATGTCTACCAGCCCCTGGTCTGGAGAAGATCGCTCGGCTGCAGGGACAGGTTGGCGATACCGACCATGGGCTCCCCCAGCCCGGTCGACACCCGGGCCAGGACCTGGGGATCGCGGAAGTGGGTGGTCGCCTCCACGATGGCCTTGGCCCGCCGCTCCGGGTCGCCGGACTTGAAGATGCCCGAGCCCACGAACACGCCGTCCGCCCCCAGCTGCATGCAGAGCGCCGCGTCGGCGGGAGTCGCGATTCCGCCGGCGGTGAAGGTGACCACGGGCAGCCGGCTGTGCTCGGCCACCCAGCGGACGAGCTCGAGGGGCGCCTGCAGCTCCTTGGCCTCGTGGTAGAGCTCGTCGGGGTCGAGGCTCTGGAGCTTGCGGATGTGGCCGAACACGGCCCGCATGTGGCGAACCGCGTTGACGACGTCGCCCGTCCCCGCCTCGCCCTTGGTGCGGATCATGGCAGCGCCCTCGGCGATGCGCCGCAGCGCCTCTCCCAGGTTGGTGGCCCCGCACACGAAGGGGACCGTGAACTTCCACTTGTCGATGTGGTGCTCCTCGTCGGCAGGGGTGAGCACCTCCGACTCGTCGATGTAGTCGACCTCCAGGGCCTCCAGGATCTGGGCCTCCACGAAGTGGCCGATGCGGCACTTGGCCATCACCGGGATAGTCACCGCGTCCTGGATCTCCCTGATCTTCTCCGGGTCGGCCATGCGGGCCACGCCCCCCTGGGCTCGGATGTCGGCGGGCACGCGCTCGAGGGCCATGACCGCCACCGCTCCTGCCTCCTCGGCGATCCTCGCCTGCTCGGCGGTGGTGACGTCCATGATCACCCCGCCCTTGAGCATCTCGGCAAGGCCGGTCTTGACCCGCAGCGTCCCTGTCTCGGCCACGTCAGCCATTGTAGTCCCCGAGCGGGGGAAGCGGCGCCCCTGCACGGGGACTTCCTCGCTAGGAGACCTTGTAGCAGAGGACGTGCAGCCGGAACGTGCTCGACTGGCCACTGTCGTTGCCGCCCCGGGCCGAGTAGCCGATCACGTTCCCGGACGGATCCTGGAGCGGCCTGATCTCGGCGGTGAAGAGCTCGAGGTCAGGGTCGTTGTCGCTCCAGCTGGTACCGGCCGAGATCGCCCGCTCCCCCTGGGCGCACGCCTGCTGCACCTCCTTGGTGATGTAGGCGCCGTTCTGGGCGGTGCCGCCGTCGATCGTCACCGAGGCCGTGCGCAGGGTGAGCTGGCCGATCACCCCGGGCGGCCCCTGGGGGCCGGCGGGGCCGGGCGGGCCCTGGAGGCCGGGCGGCCCCTGGGGCCCGGGCGGGCCGGCGGGAAGCTGGCCGGGCGCGAAGTCTCGCCGCAGCAGCGAGAAGTCGATGACGTTCTCGGTGCTGACGGCGTTCCGAGCCAGCTTGGCCCGGGTCACCGCCTTGTTCTTGAGCTGGGGCGTGCCCACGCTTCCGCGGGGAAGCGCCGCCACGGTGGCGATGCCGGTACCGGCCAGAGACAGAAAGAGCGCAAGACAGGCCACCACCATGGCCGGCGACGGCTTTCGTCGCAGGATCGCGCGCATGGATCAACCCCCTTTCGTCCGAAGAGGCAGAAACGCTACCGGCCGCCCGTGAAGGCACGGTCAAGCGCGCGTAAAGCCGCGTAACGGATGAGGCCTCGAGGAGGGCCCCGGCCCGGCCGTGCGCGCCAGCATCCACCCAAGGCCACGGGCCTCGTCCCACAGGACCGGAACTCCCCATGCGCGGAGGCTTTCCACTTGGGCCCGGGTGGACTCGAACCACCGACCGGCGGATTATGAGTCCGCTGCTCTCACCAGCTGAGCTACGGGCCCCCGCTCGTGCACTGTAGCGGAGCGCGCGCTAGGCTCTGGTACCACACCTTCCCGAGCGACAGCGAGGGTCACCATAGGCGAGGAAGCGACGGTGGAGGGAGAGTCGTGAAGGTCTTTCAGCGCGAGACGCACGTTCGCACGGCAGGCGGGCTCTCGGTGCGGGACATCACCGAGGACGTGGTGGAGGCAGTGCAGGAGAGCGGGGTCAGCGACGGCATCGCTTGCGTCTACTCCCCCCACACGACCTGCTGCATCCGCGTCAATGAGCTCGAGAACGGCTTCGTGGAGGAGTTCCTGGGGCTGCTGCGCCGGCTGGTTCCCCTCGACGGCTACTACGCCCACGACGACTGGGACCGGCGCACCGAGAACATCTGCCCCGAGGACATGGAGGTCGGTAACGGCCACTCCCACTGCATGGCCATGCTCCTGGGGACGGCGGGAGAGTCGATTCCCGTACGCGACGGAGAGCTCCAACTGGGGCCTCGCCAGCGAATCCTCTTCCTGGAGCTCGATCGGGAGCGCGACCGCCGCTGGATCGTCCAGGTCGTGGGGCGCTGACAGCCTCCCCGCACCCCTACTAGAGGAGGCCGCAGAGACGGGCCGTGCGCGGCCAGGGGCGAAAGCCCCGCCTCCGTAGCGCCCGCTCTGCCACCCACATCTGCTCCAGAGGCGTCCACCGGTCGGCGGTGCCCTTGCGACGGAGAAGCTCGGCCCCGTAGGCGCGCTGGAAGCCGTAGTCCATCTGGAGACCTCCGTAGTAGGGAGGGTTGGGATCGCTCCAGGCCCCCTCGTAGCGGTGGATGCAGAGCCAAGCCCGAAGGTGGGGCGGCCGCCTGCCCTGCCGCCGAGCCCGCTCTGCCCTTCCCGCCCACAGGCGGAGCACCCACCGGCGGTAGCGGAGGCTGGGCGACCGCTCGGCTGAGCCGGCGTAGGGATGGAGGGCTACGTCCATCAGCCGTTGCCACCGCCAGGTCTCGTCCCGGTGCCGGAGGATGCGGCCGAGGACGACCCTGGCTAGGCGCGCCTCCCCCGCCCGGGCCGCTTCCGCTCTCCTCTGCTCCTCGGCCGCCGAGGCGCCGGGCGCCCTCCTGGTCGCGCTGGCGGCGAGGGTCATCGCCGACCCCAGCACGAGCACACCGACCATCAGCCGCCATCGTGTCACCGTGGACGCGCCTCCTGGGAGGGAGCGCGGGCGCCGAAGGCGCGGCCCACCCGGCCGCGCGCGATCGCCCGCTCCTTGTCACGTAGTCGGCCGAGACCTTACACGATCTTTCGTCCCGATGCTCCGACAAAGGCGAAAGATCCTGGAAACGGGCCCCTTCTCCGCGCGGCTTATGAGATCTCTGAAGACAACAGATGCTGTCACGATCTCGAGGGCGCGAAGGCCTAGCCCAGCGCTCGACCGCCGGCTTCGCTAGGGTCGCTTCCGTGGCCCGCGTGCGCATTGGCTTTCGCTGCCTTCCCCAGCACGGGGACTGGCAGGACATGCGGGCAGCCTGGCTCGAGGCCGAGCGGCTCGGGGCCGACACCCTGTGGACCTGGGATCACTTCTTTCCTCTCCACGGCGATCCCCACGGCAAGCACCTCGAGTGCTGGACCGTGCTCGCCGCCCTGGCCGAGGCTACCGAGCGAGCCGAGATCGGGGCCTTGGTGACGTGCAACTCCTACCGCAACCCGAGCCTGCTCGCCGACATGGCCAGGACGGTCGACCACATCTCGGGGGGTCGGCTCATCCTCGGCATCGGCGCCGGCTGGTTCCAGCGCGACTACGAGGAGTACGGCTACCCGTTCGGCACCACGGCCTCCCGGCTGCGGGATCTGGAGCGGGCGCTGCCCGTGATCAAGGAGCGCTGGCGCAAGCTCAACCCTCCCCCGCTCCGCCCCATCCCCATCCTCATCGGCGGCCGGGGCGAGAAGGTGACACTGCGCCTGGTGGCCGAGCACGCAGACAGCTGGCATGGGTTCGGCGACCTGGAGACGCTCCGCCACCTGTCCGGGGTGCTCGATGCCTGGTGTCGCCGCCTCGGGCGCGACCCGGCGGAGATCGAGCGCTGCACCTCCATCGACCGCAGAAGCTTCGAGCAGGCCGACGAGCTGGTGGCCCTAGGCTTCACGCACCTCGTCGTGAGTGCCGATGGGCCCGACTACGACCTCTCCCTCCTGCGCGACGTCCTCGCTTGGCGCCGCAGCCTGAGCGGCTAGCGGATCCTCGCGCAGCCGGCAAGCTCGCGGTCGCGGGTGACCTCGCGGCCGTCGACGAGGAAGGCGTGGGCACGGATGCTGCCGCCCTGGGCGGGAAGCCGGGTCACCACCCGAAACGGCGGCCGCCGATCGACCGCTACGCGCCGGCCGGAGAGGTAGAAGACGACTCTCCGCAGCGACGATGCGTCGGCGCCCACCACGGCGGCTCGGGCGAGGAGGGACGAGCACGACCCCAGCTCGCGGGCACGAAGGGAGAGCGCAGGCCCCACGGCGCACGCGCTTCCCGAGCAACGGCGAAGGCGCTCCAGCCGGTGGGCGAGGGCCTTCGCCAGGGGCGCCATTCTTGCGTCCCGATGGAGGGAGCGAAGCTGGCTGGGATCGCGACTCAGGTCGTAGAGCTCCCGCTCGCCGGTCGCGTACTCGACGTACACGAGCCGGGGCGTCCGGATGACGGCGAAGGGCGGGGCGGGGCCGTCCTTGGCCGGCCCCTCGACGAGGAGGTCGCGGCCGTAGCGGAGCCCAGGGTCGGAGAGGAAGGGCAGGAAGGAGCGGCCGTCGAGGCCGCCTGTCGGCCCCAGCCCGGCCATGTCGAGGATCGAGGGAGCGAGATCGACGCCGGATACGGGCTGGGGAAGGCGGAGCCCGGCCTTGACTCCGGGCCCCCGGACGAGGAGGGGAACCCGGGTCGCCTCCTCGTAGGGGACCGCCTTCCCCCGCGGGATGCGGTGCTGGCCGGCGAGGAACCCGGTGAGCGAGGTGAAGACGATCCAGGCTCGATCGAGCCGGCCCGCGGCGGCGAGAGCGGAGGCGATAGCGGCCACCCCCTCGTCCACGGCCACCAGGGACTCCAGCCGCAGCCGGTAGCTTTGGGTCACGCGCGCCACGTCCTCCGGCCCTAGAAGCGGCCGCGCCTGGACCCAGGCAGGCTTGTCGGAGACGTCCTCCTCGTTGAAGGAGGGGGAGAGAGGCAGGGCCTCGGAGGCGAAGCGGCCCTGGTGACGGAGGGCCGGAAGCGGCGTCTCCGGGGGTCGACCGGCGCCCGGTAGGCCGGCGCGAGGCGCGACGAAGGCGACCCACAGAAACAGGGGCGAGGGGGAGCGCGCGCGGCGGGCGAGGAGGGATGCTGCCTTGCCGGCGAGGACGTCGGTCTGGTAGGCGCTCTCGCTCGTCCCGTAGCGGACGAGGGAGCCGTTCTCGTTCAGGGTGTATCCGAGGTAGCGGCGGGCGGAGGCGCCTACGGGCACGTACCACTCGTCCCAGCCGGGAGGAATGGCGGTCGGCTGGCGGCGCCCGTACCCGGCCAGGTACGGCCCCACGTAGGCGGTGTAGTAGCCCGCCTCCCGCAGCGACCGGGGGAGGAGATCGGCGCCGCGCGGGATCTCGGAGCCCGCCTCAGGGACTCGGTCGACGAGCAGCCGGTGCCCGTGGGCGTAGCGGCCCGTGAGGAGGGTAGCCAGGGAGGGCGACTCGAGGGGAAGAGCGGCCAGGGCCTGCTCGAAGGCGGCTCCCTCCTCCGCCAAGAGGCGCCTGACGTTGGGCATCACCCGGATCGACCCAGCTCCCTGGTCGTCCGTCTGGATGACGATGATGTCCGGCCGACTGGGCGGCCCCGTCCCCTGCCGGGGCGCCGCCTCCGCCCCCACCAGAGGAAGCGAGGCGGCGAGCGCCGAGAGCAGGGCGAGACCGGCCTGCATGCCCTAGGGTTCGCGCCCTCGGCGCCCGGGCCTTCTCGGGCCGGGCCGTCGACTAGCGCCCCAGCGAGAAGTACTCCCGGTTGGGAGTCCAGCCGAGGCCGCTGGCGAGCCGGTTGGTGAGGTTGAACATGCCGGCGGTCTCGGCGATGTCGAAGATGTCCTCGTCGCTCCAGCCCACGGCCCGCAGTGCCTCGATGTCCTCTGCCCCGCAGCGGTGAGGCTCCTCGGTCAGCTTGACGGCGAAGTCGAGCATGGCCCGCTCCTTCTCCTCCAAGGGGGCGTAGTGGTAGCCCGTCGCCAGCTGGTCGACGAGCACGGGGTCGCCGGTGAGCTTGCGCAGGGCCGCCGAGTGCGAGACCAGGCAGTAGTGGCAGCGGTTGTGGGCGGAGACGACCACGGCGATCATCTCCCGTTGGGCCTTCGTCAGCCCCGACTCGCCCCGCAGCACCTCGTCGTAGTAGTCCTGCCAGAGCTGGAGGTGGCGGGGACGGAGGGCGAAGACGCGCAGCACGTTGGGCACGAACCCGAGCCTCTCCAGGGGCGCCTGCCAGCGCTCCTTGACCTCGTCCGGTACCTCCTCGTCCGAAGGCACGCGCAGCCAGGAGAGCGGCTCGGTCCTCGTCGCCATGGGACGAGTCTAGCGTCTCGTCGGGCCCGAAGACAGCGGGCCCCTCAGGGTCCTCTCACGGTCGCCTGCCATCCTTTCCGGTGATGGCAGCGCGAGTTCTCGTCGTCGACGACGATCGGGCGGTGCGGGAGTCGCTGCGCCGGGCGCTGACCTTGGAAGGGTACGAGGTCGAGCTGGCTGGCGACGGCCTGGAGGCGCTGGCTAAGGCCGCCTCGGCGGCGCCCGACGCCATCGTCCTCGACGTCCTCATGCCGGAGCTGGACGGCCTGGCCGTGTGCCGCCTCCTCCGCCAACGGGGAGACCGGGTACCCGTCCTCATGCTCACCGCCCGCGACGCGGTGGGCGACCGCGTGGCAGGCCTCGACGCCGGCGCCGACGACTACCTGGTGAAGCCGTTCGCTTTAGAGGAGCTGCTCGCCCGGGTTCGGGCCCTGCTGCGCCGCTCCGATCCTGCCCTCGCCGCCGGCGTTCTCCAGTTCTCCGACCTCTCCCTCGACCTGGCCAGCCGCGAGGTGCGCCGAGGCGGGCGGCGCATCGAGCTGACCCGCACCGAGTTCAACCTGCTCGAGCTCTTCCTCCGTAACCCCCGCCAGGTGCTTACCCGGTCGCTCATCTTCGAGCGCGTGTGGGGCTACGACTTCGGGCCGACCTCGAACTCCCTGGATGTCTACATCGGGTACCTGCGCCGCAAGACCGAGGCAGGAGGCGAGCCCCGCCTCATCCACACCGTGCGCGGGGTCGGCTACGTGCTGCGCGAGCCATGAGGACGCTGAGCTTCCGCGCCCGCATCACCCTGGCGGCGGCGGCGGCGGTGGCGCTGGCGGTGGCCCTGGCCTCGGTGGCCGTCTACTTCGTCGCCCGCTCGGAGCTCCGCAGCCAGATCGACGCCAGCCTCGCCGACCGGTTCCAGCAAGTCGCCCGGGAGCCGGCCCGCGAGCTCCGACACAGCTTCTACCCCACCTTCCCGCCGCCGGTGCTGGGGGGGCCGGGCGGCTACACCCAGCTCGTCACCGCTGGGGGCGAGATCCGCCGGCCCCTGGGCGCCGAGGAGGCGTTGCCTGTCTCCGACCGGGTCCTGGCCGTGGCCGCCGGGAGCGAGGACTCCTTCTACCAGGACGCCCGCGTCGCCGGCATCCACGTCCGCATCCTCACGGCCCCCCTCGTCCCCGGCCTCGCCCTCCAGATCGCGCGGCCGCTGACCGAGGTCGACGAGGTGCTGGCCGACTTGAGGTTGATCCTCTTCCTGGTAGCTCTGGGCGGGGTGGCCCTGGCCTGCGTCCTCGGCTTCACGGTCGCCCGGGCGGCGCTCGCTCCTGCCCGCCGGTTGACGAGCACCGCCGAGGAGATCACCGCCACCGGCGACCTCAGCCGCCGGGTGGAGGCCGAGGGGGAGGACGAGCTCGGCCGTCTTGCCGCCAGCTTCAACACCATGCTGGGGGCGCTGGAGCAGGCGGTGCGGGCCCAGCGGCAGCTGGTGGCGGACGCCTCCCACGAGCTCCGCACGCCCCTCACCAGCCTCCGCACGAACGTGGAGCTCTTGGCCCGCTCCGACGGGCTGGAGGCCGAGGAGCGGCGACGGCTGCTGGCGGACGTGGAGGCAGAGCTCGAGGAGCTCACCGACCTGGTGGCGGACGTGGTCGAGCTGGCTCGGGACGGGGAGCAGGTCCTCCACGTGGAGGAGCTGCGTCTGGACACCCTGGTCGCCGACGCCGTGGAGCGGGCCCGGAGACACGCTCCGGGGCTTCGCTTCCAGACAGAGCTGGAGGAAACGGTAGTGCGAGGCGACCCTGCCCGTCTCCACCGCGCCGTCTCCAACCTCCTCGACAACGCTGCCAAGTGGAGCCCCCCGGGGGGCCTGGTCGAGGTGCGGGTGCGGGCAGGGGAGGTGGTCGTCCGCGACTACGGCCCCGGTATCGCCCCCGAGGACCTCCCCCATGTCTTCGACCGGTTCTACCGCTCGCCGGCTGCCCGGGGCATGCCCGGCTCCGGCCTGGGGCTCGCCATCGTCCGCCAGGTGGCGGAGGCCCACGGCGGCAGCGTCGCGGCCGAGGCGGCCGAGGGCGGAGGTACCCTCGTCCGGCTCTCCCTCCCCGGCGCCTCCACGGGGAGTTCTTAACCGCCTCTCAGGAGCTTCTTATCTGCGTCCGCTTCCATCCCTTGCCGACTGAGGAAAGGAGGCTGGGTATGGGAAGGCAGGTCGCGGGCTGGAAGCGAGCCCTAGGG
>CAZQRA010000043.1:0-20080 GCA_964595575.1 uncultured Gaiellales bacterium
ATGTCGTAGGCCTTGGTCGGCTCGTCCGGGATGAGCGCGTCGAGCTCGGGATCCTCGCGGCCGGGCGGGTCGGCCGGGGCGAAGTAGGGAGGCGGCTCGGCGTTGTTCTGGGGCAGGAAGGAGAGGAGGTAGCGGGCGTCCTCGAGGCAGGCCTCCTCGTCGGGGCTGATGAAGTGGGCCACGCCCGACTTGGCGGCGTGGGTGGCCGCTCCCCCCAGCTCCTCGAAGGTGACCTCCTCCCCGGTCACCGCCTTCACCACGTCGGGGCCGGTGATGAACATGTAGGACGTTCCCTCCACCATGAGGATGAAGTCGGTGATGGCCGGCGAGTAGACGGCCCCGCCCGCGCAGGGGCCCATGACGAGGGAGATCTGGGGGATGACCCCCGAGGCCTGGACGTTGCGCCAGAAGATCTCCGCGTAGCCGGCCAAGGACACCACGCCCTCCTGGATGCGGGCCCCTCCCGAGTCGTTGATGCCGATCACGGGGCATCCGTACTTGAGGGCCAGGTCCATCACCTTGCATACCTTCTCCGCGAAGGCCTCCGACAGGGAGCCGCCGAAGATGGTGAAGTCCTGCGAGAAGACGAACACCCGGCGGCCGAAGATGGTGCCGTAGCCGGTGACGACGGCGTCCCCGTAGGGCCTGCGCTCGAGCATGCCGAAGTTCCACTCCCGGTGGCGGACGTAGCGATCGAGCTCGACGAAGGAGCCGGGGTCGAGGAGCCTCTCCAGCCGCTCGCGGGCAAGCAGCTTTCCTTGCCCCCGCTGGCGCTCCACGGCCTGGGGGCTAGCCTGCCTCGCTGCCTCCTCGCGCAGGGCCGCCAGCCGGCGGAGCTTGGCCTCGGTGGAGTCCGCGCTCTCTGCCATGGGGCCTAGTGTCTCATGCCCAAGCCGGCCGGGCCTTGCCTCCCGCCGCGCGAGTTGACCTTGCGCCTCCGATCACGTACGCTCCCTGCTTTCCTCGACCAAGGAGGCACCATGACCGAGTGGTACATGGAGGGCCCGTGGCTCAAGAGCTGCAACTGCGATCCGGGCTGCCCCTGCGACTTCAACTCCCACCCCACCCACGGCTACTGCGAGGGGATCGTGGCGATGCTGATCGAGCGCGGCCACTTCGGCCACGTCGACCTCTCCGGGGTCAAGTGGGGCGGTGTCGCCCGCTGGCCCGGGGCCCTGCACGAGGGGAACGGCGAGATCGTCCCGCTCGTCGACGCAGCCGCGACCGAGGAGCAGCGCGCCGCGCTCTTCCAGATCATGAGCGGCGAGCACGGAGACACGTTCTTCGAGATCTTCGCCGCCATCTGCCCCACCGTGCACGAGCCGGTCGTCGCCGACTTCGAGTTCGACGTCGACCTCGAGCAGCGGCGGGCGCGGGTGAAGGTAGGCGACGCGCTCGAGACCGAGTCGGAGACGCTCCGCGGGATCGACCCGCCGGATCCCTACCGCGTGCTCGTGAAGATCCCGAACGGGTTCGAGTACACCGGCCCCGACGAGTCGGCCGAGACGGCGAAGGCGACGAGGATCGTCGCGCGCGGCCCCATCTCCTTCGACCTGCGCGACTCGCACAGCTCGCTCGCCTGGGTCAGGCACGGAAGCCACCTGGGCACAGGAGCTATCCCGGCCGGGGCAGCCTGAGGGCTACCGGCCTGCCATCCCCATCGGCGGCCCCTGAGGCTGGGTGAGGCCGGGCACCGTGTCGGGGAGGGCGGCGACCCAGATCCCCAGGGCCACCAGGGCCACGGCCAGCACCGTAGTCAGCCGCTCGCCTCCGGGGGCGATCTTCTCCAGGAAGATGACCCCCGCCAGCACGGCCATCCACGTCAGGCTCATAAGCCCCAGGGAGAACAGGACGACCATGAGCGCCCAGCAGCAGCCCACGCAGAAGACGCCGTGCTCGGCCCCCATGCGGATAGCCCCGGCCCAGCCCGGGCGCCACCCATGGAGGAGGAAGTGGAGGGGCGTTCGGCAGTGGCGGAGGCAGACCTGCTTGAGGGGGGTGAGCTCGTACAGGCCGGCCGCCGCCACCGCCCCTCCCGCCACGTAGGGACCTGCTCGGTCCCAGGCCAGAAGGTCGCCCACGCCGGCGGCGAGCGCCCGAAAGAGGCCGTAGGCGACGAGCCCGAGGACGCTCCACACGACGAGGTAGCCGGCCACGAACACCCAGGCGGGGACGAAGCTCTGCTTGCGGCTTGCCCGCTCCCGCGCCACCCGGGCAAACAGGAGGACCATGGGCGCGGCCGAGGGCAGCATCATCGCCGCCATCATCGTGACCCAGATCCCCAGGTAGAAGCCGAGCCCGCCCAGGTCCGTCCCCGGCCCCGCGTCCATGCCCCGCATCCTGTCCACGGCGATAATCCAGGCCGCCATGGCCAGGCCGAGCACCGAGGCGGCGACCGCGAGCGGGCGGGGGAGGGCGTGCACGCTCCCACCCTACTACACGTGACCGAGGGCACGAGCATCGATCGCTCCACCATCTGGCCCTACGAGGAGGGCGAGCCGGGGGCCTTCTTCTACGCCCGCTACGGCCACCCGACCGGGGTCGAGGCCGAGCGGGCCCTAGGCGCCCTCGACGGGGGGCGAGCTCTGCTCTTTCCCTCGGGCGCGGCCGCCGCCACGGCGGCCGTGCTCGCGGTCGCTCGCCCGGGCCACACCGTGGCCCTCGCCGACGGGGCCTACTACGGCACCGCCCTCCTCCTGCGCGAGCTCGAGACCTGGGGGCTTCGGCTGGTGGAGTTCGACCAGACCGGCCCTCCCCCGCCGGGGGCCGACCTCGTGTGGCTGGAGGCGCCCTCCAACCCCTTCCTCAGCTTCCCCGACCTGGAGGCCGCTTCCTCCCACCCGGGCACCGTGCTCGTGGACGCCACCGCCTCCACCCCTGTCCTCTTGCGCCCGCTCGAGCACGGGGCCGACCTCGTTCTCCACAGCGCCACCAAGTACCTGGGAGGCCACCACGACCTCCTGCTGGGCGTCCTCGTCTGCCGCCGCGAGGAGCACTACGCCCGCCTGCTCGAGCTCCGGGGGCGCCTGGGAGCCGTAGCCTCCCCTGACGCCGCCTGGCTCCTCCTCCGCAGCTTGAGGACCCTCGCCTTGCGGGTAGAGCGCCAGTCGAGGACCGCCCTCGAGCTCGCCCGCCGGCTCGATGCCCACCCTGCGGTGCGGCGGGTTCGCTACCCGGGCCTGGGCCCCGACCCCAGGGCAGCCCGCTACATGCAGGGCGGGTTCGGCGGGCTCCTCTCCTTCGACGTGGACGGCGATGCCCGCGTCGTCGAGCGGTCGCTGCGCCTGATCCGCAACGCCACCAGCCTCGGGGGCGTGACCTCGACCTTGGAGTCGCGCCGGCGCTGGGAGGGGGAGCGCGTCCCGGCGGGTCTCCTGCGGCTGAGCGTGGGCCTGGAGGACGTGGAGGAGCTGTGGAGGGACCTGGAGCAGGCCCTCGCCCGCCTGTGAAGCCGGAGGCGGGACTCGAACCCGCGGCCTGCCGCTTACAAGGCGGCTGCTCTGCCAGCTGAGCTACTCCGGCGGCAAGGCCAGCCTAGCGCGACCCCTCCCCGAGGACGACCCCCCGCCAGGCGTCGCCCAGCGCCCCTGCCAGGAAGCGCCCGTCGTCCGCCCGAGCCAGGAACCCGAGGGGGGCGATCCTGTAGCCGTCGAGGTCGAAGGGGTCCTCCCTGGTCCAGTTGACGACGACCGTGTAGCCGCCGCCGAACTCGCTCTCGGTGACCGAGGGGGCGAGGTAGCGGTAGGAGAGGAAGGGGCGGCCAGCGTAGTAGGGGCCGAGCAGGCGCTGCAGGCGACCGGCGAGCTCGAGCCAGGAGGCCTTCTCCGCCCCCGGCTCCCAGCGGCCGGAGAGGACGAGCCCGAAGGCGAGGTTGAAGGCGAGAGCCTCCGCGTCCTCGGTCAGGGTGCCCTCGTAGAGGTCGTGCTGGTAGAAGAGCACCTTGTCGTGGAGGAGCCAGAGCGCAAGCGGATAGGGCTCCCAGGTGTCTTCCCCCCAGTGACGGTCAGGCCAGGAGAACTCCCGCTGCATGAGCAGGATGCCGCCGTGGAAGCCTGCTACCGACGCGGCGAGGCGGTCCCAGCCGTCCTCCACCATGAGGCAGCGGTCCTTGTAGGGAGCAAGCAAGGAAAGCCAGCCGTCGGCGTAGGCAAGGGGGCTGGGAGCGGCGGGGTTGAAGTCCCGCCGCCAGGGGCGAGCCCCGATCTGGTCGAAGAACAGACAGTCGACGGGGACCTGCTCCCGCCACTCCTCCATGAGGGCCTCCACCCGCCTGCGCACCGGGGACGGCCACGGGGAGACGACGATGCCGTCGTGCATGCCAAACTGCTCTCTCACCGCCTCCCCCGAGGAGGTGCGCACGGCGATGGCGGCCGGCTGCAGCGGCGGGGGTAAGCCGCGGACGGCGGGCGCCTGCTCGTCCCACCAGGAGACGTTCAAGTAGGGCATGACGAGCTGGCCCAGGGCCTGTGCGGCGCGCACCGCCGAGGCCAGCTCCTCCTGCGTCCCCCAGCGGGGATCGGGGGGCAGGAAGTCCGGGTAGCTGCGGTCGTGACCTCCCGGCTGGATGGCGACCGGATGGAGGAGGGCGGGCGAGGGCAGGCGGGAGAGCTGGGCCGGCCATTCGCGCAGAGGCGGCAGGCCCTTCCAGGGATCGACCTTGACCAGAGGAGCGCGGGCGAGCGCCGGTAGCCGACCTCCTGCCTTCTCCGCCAGCGAGGGATAGCGGTCGATCCCGTTGTCCCGGCGGTAGGCCAGGATCGACTCCCTGGCCGAGCCCCCCACCCGCAGCCGCACGAGCGGGCTCGACCAGCTCTCGCCGTCGGCGATCCAGGTCTGGAAGACGTGGGTGAGGCAGAAGACGGGCCCCGAGCAGGGAACCGGCTCTCGGTTGCGGACGAAGCCGAGGTTGACGGGGGCGAGGGGGGAAGAAGCGGGGCTCACCGAGTACAGGGCGAGGTGGCTTCGGCCCAGGTCGAGGGCGAGGTAGTCGGCGAACGCCCACCGCCCCGGGTAGGTGCCGACGTTGTCGCCGGGACGGGCGAAGAAGCTGGGTCGGAGGCGGACGCCGGGGAGGAAGGTGGGCGCGTAGCCGGCTTTGACCCAAGGGACGGGAGCGAGGAGGTCGGCGGGGAGAAGGACGCTGTGGAGGGGACGGCCCCACCCGTTCTCGAGGACGAGGCGCAGGTCGATCTGGGAGGGGCCGGCCCGTAGCTCCACCGTGGCCTGCGCCCGCCGCTCCCCGTTGGGGTCGGGGAGGTAGCGGAGGACGAGGGTGGAGGTGGAGCTGCTCCACGAGTAGACGAACCGACTCGGCCCCGACGGCCGGTACGCGCACCCGGACACGGTGGTGAGGTCGGTGGCCACCGCTCCCCACAGGCACCCGTTCTGGCCCCGCAGGAGGGCGATCCGAGCCCGACGATCGACCAAGGCGAGCAGGGCGCCGTTGTCCGCGCTCAGGGTGAGGCGGTAGCGGGCCGTGGTCACGAGGATGCGCCCGGAGGCGACGGCGAAGCGCGCTCGGGCCGGGCCGCCCTCCTCCCCGCCCTTGCCCGCCGCCGGGACGAGGAGCAGGCCCAGGAGCGCCGCCAAGGACAGGGCCCACCTCACGCCGCCGGAGCCTAGCGGCGGCGGAGGCTTGCCCCTACCACAGCACCTGGCGGGACTGCCTGTGGGCCACGATCTTGCGCTTCACCCGCTGCAGGGCGTTGTCGATCGTCTTCGTGTCGCAGCCGAGCCTCGCCGCCATCTCCTCGTAGGAGTTGCCCTCGAGGTAGAGGCGGAGGGCATCCGCCTCCAGCTTGGAGAGGCCGCTTCCCAGGCAGAAGACGAGGCTTCTCAGCTCCTCGCTGGAGATGACCTGCACCGACGGCTCGTCCACCTGGGGCCCGGGCAGGGCCTCGCCCAGCGTGCAGTCGGAGTCCACCTCCTGCCCGGCCGGCGTCTGGCTGAACGAGACGTAGCTATTGAGAGCCTGGTGCTTGTAGCGGGTGGCCGCCTTGATGGCGGTGATGATCTGGCGGGTGACGCAGAGCTCGGCGAAGCTTCGGAACGAGGTCTCCTTGTCGGGGCGGAAGTCGCGCACGGCCTTGAACAGGCCGATGAGCCCCTCCTGGACGAGATCCTCCGCCTCGCCCCCGGCCAGGAAGTAGGAGCTTGCCTTCATGCGCACGAAGCCCGTGTAGCGGCGGATGAGCTCGTCGCGGGCGGCGCAGTCGCCGTTTCGGGCTCGGAGCACGAGGCGGAGGTCGTCCAGCTCGCGCTGGGCTCGCTGCGCTGTCCTCGCCGCTGCGTTGGCCTGGGCCATGTCCTCTCTCCCTCCGTGAGCGGGCCTGGGGGCAAAGCCTCGAGTCCCCTACGGGACTCTCAAGCTCAAGTCGAGGCGCAACCATAGCAAGATCTTCTTCGAAGTACAAGTCTGCTTGCAAAACTGCAGTACGCTACGACAAGCCCCGCCGCAGGCGCTCCAGGGCAGCCCGGGTGGCGGCGTCCAGCCGATCGCCAAGGCGGGAGCGAAAGCCCTCCCGGTAGCCCCCGCTGGGAAGCTCGGCCACGAAGCCCATCGAGGAGCGCGTCTCCAGCTCGAGCCCCGAGGCGCGGCGGAGCGCAACGTCGGAGGAGACGAGGCACACCCGCTCGCGGAGCCGGTGCTCGACTGCCAGGCGCGCGAGGAGGGCGTCAGCATGGGGAGCGTGCCGCACCTCCAGGGGGCCCAGGGAGCGGTCCTCCCCCGGCCCGTCGAACACCACCGTGCCCCGGGCTCCCCGCAGGGCGAGGAAGCTGGCCAGCCGATCCACCAGATCCTGCTGGTCGCGGAAGCCGCCGGCGTGGAGCAGGTTGTGGCCGTCGAAGAGGTAGAAGGTGGGCTCGCTCATGGCCCCTGCCTTTGTGCCTCTTCCCCGTCGGCCGTTCTCCGCTGCCGCTTGGCCTCGTAGAGGAGGACGGCAGCGGCCACGCTCACGTTGAGCGACTGCACCCGGCCGGCGAGGGGGATGGAGACGGCGCCGTCGCAGGCTCGGCGGACGACGGGCCTGATCCCCTTGCCCTCGGCCCCGAGGACGAGGGCCACTCCCCCGCACAAGTCCGCCTCCCACATGGAGGTGGGCGCATCGGGCAGGGCAGCGTAGGCCCACACGCCGGGGCCCTTGACCTCCTCCAGGTAGCGGGCCAGGTTGGCGACCACCGCCACCGGCAGGTGCTCCACCGCCCCCGCCGAGGCCCGACACACGGCGGGAGTGACCCTGACCGAGCCTCGCTCGGGCACCACCACGCCGGTCGCGCCTGCTCCCTCGGCGCTGCGGCAGACCGCCCCCAGGTTGCGAGGATCGGTGACCTGGTCGAGGAGCACGAGCAGGGGCCGCTCGACCGCAGCCAGGGCGTAGGCATCGGCGTAGGGGTACGGCTCGCAGCGGGCGACCACGCCTTGGTGGTCGGGGCTCCCCGCCAGCGCGGTCAAGGCCCGCTCGGGCCGCACCTGGACGCGCAGCCCAGGCGTCTCCCTGAGCCAGGCCTCCCCCGCCAGCGCCCGCTCGCTCGCCCACAGCTCGAGCACCTCCCGCCGGCCGCGCAGGGCCTCCCGTACCGCCTGCCGGCCGTAGACGAGGTCGCCGGTCACCGGCGCACGAGCCGGAAGCCCTCGGCCACGTCCCGAACCTCCCAGCCCAGGGCGGCGATCTCCTCCCTGAGGGCGTCGGCGGCGGCGAAGTCCTTGCGCCGCCGGGCCTCGTAGCGGCGGCGGGCCAGCTCCACCACCTGAGCCGGAGCCTCCTCCTCCTCGGCCAAGGAGGCAAGGCCGAACACGTCCAGGGCCCGCAGCAGGAGCTCGTGATCGCGCCAGCCGTGGAGCAGGGCCAGGGCCTCGGGGGTGGAGAAGTCGTCGTCGAGGGCGGCCGCGAACCGCTCCCACGCTCCCGCCGGGGCCGGGCGAGAGGGCCCCCGGAACACCTCCCGCAGACTGTCGACCTGGGCCCGAGCGGCAGCCATGGTCTCCGCCGAGAAGTCGATCGGCCGCCGCCAGTGGGCGCCCAGGAAGAAGACGAGCAGGGTCTCCCGGCCCCACTCGTCCAAGGCCTGCCGCAGGGTGACCACGTTGCCCACCGACTTCGACATCTTCTCGCCCACGAACCGCAGCAAGCCGTTGTGCATCCAGATGCGGGCGAACGGGTGGCCGAGGGCCCGCGACTGGGCGAGCTCGTTCTCGTGGTGGGGAAAGACGAGGTCGAGGCCGCCCCCGTGGAGCTCGAACGCCGAGCCCAGGTGCTGCTCGGCCATGACCGAGCACTCGATGTGCCAGCCCGGCCTGCCCCTGCCCCACGGCGAGTCCCACCAGGTGTCCTCGCCCTCCTTGGTCGCCTTCCACAAGGCGAAGTCGCGGGGGTCCTCCTTGACCGGGCTCGGCTCCTGCGCCAGCTCCTCGGGGCGCTGCCGGGAGAGCCGGCCGTACTCGGGATCCCGGGAGACCCGGAAGTACACGTCCCCGCCCGCCTGGTAGGCGTAGCCGCGGGCGACCAGCTCCTCGATGGCGGCGATGATGGCGGGCACCGCCTCGGTGGCGCGAGGCTCGAGGTCGGGCCGACCGAGCCCGAGGGCGTCGGTGTCCTCCACGTACCAGCGGGTGGCCTGCTCGGCCAGCTCGGCGCTGCGCCCGGGGGCCGCCTCGTAGATCTTATCGTTGACGTCGGTGATGTTCTCGACCAGGGTCACCTGGTAGCCGCAGGCCTGGAGCCAGCGCTTGAGCCACAGCGACAGCACGAAGGGGCGGGCGTTGCCGACGTGGATGCGCTGGTACACGGTGGGACCGCAGACGTACATGCGCACCGGCCCCGGCGGGGGCGGAAGGGGATCCTTGCGCCTGGTGAGGGTGTTGTAGAGCCGCATCGAAAGTCACGCTACCGCAACGCCCTCTCCGCCCGTCGCAGGGCTTCCACCCGGGGAAGGGCACGGAGGATGGCCCACAGCTCGGGCCCCCGATCGCGCCCGGTGAGGGCGAGTCGAAGCGCCCGCAGGTCAGCCCCTGCCCCCTTCAGCTCCCGCACCAGCTCCCGGGCTGCCTGGGCGTCGAGCTCGTCGGCGAGGGCGGCGCGAAGCTCCCGGAAGCGCTCGAGGGTGGGTCGAGCGTCCACCTCCACCGGCGGCGGCGGCGACAGCACGAGCGTCGCGTACCGCCGCGCCTCCTCCAGGTCGCGGGCTCCGCGCACGGCCGGGATCGCCCGCGGGGGCACCCCGAGCAGGGTCGCCAGCTCCTCGTCCGACATGGCGGCGATCGCCTCCACCGCCAGACGACGGATGCGGGCGAAGTCGACGTGGACGTCGTGCCGGGGGAGGTCGAGCTCCTCCAGGTAGGCCCGTACCGCCTGGGCAGGGATACCCGCCTCCCTCAGGTCGGCGATGGAGGCCGGGCCGTGCCGCTTGGACAGCTTGCGCCCGTCGGGGCCGAGGAGGAGGCCGTGGTGGAGGTACTCCGGGGGCTCGCTACCCAGGGCCCGGTGGAGGCGCCGGTGGAGCTCCTCGTTGGGACGGTGGTCTGCCCCCCGGATGACGTGGGTGATGCGGAAGTCGTTGTCGTCGACCACGCTGGCCAAGTGGTAGGTGGCGGTGCCGTCCGGTCGAAGCAGGGTGATGCCGTGGAAGCGCTCGCCCACCAGCCGCGCTGCCTCCCGGTAGCGCTCCTGGCGCTCGCTCTGCCGTACCGGGCCCTCATCCCAGGCGATACCCAGCCAGCGCAGGTCGCGCACGATCTCCTCCTCGCCCCCGGGCACCACCCTCCTGCGGTCGGTGTCGTCGATGCGCAGGAGCATCCAGTCGCCGAAGGCGCGGTTGGCGACGGCGGTCAAGGCGTTTCCCAGGTGGAGGGAGCCGGTGGGGCTGGGGGCGAAGCGAACGCGCCTCATGGAGTCAGTATGGACGGGCGCCGAGGGCAGGTTCAGGCCTGGGGAAGGAGCCCCTCCTGGAGCAGGGCGGCAAGCCCGCGCTCGCGAAGCTCGCCGGCCAGCCGCTCCACGGGGGCGTCGGGCGGGAAGTACGCGGTCAGGGAGAGCCAGCACGTCCTCTCCGTCACCTCGCCCACCAGCACCTGCACCTCCAGGGGGCGAGCAGCCTCGGCCGCGAGCGCGGCCTCGACCAGAGCCCTCCGGGCCTGCTCCACCGGCCGGCCGAGGGGGATGGGCAGGCGCACGCTCACCTGGCGCCGGGGGTCGCGGAGGGAGCGGTTGACGACCACCGAGCTCACCATGTGGGAGTTGGGCACGAAGATCCGGCGCTCGTCGTCGGTAGCGAGCACGGTGTGGATGAGGGTGATCTCCTCGGCGGTCCCGGTGAGCTCGCCCACCGTCACCCGATCGCCCAGCCGCACCGGCTGGGTCAAGCCCAGGAGGATGCCGGCGCCCAGGTTGGAGAGGGGGGTGCTGAAGGCGACGCCCACGAGCAGGGCCAGGACCGCTCCCGAGGCAAGGAGGGTGCGGGCGAGCTCCTCGGTGGCAGGGAAGGCCTCGAGCACGCTCCAGGCCACGATCACGACCAGGAAGGCGACCGCCGCCCGCCGCAGCACGGCAAGCCGGGTGCGCAGGCGGGCCACGTCGTCGGCGGCGCGCGCTGCCGCCACCCGGCGCAGGTAGCGGTCGAAGGCGTGCCCGAGGAGCCAGCGCAGGACGATGACCAGGGCCAGCCCGGCGGCGCCGGTGACGATGGCGGAGAGGGCCCGGTCGGAGATGCCCATGGCTGCCCAGTCTTCGCCGCCTGTCTTCGGGAGCCTTCCCCGCGGGCTAGGAGACAGGCTGGGACAGGCGCCAGCGCCGGGGGGCGATGAGGTCGTCTGCCTCCTTGGGGCCCAAGGACCCCGGCTCGTACAGGCGGAGGGGCGGCGGGTCGGCGAGGAGCGGGGCCGCCACCTCCCACAGGCGCTCGATCCCGTCGGCGCGGGTGAACAGGGTCTGGTCGCCCAGCATGGCGTCGTGGATCAGCCGCTCGTAGCCGGCCAGCCTCTGGGCCTGGAAGGAGCGCTCGTAGCTGAAGGTCATGGCCACCTCCCGCAGGCGCATGGCAGGCCCCGGCTCCTTGGCCAGAAAGCAGGCGGAGATGGAGCCGGGATCCTGGAACTCGATCACGAGGGCGTTGAGGTGCCCGTGGGGCGGCTCCGCCCGGGCCAGCTCGAACATGCGTAGCGGCGGCTCGCGGAAGGCGAGGGTGATGAGCTGAGCGCTCGTGGCTAGCCGCTTGCCCGTGCGCAGGAAGAAGGGAACCCCCGCCCACCGCCAATTGTCGATCTCCACCCGCAGGGCGACGAAGGTCTCCGTCTGGGAGTCGGGAGCAACCCCAGGCTCCTCTGTGTAGCCCCGGTACTGGCCCCGCACCACCTTGCTCGGATCGAGGGGCGCCATGGAGTCGAACACCTTGGTGGTCTCGTCTCGGAGGGCCTTGGCGCTCAAGGCGGTGGGCGGCTCCATGGCCACGAAGCCGAGCACCTGGAAGAGGTGGGTCACCACCATGTCGCGGAAGGCCCCTGTCCCCTCGTAGAAGGCCGCCCGCCCCTCCACGGACAGGGTCTCGGGGACGTCGATCTGGACGTGGTCGATGTGGTCTCGGTTCCACACCGGCTCGAACAGGCCGTTGGCGAACCGGAAGGCGAGGATGTTCTCCACCGACTCCTTGCCCAGGAAGTGGTCCATGCGGAACACCTGGGCCTCGCCGAAGACGGAGTCGAGGAGCCGGTTCAGCTGCCGGGCCGAGGCGAGGTCGACGCCGAACGGCTTCTCCACGATGACGCGGGCCCGCTCCGCCAGCCCCGCCCTCCCCAGCATGGTCACGAGGTCGGCGAAGGCGGTGGGAGGGACGGCCAGGTGGTAGAGGCGTCGAGGCCGGTCGCCGAGGGCGCGCTCGGCCTCGGTCACCGCCTCGACCAGCGATCTGGGATCGGCCGGATCGGAGGCGGCGAAGGAAAGGCAACGGGCGAACTCCTCCCAGCGGCCACCATCGCAGGGGTGGAGGGCGAAGGCGCGGGCGGCCTCCCGGGCCAGCTCGCGAAAGGCCTGGTCGGACATGGCGCTGCGCGGCCGGGAGGCCCCGATCACCCGGAAGCGCTCGGGCATGAGGCCGGCGCAGAAGAGGTTGTAGAGCCCGGGCAGGAGCTTCCGCCGGACGAGGTCGCCGGTGGCCCCGAAGAGCACGATCACGTGGTCGTCAGGGCGCTCGAAGCCCGACCTGCTCACGGCCTGCCCTCCCCTACCTCGGCCACCAGCGCTAGGTACCCCGCCCCCGGATCCCCTCCCCAGAAGATGGCGCTGCCGGCCACGAGGAGCTGGGCGCCTGCCTCCCGCACTGCCCGCGCGTTGGCGAGGGAGATGCCCCCGTCCACCTGAACCAGCACTCGCTCGGGCAGCCGCCGGCGCAGCTCCGCGATGCGGGGGAGGGCCTCGGGCATGAAGGCCTGGCCGGAGAGGCCGGGGTGGACGCTCATGCAGAGGACGAGATCGACACCCTCGGCCGCGGCCAGGACCGCCTCCACCGGCGTCCCTGGGCTCAAGGCCAGCCCCACCCCCAGGCCCAGGTCGCGGGCGCGGGCGGCTGCGGCCGTCGCGTCCTCGACCGCCTCCACGTGGAAGGTGACGCTGTCTCCCCCCGCCTCCTTCACCTTGGCCAGCTGGCGCTCGGGCTCGGCCACCATGAGGTGGCAGTCGAGCAGCCCGCCCCGCCCGTGCACCAAGGGAGCCACGGATCGGACGACGATGGGGCCGATGGTGATCTCCTCGATGAAGCGGCCGTCGCCGATGTCCACGTGGAAGACGCGGGCCCCGGCATCGAGCAGCGCCTCCACCTGGGCGCCCAGGCGGCTGAGGTCGGCGGCGTAGATGGACGGCTCCACCACCGCGCGCTCGCCGACCCACTCCTGCCACGGCACAGCCGTACACTACCCACCCCCTCCCTCCGGCCTGCGAACGAGCGAGAATCCCACCGTGCAGCTCGAGCGGGAGAAGCGGCTGGCCGCCGAGGCGGCCGCCGAGCTGGTGGAGGACGGCATGCTGGTCGGCCTGGGCACCGGCTCCACCGTCGAGCACCTCCTGGCCGTGCTCGCCCGCCGGCGCCCCGCCATCCGCTGCGTCGCCACCTCGCCCCGCACCGAGCGCGCTGCCCGCGCCCTGGGGCTCGTGGTCGAGCCCTTCGAGGCGATCGACCGGCTCGACCTCGCCCTCGACGGCGCCGACCAGATCGCCCCCGACGGCTGGCTGATCAAGGGCGGCGGAGGCGCCCACACCCGCGAGAAGATCGTGGCCGCCGCCGCCGAGCGGTTCGTGGTCGTCGCCTCCTCCGACAAGGCGGTGGAGCAGCTCTCGCCTCCGGTGCCCCTGGAGATCCTCCCCTTCGGGCTGCGGGCGACCCTGCGGGCGCTGGGGACCGCCGAGCTACGGCCGGGACCTCCCAGCCCGGACGGAGGCCTGATCGCCGACTACACGGGCCCCATCGGACGCCCGGCCGAGCTGGCGAGC
Organism: uncultured Gaiellales bacterium; assembly: GCA_964595575.1. Lineage (GTDB taxonomy): Bacteria > Actinomycetota > Thermoleophilia > Gaiellales > Gaiellaceae > PALSA-612. The sequence continues at coordinate 13,476 of CAZQRA010000043.1, forward strand.
CGGCTGTCGAGCACCCCCGGCGTCATCGAGCACGGGCTCTTTCCCCCCGGCCTCGTCTCCTTGGTCTTGGTGGGGCGGGGAGAGAGGGTGGAGCGGCGCCGGCTCCCCTCGTAGCGTGGGCCGGCGGCTCCTCTACGCCTGGATCGGCAACGTGGCCGCGATCGCCGCGGCGGCGGCCGCGATCGAGGGGCTCGACTACTCCGGCGACTACTGGGTGCTCGTCGTGTCGGGGCTCGTCTTCGCCCTCGTCAACCTCCTCGTCAAGCCCCTGGTCACGCTGCTTGCCCTTCCCCTCGTGATCGTGACCCTGGGGCTCGCCCTGTTCCCCATCAACATCCTCATGCTCTACATCACGAGCTGGATCGTTCCTGGCTTCTCCATCGCCAGCCTGCGGGCGGGGGTCCTGGCCACCCTCGTCGTCTGGGCCGTAAACTGGGCCCTCCACGCCCTCCTCGGTTTGGGGCGGTGACGACCCTGCCCGGCGCCAAGGCGGCCCTCCTTGCCTGGTTCGCCGAGCACGGCCGCGACCTCCCCTGGCGGAGGACGCGCGACCCCTACGCGATCCTGGTGGCCGAGGTCATGCTCCAGCAGACCCAGGTGGAGCGGGTGGCTCCCCGCTACCTCGCCTGGCTTCGCCGCTGGCCCACGGTGGAGGCCCTGGCCGAGGCGCCGCCGGCCGAGGTCATCCGCGCCTGGCAGGGGCTCGGCTACAACCGACGAGCGGTCCGCCTCCACCAGACGGCGAGGATCGTGGCCGCCCAGGGCTGGCCCGAGGACCTCGCCTCCCTTCCCGGGGTCGGCCGCTACACCGCCGACGCCCTCGCCTGCTTTGCCTTCGGGCGGCCCGTTCTGCCCGTGGACGTGAACGTGCGGCGGGTGCTGGAGCGAAGCGGTCTTGCCTTCGACCACGAGTGCGCCCAGGCGCTCATGGATCTCGGCGCCACCGTCTGCCTCGCCCGGGTGCCTCGCTGCCAGGCCTGCCCCCTCGCCGCCTCCTGCCCCTCGCGGGGCCGGCGGTTCCAGCCCGAACGGAGGCAGGGTCCGTTCGAGGGCTCGTTCCGGCAGCGCCGCTCGCGCACGCTGCGGCTGGTGACCGAGCGGCCCCGCCCCGCCGCCGAGCTCGACCGAGAGGCTGTCTCCTCCCTCGTCGCCGACGGCCTCGTCCAGGTGGTCGAGGGGGTGGTCTCCCTTCCCGCTTGAAGGGCGAGATCAGGGCGCCCCTCCATCGTCCGGGACGGCCCGGCTCCGGTCAAGTTACGACTTGTTACAAGGACAGGGAGGCGCGCCTCAGCCGTCGTCCTGCCCAGCCACGTGGGAAGGCCGGGCTCGGCGGGCATGGACGAGCTGTCGCACTCGCTCGTAGCTCGGCCGGGTGAGGCCGTAGCGCTCAGCCGCCGACCCGACTCGGCGGCAGATTTCGGCGATCGACAGGGCCTCCTCGTCCGCGCGGTCGAGCTCGCGGATAAGGCGCCGTCCGATCTTCGCCGCCGAGGTGGTCATGCCAGAGCCGCGTCATCCCCAAGCGTGACGCGTGGCCTCCCCCGAGGGAGCGCCGGCTTCGTGACAACTCTCCTTCTTGTGGCAACTTGTAACGAGCTGGCATGGGGCCGCTGCCGGCGTTTTCCGGGAAGGTGGCAACTCTCCCTCTTGTAACAACTTGTAACGAGGGTGCCTCGGGGGCTGGGTAGGCTGTCCTCGCCCTCTCGCCCGGGCGCCTCCCCGGCGCCGGTCGCGCCCCGCGGACCGGACTGTCAGCGCCGAAGCAGCGCCACCGCCTGGGCGGCCAGGCCCTCGCCTCGGCCGGTGAAGCCCAGCCGGTCGGTGGTGGTCGCCCGCACCGCCACCCGCTCCGGCTCTACGCCCAAGGCCCGGGCCAGGCGGGCGCGCATCTCCTCGCGCACGGGGGCGATGCGGGGCTCCTCCCCCACGAGCACGCAGTCCGCGTTCACGAGCTCGAACCCCGCCTCCTGCACCCGACGGTAGGCCTGGGCCAGGAGCTCCATCGAGTCCGCCCCCCGGTAGCGCTCATCGTGGGAGGGAAAGAGGGAGCCGATGTCGCCCATCCCGGCGGCGCCGAGGAGGGCGTCGATGAGGGCGTGGGCGAGCACGTCCCCGTCCGAGTGCCCCACCAGGCCGCGCGGCCAGTCGAGGCAGACGCCGCCTAGGACGAGCGGCACCCCCTCGACCAGGGCATGGGCGTCGAGCCCGAGGCCCACCCTGTACTCCATCAGCGCGGCTCCATCAGCCCAGCCCCTCCTGACGGGCCCGGCGCCCCTCGAACACCGCCACCGTGCGGTAGCCGGCCGAGCGGGCGAGAGCCAGGGCCCGGTCGAAGTCGGCCCCCACGAGGGCGGGCTCGTGGGCGTCGGAGGCGGTGGTGATGGCCACGCCCCGCCGAGCGCAGGCGGCGAGGAGGGCTGGATCGGGGTACATCTCGCCCACCGGCTTTCGCAGCCCGGCGGTCGAGATCTCCACCGCCACCCCCGCTGCAGCCGCTGCCTCGGCCAGGCTCGCGTACAGCTCCTCGAGCAGGGGCGGCGGCGGCCTGCGGCCGAAGATCTTGGCCAGGTCGAGGTGGGCGAGGACGTCGACGGCCCCAGTCGCCGCCAGCTCGCGCACGCAGGCGACGTAGCCACGCCAGACCTCCTCCACCGTCCGCTCCGCCCACACCCCGGGAGCCTGGTCGACGGCTAATCCGTCCAGCCAATGCACCGAGCCGAGCAGGTAGTCCCAGGGGTAGGGGGCGAGGATCTCCCCCAGTCGCTCCTGGCGATCGCCCACGTAGTCCACCTCCAGGGCCAGCTTCACCGGCAGGCCCCGGCGCTTGGCCTCGATCACCGCCTCGCAGTAGGTGTCGAGGTCGTAGACACAGCGCTCGGTCTGGTAGGGAAGCGTCCACACCTCCCGCGTCTGCCGGAAGTAGTACACGTGCTCGCTGAAGCCGATCTCGTCCACGCCCCGGGCAGCCGCGGCCTCCACGAACCGCTCCACGGCCTCCACCCGGTGGGCGATGCGGCCCTGCTCGTCCCGCAGGTGCATGTGGTAGTCGACAATCACGCCCGCTCCCCCGCGAGCCACCGCTCGACCAAGGCCAGGTCGTCCGGGGTCGTCACCTTGAGCAGCCTGCGGTCGCCCGGCACGGCCTTGACCCGCCCGCCCCGAGCCTCGACCAGCGACGAGCAGTCGCTGGCGCCGGCGATCTCTCCCTGGAGGGCCGCCCGCAGCACCTCGGCCGCGAACGCCTGGGGCGTCTGCGCCGCCACCAGCTCCTGGCGGGGGAGGGTCTCTACCACCCGCTCGCCCTCCACCCGCTTGACCGTGTCGGCCACGGGCAGGACGGGAACGGCCCCATCCCACCCCTCTCCTAGGGGGGCGAGCACCCGCTCGATCACGGCGTCCGAGAGGAGGGGGCGGGCCGCATCGTGGACGAGGATAGCGACCGCCTCCTCGGGGACCTCGCCCACCCCCGCTCGCACCGACTCGGCCCGGCTGAGGCCTCCGGTCACGGCCGCCGCCACCTTGCCCAGGCCGAGCTCCTCGGCCAGGAGGATGGCCGGCTCCTCCCACCCCTCCGGGCAGACGACCACCATCGCCTCGACCCAGTCGCTTGCCTCCAGCCGGGCCAGGCTCTCGGCCAGGAGAGGCCTCCCCGCCAGGGAGGCGAAGGCCTTGGGGCGGCCGGCCCCCAGCCGCTCGCCCTTCCCGGCGGCGACCAGGACCGCCCACGTGCTCATGGACGAGGACGGGCGCTAGGCGCCCGCCACCACCTTGGCCTTGGCCGGACGGCGTCCGTTCTCGCTCATGCCCGACAGGATCTCCTCCAGCCAGGCATGGGCCTGCTCCTCGTCCATCTGCTTGGCGTACATGAGCTCGGAGGCGAGGATCTTCTTCGCCTTCACGAACATCTGCTTCTCGCCGGTGGAGAGCCCCTTCTCGTGGTCGCGCAAGGACAGGTTGCGCACCACCTCGGCCAGCTCGAAGATGTCGCCGGTCCTCATCTTGTCCCGGTTGTGCTTGAAGCGCCGGTTCCAGTTCTTGGGCATCTGGGTGCCCGAGCCGGTCAAGGCCTCCACCACCTTCTCCACCATCTCCTCGCTGATCACAGGACGAAGCCCGACCCTGTCGGCATTCTCGGTCGGGACGTTGACGATCATGTCGTTGTGCGCGATCTGGATGGTCAGGTACTCCCGCTTCTGGCCGAGCACCTCGCGAATCTCCTTCTTCACGATCGTGCCTGCCCCGTGGTGCGGGTACACCACCTTGTCGCCGACTTCGTACAACCCCTTCCCCCTTCCGACCTGAGGTTCGTAGTCGCCAAGACGCCGGCGGATGAGGGGCCGCCGGCGACGCGCAGCCAGTATACCTGAGCTGGGCGAAAAATGCGAGCTTTACAGGGGTTTTCAGACCGGCTGGAAGGAAAATCCCTGCTCAGAGAGGACAACGCTACCGGCGTCGGCCGGGTCGCCTGCCCTCCCCTCCAAGCCGGCGGCGAGGGCCTGGGCCACCGTCTCGGCCGAGATCAGGCGAGGGCGGGAGGGGGAGGCGGTGCCGGCGGGAGCGAGGACGAGCTCGAGACCGAGCTTGGCGCACTCCTCCAGCCGCCTTTCGGCCTGGGTCGTCGCCCGCAGCCGGCCGGTGAGGCCGATCTCGCCGAAGGCAGCGAGGCTGCGACGCACGGGCCGTCCTCGGCTGGCGGAGGCGATGGCGAGGGCGATGGCCAGGTCTGCTCCCGGCTCGTCCACCCTCACGCCTCCGGCCACGTTCACGAACACGTCGGCCTGGGCCAGGGGGAGGCGTCCGTGGCGCGAGAGCACGGCCACGATCATGGCCAGGCGCTTGGGGTCGACGCCCGTCCCCACCCGCCGGGGCATGGCTAGGTCGGTCGCCGCCACCAGGGCCTGCACCTCGAGCAGGAGCGGCCGCGTCCCTTCCAGGGCGCAGGCGACGCAGGAGCCGACCTCGCCCTCCTCGGCTCGGCCGAAGAGGAGGGAAGGGTCGGGCACCCCCACGAGCCCCGAGGCGGTCATCTCGAACACCCCGATCTCGTTGGTCGACCCGAACCGGTTCTTCACCGCCCGCAGCACCCGGTGCTCGCGGTAGCGATCGCCCTCGAACTGGAGCACGCAGTCCACCAGGTGCTCGAGCACCCGCGGGCCGGCCACGGAACCGTCCTTGGTGACGTGACCGACCAGGAAGCAGGCGATGCGCCGCTCCTTGGCCACCCGTAGGAGCCGGGCCGTCGCCTCCCGCACCTGCGCCACCGAGCCCGGCGCGGAGCCGAGCTCGGCTGCGTACAGGGTCTGCACCGAGTCGATCACGCACACCTCCGGGCGCTCCTCCTCCAGGGTGGCGCAGACCGCCTCCAGCTCGGTCTCGGCCAGGATCTCCACCCGAAGAGCGCCCCCCAAGCGGTCGGCGCGGAGCTTGACCTGGGCCGGCGACTCCTCCCCGGTGACGAGGAGCGTCCGGCGGCTCTCGCTCATGGCGGCCAGGGCCATGAGGAGGAGGGTCGACTTTCCCACCCCCGGCTCTCCCCCCACCAGGACGAGCGAGGCGGGCACGAGGCCGCCCCCGAGCACCCGGTCGAGCTCGGGGACGCCGGTGGGGATGCGGCTTGCCTCCTCCGCCTCCACGCCCCCCAGGGGAACCGGCGGGCGGGCCCGGCCGGCTCGGGCCGGGCGCGGCTCCCCCAGGCTCTCCTCGACCAAGGTGCCGAAGGAGCCGCAGGCTGGGCAGCGACCCAGCCACCGCCCCGAGGAGTGCCCGCAGGCGCTGCAGGCGTACACGACCGCTCGCCTGGCCACGCTGGGAGTCTAGGGGGAGGTCCTGACGACCGTCTGCGCCGACTTCGCGCCGGATGCGCGCGGCCCTGAGCTCCCTGGCGACCCCGCGCCGGGGAGCGCTCGCCGTCTTTCCCTCAGAGCCGCTTCACGAGGAGCAGGCGGTCCTCCCCGGGGCCGTCGTAGTCCTCGGCCACCCGCTCCACCTCGAACCCGAGGGCGCGGTGGAAGGCGAGGGCGTCTTCTGCCTGGGGCGGCAAGACGCAGCGGACGAGGCTGCGGCCGTGGGCCCGGGCTGCCTCGAAGAACCGCTCGTAGAGGGCTCGGCCGAGGCCGCTTCCCCGCCGCTCGGGAGCGACCCCCACCAGGTGCACGAACGCCTCCTCGGGGCTCGTCTGGGAGAGGAACCCGCACAGGAAGCCCACCAACCTCCCCTCCTCGTCCTCGGCCACGAAGGTCGTCCCCTCGAAGTGGACGAAGAAGAGCCGCGGTAGGGCCGGCTCCCGCTCGCGTCCCTGCCACCAGGAGCCCACGTACTGGATCACCCTGCCGTAGTCGGAGGGCTGGGCATGGCGGATGCGCATCGTCGCCAGCCTACTGCACGGCCTACCGCGCGGGCGGGCCAGGGAAGAAGTACCACCTGGCGGGAACGCTCCGCATCCGCATGGCCGACGGCAGCGAGCTCGACGTAAGCCCGGGCGAGGTGAGCGTGCTCGCTCCCGGCCACGACGCTTGGGTGGTGGGGGACGAGCCCGTGGTCGTGATCGACTGGGGCGGAGCCCACGTGTGGGCCCGCCCCCAGAGCGGCTCCTAGCCCGAGGGCGC
>CAZQRA010000043.1:20090-21822 GCA_964595575.1 uncultured Gaiellales bacterium
ACTCCCCGGCCCGCGCTGCCTCTCACTCCTCGCCCGCGACCGGCTCGTCCGGGGGCACGGTCACCTTCTCCCGCCTGCGGGCGGGAGCGACCACCGTGATCGAGACCTCGTCCTCGCCCTCCTTGCGGTCGACGAGGATGGTCGAGCCCGGCTTGAGCTCGGCGCCCAGCACGAAGTCGGCCAGGGGATCCTCGATGTAGCGCTGGATCGCCCGCCGCAGCGGCCGCGCCCCCATGGTGGGGTCGTAGCCCTTCTCCACCAGGAGCTCCTTGGCGGCGTCGGTGAGCTCGATGGTGACCTCGTGGGCGGCGATCTGCTCGCGCACCCGCCGCATCATGAGGTCGACGATCTGGAGGATCTCCTCCTTGGTCAGCTTGTGGAAGACGATGACCTCGTCGATGCGGTTGAGGAGCTCGGGCCGGAATACCTTCTTGAGCTCGCCCGTGATCCGGGCCTTCATCTCCTCGTAGGAGAGCCCGGAGTCGTCGCCCACGGAGAAGCCCAGGGACACGTTCTTGGAGATGGTGCTGGCCCCGATGTTCGAGGTCATGATGACGATGGTGTTGCGGAAGTCGACCTTCCGCCCCTGGGCATCGGTGAGGCGGCCGTCCTCCAGGATCTGGAGGAGGATGTTGAACACGTCCGGGTGGGCCTTCTCGATCTCGTCCAGGAGGACGACCGAGTAGGGCCGGCGGCGCACCGCCTCGGTGAGCTGGCCGCCCTCGTCGTAGCCGATGTAGCCGGGCGGGGAGCCCACCAGCCGCGACACCGAGTGCTTCTCCATGTACTCGGACATGTCCACCTGGATCATGGCGTCCTCGTCCCCAAACAGGAACTCGGCCAGCGTGCGGGCAAGCTCGGTCTTGCCCACGCCCGAGGGGCCCAGGAAGATGAACGAGCCCGTGGGCCGCTTGGGGTCCTTGATGCCGGCCCGCGCCCGGCGGATGGCCTTGGACACGGCCACGATGGCCTCGTGCTGGCCGATCACCCGCTTGTGCAGCTCGTCCTCCATGCGCAGGAGCTTCTGGGTCTCGGCCTCGGTGAGCTTGAACACGGGGATGCCGGTCCACATGGACACGACGTCGGCGATCTCCTCCTCGCCGATCTCGGGCTGCACCTCCGACTCCTGGTCGCGCCACTGCTCCTCCAGCTCCCGCTTCTTCTGGGTGAGCTTGCGCTCCTTGTCGCGGAGGCTGGCCGCCTTCTCGAACTCCTGGGCCTCGATCGCCTCCTCCTTCTCCTTGCGCACCTTCTCGATCTCCTCCTCCAGCTCCCGGTAGCGGGGAGGGGCGGTCATGGTGCGGATGCGCATGCGGGAGGCGGCCTCGTCGATCAAGTCGATGGCCTTGTCGGGCAGGTGCCGGTCCTGGATGTAGCGGTCGGACAGAGTGGCGGCCGCGTGCAGGGCCTCGTCGGTGATCCGGCAGCGGTGGTGGGCCTCGTAGCGGTCGCGGAGGCCGCGCAGGATCTGCACCGTCTCCTCCACCGTCGGCTCTTCCACCCGGATCTGCTGGAAGCGGCGCTCGAGGGCGGCGTCCCGCTCCAGGTACTTGCGGTACTCGTCCAGGGTGGTGGCGCCGATCGTCTGCAGCTCGCCCCGGGCGAGGGCAGGCTTGAGGATGGAGGCGGCGTCGATCGCCCCCTCGGCGGCCCCGGCCCCGACCAGGTTGTGGAGCTCGTCGATGAAGAGGATGATGTCGCCCCGCTGGGTGATCTCCTTCATCACCTTCTT
>CAZQRA010000044.1:0-17373 GCA_964595575.1 uncultured Gaiellales bacterium
GGCTCAGGCTCGTTCGACATCACCTTTGGCGGCGACGCGTTGTTCCACTGCGTCATCATCGGGCTCACCGGATGAGCGACAGCCGCCCGGTGGCGAGCGGATCCAGCTGGTGCGTGAGCCGGGGAAGCGACGGGGCTGAGCGCTGCTGGCGGAGAATCTGCCGCCGCTTCTCCACGTACTCCTCGTCCGTCAGCACGCCCTCGTCGTGCAGGCGGTCGAGCTGCTCGAAGCGCCGGTAGAGGATGATGAGAACGGTGGCGGCCAGGATCGAGGAGAGGAGCACCGTGAAGTAGTCAGCGCTCGAGACGTCCTTGTTGGCGCCGAGCATCGCCGCCGAGATGCCACCCCCGATCAGCGAGTCGGCGAAGCCGATCGAGATCGTCAGCCAGACCGGCATGGGGTCGGCCTTCGGGGCGGGGACGCCGGCCAGCGCGGCCAGGAGGAAGACCGCCACGGCAACGAGGGATCGGACGCGCGTGGGCCTCACGCCCCCAAGATCGACAGGAGAGGGCATCGCTCTTACGGACCGGGAGGATCGGCGTAAGAAGCCATGTCCTTTTCGGCGACACTAGGGAGCGATGGAGCGATCGCCAAGGCTGCTCCTGGCCATGGCGCTGGGTGCCGTGGGACTTACCCTCGCCCTGCTCGGGGCGAGCCCGGCCGGCCCAGCTCCCAGCTCCCCGGGGCGGATCTCCCTGGGGGTGGTCGCCTCCGTCTACGACGGGGACACCCTGTCTCTTGCCGACGGCGAGCGCGTCCGCCTCCTCCAGATCGACACCCCTGAGCTCGGCTCGGGGGAGTGCTACTCCCGCCAGGCTCGGAACGAGCTTCTCGAGCTCGCGCCCCCGGGGAGCCGCGTGGGGCTGGAGGCAGATCCCAGGCTCGACTCCGTCGACCGCTACGGCAGGCTCCTCCGCTACGTGTGGCGGAAGGGCCTGAACGTGAACCTCGAGCTCGTCCGCCGGGGAGCCGCTACCCCCTACTTCTACCGGGGAGAGCGGGGCAAGTACGCCGCCGCCCTCCTCATGGAAGGCAAGGCCGCCCGGGCGGCCAAGCGCGGCCTGTGGAAGGCTTGCCCCTCGACCAGGCTCGATCCCTATGCTCCCGCCACCACCGGCCCGAGCGGCCCGGCGGCCAAGACCCCGCCTGCAAGCGGCAAGTGCGACCCCTCCTACCCCGGCGTCTGCATCCCGCCCTACCCGCCCGACCTCGACTGCTCGGACATCCCCTACAAGGGCTTTCGGGTGGTGGGTCGCGACCCGCACGGCTTCGACGGAGACGGGGACGGGATCGGGTGCGAGGGATGAGCGTGGCAGGCGGGGAGGAGCAGGGGCAGGGCCGGGCGCGCGAGGGGAAAGCGACATCAGGCTCGCTTTCCCCAAGGCTCGCCACTGGACGCCGACGACCGGCGAGGAGGTGGCCCCGCGCTCTCCTCGCCCCCCTCTGCCTCCCTGCACTCGCTCTCCTTCTCCTCCTCGCTCCCGAGCCCGCCCTGGGGGGCTACGGGCTCTCGCCGCGGGGGGAGACGATCACGGTGGTCGTGGGCCCGAGCGGCTTCATCGTGGCCCCGGAGGAGGTCGAGATCGTGGTCGTGCTGGAGCAAGACGACCTCGACCCCTTCGTCTGGGTCTCGGACTCCCCTCGACGGAGACGCAGCGGGGAGCCTGCCGGTCGAGTAGTGGGCGGCTGCTCGGGGCTTGATCTCGAGCCCCTGGGCGGCGGGCGACTGGCCTGCGCGGTGGACACGGTGCTCTTGGAGCCTGGCCGAAGCTACTACTGGTGGCTTACCTTCTCGCGCTGGAGCCCCGACGGCTGGTCGCTTGAGGATGTCGTGGACGGCCCCTACCGGTTCACGCTGCGGGCGGCGCGGACCTACGCCGCGGCGCCGCTTCTGCCGTCCGCCGAGCGGTTCGACGGCGAGCGATCGGTGAAGCACCGGGCGCTCACCCGGGTCGTGTACGCCACCATGAGGAAGGTCGTCCAGCGGCCGCGGATGCTGGCCGTCGCCTGCTGGACGGCGAGCGACTACAGGTCGGTGCGGGCGAGCGTGGGCGGCGACCTGGTCGAGCACGGGGCGGTGGTGGTGGCCTTCTGGCTCCGCCGCCAGCCGCGGTGGATCCACCTCTCGCCGTGGGCGTGCAAGGACGCCCAGCGACTGCTCGACCGGGGAGCGCCCACCGGGCGGCGGGCGAGCAGCCTGGCGACCGTGCTGCACGAGGCGATCCACGCCTACGGGCTGGAGGACGAGGCCCAGGTCAACTGCTACGCCGTCCAGCTCGTGCCCGTGGCCGCTCGGGTCATGGGGCTGGCGCCGGCCCGGGCCGACTACCTCCGCCGCCTGGCCCTGAACTACACCCGCCGCACGGCGCCGCCCGGGTACTGGGATTCCTTCGCCTGCCGCGACGGCGGGGAGTGGGATCTGCTGCCGGACCGGGAGAACCTGGGCTAGGGAGCCCGGCGCCCTCCTACGGCGGGAGGAAGACCGCTCGCACCAAGGCGTCGATCGCGACCGCCTGGCGGTCGTCGACGACGACCGGGCGGGCCACGCGCTGGGCCCGGATCACCCTCAGGCCGGGAAGCTCGCCCGCGATCTCCTCGGGCGTGTAGAGCACGGCGGGGTCGCTGGGCCCAGGGGCTTTCGTGCCCAGGTTGGCGAGGTGGTGGCCGACGAGCAGGAAGGTGCCTCCGGGGGCGAGCGCCCCGGCGGCGCGGGCAAGGACGGCCCGGCGCTCCTCGGGGGGCACGTGGAGGTAGAGGACGAGGACGAGGTCGAAGGCCCTCTGCGGGGGCTCGTAGGCGCGCAGGTCGCTCTCGACCCACTCCACCTCCACGCCCCGCTCGGCCGCGTGCTCGCGGGCCATGGCCAAGGCCACGGGGGAGAAGTCGACGGCCATCACCCGCCAGCCCCGCTCGGCTAGCCAGACGGCGTTGCGGCCGGCCCCGCAGGCGAGGTCGAGGGCTCGCCCCGCTGGTAGGTGGGCGACCTCGGCGACGAGGATGTCGGCCGGATGGAGCTTGCCCTCGGCCGCCCGCTTCTGCCAGCGCCGATCCCAGTCGCCTCTGTCCACGAGGCGATCATGCCTTGTCTGGAGCGAACCGCGCTTGCGTGATTTCCCGGAGGCTCGGTCAGGGCAAAGACCGATTCCAGGGAGGGCAGGGAAGGGCACGATGGAACTACCCGCTCGAGGAAGGAGGAGACCATGGCCAAGGCGGATCGGCCGAGCCCGACCCTCGGCCTCAGCGAGGCCGAGCTTCGTCGCGAGCTGGAGCGCGAGCTGATCCAGGCCATGCGGGCAGAGGGGGGCGTACCCACCGTGCACGCCATTGCCCACAGCATCGCCCGCGTCCTCACCGAGGACCACCTGCGCATCGCCGACCAGCTTGAGAAGGCAGGGGTGCGGCTCTCCTGAGGGGGCAGGCGCCCTCAGGGAGGAGCAGCCCTCAGCCGCCCGGGGACGGTGATCCGCCGGCTCCGCTAGTGCGCTCCCCGCCTGGCAGCGAGGAGGCGACCCAGCCAGATCGCAACGCCCACGAGCAGGAAGGGAAGCAAGAAGCCGACCCCGGCCACGACCAGGAGCGCAGCCAGGATCAGGAGCGCCACCAGGGCGGCGAATGCCTCGATCGTCACGAGCATCGAAAGACAGCGAAGCGCGCCGGGGGCCTGCCCGCGTCGGGGAGTCCCCGGATCGGGGCTTCCCCAAAGCACGTACACAGAATCGCCTACAGCTTGTAGCCCAGGGTGCGGAGCAGGGCGTGGCGGGCGGAGACGTCCTCCTCGGACTCGACCCCGAGCGGCGGCCCTCCGTCCACCACCCCCAGGATCGCCCGCCCCTGGTCGGTGACGGCCACCACCACCTCCACCGGGTTGGCGGTGGCGCAGAAGATGCGGCACACCTCCGGCACCGCCTTGATGGCGTTCAGGACGTTCACCGGGTAGCCCTGGCGCAGGAAGACGAGGAAGGAGTGGCCGGCACCGATGGCGAGGGCGTTGCGCACCGCCAGCTCCACCAGCTCCTCGTCGTTTCCAGCCCGGCGGACGAGCCGGGGCCCGGACGACTCGCAGAAGGCGATCCCGAAGCGAAGGTGGGGCGAGCTTCCCGCCAGCGCCTCGTACAGGTCCTCGACGGTCTTGATGAAGTGGGACTGGCCCAGGATGAGGTTGAGGTCGTCGGGCTTGTCGACCCGCACTACCTCGGTGCGAACGGCGGTCATGCCCCTACCTCCTCCGCCGCCAGGAACCGTCGACCGCGGGCGGTGAGGGCGAAGGTGCGGTCGATGAGCCCGTCCGCGGCCAGGGCCAGGGCGTGCTCCCAGGGGGGCTCCCCTTCGGGGCGGGAGAAGTAGGCGCGGGCTGCGTCCAGGGCGGTCGGGGGAGCGGTGAACACCTCCTGGAACTCCTCGTCGCCCACCCGGAAGGTGAGGGGAGCGCGCCGCTCGTTCCTCAGCTCCTCGGCCGAGACCCTCTCGACCAGCGTCCCGTCTACGAGGACGTCGCAGTCGCCGTCGCGGCGCTCGCGAACCTCCACCACCGACCCCGACTCGGCTCTTCCCTTGTAGAGGAGGGGCGGGATGGGCTCGGGCTCGGGCGGGGCCGGTCCCTCCCCGTGCAGGTGCTCGTGCCAGGCCTGCCGCTCCTCCTCGGGGAGCCACTCCTCGAGCAGGCGCTGGAAGCGGCGGTCGAGCTCCTCGAGCCGGGCCTCCATGTGCCTGCGGACGGAGCTCTCGGGGCCGGCTCGGCGGTGCTCGGCCCGGAGGTGGTGGTACTCGGCCACGATCTGCTCCAGCTCCAGCCGGAGGAAGGGGTGCCTGGGTCGGGCCACGGCGGTCAGGCTGCCTCCCGCAGCGCCTGGAGCTCCCGCTCTAGGGACAGCCGCTCCAGGGCTGCCCGCTCGATCTCCTCGACCTGGGCCCTGCTCAGCCCGAGCAGGCGGGCCGTCTGGGCGGCGGTCTGGGGCTCGCCGCCGCCGATGCCGTAGCGCAGCTCGATCACCCGCCGCTCCTGCTCGGGCAGGGCAGCCACCGCCCCCTGCAGCCGCTCCACCAGGAGGCTGACGTGCACCTCCTCCGCCGGCTCGGCCGCCTCCGAGGAGATGAACTCGCCCAGGGTGGCGGACTCCTCCTCCTCGCCCACCGGCCGGTCGAGGCTGGCCACCGCCCGCGGCGCCGCCCGCACGGTCGCCACCTGGTCGAGGGGAAGGCCCGCCGCCTCGGCGATCTCCTCGTCGCTGGGGGCTCGGCCGAGGCGACCGGCCAGCTCCTGCTCCACGCGGGCGATCCGGCGCTCGAGCTGAGCGACGTGGACGGGGATGCGGATCGACCGCGCCCGGTTGGCGATGCCGCGCTGGATCGCCTGCCGGATCCACCAGGTGGCGTAGGTGGAGAACTTGTAGCCGAGCCGCCAGTCGAACTTCTCCACGGCCCGGATGAGCCCGAAGATGCCCTCCTGGATGAGGTCGAGCAGGGCCAGGTCCTGGCCCTGGTAGCGCTTGGCGATGGATACCACCAGCCGCAGGTTGGAGGTGATCATGCGGTGCTTGGCGGCGATGTCGCCCCGCTCGATGCGCTTGGCCAGCTCCACCTCCTCCCGGGCGGTGAGGAGGGGGTAGCGGCCCACCTCGTTGAGGAAGAGCTGGAGCGCGTCGGTGGTCACCTCCGCCAGGTCGCCGTTCGCGTAGGTGACCGCCGGGGCCTCCTCGCGGCCCACGTCGTCCCGCACCTCCACCCCCCGGGCCTCCAGGAGCTCGTAGAGGTCCTCGGCCTCCTCGTCGCCCAGGCCCAGCTCCTCGATCTGGGACAGGCGCACGAAGCCGTCCCCCTCTGCCTGCTGGAGGAGCTCCTCGACTGCCCTGGTCATCGTCTCTCGGCCTCCTCGAGCACCCGGAGAACGTCCTCGTCTTCCACCTGCTCGAACGATCGATACCAGATTCCCACCGCGAAGAAGTCTTCCAGAGGGTGGGGGCACACCACCCGGTCGGCCTCCTGGCGCAAGGCCTGCACGCTTTGGGCCGCTCCCACGGGGACGGCCACCACCACCCGGCTCGCCCCTCGGCTGCGGGCGAAGCGACAGGCAGCAACCATGGTAGCGCCGGTGGCGAGGCCGTCGTCGACGAGGAGGGCGGCGCGGCCGGCGAGGTCGATGGGGGGCCGACCGGGGCGCAGGCGCCGGTCGAGCTCGTCGGCCTTGCGCTTGGCCTCGGCCACCGCCCGCTCCAGCTCCTCGTCGGTGAGGCCGTCGTGGCTGCGGATGTAGACCCCGTCCTCCCCCGGGGTGACGGCTCCCAGGGCGTACTCGGGCTGCCAGGGATGGCCCACCTTGCGGACGGCCAGGACGTCGAGGGGAGCTTTCAGCCGCCGGGCGATCTCGGCGGCCACGATCACGCCGCCGCGGGCGAGCCCGATGACCACCGGGTCGGGCAGGACCAGGCGCTCCACCTCGCCGGCCAGGAGGTGGCCGGCGTGCACCCGGTCCTCGAACAGGGGCCCAGGGGCGAGCCAGGCCGCCATGCCCGAGGGGTCAGTCACCGAGGAGCCTCCCCCCGCGGCGGGCAGGCGGCCGCGTGCCCGGCAGGTGGAGGAGGTTCTCGACCTTGCGCACCCCCTCGATCGAGCGCACCCGCTGCTCGAGGTCGCGGATGAGCTCCGGCCGCTCCACCTCGCCCCGCAGGAACACCGCTCCGCTCTCGGCGTTCACGCTGATCTTCCCCTTGGGGACGGCGTGGTCGCGGAAGAGGACCGTCTCCACCTTGTGGGCCAGGGTGACGTCGTCCGGCGGCTCCTTGGGCCGGCGCCAGGCGCGGTGGAGAAGGCCCCGCGTCTTGCCCACGGCCTTCAGGGCTCCCGCCCGGGCGACTCGGGCGACCGCCCTCGCCCGGCGGCGCGCAAGGGCCTTACCGCGCTGCTCGAGGAGCCGGCGCCTGCGCCTCCCCAGGTCAGGATCGAGCAGGTAGGCAAGCCCCGCCCCGGCGGCGGCGCCGATGGCCGCCCCGGCAGCGAACGCCCCCGCCCTGCGCAGGGCCTCCCGCCAGGGCCGGCGTCGAGCTCGTTCGTCCATGGTTCCTCCTTCCCTCGCCGCGACTCCCTCACGCCGCCTCGACCGCGAGACCCTCGACCTGGTGGGCGAGGGTCTCCGGGTGGGGCTCGAGCTGCAGTCGCACCTCGATCACCGCCCGCTCGATGCCGTCGGCTCGGAGCCGTCGCTCGACGGCGCGGACGGCGCTCAAGATGGCCTCCAGGTCCCCCTCCACGCTCGTGCCCGCCGGGCCCACCTGGTAGGGAAGCCCTTGGGCCGCGATCTCGGCCACGGCCTTGGCTACCACGCTCCGAGCCGGGCCTGCGATCTGGGGGATGACCGCGATCTCGCCGATCATGGCCCCTCCTTTCCACGCGACGAATACCACGTACATGATTGCGCCGATCCGGCCCCGGTGCGTCCGGGGGAGGCCGGATCGAGGCTCGGCAGAAAACCACGATGCCCGCTCGAGCGAGGGCGGATACCCGTGACCCGTGAGCCGGGGGCTCGCCCTGCTCGCCCGCCGCGGGCTGTCGCTACAGTGACCGCGTGAGGGCGTCGTGGCCGTCGTACCTGGGGCTGGGGGTAGCCGAGCTCGAGGCCCGGGCCGAGCAGGCGCTCGAGCTCCTGGGCGGGCGCTGCCGGGTCTGCCCCCGCTTGTGCAAGGTCGATCGGGGGGCGGACGAGCGGGGGCTGTGCGGCATCGGCCGCCGGGCCGTGGTCGCCTCCGCCTTCCCCCACTTCGGGGAGGAGGACTGCCTGCGCGGCTGGCGGGGCTCGGGGACGATCTTCTTCTCCGGGTGCAACCTCCGCTGCGTCTTCTGCCAAAACTGGGACATCTCCTGGCATGTGCGGGGGGAGGAGGTGACCGCTCCTCGCCTGGCCGAGCTCATGCTGGAGCTGCAGGCCCTCGGCTGCCACAACGTGAACTGGGTGACGCCCGAGCACGTCGTGCCCGAGATCCTGGAGGCCATGCCCCATGCGGTCGCCGGCGGCCTGCGCCTGCCCATCGTCTACAACACGAGCGCCTACGACTCGCTCGACAGCCTGCGCTTGATGGAGGGCGTGGTCGACATCTACATGCCCGACTTCAAGCTGTGGACGAGGGAGCGGGCCCGTCGCTACCTCAAGCGCGCCGACTACCCGGACGTGGCCAGGGAGACGATCCGGGAGATGCACCGCCAGGTCGGCGACCTCGTCCTGGACGAGCGCGGGCTCGCCCGCCGCGGCCTCCTCCTCCGCCACTTGGTCATGCCCGGCCTCCTGGACGAGACGGAGGCGATCCTGCGCTGGGTGGCCGAGGAGCTGGGTCCCGGGACCTACGTCAACCTCATGTCCCAGTACTACGTCTCGGGTCGAGTGGGGAGGGACGGGGAGTACCTGGAGATCGCTCGCGGCCTCCGCCGGCGCGAGTACGAGCAAGCCTTGGCAGTGGCCGAGGAGCTGGGCCTGCGCCTGGATGCCCGCAGCCGCTCCGAGGGCAGAGCCCTTGCCTGGGCCGGGTGAGCGAGCGGGCCGGGCGGCGCCAAGCCCGCGTGCGGCCTAGCGGATGAGGCCGAGGCGTCGGGCCGCCGCCACCGCCTCCAGGCGGCTGTGGCAGCCGAGGGCCCGATGGATGCCGCGCACGTGGTTTCGGACCGTCTCCGGCGAGATCACCAGTCGCTCGGCGATGGCCCGCGAGGAGAGGCCGTCGGCCAGGAGCCGAAGCACCCGGTGATGGCGGCCGCGGTCGCCATGGCCTCACCCTGGGCCGCGGGCCTCTCGCCTACCGGGGGAGTCGTCGCCCCTGGGCGGCTCAGGAGATGATGCCGGTGCGCAGGGCGGTGGCGACGGCGTGGGATCGGGTGCGCGCCCCGAGCTTGTGCAGCGCCTTGACGACGTGGACCTTGACGGTGGCGGGGGAGAGGAAGAGTCGCCGGCCGATCTCCTCGGTGCGCAGGCCGTCGGCGAGAAGGCGAAGCACCTCGCGCTCCCGCTGGGTGAGGGGCGGCCGCTCGCTCGCCCCCTCCGCCAGGAGGCGACGGGCGAGGGAGCCGTCGATGTAGATGCCCCCCTCGCGCACGATGTCGATGGCGCGGAGAAGCTCCGCCAGGGGGGCGTCCTTGAGCGCGAAGCCTCGCGCCCCGGCGTCGAGCGCCTCCTGGGCAAGGGCCCAGTCGGGGTAGGCCGTGTACACGAGCGCCGCCGTGGCCGCGTCCAGGCGGACGATCTCGCGAACGAGGTCGATCCCGCTCTCCTCCCCCAGGCGGATGTCGCACACGAGCAGGTCGGGCCGCTCTGTCTCGACAGCCTCGAGCGCCTCATCGACCCGAGAGGCGAGGGCGGCCACCCGCAGGCCGGCACCGGCCAAGAGCCGCCCCAAGGCGTCGAGCACGGCTGGGTGGTCGTCGACGACGACGCAGCTGGGCTGCCCACGGCGCCGGCCCTGGTCGCGGCCGGGGCTGTCTCGTCGCGCGGATCGCTGCGGCATGCGGCGTAGGACTCGACTGGGTCGCTCGTCGTTGGCTGGGCAGGCATGGTAGCGACCGCACCGGCTGACCGAGGCTAGGCGGCCAGCTTGAAGCCTCCGTCTGGGCGGCGTCGCGGCCCAGAGGGTGTCGCTCACCAGCGTGGCCGGGAAGGGGCGCCCTCGTTCCCGGACACGGTGGCCCCTCTCGCCCCTCGCGTCACTCCTTTCCGCGCGGCGAGGTCAGCGCCTCCAGGGGGAGAGCGAGCTCCTCGATACGGATCGCCCACTCGCCGTCGGCGACGACCAGCCGGCCCCGCGCGAACGGATGACCGTTCACGAGCACGTCGATGGGGTCGTCGGCGGCCCGATCGAGCTCGACGACGCGACCGGCCAGGGCGCCGACGTGTCCTACGGGAAGGCGCGCTCGTCCCAGCTCGGCTGAGAGGCGAACCGAGAGGTGACACAGGGCCTGGGAAGGCAGCCCTCCTTCCCCTCCCTCGATTCCGGAGGCCATTGCGCCTAGCTCGTCGAGGGCCTTCGCCATGCGCACGACGAAGGCGTTGGGTACGAGCTGAACGAGGCATCCCGGCTCTCCAGCGAAAGTGAAGGAGACGGTGGCGGCCCAGGGGGTGAGCTCGAAGAGCTCCTCTGCTTGGGTAGACCGCTCTAGCACCCGGGTGTCCGGGGGCCCAATCTCGATCGCGTGGCCCAGCACCTTGGCGGCCTCCGCTGCTGCCGCCGACATCATCTGGCTCATGGCCTCGCTGACAGCGGCCAGCTCCGGCTCCGTGAGCTCGCCCTGGGTCGAGGCTGGAGGGGCAGAGCCTCGCACGAGGGCGGCGAGCCGCCGCGCCCCGAGGAGGCTGAAGACGAAGACGGTGGTGCCGGCGACCCCGTCCACGTAACGGACCGAGCAGGCGACGGCTGGGTAGGTGATCTCCTGAAAAGGGCTCTGACCTTGCGGGACCAGCGAGGGGGTGCCCCGTTCTACCTGGCCGGGCGCGAGGTTCGCGAGGACGGAGCCCGCCGCCTCGGCAGTCGAGCTCGCGAGGTGGAGAAGGGCCTGCTCTCTCCTCATCTCTCCCCCCGGGGGAGAACGAGCACGGCACGGCGCCTTCCCACCCTGCCCGGGCGCCCTCGGTAGACGAGGCGCTCGCCCACGAGGAGGGCGACGCCTGCCTCCGGGCAGGCGCCGAGGCGGACGAGGTCGCCCTGGCGGAGGGCGAGGAGATCTCCGATGCTCGTCTCCACGCTCGCGACCTCCGCTCGCACCTCCACCTCGACGGCGGACAGCGCTGCCCTCAGCATCGCGGCTCCCTCAGGGTCGGCGGCGGAGATCGGGCCGCCGTAGTGGAGGCTGCCCTGCAGGCGGCCGGCCACGGGCTCGATCGCCCGGTAGGGGACGAGGAGCGAGAGAGTGGAGGAGGAGTCTCCCTCCCGCAACTCCACGGTCACGACCAGCGAGGGCTCGCTGGGAGGCGCGAGCTGGATGGACTGGTGCTGGGCCTCCAGGTCCTCGAGCTCGAGCTCCACGCCTAGGAGGTCCATCCAGGTCAGGGACAGGGGGGCTACGAGGCTCCCGAGGAGGCGCCTGGCGAGGGCGAGCTCGATCTCGGTCAAGGCTTGCCTCTGCTCCCGGTCGCCGTCGATGCCGCCGAGGAGGCGAGCGATCAACCGGCGGAGCATGCCCAGCTCGGCGGAGAGGAGCATGCGGGTACCCAAAGGCTTGACTCCTAGCACCGCGTAGATCGAAGGCTGCGGGATGTCGGCCAGGGCAGAGAGCCAGGTGAGCTGGCTCACGTGCAGAAGCTCGAGGTGGATGGGGTGTCGCAGCTCGGCCGAGAGCTGGGTGGCCGCGGAGCGACAGAAGTCCTCGTGCTCCCGGGCGACGCGACGCTGCTGGTCCTGGCTGAACTTCGTGGGGCGCGAGAAGTCGATCTCCCGTAGGCGGCGAGGGTGCCGCCCCGGGCTGCGATGCTGCCCAGGGGGCTGTCGCTCCTCGGCCGGAGACCGGGCCTCCTCGGCTTCCTGGGTCTCCTCGGCTTCCTGGGCCTGCTCCTCCCCGGCTGTCTGCGGGTGGGCTGCGGTATCCACCTCAGGACCTCCGGTACACGGACGGGTAGGCGGGGACGAGCCGGCAGGCCTTCGGGGAGGAGACGCGCTCGGCGGCGCCCACCACCAGGTAGCCGCCGGGCCGGAGGGACTGGGCCAGGCGGGCGTGGAGCTGGTCGCGGGCGAGGTCTGTGAAGGAGACGGCGGTGTCACGGCAGAGCACGAGGTCGTAGTGGGCCGAGGGATAGGACATGCGCAGGAGGTCCCTCGTCTCGAAGGAGACGACGGCTCGCAGCTCCTCGCCCGCGACCCAGCCGTCTCCCTCCGGCTCGAAGTACCGCCGGAGGAGCTGGGGCGGCGCCTCCCTCGCGTCCTCGTCGCTGAAGCGTCCCACCACGGCGCGGGCGATCATGCGGGCGTCGATGTCCGTACCCTTGATGGAGATCCGAGCGCTCGGCGCCGTGTCCAGCGCCACCGCCGCCAGGGTGTAGACCTCGGCACCGTAGGAGCAGCCGGCGCTCCAGGCGCGAATGCGGCCGAAGGCGGCCAGCTCGGGGAGCAGCTGGCCGGCCAGGAGCTCCCACTGCTCAGGATCTCGCCACAGCCCGGAGGCGTTCCTGGTCACGCGGTCGAGGAACGCTTCCAGCTCCTCCTCTCGGGTGCGCAGGAGGGCCAGGTACTCGATCAGCCTGCGGCTGCCGCGTCGCGCGGCGAGGGAGCGGACGCTTCGCTCTATCTGGCGGCGGCGGTACTGGAGGAGGTCGACGTGGCAGAGCGCCCGCAGGCCTTCGCAGAAGAGCACGTACTCGTCGTGGGGTAGAGCGACGCTCATCCCCGATGCCTCCTCTTCGATGCCCGATCCCCGAGACGAGGGAAGCAAGCTACAAGGACAGTCAGGGCAGGCGCCTGCATCGTGCTCGCCCGCAGGTAATCGGCCGCCGAGGCGGCGATCTGAGCGAAGAGAGCGTGAGGGCGCTCCCTCGAACGGGGGATGGTCGCCGGCCCCGGGGCGTGCTACACGGAGAGAGAGGGACCGGGAAAGGGGGGACGTGGGAGTCGAGCTCCTACCCATCGCCCACAGCCGCGTGTCTCCCCTGGCGGGGGCCGGGGGGCTGTCCGCTCGGGCGGCTTTCGGCCGGGACGGACGCGGGCAGGAGTCGTGGTCCTGGTGCTGGTACCGCGCCTACCCGCTCCTCCCGCCGAGCTGGACGAGCGCCCTCTCCCTCTACGAGTCGGCCGGGGTCGAGCCCCCGCCCCCGCTCGTGGACGTGCTCGCCTGATCCCTCGTCTCCCCGGGGAAGAGGGAGAGCAGGACGGCGTCCGCCTCCTGGGCGGAGACGCGCTCGTCCAGCCCCTGACGCAGGAAGCGCTCAATGTCGGGGAGCCGCTCGATGGCCTCGTCCACCGCGGGGTCGCTGCCACGGGCGTAGGCCCCCACGGCGATGAGGTCCTCCTTGGCTCGGTAGACGGCCAGAAGCTCCCGCAGCCGGGCGCCGGCGGCGAGCACGGGAGGAGGGGTGATCTCGTGGGCGAGGCGGGAGACGGACTGGAGGACGTCGATGGGCGGGTAGTGGGCCCGGTGGGCAAGCTCCCGGGAGAGGACGCAGTGGCCGTCCATGATCGAGCGGGCGGCGTCGGCCACGGGCTCGCTGAGGTCGTCTCCCTCCACGAGGACGGTGTAGAGGCCCGTGATGGATCCCCGCTCGGCGGTGCCTGCCCGCTCGAGGAGCTGGGGGAGGAGGGCGAGCACGCTGGGCGTGTAGCCCCGGGCGGCGGGGGGCTCGCCGATCGCCAGGCCGATCTCCCGCTGGGCCATGGCGAACCGGGTGAGGGAGTCCATCATCAGGAGCACGTGCAGGCCCTGGTCGCGGAAGTGCTCCGCCACCGCTTGGGCGGTGAAGGCCGCCTTCACCCGCACGAGAGCGGGCTCGTCGGAGGTGGCGACCACGACCACGCTCCGCTCCAAGGCGGAGCCGAGGTCCCGCTCCAGGAACTCCCGCACCTCCCGTCCCCGCTCCCCCACGAGGCAGATGACGTTGGCGTCGGCGCTCGTATTGCGGGCGATCATGCCCAGGAGGGAGGACTTGCCCACCCCCGAGCCGGAGAAGATGCCCAGGCGCTGCCCCCGGCCGCAGGGAACGAGGGCGTCCAGGGCGCGCACGCCCAGCCCCAGGCGGGTGTCGATGCGCGCCCGCCGCAGCGGGCTGGGAGGAGCGGCGACCAGGGGACGCAGAGCGAGATCCTGGAGGGGAGGGCCCTCGTCCAGCGGTCGGCCCAGGCCGTCCACGACCCGGCCGAGGAGGGCGTCTCCCACGGGCAGCTGGAGCGAGCGCCCGGTGGGGGTGACCGTGCGGCCGGGCCCGATCCCCTGCAGCGGGCCCAGGGGCATGAGGAGGGTGCGCCCGTCCCGGAACCCCACCACCTCGGCCGGGATGGGAGCCCGGGTACGCCCGCCGTCGATGTGGCAGATCTCGCCCACCTCCGCCCGAAGCCCCGTCGCCTCCACCACGAGGCCGATGAGGTTGGTGACCCGACCCCGGTGGCGGGCAAGGTCGGCTGCGGCCACCGCTTCCAGGCAGCGGTCGAGAGTCGGGCTAACCATGGGAGGTGGCGTCCTCAGTCAGGGCCTCCGCCACCAGCTCGCGGGCGCGGGCCAGCTGCTCGTCGACCCGAGCGTCGATCTCCCCCACGCTGGTGGTGACGACGCAGCCTCCCCGCTCCACCCGGCGGTCGGGGACGATCTCCAGGCGGGTGTGGGTGGCGAGCTGGCGGGCGAGGTCGGCCTCCGCCGCCCGCACCGTCTCCAGGTCGTGAGGGCTCACCGCCACCACCACCCGGTCGTCGGCCGCCACCCGGCGGAGGGCGTGGGAGACGATGGGCACCACCCGTCCTGGGTCGAGGGCGAGGGTCCCGGCGACGATCTTCTCGGCCACGAGGATGGCCAGCTCGGCCGCCCGTCGCTCCGCCGCCTGGGCCAGGGCTCGAGCCTCTTCCTCGACGCGGCGGGCGGCGGCGGCGAGCGCCCGGCAGGCGGACTCGATCTCCTCCCGCCCCTGGGCCAGGCCCTCCTCGTAGCCCCGGCGGCGGGCCTCCTCGGCTGCCTGGGAGAGGAGGGCGGTCGAGGGGGCGTGGTCGGAGCCGGCGACGCCGGCGCCGTCCAGCTCTGGCAGGGCGTAGGGCTCGGCGGCCATCTCAGCCGATGAGCTCGTCCTCGTCGGCGCCGCCCCGGGCGATGAAGATCTCGCCTTCCTCCTCCAGCTTGCGGACGACGGCGACGATCTTCGACTGGGCCTCCTCGACCACCCGCCGGCGCTGGGGCGGCATGTACTCCATCTCCTCCTGGAGCATCTGGGCTCCCCGCTCGGACATGTTGGCCAGGATCCACTCCTTCACTTCCTCGGTCGCTCCCCGCAGGGCCAAGGCCAGGTCCTTGGTCTCGACCTGCTTGAGGACGAGCTGCATGGAGCGGTCGTCGAGCTTGAGGAGATCCTCGAAGGTGAAGAGGAGGGAGCGCACGTGCTCGGCCAGCTCGGGGTCGCGCTGGCTCAGGTACTCGAGGATGTTGCGCTCGGTAGCCCGGTCGGCCGAGTTGAGGATCTGGGCCAGGGCCTCGGCTCCTCCTGCCGCCTCGTAGTCGTGCTGGAGGATGGTCTTCACCTTGTCCCGGACGACCGCCGCCACCTCCTTCACCACCTCGGGGGAGGTGTGGCCCATGAGGGCGATGCGCACGGCCACCTCCGCCTGCTCCTCCGGCGGCATGAGCTGCATCACCTGGGCGGCCAGCTCACTGGAGGGGAGGTTGGCGAGCACGAGGGCGATGGTCTGGGGATGCTCTCCGCGCAAGAAGGCGTACACCTGGTCGGGAGGGGTGCCGCGCAGGAACTCGAACGGGGTCTGCTCGATGACGGTGGCCAGGCGGGAGAGGATGTCGTCGGCCCGCCGCTCGCCCAAGGCCCGTACGAGGACCTCGCGGGCGTAGGCGATGCCCCCGGAGCCGACCCAGCCCCGAGCGTAGGCGTTCTCTAGCACCTCCCGCTGAACCGCCTCCTCCTCCGAGGGGGCGATGGAGCGGATGCGGGCCATCTCGATGGTCAGCTTCTCGACGGCGTCCTCCTTGAGGTGCTTGAACACCTCCGCCGCCGCCTCCGGGCCCAGGGAGACGAGCAGGATGGCGGCCTTGCGCATCCCGGGAAGCTGCGAGCGGGGCGGGGAGGAGCGGGGGGCGAGCTCCCCCTTGGGCTCTCCCTTGGGCTGCTCGGGAGCCGGCTGGACCTCGGCTACTCCCGCATCCATTGGCTCACCTGCATGGCCACCTGCTCCGGCTGGCTACGGGCGATCTCCTCCAGCTCGCCGCGGAGGGCCGCCCGCCGCTGGGTCTCGGGGTCGACCTCGATGCGCATGGTGGGAGCCTCGAGCTCTCGGATGGGCCAGGAGGCCTCGATCTCCCGCAGCCAGGTGGGCTCGGGGGCGACCTCCTCCTGCTCCCGGCGGCGCAGGCTGCGGGCGACGAAGACGAGGAAGAGGAGGGCGCCTAGGACGAGGCCCGCGGTCTTGGCCGGCCCCGCGAAGCGGCCCACCATGCCGAGAGGGCCACCTCCCTTGGGGGGCGCGACGGGCTCGGCGAAGTCGACCTTGGCCACGGATAGGGTGTCGCCGCGGGCGCGGTCGATGCCAGCCATGCTGGCCACGGCCGAGCGCAGGGAGGCGACCTCGGCGTCGGGAACGGAGCGGTCGACGAGGAGGGCCACGTCCAGGCGCTTGACCTGGCCGGGGGCGACCGTCGTGCGCTCCACCGTCTTTCCTACCCCGTAGGTCGTGGTCTCGGTCTTCCGGTCGTACGAGGACTGGCCCCCGGAGGCGGCGGTGCCGGCGTAGGAGGGGACGTTCCCCGACACCCCCGAGGGGGGCAGCGCCGCCTGGCCCTTGCTTCCCAGGGTCTCCGTCTCCGTCTGGGACTGGAGGGGGACGCCTTTGCCGGCGTAGGTGACCTTGGCGATCTCGGTGGTGTCCAGGGAGAGGTCGGCGTGCACCCGGGCTTGGGCCTTGCCTGCCCCCAGGGTGGAGGCGAGGAGGGCGTTGATCTGGCTCGAGAGCTGGCTCGCGTAGGCCTGCTCCGCCTCCAGCTTGGCCAGCGTGCCCGGGCCGGCCCCGGCGTCGCTTCCCGGCCACAAGAGGCGCCCGGCGGAGTCGGTGATGGTGACCCGGCTGGGGGAGAGGTCCTTGACGCTAGAGGCGACGAGCTGGGCGACGGCCCGCACCGTCCCCGAGTCGAGGGGGCCCGCGGTGAGGAGAACAGCGGCGCTCGCCTTCCCCTGCTCATTGGCGAAGACCGACTCCTCGGGCAGGACGAGCTGCACCTGGGCGCCCTGCACGCCCTCGATCTGCTCGATGGTGCGCGCGATCTCGCCCTCCAGGGCGCGCTGGTAGTTCACCCGCTGCTGGAAGTCGGTGACGGCCAGGCTCTTTCGGTCGAAGAGCTCGAACCCCACGTGGCCGCCGGGGAGGGCTCCCTTCTCGGCCAGGGCCAGCCTGGCCGCCGACAGGTCCTTCTCCTTGACAGACACGCTGGAGCCGCCCGAGCCCAGGCGGTAGGGGATGCCGGCGCTCTCCAAGGCCTTAGCCGCCCGGGCTGCCTGGGCGGGGTCGAGGCCGGAGGCGAGGGTGGCGTAGGACGGGCCTCCCGAGTAGCGGTAGAGGAGGAAGACGGTGGCGAGGACGAGGATGCCGCTCGCCACGATGGTGAGCTGGCCCTTGGCGCCCAGGTCGCGCCACAGGTCGCGGAGGCGGGAGAAGTCGATCACGGGAGGCCGTCGTTCGAGGTGGCGGGAGGGGGCTCGATCACGGGCAGGGAGGGCTGGACTGG
>CAZQRA010000044.1:17401-21244 GCA_964595575.1 uncultured Gaiellales bacterium
GACCTGCATGGGGCTAGATCTGCATCCGGAAGAGCTCCTGGTAGCTCTCCACGGCTCGGTCGCGCACCTGGGCGGCGAGCTGGAGCGCCAACGAGGCCCGCTCCACGGCCAGGACGACGCTGGTCACGTCCTCTGCTCGGCCGGTGGCGAGGGCCTGGGCCTGGGCGGTGGCCTCCCGCTCGAGCGCGGCCAGACGATCGAGGGCCGCGGCCAGCTCGCTCACGAAGCCGTCCGAGCCTGCGGAGGAGCCTGCGGCGCTTGCGGAGGAGGGGGTCTCGACGACCTCGCCCAGGGAGGGGAAGGCGAGGTCGCCGAGACCTGTGGCGCCGTCGAGAGCGACCGTGTCGACGGGGGAGAGGGTCATCAGCGGAGGAGGTCGAGGGCTCGCAGGTACATCTGCTTGGCGGTACTCAGGGCCTGCACGTTGGCCTCGTAGGCGCGGCTGGCGGTGACGAGGTCGACCATCTCGGTGACGAGGTCGACGTTGGGGAGCGACACGTAGCCCTGGGGATCGGCGTCGGGGTGGGTGGGGTCGTACACCCGCTTGGGAGGGCTGGGGTCGGCCACGATCGCCGCCACCCGCACCCCGGCCAGGACGTCGGCGAACCCCTGCGGCTCGAGCACGACCTCTTTGCGCCGGTAGGGGCCGCCCTCGGGGGTGCGGGTGGAGTTGGCGTTGGCCAGGTTCTCGGCCACCACGTCCAGGCGGAGCCGCTCGGCCGTCATGCCCGAGGCGGATATGCGGATGGCGTCGAAGAGCCCCATCTAGCGCGCCCGTCCGGCCGCCACCTCGAGCATGCGCAGGCGAGCCTTGGCCACCGCCACCAGGGCCTGGTAGGCGACGCTGGTCTCGTGCAGGGCGGCCATCTCGGCGTCGATGTCCACGTTGTTGCCGTCGGCGCGGACGCTCGTCGCCCCGTCGACCCGGGGTAGGAAGCGGAGGGCCTCGATGTCGGCGGAGGAGGCTCCCCGGTCGAGGGCGGAGGCAAGAGCGGAGGCGAAGTCGAGGTCGCGGCGCTTGTAGCCGGGGGTGTTGGCGTTGGCGATGTTGCCGGCGATGAGGGACTGGCGGAAAGAGGCCCCCACCAGGGCTCGCTCCAGCGCTGCTTGGGTGACGTCGAAGAGTGCCACGGCGTGGGGAAGAGCTCGCTCGCCCGTCCCTGGGCTCTCCTCGACCTCGCTCCTCGAGGTCGTCCCCGTTATCGACCGGCTTCGGGCGCGGTTGAGCGGGAGCCGCCGGGGGCCGGAGAGGAGGAGGCCGCCAGGTAGGCCCGGGCTGCTTGCCGCCTACGGCCGAGGGCGCGGAGCTCGGCTCCGACCTCGTCCAGGGTGGCGCTCGCCCGCGCCGCCACGGCTACGAGCAGGGCCTGGGCCTTGCGGGCCTCAGGCTCGGCCTCAGGGGGAAGGTAGGGGAGCGAGGCGGCCAGGTCCTGGGCCTCCTGGGCGAGGTCGCGCGCCTCCTGCCAGCGCCCCTGGGCCAGGGCTGCGTCCTGGGCCTGGGCGAGGCGGGCCAGCCGCTCCCAGCCCGCTACGAGCTGGGGACCGAGGGGCGCTCGGCTCGGGTGGCGATCGTCTCCCATGCCTCTCGCAGCTCTCCCAGGAGCTCGACCACGGGAGCCACCTGCTCCGGCCGGCGGCGCAGGCTGGCCTCCTGGAGCTGCCGCTTGCAGAAGAGGTAGACGGCGCGAAGCTGGGCCGGGATGTCGCCCTGGCCCATGTCCAGGGACACGTTGAGCTCGTCGATGCAGGCCTGGGCCCGGCGCATCCCTTGGCGGGCCTGCTCGGGGCGTCCCTCCTCCATGGCCCGCGTCGCCTGGCGGAGGAAGCGGATGGCCCCGTCGTAGAGCATCACCACCAGGCGGCCGGGCGGGGCGGTGAGGATGCTCGAGGCCTTGTAGGCCTGGTCGGCGGCGTGCACGGCCTGGTAGTCGGCCGGCGGGGGCGGGACTTGAGGAGGGCTAGCGCCCCCCGGTCAGCTGGGCAAGCTGGGCAGAGAGCCAGGCCCCCTGGCTTTGGGCCTGTTGGAGGATCGTCTCCAGGGCGGCGAACTGGGCCCGCAACGCCTTCTCCCGCTCGCTCAGCCGCCGCTCTAGCTCGGCCCGGCGGGAGGCGAGGGAGTCGAGCACCGCCTGGTCCCCGTCCAGCCTCGCTTGCACGATCGGCTGGCTGGAGCCGTCGCCGCTCAGCCAGGGGTCGAG
Source organism: uncultured Gaiellales bacterium (assembly GCA_964595575.1). GTDB lineage: Bacteria > Actinomycetota > Thermoleophilia > Gaiellales > Gaiellaceae > PALSA-612. The sequence continues at coordinate 19,600 of CAZQRA010000044.1, forward strand.
GAGGCGGTCGAGGCGCAGGCTCAGGCCCTCGCTGTCGTAGCTTCCGGTGACCTCGGCGAACAGGGCCTTGACGTCGGCGAGCGAGGCGGAGAGGGCCCGGTCGAGGGCGGCCGTGTCGAGGACGAGGCGGCCCGAGACCGCGTCGGCGTCGAGCGAGCCCGAGCCGGTGGGGGCGCCGGTGGAGATCCCCACCTCGGCCAGGGAGGAGAACGTCCCCGGGGCTGGCGACAGGGGGTCGGCCACGGCCTGGCGCAGGCGGGCGAGCAGAGAGACAAGGCCGCTGTCCCCGGCGAGGACGCCCTTGGTGGGGTCGCCGGCCGATCGCCGCTCCCCGAGCTTCGACTGGACGAAGGAGAGGAGGGCGTTGTAGCGCTCGACGAAGGTCTGGACGGCGGCCTTGACCGCCTCTCGGTCGGGCTCGGGGGCGCCCACGGTCACGGTCACCGGGCTACCGCCGGTAGTGGCCTTGAGGACGAGGGAGAGACCGGGGACGGCCGAGGTCACCGTGTTCGAGGCGGAGGTGAAGGCGACGCCGTTCACGGTGAAGGAGGCGTCGGCGGCCACGATGGTGTGGTCGGAGGCGCTGCGCACGGTGTCCGACAGGCCCAGCTCGTCGGCCACGGAGCTGGAGGCGACGCTGATCGTCTTGGTCGCTCCCGTCTCCTTGCCGGAGAGGTACAGGCGCCCCCCGGCCACGGTGGCGTAGACGGGCGACCCCGAGGCGGCATTGATCTTGGCGGCGATGGTGTCCAGGTCGTCGCCGGCGGAGATAGCCACGCTTACCGAGCTTCCATCCACGGTGATGTCGAGCACTCCGTCCGTCGAGGCTTGGGTTGCTCCGCCCGCGGCTTGGCGGACCTGGTCGGCGCTGGCCAGGGCGGTGATCTCCACCGTGTAGGCCCCGGGGGCGGCGCCCCCAATCCGGGTCGCTTGGAGCCGACTGGGGTCGCTGGAGGCGACCGCCTGGACGTCGGCCCACAGGGAGGAGGAGCGCAGGGAGGCGGCGGCGTCGGCCAGGGCCTGGAGCTTGGCGCGGAGGTCGGTCAGGGCCTGCCGGCGGGCCTCGATCGCCCGCTCCTGGGAGCGCAGTCGGTCGAGTGGGCGCCGCTCGAGCTGCATCAGGCGGCTGACGATGGCCTCCGTGTCGAGGCCCGAGGAGAGGCCGGTGAGGAAGAGCTCGCCGGCCAGGGCCTACCCCCGCTGGTCGACCAAGAGCCCCCCGCCCGCGCGGCCCTGGAAGAGGGATCCCAGGCGGCTGGGAGGGATGGTGCGGATCACCCTGCCCTCGGCGTCGATCACGTCCACGCGGACCCGCCTTCCTGCCTCGGTCTCCTCGACCTCGAAGCGGAGCCGCACCTGGGCCCGGTCGAGGTCGCGGAGGACGCCCTGGGCAGCTGCCAGCCCCTCCGCCACCTCGGGGGGAGGGGAGTCGGGGAGGGAGAGATCCCCTGAGGAAGGGGGGGCCGGGGCCGCCCGACCGGGGGGAAGGGCGGGCCCGGCAGGAGCCGTCGGCCCCGCTCGTTGGGTGTGGCTCACGTTCTCGATCATGCCTCCTCCGCTCGGCCCCGTTATCGGCGGAGGCGGTCTGCGGTTTAGCCCCTGGGAGCGCTCAGGCGGCGGCCCAGCCCAGGCGCAGGCGGAGGGC
>CAZQRA010000045.1:0-21214 GCA_964595575.1 uncultured Gaiellales bacterium
CTCGGCCCGGACGAGGCTGGGCGTGTAGGTCTCGGTGAGCCCGCAGCCGACCAACACGTCCTCGCACAAGCGGCGGAGGCGCTGCTCCCGGGTGAGGCGGCCGAACATCTCCCGCCTGCGGGGAAGGGTGAACGGCACCCGATCGAGCACCAGCCTGGCCACCTCCTCCACCAGGTCGATCTCCCGGGTCACGTCCCGGGCCCGCCAGGTGGGCACCGCCACCGTCCAGTCCCCCCCCACTCGGAAGCCGAGCCGGGTCAGGAGCGACCGCTGCTCCTCCTCGGGCACGTCGAGGCCGAGGAGGGCGCTCGTCCGCTCCGGGCGGAGCCTCACCACCGGCGGCCGAGGAAGCTCCTCCTTGACGTCCACGTGGCCGGTGAAGCGGGCCCCCGCCAGCCCCACGAGGAGCTCGCTCGCCAGGGCCGCTGCCTGAGGAGCCAGGTGGGGATCGACCCCCTTCTCCCACCGGTTCGATGCCTCCGTGCGTAGCCCCAGCCGCTCCGAGGAGCGGAGGATCCCCACCGGCTCGAAGTTGGCTGCCTCCAGGAGGACGTCGGCGGTGGCGTCCGAGACCTCGCTCTCCTCTCCGCCCATGATGCCGGCCAGGGCGACGGGCCGCTCGGCGTCGGCGATGACGAGGTCGGCGGGGTCGAGGGCGCGCCGCCTCCCGTCCAGGGTCACGAGCTCCTCGCCGGGGCAAGCCCGTCGGACGACGATGCGGGGGCCGGCGAGCTTGGCCAGGTCGAAGGCGTGGAGCGGGTTCCCCAGCGCCAGCATGGCGTAGTTCGTGACATCGACCACGTTCGAGATCGCCCGCACCCCGGAGGCGTACAGGCGCGCCCGCAGCCACGGCGGGGAGGGCCCCACCCTAACGTCGCGGAAGATACGCCCGATGTAGCGGGGGCAGCCCTGGAGATCCTCGATCGCCACCTCCACCGGCTCGCTCCCCGCCGGCTCCGGGTCTCGCCCTGGGGGAGGAGCGAGCTCGAGGTCGTAGAGGGCTGCTACCTCGCGGGCGATGCCGTAGACGCACATGAGGTCGGGACGGTTGCCGGTGACCTCGACCTCCAGGACTTCCTCTCCCAGCGGCAGCACGTCGGCCAGAGGCGTGCCCGGCTCGTAGGGCTGGTCGAGCACGAGGATGCCGGCGTGGTCGTCCCCCAGCTCCAGCTCGCGCTCGGACAGGATCATTCCCTCGGAGACCGTCCCCCGCAGCCTGACCGCCTCCAGCCGGCGGCCGTCGGGGAGGATCGCCCCGGGCAAGGCCACCGCCACGGTGGCCCCGGGGCCGAAGTTCCAGGCCCCGCAGACGATCTGGCGGGGGCTTGCCTCGCCCACGTCCACCGCGCACAGCTGGAGGCGATCGGCGTTGGGGTGCTTGCGCGCCTCGAGCACCCTTCCCACCCGGAAGCGGCCCAGGTTTCCGTCCACGTCCTGGACTCCCCGATAGACCACACGCTCGACCTCGCAGGTGGACACGGCCAGACGCTCGGCCAGCTCGGCGGCCGGCGCCGACACGGCCACGTACTCGCGGAGCCAGGAGAGAGGAACCCGCATCGCAGCTCAGAACTGCTCGAGCACGCGGAGGTCGCTCTGCCACAGGAGGCGGATGTCGGGAATGCCGTGGCGGAGCTGGGCCATCCGCTCCAGGCCCAGGCCGAAGGCAAAGCCGGACACCTCCTCGGGGTCGTAGCCCACGAACTCGAGCACGGCTGGATCGACCATGCCCGATCCCCCCATCTCCAGCCAGCCCGAGTGGCGGCAGGTGCGACAGCCCTCGCCCTGGCAGAGGAAGCAGGAGACGTCGGGCTCGAGCGAGGGCTCGGTGAAGGGGAAGTAGTGGGTGCGGAAGCGCACCTGGCGCTCCTCGCCGAAGAGCGCCCGCATGAGGTAGAGGAGCGTGCCCTTGAGGTCGGCCAAGGTGATACCCCGATCCACGGCCAAGCCCTCCACCTGGTGGAAGATGGGGTAGTGGGTGGCGTCGATCGTGTCCCGACGGTAGACGCGACCGTGGGAGATCATGTACACGGGCGGCCTACGGGCCTCCATGACCCGGATCTGGGAGGGCGAGGTCTCGGTGCGGAGCAGGGCGTGGGCATCGAGGAACAGGGAGTTGTGCGGGGAGCGAGCCGGATGCCAGGGCGGCATGTTGAGCCCGTCGAAGTTGTAGCGGGTGGTCTCCACCTCTCGTCCCTCGATCACCTCGTAGCCGAGTCCGAGGAAGATGTCCTCCACCTCGCGCCTGATCTGGGTGATCGGGTGGAGGTGGCCTCGGCGGGGCCGCTCGCCGGGCAGGGTGATATCGAGGGCCTCGGCGGCGAGAGCTGCCTCGATCCGGGCCCGCTCGAGGGCCGATCGCCGCTCCTCGACCGCCTGCTCGAGCCGCTCCCGGAGGGCGTTCAAGGTCATCCCCGTCTCTCGATCGCGCACCCGGCGCAGCGCCAGCTTGAGCTCGCTCTTGCGGCCCAGGTAGCGGACGCGGGCCTCCTCGAGGGCAGAGAGATCGTCGGCCTTGCCGATCGCCGCCAGGGCCTCCCGCTCGAGCTTCTCCACGTCCACCGAGGCGACTCTAGACGATGGCAAGCCCGGCCCCGGGGAGAGGTGGCGGCGCCTACAGTGCGGGTCGCGGTGGAGGAGAGCTACGACACCATCGCCCGCTTCTACGACGTCTGGTCACGCTCGGTGACCGAGGACGTCCCCTTCTACGTGGAGGAGGCGCAGGCTGTCTCTCCCGGCCCGGTGGTCGAGCTCGGCGTCGGCACCGGTCGCATCGCCATCCCCATCGCCCAGGCTGGGATCCGGGTGATCGGGATCGACGCCTCCCCGAGGATGCTGGCCGTGTGCCGCGAGCGGGCGGCTGCCGCAGGCGTCGCCGAAAGGCTCGACCTCCGCCTCGGGGACCTCCGCTCGCCCCCGGTAAGCGAGCCCGTGCCGCTCGTCATCTGCCCGTTTCGGGCCTACCTCCACCTGCGCGGGGAGCGGGAGCGGCTCCGCGCGCTGCGGGCCGCCTACGACCTGCTCTTGCCGGGCGGCAGGCTCGTCTTCGACGTCTTCACCCCCTCCCGCGAGGACATGGCTGAGACCCACGGCCTGTGGCTCGAGCGGGAGCCCGGCATCTGGGAGCGGGCCCTCTGGGACGCTCGTCGCCGCCGGCTCCTCCTCTCCGTGCGGGGCCCGGACGGGGAGGCGACGATGACGCTCTCGTGGGCCTCCCCCGGGGAGTGGCGGGAGCTCCTCGAGCGGGCCGGGTTTCTGGTCGAGGCCTGCTACGGCTGGTTCGACCGCCGCCCCTACGCGGGCGGCGAGGACACCGTCTGGGTCGCCCGCCGACCCCCGCTACGGTAGTGGGTCGGGGGGATCGGAGCCAGAGCGACCGGCCCTGGAGGTCTCGCCGGAGAGCCCCAGTAGCCGCCGCCGCCACTCGTACAGGGCGATCGCCGCCGCCGCGGCCACGTTCAGCGACTCCGCCCCCTCCGCGAGCGGGATGGTGGCTCGCTCGGCGCAGGAGGCGACGATCTCCTCGGGCACCCCCTCCCGCTCGGCGCCCAGGACCAGGCACACGTCCCCCTCCAGGTCGACCTCCGGCAGGGGCCTGCCCCCGTGGGCGACGAGGGCGACCCTGCGGCCGGGAGCTTGGTCGAAGCTGCAGGTGGGGATGTGGAACACGGCTCCGGCCGAGGCCCGCAGCGCCTTGGGGCCGGTGATGTCGGCGCAGCCCGGGGAGAGGGCGACGAAGCCGGCGCCGAGGCCCTGGGCGCTGCGCAGGATGGAGCCCACGTTTCCGGGGTCGGCTACCCGCCACAGGGCGAGGCCCGAGGCCGGAGCGCCGGGCTGGAGGCGGGGGAGGTCGGCCAGACGAAAGACGGCCACCACCCGGGGCGGGTGGGGAAGCTCGCTCAGGGAGGGAAGGAGCTTGGGCTCCACGTCCTCCCCGGCCACGAGCACGTCCACGGGGTGGAGGCCGGCGGCGCGACCGGCCTCGACCAGGTCCTCCCCCTCGACCACGAACAAGCCCAGGCGGCGACGTTGCCGCGCCGAGCGCAGCCTGCGCACGAGCTTGAGCCGCGGGTTGGCAGCCGAGGTGATCACCCCGGCGAGCTGGGGCCTACGCTTCCAGCGCCGCCCTGGCCCGGTCGACGATCGCCTTGAAGGCGGGAGGGTCGGAGACGGCCAAGTCGGCCAAGACCTTGCGATCGAGCTCGATGCCCGCCTTCTTGCAGCCGGCCACGAGCTGGTTGTAGGACAGCCCCTCGCGGCGGGCGGCGGCGTTGATGCGCACGATCCATAGGCTGCGCAGCGTCCGCTTGCGGGCCTTGCGGTCGCGGTAGGCGTAGACGAGGGACTTTTCTACCTGCTCCTTGGCCCGCTTGTAGCTCGAGTGCTTCTGGCCCCAGTAGCCCTTCGCCTGCTCGAGCACCTTGCGGCGCTTCTTGCGGGCATGGACCGAGCGCTTGATCCGCGGCATCGCTCAGCCCTTCTTCCCGATGCCGAGCAGTCGCCGGGCCTCGCGCAGGTCGCTTCCGTGCACAGGCTCGTCGCGGCTGAACAGCCGCTTGCGCCGGGAGGTCTTCTTCTCCAGGTTGTGGCTCTGCATGGCGTGACGGCGGAGGATCCGGCCCCTGCCCGTGATCTTGAACCGCTTCTTGGCGCCTCTCGACGTCTTCTGCTTCGGCATCTCAGCTCCCTGCTCCTTCTGCTACCTGCGGGGCCGCCGCCGGCGGGGCTTTCTCCCTCTCCTTGGCCTTCTGGCCCGGCACCTTGATGGGGGCGAGCACCATCACCATGTTGCGGCCGTCGAGCTCCGGCTCCGTCTCGACCTGGCCCAGGTCCTTGACGTCCTCGGCCAGGCGCATGAGGAGGTCGCGGCCGCGCTCGGGATGGAGGTTCTCCCTGCCCCGAAACATGATCGTAACCTTGACCTTGGCCCGCTGGCTCAGGAACCGCTTGACGTGGCCCTTCTTGGTCTCGTAGTCGTGGTCTCCGATCTTCGGCCTCAGCTTGATCTCCTTGACGTGGATCTGCGACTGGTGCTTGCGGGCAAGCTTGGCCTTCTGCTCCTGCTCGTAGCGGTACTTGCTGTAGTCCATCACCCGGGCCACCGGAGGATCGGCCTGGGCGGCCACCTCCACCAGGTCGAGACCCTTGGAGTAGGCGTACTCCAGCGCCTTGGCGATGGGGGTGATCCCGATCTGGGTGCCGTCCTCGTCGATGAGGCGCACCCGAGGCGCACGAATAGCCTCGTTGACCCGGGTCTGCTGGACCGGACGGACCGGCTCGACGAACCGCCTCGGTCTCAACGGGCTGTCACCAAGCCGCGACTTCCTCCTCTACGAACGACACGACCGCTACGCAGGTAGCGGTCCCCCTCGTCCGCACGACTCGGTTGAACCTCCGCGGAGCCCGCGGCTCGGGAGGTGAGGAACGGTGCCGCCCCTGCTTTGCAGGCTCACAGCGTAGCAAGCTCGGATAGGAGATCGTCAAGGCTGCGGGTGGCTTGAGCGCCGCCCCTCTCGCGCACGGCCAACGCATCCCTGGACTCGCGGTCGCCGTAGACGATCACCCGCGGCACCTTCTCGACCTCGGCGTCGCGAATGCGCTTGGCCACCGTCTCGTCCCGCTCGTCCAGGTCGGCCCGAAACCCCGCCTCGAGGAGCCTCCGCTGGATCTCCCGCGCCGCCGGCCGGTGGGCTTGGCCCACCGGGATGATCCGCACTTGGACGGGGGCAAGCCAGAAGGGGAAGGCGCCGGCGTAGTGCTCCACCAGGATGCCGATGAAGCGCTCCAGGGAGCCGAGCAGCGCGCGGTGGATCACGACCGGGGTGTGCTCGACGTTGTCGGGGCCGACGTAGCGAAGCCCGAACCGGGCCGGCATCTGGTAGTCGAGCTGGATCGTCCCCATCTGCCAGGAGCGGCCCAAGGAGTCGGTCATGTGGAGGTCGATCTTGGGCCCGTAGAAGGTGCCCTCTCCCTGGGAGATCGTGTACTCCATGCCGTGGCGCTCGAGCGCGGCCTGGAGCGCCGCCTCGGCCCGATCCCACTGCTCGTCCGTCCCCAGCCGCTTGGCGGGGCGGGTAGAGAGCTCGGCCCGGGGGACGAGGCCGAAGCGGTCGTAGAGGAACCGGGCGTAGTCGACGATGCGGTCGATCTCCTCCTGGATCTGGTCCTCGGCCAGGAAGATGTGGGCGTCGTCCTGGGTGATGTGGCGGACCCGGAGCAGCCCGTGCAGGGTGCCTCCCCGCTCGTTTCGGTGCAGGGTCGAGGCCTCGGCGAAGCGGAGGGGCAGCTCCCGGTAGGAGCGAAGGCGGCTGGCGAAGAGGAGCATGTGGCCGGGGCAGTTCATGGGTTTGAGGGCAAGCGGCCGCTCCCCCTCCTCCCCCTGGACGAAGAACATGTTCTCCCGGTAGTTCTCGAAGTGGCCCGACGTCCGGTACGTGTCCAGGTCGTACAAGAGGGGGGTCTTTACCTCCAGGTACCCCCGCTTGGCGTTCTCCGACCGGCGCAGGTCCTCGAGGGCGTTCCAGATCACCATTCCCTTGGGGTGCCAGAAGGGCGAGCCGGGAGACTCGTCGGAGAGGTGGAAGAGGTCGAGCTCGCGACCGAGACGACGGTGGTCGCGGCGCTTGGCCTCCTCCAGCCGCTCGAGGTAGCGGGCCAGGTCGGCCTCGTCGTAGAAGGCGGTGCCGTAGATGCGGGTGAGCTGGCGGTTCCGCTCGTCGCCCCGCCAGTAGGCCCCGGCGATGCCGGTCAGCTTGACGGCCTTGATGGGGCGGGAGTCGAGGAGGTGGGGGCCCCGGCAGAGGTCGGTGAAGTCGCCCTGGGTGTAGAGGGAGATGGGGGGCTCCGCCTCCTCCACCAGCTCCACCTTGTACGGCTCGCCCTCGTCGGCGAAGCGCGCCCTTGCCTCCTCCCGCGACACCTCCTGCCGCGTCCAGGCTCGGCCCTCGGCCAGCTGCCGCCGGATCTCGGCCTCGATCCGGTCCAGGTCCTCCTCGCCGATCGGGCGGGGGAACTCGAAGTCGTAGTAGAAGCCGTTCTCGATCGGAGGCCCGATGGCCACCTTCACCCCCGGGTACAGGCGGCGCACCGCCTCGGCCAGCAGGTGGGCGCAGGAGTGGCGGAGGACGGACAGGGCATCGGGGTCGTCCTTGTCCCTGACGGTGAGGATTCGCACCCGTCGCCCGTCCTCCAACGGGAGCCGCAGATCCTGGACCCTACCGTCGAGGCGGACGAGGACCGCCTCCTCGGCCAGCTCGGGGCTGATCGCCCGGGCCGCGTCGAGCCCGGTCGCTCCCTCTGGAAGCTCGAGCTCGGTCTCGTCGGGGAGGATCACCTTCACGCCGGGCAAGGATACTCGGGGGCGGCGACCGCGCCGGAGGAGCACGATCAGGACGTCTAGTCCGCCCGGGGCTCAGAAGTCCCCGGCCTCGAAGGCCGCCTGTCGCGCCTCCCGCTCGCGCGCCCACCGGCGGTCGAAGAAGACGGCGAGCCAGATGGAGAGCTCGAACAAGACCATGAGCGGCAGCATCTCCAGCATCGTGGTCACCGGGTCGACCCCGGGCAAGGCCACCGCTAGCGCGGCCACGATCACGTACCCGATGCGGCGGTTGCGGCGCAGCTTGCTCGAGGGGACGATGCCGAGCCGGGCCAGGGCGAGCACGAAGATGGGGAGCTGGAAGACCACCGCCACCGCCATGAGCACGAGGAGGACGAAGTTGTAGTAGTCCCGGGCCCGGACGAGGATGGTGAACTGCTCCTTGTCGTAGTTCGTGAGGAAGTGGACGGCGGCCGGCAAGGCCACGAAGTAGCCGAAGGCCAGCCCGGCTACGAGCAGCACGGTGGCGAAGAGGACGAAGGCGACGATGTGCCGCTGCGTCCGCTCCGAGAAGGCGGGGGCGAGGAAGGCCCAGACCTGCCACAGGATGACGGGCAAGGCCAGCGCCACCGCCGCCCAGAAGCTCACCATCACCGAGGTGAGGAAGGGCTCGGCCACGCCGAAGGTGGCCGGCTTCTTGTTCTCCTCAGGGAGGGGAGCGTTGAGCCAGTCGAGGAGCTGGTGGTGGAAGGCGTAGGTGACGCCGAAGGCGACCGCGACCGCGATCAGGCAGATGACGATGCGGGCCCGCAGCTCGCCCAGGTGCTCGACGAGGGTCGCCTCCTCACCGGGGCGAAGGCGGCGGGGCAGGAGGCGCATACGCGCTTCCCTCCCAGGCTAGGCGGCCGTGTCCCGCTTGGTCGAGGCGACCGGCTCGTCCTCCTCGAGCGCCGGCGCCAGCTCCTGCGACTCGTCCCTGCCCGAGATCGAGCGCTTGAACTCGCGCAGGCCCTTGCCCAGGGAGCGCCCCATCTCGGGCAGCCGCTTGGGCCCGAACACGAGCAGGATGACGAGGAGGAGGATCGCCAGCTCCCAGGGTCCGATCCAGCCCGGCATGCGGTTAGCGTAGCAGCGCCTGGGACCCGAGGGAGCCCTCCCCTCCACGCGACCCGTCCCGCTCCCCGGCGGCCCGGGGACGGAGGGGGCTTCCTCTCAGGCCTCTTCCAGCTCGAGCGAGGTGGTGATGGCCACCGCCGGCCCGATCGAGCGGTAGACGGGGCAGCGGGGCATGTGGTGCTGGAAGGCCCGCTCGATCTTGGCCCGGTCGGCGTCCGGGTCGACGCGCAGCCGGTAGGTGACGTGGATCCGCTTGAGCACGAGCACGCCGTCATCCTCGACCTCGACCTCCCCGGCCGCCTCCCCGATCAGCCGCCCCTCGCTCGCCTTCACCCCCCGCGCCTCCAGCGCGCCGCCGAAGGTGCCCGTGAGTCAGCCGGCGGCGGCGGCGACCAGGTAGTCGATGGTGGTCGTGCGCTCGGCCTCGGAGCCCCGGGGAACCCCGTAGTGGTCGGCGATGGCGTCGTGGACGCCGAAGAAGACCGGGTCCTGGGAGCCGGGCACCGTCGCCTTGCGAAGGGGGCCGCGGATGCGCTCCACGGTTACCCGCGACCGGTACACGACCTCGCCCACGACCTCCATCCTACGCCGAGCCGCGGTTCCGGGGCGCGGTCAGCGGCGGGGGCGCTCCGCCCAGGAGGCCCGCGGGTTGGGAAGCGGCGTCAGGACCCGCTCGACGGACGCCCGCAGGTGCTCGAAGGCAGGCGGCAGCGACAGGGCCTCGCCCAGCGTCTCCCTGGGCTCGTCCACGGCGAAGCCGGGGCCGATGGTGGCGATCTCGAAGAGAACGCCGCTCGGCTCGCGGAAGTAGAGGGAGCGGAAGTAGAAGCGGTCGATGACCGGCGAGGGCCGCGCCCCCGCCTCTGCCACGCGGGCTCGCCAGGCCTCGTGGTCCTCGGGCCACGAGGCCCAGGCCACGTGGTGGACGGTGCCGGCGCCGGCCTGACCGGAGGCGGGCGGCGGCTCGTCGTAGGCGTAGAGGGAGCCCCGCTCTCGTCCCCGCGCCTCCCACTCCCGCTCCCCCACAGGCCGGAAGCCGAGCGCCGCCTCGAGGAAGGCGCGGCTTGCCTCCGGCCTCGTCGCGAAGGCGCGAACGCTGTGAAAGCCTTGGAGGGCAAGCTGGGGCGGGATCTCGGGGTGCTCGGCCACGAGCGGCGCGTCCTCCGTCTCGACGGTGGCCAGCTCGAGGGCGAGGCCCTCAGGGTCGTGGAAGCGGAGCCGGCCGGGCAGCCGCTTTGCGGGAACGCCCTCCCCGGCCAGGCGCTCGAGCCAGAAGTCGAGCGCCTCCTCGGAACCCACCCGCCAGGTGATCGTGTGCACCATGCCCGCCCCCGGCCGGCCGCGGGGGGCGCCCCGGTACTCGAAGAAGGTGATGTCGGCTCCGGCGCTTCCCTCCTCGTCGGCGTAGAAGAGGTGGTACACGGTGGGGTCGTCCTGGTTGACGGTCTTCTTCACCAGCCGGAGGCCGAGGACGCGGGCGTAGAAGTCGACGTTCGTAGGCGCGTCGGCGGTGATGCAGGTGACGTGGTGGATGCCCTCGAGCTCCATGCGTTCCTCCCTGGGTCGGTGTGGTCGGATTGTGCAACGCCCCAGGCGGGCGCGCCCTTCCGCCGCTCAGGCCCCGACCGGCGGGGCCACGTACACCCTCGCGGCGAGACCTCGGAAGGAGTCCTCGATCGCCCCATCCACGACCGGCACCGTGCGCCCTTCCCCGAAGACGCGCACCCTGGATGCCCGCAGGCCGGGGACCCTGATGCGAGCGGCGACCCGCGAGAACGAGGCGTTGGCGGCGATGACGTAGGTGGCGCCGTTGTAGCGACGGGCGCCGGCCTTGACCGGGCTTGGGCCCTGGACGACCACCGGCACCTCGGGGCTGAGGAGGGCCGGCGCCAGCGAGGCGATCTCGCGGCTCAAGCGACCGATCTCGGCCGCCACCTCCGGCTTCCAGTAGGAGGGAAACCAGCCGATGCCGCGCGCCCCCCCGGCGATGGCCAGCCAGGTCTCGGCCCGCACGATCGCCGGGCTCGGCTCCAGACCCAGGCAGAACTCCATCTGGCCGGCCTCGATCCACTGGAAGGTGGGCTTGCCGGCCGCCAGCCGCGCGAGCTCGCGCTGGGCGTCGTAGACGGCAGGGAGGGCGTCCTTGCGGCACCAGTTCTGGAGGGGGTAGAGGTCGAAGCCCACCATCTCGGCCCTGGCGACGAGACCTGGGTAGATGCCCCGCCCCTGCTCGGGGGGTGCTGCCCAGCTGAAGAAGTGGGCGCTGAGGGTGAGGAAGGTCACCCGCCGACTCTGCCTGGAGGGGGGCAGGCGGGGCAGCGAGTCGGCGGAGGGAACGCGGATGTCGGCCTCGTCGAGGAGGTGGTAGCCGATGACGCCCCGGCCGTCGAGGGGTCGAGCGGCGTCGAGCACGGAGTAGGCTCGGCCGGCGAGGGCGGCGAGCTGGGCTCCCTCGTCCCCGCAGCCCGTACCCATGAACAGGTTCACGCCGGCGGCCAGACTCTGGGGGAAGGCCCAGGGACACTGGCGCCAGACCATGCGCGGAAAGAACGGCTGCCAGTCGAGGAAGAGGGCGTTCGCCGTGGTCGTGGCGGTGGTCCAGGGAAGGGTGGGCCCGGTGGTGAAGGTACCGCTCGTCTGGGCCTGCCGCCGGCCGGATCGGGCCGTCACCCGGAAGCGGTAGGTGGTGAGGGGCTCGAGGCCGGCAAGGAGCGTCCGTCCCGGCCCGCCCCGGGCCGCCCGAGTAGGCCTCGACCACACCCCGTAGTCCTCCCCCAGGCCGTACTCCACCCTCACCGTGGCCGGGGTGCTCACCTGCCAGAGGACGGCCGCGGAGGAGGAGCGGGCCTCCACTCCCGTCACCGCTACCGCCAGCTCCGCGCGGCCAGCCGCTCCCGCCCCGCCTCCGGCGCAGAGCGCAGCCAGCGCAGCCACCACCAGCGGGCGCCCCCCGGGCATGGCCTCACTGTACCGACAGCGGCGGCAGGGACTCTTTTCCCGACGGAGGAGGTCTTGTACCCTCCTGGCACGGAGAGACGAGGAGAGGAGGTAGCAGTGGCAACCTACATCGGGCTCTTCAACTGGACGGAGAAGGGAATCTCGACCTTCAAGGACTCCCCCTCCCGGGCCGACGCGGCCGCCCAGGACCTGGCCGCGATCGGCGTCACGCTCAAGGAGGTGTACTGGACGCTGGGCCCCTACGACCTGGTGGCCGTCCTCGAGGCCCCCGACGACGAGACCGTGACCGCGGCCATGCTCAAGCTGGGGGCCGCAGGCAACGTTCGCTCGACCACCTTGCGGGCGTTCCGCCGCGAGGAGTTCGAGGCCATCGCCGCCAAGGCCTAGCGCTACCCGGCTTCCTCCTGGGCGGAGGGCGCCGCGAGATCGATGCGCCTTGCCCTGGCGTCCCCGGAGAGGGAGGATGCGCTACGTGGAGGACAGCCAGGTCGAGGAGCTCAAGCGGTGGGCGGAGGGCCTCTCGAGCGACGGCCGTCCCGAGGTGCGGGCGGCGGCGCGGGCGATCCTGCTCCTGGCCGACGACCTCCTGGCAGCGCGGAGCCAGCTCTACGAGGAGCGCCTCATTCGCCAGGCGCTCGAGGAGCAGGCCGAGAGGTCGAGCCGGGAGCAGGAGGTCCACCACGACCTGCTCGAGCGGATCCGGGCCCTCATCCGCCGACCGCTCTCCGGCGAGCGCGAGTAGCCGGCTCAAGCCTGGAGGGCTCTTGGCCGATACCCCTGTCGGCCTCGACGCCGCTACGGTGGCGTCGAGGCCCGAGGCGTGAAGCCCCGCCGGAGCCGTAGGCACGGGGCTTCACGCCTCGACCTCTACGGCAGAGCGGCCTGCGATCCTCCTCCCGGAAGGGAGGGTGGCGCCGCCGTTGCCCGCCGACACCGCGCTGGTGGGCTCACGCCCGACCCGGTGGCGAGCCAAGCTGGCTCGTCCGGCGCCTCATCCCGGCCAGCCGCGCGGGCACGATCTCCACGCCGAAGCCGGGGCCGGCGGGGATCTCCACCTGGCCCTCGCGGACGACGACGGGAGGCGAGAACAGCCCCTCCTGCCAGGGGTAGTACTCCGGGGGCTCGATCGAGATCTCGACGTAGGGACCGGGGTTCTCGATCGCTCCTACCACGTGGAGCGTGAACACGATCACCAGGGACAGGTTGGCCGAGTGGGGCATGCAGGGAAGGCCGGCTTCAGCAGCCATGGCCGCCACCTGGAGCGCGCGGGTGACTCCCCCGACGTAGCACACGTCCGGCTGGACGATGTCGACCGCCCTCGAGCCGATCATGCGTCGCCACTGGGGCATGAGGTAGTCCTGCTCGCCGCCAGCTACGGCGACGTCGAGAGCCTCGGCCACCTCGGCCGTCCACTCCAGCTCCCAGTAGGGGCAAGGCTCCTCGAACACGGCGACGCCGTACTCCTCGAGCATCCTCCCCACCTCGATGGCCCTGCCCGGCGTGTAGCCGCCGTTCGCGTCCACGAGCAGGGCGGCGTCGTCCCCCAGCGCCCGACGCACGACGGGAAGGAGCGACTCGGTCCGCCCCCGCCACTCGTCCCCGTCTCGGCCGCACTCCTTGCCGATGCGGACCTTGAAGGCGGAGAAGCCGTGCTGCTCGCGCAGCCTCGCCAACCGACGCGCCTCCTGGGCGGGCGAGATGTCGCGGCGCATGCTGGCCCCGTACGCGGGGAGAGCGCGCGGCCGGCCGCCCAGGAGCTCGCACACGCTGGTTCCCTGGAGCTTTCCTCGGAGATCCCAGAGGGCGGTGTCGAGCCCGGCTAGAGCTCGGAAGAGGTAGGCGCCCAAGAACTTGTGGTTCCAGCCGAGCTCCGGAATCCGCTCGAGCCAGGGCTCGAAGCGCAGGGCGTCGCGGCCCAGAGCGTAGGGGGCCAGCTGTCGGTGGAGGACCTGGACGGCGATGTCGGCGTTGTAGGGCGCGACCTGGCCCCAGCCCTCGTACCCCTCGCTGGTGCGGACGCGCACCAGGCCCACGTTCTCGTCGCAGAAGGTCTCGATACTCGAGATCACCACGGGCTCGCGCCTAGAACACGATGACGTGGCGCAGGCCCCGGCCCTCGAGGGAGAGACGGACAGCCTCCTCGATGCGCTCGAGCGGATAGCGGCCCGAGATGAGCTCGTCGAGCTCGAGCCGGCCTTGGAGGTAGAGGCTCGCCAGCCAGGGGATGTCGACAGCCGGTCGAGCCGAGCCCATCTTCGACCCCAGCACGCGCCGTCCGTCGTGGGCCAGGTCGAGGGGATCGAGCTCGATCGTCACCCCCTCGGGCGGCATTCCCGCCACCACCAGCGTCCCTCCGCGTCGGGTGAGGCGGAAGCCTTCCTCGATCGCTGCCTTGGCGCCGGCCGCGACCACCACGTAGTCGGCGCCCCGGCCGCCGGTGAGGTCGCGCACCGCCTCGGCCAGGTCGACGCCGGCAGGGTCGAGCCCGTGGGTAGCGCCCAGGGCGAGCGCGCGCGCCAGCCGCTCCTGGGCCACGTCGACGGCGACGATCGGGTGGGCTCCCACGAGCCGCGCCCCCAGCACGCTCCCCATCCCTACGCCGCCCACCCCGATCACGACCACGCTGTCGCCTGCCCGCGCGCCCGCCGTCCTCGTCACGGCTCCCACTCCGGTGAGGACGCCGCAGGCAAGGAGGCAGGCTCGGTCGAGGGGCACCTCTCGGGGGATGGGGACGACTTGGGAGGCGTGGACGGTCACCTGCTCGGCGAAGCCTCCGGTACGGAGGCCCTGCTTGATGGGCTCCCCGTCGCGGGAGCGAAGGACGTGACGACCGTCGATGGGAAGCGGGGTGCGGCAGAGCGCGGGCTCGCCCCCGGCGCAGAGGTAGCAGCGCCCGCAGTGCCGAACCAAGGTCACGACCACGTGGTCGCCCAGCTCTAGGCCCACCGCTCCCGGCCCCACCTCCTCCACCACGCCGGCCGCCTCGTGCCCGAGCACGGCCGGGAGCGAGCCCTTCCACTCTCCCTTGAGGAACGAGAGGTCGCTGTGGCAGATCGCGCAGGCTGCCAGCCGCACCCGCACCTCCCCCTCGTGAGGCGCGTCGACAACGATCTCCTCGAGGGAGAGGGGCTCCCCGAGGCGCCGGAAGACGGCCGCCCGCACCGCTATCCCCAGGTCGCTCACGATCAGGCCCTCAGGCTGACCCTACACCCCCGAGGCCCGGAGGCGCCCGCGGCCTCGATCCTCCACGCCCGGTCGGCAGGTCACAGCGGGATCGAGGCCCAGGCCTCCCGGCGGCCGGGCACGTCGAAGCCGAAAGCGCAGGGATCGCGTCCGAGCTCCTCGGCGCACTCAAGAGCGATGCGCTGGACGAGCACGGTGAGGGGAAAGACCGACAAGGGCTCCCCCAGGGCATCCTCGCGCAGGCGGACGACGGCCGTGCCGCAGGCCTCGGCGGCAGCAGCGACCGCCGCTAGCCGCTCTGCTCCCGGCCCGCCTCCATCCAGGCAGACGAGGGTGTCCCGCCCGTCCAGGGCCACGGACGGCCCGTGGAGGAGCTGCTCCACGGACAGCCCCTGGGCGGCGATCCCGGCCGTCTCCCGCGCCTTGAGGGCGCCTTCGGCCGCCGTCCACTGGTTCGGTCCTGCCCCCGTGAGTTCGAGCAGGCGCTGCGGGGGCCGGACGAGGGGGCCGGGTCGGGCGAGGGCGTCCTCCACCGCCTCGGGCACCCGCGCCAGCTCCCCCAGCTCGGCCCCCAGGGCGCGGGCCAGCTGGGCCAAGCGCATGAGGGCCCCCAGGTGGCTGGCGGTGAAGGCGGCGCAGCGCTCCTGCTCCACCGTCTCCAGGTCGGCGCCGGGAGCGCCCCGACCAGCGATCGCCACCGTCGGCAGCCCCTGCTCCCGCGCCCGCCGGAGCACCTCCGAGGTGTAGCGCTTGGTGTTGCGGTGGCTGAGCAGGACGAGGGCGTCCCCCTCGCTCGGCCAGGGGCCGTAGAGGGCGAGGTCCATCGCCTGCAGGGCCCAGGCCTCGACCCCGGCCTCGCGCAGAAGCCACGCCCCGTGGTTGGCGGCGTGCCAGCTCGTGCCCGTGCCCACGAGGAAGACGCGCCGCGCTCGGCCGAGCCTGGACGCGGCCCGCTCCACCGGCCCAGGGTCGTCGAGGAGGGCGCGGAGGTCGGCAGGCTGGCGCTCCATCGTCTCCCGCATGACGCTCATCTCGTCGCCTCCTTCCCCCGCTCAGGCGCCGGGAGGCCTGCGGGCGATCGCCTCCACCTCGATCAAGAGCCCAGGAGCGAGGGCGGCCTGCACCGTGGTGCGGGCGGGGTAGGGAGGCCGGAAGTACTCTCGGTACACCTCGTTGTAGGCGGCGAAGTCGCCCATGTCGGCGAGGTAGGCGGTGACCTTGACCACGTCGCCGAAGCCGCAGCCCGCCGCCTCGAGGCAGCGGCCGAGGTTGGCGAGTGTCTGCCGGGCCTGCTCGACGATTCCGCCGGGAACGACCTTCCCTTCCTCGTCGAAGGCGACCTGGCCGGCGGTGAACACGAGGTCGCCGCTCACGACCAGGGGGGAGTAGGGGGCGCGGGGGACGGCCAGTCCTTGGGGCTGGAGCGCTTCACGGGACACCGAAACCTCCTTTCGACCTGCCCGGCAGCCTAGCGTCGCCGGGGAAGGAGCGGCGACCGAGCGGGCATGGTCGTGGCCCGCGAGGCCCGGGGTGCCCGTCGGCGAGACGGCTCGCTTCCCCAGATCGGCCGCCGTGGGGTAGAACACGGAGCGTGAGCCCCCTCGAGAGGTGGATGCTCATCGACGCCGAGACTGTCCATGTTTTCCGTGCGTAGATGCTTCCGTGCGTAGATGCAGGCGATCGAGACCCAGGGCCTGAAGAAGCGCTACGGCGCGGTGGAGGCGCTGCGGGGGGTCGACCTCGCCGTCCGCGAGGCGACGATCTTCGGCCTCCTTGGTCCGAACGGGGCGGGCAAGACGACGGCGGTGCGGATTCTGACGACGCTGCTCCGCCCCGACGAGGGCAGCGCGCGTGTCGTCGGCCTCGACGTCGTCCGCGACGCGGCGGCGCTACGCACGCGGATCGGGCTCGCGGGCCAGTACGCCGCCGTGGACGAGAACCTGACCGGGCTCGAGAACCTGGAGATGGTCGGCCGTCTCTACCACCTGGGGCGGCGCGCGGCCCGGGCTCGGGCGCGGGAGCTGCTCGCTGCGTTCGAGCTCGAGGACGCCGGCGACCGTCTCGTGAAGACGTACTCGGGCGGAATGCGGCGCCGCCTCGACCTGGCCGCCGCGCTCGTCGCCGAGCCGCCGGTGCTCTTCCTCGACGAGCCGACGACGGGTCTCGACCCGCGCAGCCGGCTCGGCCTCTGGGAGCTGATCGAGCGCCTCGCCGCGGAGGGCACGACCGTCCTGCTCACCACGCAGTACCTGGACGAGGCGGACCGGCTGGCCGACCGGGTGGCGGTCATGGACCACGGGCTCGTGATCGCGGAGGGCACCCCGGACGAGCTCAAGGCTCGGATCGGCGGTGAGCGGCTGGACATCCGGCTGTGCGACGCGTCCGACGAGCCGCGCGCGGTGCAGGCGCTCGCGGCGCTCGGCACCGGTCCTCCGCAGGTTTGCGACGGCACGCTGCGCATCGCCCTCCGCTCGCGGCAGGGGGCGATTGCGCAGGCCGTGCGCGTTCTCAACGACGCGGGGATCGCGATCGACGACCTCGCCGTCGTGACCCCCTCTCTGGACGACGTCTTCTTGACGTTGACCGGGCGCGCCCCCGAGCCGGAGGGCGGGGAGGGGCGCAGGTGAGCGTAGCCTACGCCGCCTCGGACACGCTCGTACTCGCCTGGCGCAGCCTCATGCGCGTGCGCCGCCAGCCTGACCTCCTGGTCGGGTACACGGTGCAGCCGATCATGTTCGTGCTCCTCTTCGTGTACGTCTTCGGGGGCGCGATCCGAACGCCCGGGCTGGAGTACGAGGACTTCCTCATCCCCGGAATCCTCGTCCAGTCGATGGCGTTCGGCGGCTTCGCGACCGCGCTCGGCCTCTCCGACGACGTGAAGAAAGGTCTCATCGACCGCTTCCGCTCGCTGCCCATGTGGGGGCCGGCCGTGGTGGCGGGCCGCATCCTGGGCGACATCGCGTTGAACGCCGTCCAGCTCGTGATCATGCTGCTCGTCGGCTTCGCTGTCGGCTTCCGCTTCGACGCGGGGGCAGGCGAGATCGCGCTCGGGATCGCGCTCCTCCTGTTCCTGGGCTACGCGTTCTCCTGGGTGTTCGCCTTCATGGGGCTCTCCGCCTCCTCCCCCGAGGCTGCGAACGCCTACGGCTTCACGGTGCTCTTCCCGCTCACCTTCATCTCCTCGGCGTTCGTGCCCGTGGAGACGATGCCCCGCTGGCTGCGCTGGTTCACCGACAACAACCCCTTCACGCACATGGTCGACGCCGCGCGCTCCCTGTTCGTCGGCACCCCGGCCGGCAGCTCGGTCTGGCTCGCGTTCCTCTGGGGCCTCGTGATCACGGTCGTCTTTTCGGCGCTCTCGGTGTGGCGCTATCGGCGGGCGGTGTCGCGCTGAGGGAGAGCGGCGCCGGCGGAGCTCGAGAGCCGGCTGCTCGCCTGGTTCCGGGAGCACGGCTGCGACCTGCCCTCAAGAGCCCAGGAGCGAGGGCGGCCTGCACCGTGGTGCGCGCAGGGTAGGGAGGCCGGAAGTACTCTCGGTACGCCTCGTTGTAGGCGACGAAGTCGGCCATGTCGGTGAGGTAGGCGTTGACCTTGACCACGCCGCCGAAGCCGCAGCCCGTCGGCGAGAGGGCCCCCTTCCCCAGATCGGCCGCCCTGGGGTAGAACACGGAGCGTGAGCCCCCTCGAGCGGCGCATGCTGATCGACACCGAGACCTTGGCCGAGCAGCTCGGCGACCCTGCCCTCCGTATCTTCGACTGCACCGTGCTCCTGGAGGCAGGCCCAGGCGGGGTGAGCATCGAGTCCGGCCGCCAGGCCTGGGAGAAGGGCCACATCCCGGGAGCGGGCTTCCTCGACCTCGTGGAGGAGCTCGCCGACCCCGGCTCCCCCTTCCACTTCATGCTTCCTCCGCCCGACCGGTTCGCGGAGGTGATGTCGGCCCACGGCGTCGGGGACGGTACCCGGCTCGTGCTCTACGACAGCCGAGGCAGCGCCTGGGCGGCCCGGGCCTGGTGGATGCTCTACGCCTATGGCTTCGACGAGGCGGCCGTCCTCGACGGCGGCTGGAGGAAGTGGACGCTCGAGGGCAGGCCGGTCTCGCTCGCCCCTCCCGACTACCCCCCCGCTCGCTTCCAGGCTCGTCCTCGCCCAGGCGTGTTCGTGGGCAAGGAGGCGGTGCTGGAGGCGGTCGCCTCGGGAACGACCTGTCTCGTCAACGGGCTGAGCGCGGAGCAGCACCGCGGCACCGGGCCTACCGTCCCCGGCGGCCGCCCCGGGCACATCCCGGGAAGCGCGAACGTGCCCGCCCAGGACTTGATCGACCCCGACACCCACGCCTTCCTCCCCGAGGCCGAGCTTCGAGCCCGCCTGGAGCAGGCCGGCGCCACCAGGGGGAGGGTGATCACCTACTGCGGAGGAGGGATCGCCGCCAGCGCCGTCGCCTTCGCCTTGAGGCTCCTCGAGCACCAGGATGTCGCTATCTACGACGCCTCGCTCGAGGAGTGGGCCACGGACCCAAGCCTGCCGATCGAGGTCGACTGACGTTTGGCTACACGACCGGCGCGTCCGCACCGCGGACCCGCACTGCCCGATCTGCGCTTGCCGGCCGACTCCTCGGTGCCGGGGGCAGATCTTTGCCCAGCCTGCGCAGTGTTCAGTGGCGGTGGGAGGAAAAGCGGCCCATGTCGGGGCCGACCTTCGCGAGCATGACCTGGGCCGAGCGCTCGCCGACAGCATGCAGACGACCGAGGGGTGATGCTTTGTCCGGTACCAGGGGGCGCGAGCGCGGTGCTCGGCGACGTCGCCGGGGGCGTGGCCGTGGAGGGCGTACCAGACGACCGCCAGGGAGAGGCAGAGGAAGCCGAAGGGGGCGGTGCGCTCGACCGCGCGCGGGGTGCGGTTCTGCGCCTCGCCGACGCCGGCGAGCCCTTTTGCCTCCTCGAAGGCGACCTCGATCGCCCAGCGGCTGGCGTAGCGCTCGAGCAGTTCGGCCGCGTCGGCCTGAAGGTCGGTGGAGACGAGCGCGAACTCGAAGCCGCCCGCCCCGGGCTCGCGCGCGAGCACGACCTGCACCGGCTGGGCGCCGAAGACGGAGTACCAGAGGCAGCGCAGGCTCTTCAGCTCGACCCGCGCGCGGCGGCCGTAGCGGCTGATCTCGCTTGCCTGCCAGCCCGCCTCCTGGGCGGCGATCTGCGCGAGCGCCTCGAGCCGCTCCCCCTTGCTGCGCGGCCGGCCCCGCTTGCCCGTCCGCGGCGGCGCCAGCGCGTAGAGGGCGGCGTCGCGGCGCAGGCGCGAGGTCAGGCTCACCTGCTCGGGCAGCCCGGCGAAGGCGCGGCTCGCGTAGGCGGCATCGCCGACCACGGCGATCTGCCGCTTTGGATGCCGCATGGCAACGAGCTCGACGAGCTCGCGGGCAAGCCGCGGCTTCGTCCACCGCCGCTCCGCAGGACGCCAGAGCCGAAACAAAAGCGGCAGCGCGAGCGGGCGGCGCAGGAAGGGCAGCCGTACGACGGGGGTTGACCGGGACGACCGTGTAGCCAGCCTCGAGCAGCCGCTCCACCAGCAGCCCGTGGCGGGCCTCGAGCACCACCCGCACCTCGGCCGGGTCGGGCTCCAGCTGCGCGATCCGCTCGACGAGGGCGTCGACCGCCTTCGGCGAGTGCTCGACCCGTCGCACCTCGAACACGCCCTCGCCCGGCCGCCCGAGCGCGACCAGGTGGAACTCCTCCGACCAATCGATCCCCACTGCGAGCACAAAGCCTCCTTTCAATCTTCAAATTGGAAAACAGCAGAGGCACGGCGCCGTGCTGATGGACCAGTCCTCGCGGGACGACACCCTCTCTGGCGTCTGGCCTCCACGGCCGCTCCCCGGGGACGCCGTCTCACCTCAGTCCTCGCGGGACAAGCGCCGGGAGCGTTCCCCAGGGAGAAAGCCATGGATCAGGAGGCTAGAAACCTCCATGGACGAGGAGGGTAGAGCCATCAGCGCGGGTGTGATGCCAGACACCGGCCAGACCGGCGGCGACGAGCATGCCCGTGACCGTGTGACGACCGATCCGGGCGAGGAAGCCAAGACAGAGCGCGCTGAACGTCCGAAAGGCCGGACGGCTGAAGCAGGGACGAAAGAGGACGAGCAGCGCGGCGAGCGAACTGGGATACTCGGGCATCGGCGGAACCCCCGCGGGCAGGTGTGCTGACACCCACCGGTTCGCGGGGGCCGCCGCTGCTCCTGTCACCCCAGACGCCCAGCCAGAGCGGGTCGTCCCCCCGCTTAGCCCGAGCGAGTCGCGCCGGAGCAGCTACCGCCGCTCAAAAGTGCGAAACACGAGTAGTGGACCGAGGTGTGCGCCGTAGGCGCCTTGCCGGCGCCCTCGGCAGGCCTGACCCGCTAACCATGCAGGTTTGCACACGGCTACGCGGGTCAGGATGGGCGGTACTGGGCTCGAACCAGTGACCTTCGGCTTGTCGAGCCGACGCTCTCCCAACTGAGCTAACCGCCCCGCCGCCGATTGTAGCCGCCGCGGCCCTCGGTCAGAAAACCTCCGGGCACCAGGGGGCGCGGTCCGTACCGAAGAGCGCGTCGGCGCCGGCCGCGGCGCCGGGGCGAAGCTCCTGCGCTCGACCCGCGCGCGCCAGCTCCGCGAAGG
>CAZQRA010000046.1:0-217 GCA_964595575.1 uncultured Gaiellales bacterium
TCGCTCCTTCCCAGCTTGGTCGCGGCGGTGCGGCACAACCTGAGCATCGGGGCCGAGCGGGTGGCCTTGTTCGAGATCGCCCGGGTCTACCTTCCGCGGGGGGACGAGCTGCCCGAGGAGCGCTGGCACCTCGCGGCCATCGTGGACGGCGGCTTCTTCCGGGCCAAGGGGATCCTGGAGACGCTCCTCGAGGCCCTCCACGTGGAGGAGCGGCTGG
>CAZQRA010000046.1:239-21177 GCA_964595575.1 uncultured Gaiellales bacterium
ACCCGGGAGCCTTTCCTGCACCCGGGGCGGGCCGCTCGCCTCGGCTTCGGCTGGGTGGGGGAGCTCCATCCCGCCCTCCTAGAGGGCTGGAGCGGCTTCGAGCTCGACCTCGCAGAGCTCTTCCTGCGGGTGCCGACCACCGTCGTCTACGAGGACGTGGTCACCTACCCCCCGGTCCGCCAAGACCTCGCCTTCGTCGTGTCCGAGGAGGTGCCGGCGGCCGACCTCGTCGAGGCGGCCAAGGAGGCAGCAGGAGCCGAGCTGCGGGAGATGCGCGTCTTCGACGTCTACCGGGGGCCTGGGCTGGGGGAGGGCAAGAAGTCGCTCGCCTTCCGGGTCGTCTTCCAGTCGCCCGAGCGCACCCTCTCCGACGAGGACGCCGCCCGCCTGCGGGGGCGGATCGTCCAGGCCCTGCGGGCGCGGCTGGGGGCGGAGCTGCGCGGCTCGTCGAGCTGACCCGCAAGCTAGGCGGTGGACCAGCACCTCGCGGCCCACGAGCCCGGCGCGACTGACGCTGGTCCCCGATTGACCTCCGGCGAGCGCGGGCCGCGTCCCCCGTCGCTCTCCTCTGGGATGCTCGCCTTCCCGACAGCGAGATCGGTGTGCATAGTATTCGCTCGCTATGCACGGTGAGGGAAGGCAGCTCGGCAAGGCCGAGCGACAGCGGCTCATTGCCAGCCTCGTCCAGCGCAAGCGGATCGGCACCCAGATCGAGCTCAGGGACGCCCTGGCCGCGGCCGGCTGCCGGGTGACCCAGGCCACCATCTCCCGCGACGTCCGCGAGATGGGCCTGGAGAAGGTGCGAGACGCCCTCGGCCACCTCCGCTACGTGGCTCCCCAGCGGGCTCGGCCCAGCGATCTCCGCGACACCCTGGCTACCGTCCTCAAGCAGTTCGCCCGCCAGGCGACCGCGGCCGCCAACCTGGTCGTCATCCTCAGCGAGCTGGGGACGGCCCCTGCTATCGCCCGCACGCTCGACCGGGTCGAGCACCCGCTGGTCGTAGGCACGCTGGCGGGCGACGACACCGTGCTCGTGGTCGCCCGTACCCCGGCCGATGCCCGGGCCTTGGCCGAGGAGCTCAGCGGCTTGATCGAGGGCTAGCTCGGAGCCGCGGCGTCAGACGGCCCGGCCTGCCAGGCGCCACACGGGCCCCTGGGTGGCCACCAGGTCTGCTGCAGAGAGCTCGTGGAGGAGCGAGAGGCGTCCCCCAATCCCCTGCTCGTCGAGACGGGCGAGGCAGCGGCGGGCCACCTGAGGAGCGGCCCCGTAGCCGAGTCGGCGCGCCACCCGGAAGCGGAAGGCGGGGGTCGCGCCGTGACGGGAGGGGTTGAGAGGAGCGAGACTGAGGGCGGCGGGAGCGAGGTCGTCGCTGGAGGTGAGCTCGACCACGCACACGAGGTCGCTCCAGTCCTCGGGGAGCCTTCCTGCAAGCTCGTCCCAGGCCTCGACCAGGGGTCGGTGCTTGGGGGCGGGGCTGACGGCCTCGGGGCGGGCATCGACGGTGGCTGCGAGCAGGTCGAGCTCTCCGGCGATACCCTCCTCGTCGAGCGCGGCGAGCAGCCGGCGGACGGTCTGGAGTCCGGGCGACGCTCGGCGGACCACGGTGAAGACGAGCTCCCCCTCCTTCCGCCCCGGGTTGAGGGGGCCGAGGAGGAAGGCAGCCCGGGCAGCCCGGCCGGGGTCGCTCGGGCGGAAAACGACGGTTGCCTGCTCCCACCCCGAGGGGAGGGCAGGCTCGACCTGGCGACGCCACTGCTCCGCGACGGTCACAGCCCTGAGCATAAACTCACACCCGTGGCCCGAGTCGAGCCGAGAAGCCGCCGGGGACTGTCCCTGGAGGAGCTGCGGGAGGTCTACCGCGAGATGCTCCTCATCCGCCGCTTCGAGGAGAAGGTGGAGGAGCTCTTCCGGGCCGGCGAGCTTCCCGGCTTCCTCCACGTCTCCATCGGCCAGGAGGCGGTGGCCGTGGGCGTGTGCAGGGCCATGGCCGAGGGGGACGTCTTCGCCTCCACCCACCGCGCCCACGCCCACACCTTGGCCCGCGGCTCCCACCCCAACGCGGTCATGGCCGAGCTCTACGGGAAGGTCGAGGGCGTGTCCCGGGGCTACGGAGGATCGATGCACCTCTACGACGTGCCCCGCGGCAACCTGGGCGCCAACGCCGTCGTCGGCGGCGGCCTGCCTATGGTGGCCGGGGCCGCCTTGGCCTTCAAGCTGCGAGGCCAGCCCAGGGTGGCGGTGGCCTTCTTCGGCGACGGCGCCACCAACATCGGCACCTTCCACGAGACCCTCAACCTGGCCCAGCTGTGGAAGCTGCCGGCCGTGTTCGTGTGCGAGAACAACCGCTACGCCGAGTCCACCCCGGCGCGCCAACAGCTTCCCATCGAGGACCTGACCAAGCGGGCCTCCGCCTACGGGATGCGGTCTGCCAGGGTCTACGGCCAAGACGTGGAGGAGGTGTACGAAGCTGCCCGCCGGGCCCTCGACTACGCCCGCAGCGAGAGGGGGCCGGTGTTCCTGGTGTGCGAGACCTACCGCCTGGCCGGCCACTACGTCGGCGATCCCCAGGTGTACCGCCCCAAGGGCGAGCTCCAGGAGCTCCGCGAGACCCAGGATCCCTTGAGCAAGACTCGGCCCAAGCTCCAGCTCTCCGAGGACGAGCTGTCGGCCATGGAGGAGGAGGTTCGCCGCATGGTCGAGGCCTCGGTGGAGTTCGCCCGCAACGCCACCGAGCACCGTCCCGAGGACGCCCTGGAGAACGTCTATGCCTGAGATGACCTACAGGGAGGCGGTCAGGGACGCCCTCTGCCAGGCCATGCGCCGCGACCCGGACGTGTTCATCATGGGCGAGGACATCGCCGAGATGGGCGGCTCCATGGGCGTGACCCAGGGCATGCTGGCCGAGTTCGGGCCCGAGCGGGTGCGTAACACCCCCATCTCGGAGGCGGCCATCGTCGGTACCGGCATGGGGGCGGCCATCATGGGCATGCGGCCGGTTGTGGAGATCATGTACGAGGACTTCCTCACCCTGGCCATGGAGCAGCTCGTCAACCAAGCCGCCAAGCACCGCTACATGTCCGGAGGCCAAGTCAAGGTGCCGCTCACCGTGCGCACCCAAGGAGGAGCCGGCTGGTCGCCCGGGGCCCAGCACGCCCAGCAGGTCGAGGCCTGGTTCGTGCACGTGCCGGGGCTCAAGGTGGTGTTCGCCTCCACCCCCAGCGACGCCCGCGGCCTCCTCTACTCGTCCATCTACGACGACAACCCGGTCGTCTTCTTCGAGCACCGCAGCCTGTACCCGATTCGGGAGGAGGTGAGCTCCGAGCTGGAGCCGGTGCCCCTGGGAAAGGCCCGCGTCCACCGCCAGGGCGAGGACGTCACCGTGATCGCCACCGGCAGGCTGGTGCACGAGGCCCTCAAGGCGGCCGAGCGGGCGGAGAAGGAGGGGATCTCGGTGGAGGTGGTGGATCCCCGCACCCTCCAGCCCTTGGACGAGGAGACGCTCGTGGCTTCGGTCAAGAAGACGAGCCGGTGCGTCGTCGCCCACGAGGCCGTTACCCGCATGGGGTTCGGAGCCGAGGTGGCGGCCCTCGTCCAGGAGAAGGCCTTCGACTGGCTCGACGCCCCCGTGGAGCGGGTGGGAGCGACCTTCACCCCGGTGCCCTTCGCCCCGGTGATGGAGCGCTTCGTGGTCCCCGACGCCGAGGACGTGCTCGCCGCCGTGCGCAGGACCGTGGCGAGGAGCGCCTGATGGCCACCGCGGTCAAGCTCCCCCGCCTCGGCCAGGGCATGGAGTCGGGCACCGTCGTCCGCTGGCTCAAAGAGGAGGGCGACAGGGTGGAGCGGGGGGAGCCCCTCTACGAGGTGGACACGGAGAAGGCGACCCAGGAGGTGGAGGCAGAGGCGGCTGGGGTCCTGCTCAGGATCGTGGTCAGAGAGGGTGAGGTGCCGGTAGGCACCGTGCTCGCCTACATCGGCGAGCCGGGCGAGTCCCTGCCCGAGCCGGAGGCGCCGACCGGCGACGGGCGGGCAGCAGAGGCCGTCCCCGCCGTCCCGGCCTCGCGGCCGACCGTGGCGGCGGCCCCACCCGCGCGCCCTCCTGGGCAGCGGGTCAAGGCCTCCCCCCTCGCCCGCCGCCTAGCCCGCGAGCGCGGCATCGACCTCTCCCAGCTGGTCGGTAGCGGGCCCGAGGGCAGGATCGTGGCCGAGGACGTGGAGCGGGCAGCGCGGGCGCCGCGGGTCGCCCCCGTCGAGGCCGTGCTGCCCGAGGCAGAGCGGGTGCCGCTGACCGGCGTGCGGCGCACCATCGCCCGGCGTTTGAGCGAGGCCTGGCAGGTGCCCGTGTTCCAGCTCGAGGCGTCGGCCGACATGGAGCGCGTCCTTGCCCTGGTCGAGCTCCGTCGGCGGCTGCAGCCCGACCTGCGCCTGACCGTGACGGACGTCCTCGTCAAGGCCTGCGCCGTGGCCCTCCTCCGCCACCCCGAGGTCAACGTGCAGCTGGCCGAGGATGCGCTCCTCCGCTTCTCGAGCGCCCACGTGGGCATCGCCGTGGCCACCGAGCGCGGCCTCGTCGTCCCCGTGGTACGGGCGGCGGAGCGGCTCTCCCTGGACGAGATCGCCCGCGCCCGAGCCGACCTCGTGGAGCGGGCGCGGGCGGGCACCCTGCGCCGCGAGGAGCTCGAGGGCGGCACCTTCTCCCTCTCCAACCTGGGCATGTACGGCGTGGATCGATTCACCGCCGTCCTCAACCCGCCCCAGGCCGCCATCCTGGCCGTGGGTCGGATCGAGGAGCGGGCGGTCGTGCGGGGGGGCGAGATCCAGGCCCGGCCAATGGTGACGCTGACCGCCACCTTCGACCATAGGGCGGTGGACGGAGCCCCCGCTGCCCGGTTCCTGGAGACGGTCAAGGCGGTTCTGGAGGAGCCGGGGCTGGCTCTGTGAGCCGGCCCGCCGAACTCGGCCGCGGCCGGGCGCCCAGCCGGTCAGGCTGAGCTCCAAGCCCCAGCCCGGAGGAGGCGGCCAGGGAGCGACGCCGCGGGGGCGCGCAGCTCGGCGTCGAGGAGGTCAGGCGTAGCCCAGGGCCCGCAGGAGGTCTCCTGCCTCCTCCTCCACCTCAGCCACCTCCGCCGCCGACAGGTCGCGGCGCCAGCGACCGAGGGAGCGGTCGTGGGCCCCGGCCAGGGCGGCCGCGAGGGGATCCCGGGGGGCGTCCAGGAAGGCGGCCAGGCTCTCGGCCACGCCGTGGGGGTCGGAGGAGAGGGCCTCGTAGCGGACCTCGAGCAGGCGCGGCTCCGGGGCCGTCCGGGCGGCCGTGACGTAGCGACGCCAGGCCCAGGCCGCCCGGCGGGCCTCGGAGGCGGCCGCGAACTCGGCCTCCCGGCCGGGCTCGACCCAGAAGCGGGCGTAGCTCCCATAGGGAAGGCCGGCGTCGTCGGTCCCGCCCCGCCCGCTCCGCAGCCAGCCCCGCTCGAGCAGGGAGGAGACGACGTCGCGCCCGTCCCTGACGATGTGCACTGCCTGGGCCCGGGGGTAGGCGGCCGCTGCGGCCTCGAGTACGAACGCCATCTCGGGGGTTTGCTCCACGCCCCGGAGGCTGCGGACGAGGCCGAGGCGGCGGGTGGTCTCGAGCGCGCGGCGCAGGCGGGGAGCCGCCTCCGCCGCCGAGAGGCGGGCAAGGTCGGGGATCGCCGCCTTGAGGGGGTTGACCTCGCCCAGGTCGACGAAGCCGGGAAGGGACCCGATGGCACGCGCGAGGAAGGTAGTCCCCGAGCGGGGGCAGCCGACGACGAAGACCAGGCGCTCCTCGATCGGGGAGACGAGGTCGGCAAGGGCCCGCCCCCGGGGAAGGAGCCTCAAGGCGGCACGGACATACAAGGCGGGAAGCGAGCTGGCCGGAGGCACGGCTCAAGCTTAGGGAAGGGGCCGGGCTCGAGCAGCCGCTCCCGCCCGAGCCGGCGGCAAGCTAGGATCGGCCCCGACACCGAACCGGGAGAGCCACTATGGAGTGCGACGTCGCCGTCCTCGGCGGTGGGCCGGGGGGGTACACAGCCGCGATACGGGCCGCCCAGCTCGGCGCCAAGGCGGTGTGCATCGAGAAGGAGGAGGCCCTGGGAGGGACCTGCCTGCGGGTAGGGTGCATCCCCACCAAGGCCTGGGCCCAGACTGCCTACGGCCTCAAGCTGGCCCAGGAGACGTTCTCCCGCCTCGGCGTCCAGCTCTCCTCCCCTCCTGCCCTCGACTTCGCCGCCGCCAACGCCTGGAAGGAGGCCGTCGTCACGCAGATGACGAGGGGCATCGCCTCCCTCTTCAAGGCAAGCGGCGTGGAGTGGGTGAGGGGCGTGGGGCGGTTCCTCGATCCCCACACCATCGCCGTCGAGGAGGGAGAGACCATCTCCTTCCGAGCGGCGGTGGTGGCCACCGGCTCCTTCCCCATCCGACCTCCCATCCCCGGGCTCGACTCGCCGCGCTGCGTCGACTCCACCGGCCTCCTGGGCCAAGAGCAGGTGCCGGAGCGGCTCGTCATCCTCGGCGGCGGGGTCATCGGCTGCGAGTTCGCCTCCATCTTCCACCGGTTCGGGTCGGAGGTGACGATCATCGAGATGCTCGACACCCTCATCCCCCAGGAGGATGCCGAGGCCACCGCCGAGCTGGCCAAGCAGTTTCGACGCCGAGGCATCGCCCTCCACCTGGGGAAGCAGTGCACGCGGGTGGAGGACGACGGGCGCCAGCTCACGGTGCACTTCGGGGAGGGCGAGTCCGTGCAGTGCGACCTCATGCTCGTGTCCGTGGGTCGGGCGCCGCTCGTGGAGGGCATCGGCCTGGAGGCGGCGGGCGTGGAGTACGATCCCCGCTCAGGCATCGCCACCGACGAGCGCCGGCGCACGAGCCAGCCCCACATCTACGCCGTGGGCGACTGCGCGGGCTACTGGCAGCTCGCCCACACCGCCTTCCGGGAGGGAGAGGTGGCGGCCGAGAACGCCATGGGCAGCGACGCGGCGGTGGACGGTCGGGCGGTGCCCCGCCCCATCTACACCGACCCCGAGATCGCCGCCGTGGGCCTGACCGAGGCCCAGGCCCGGGAGCGCTACGGGGAGGACGTAGTCGTAGGCCGCTGCCCGTGGGCGGCAGTCGGTCGGGCGGTGATGCAGAACGAGACGGCAGGCTGGGTGAAGACGATCCACGAGCGCCGCTACGGCGAGCTTCTGGGGGTGGTCATGGTCGGCCCCCACGTCACCGACCTCATCGAGGCAGCGGTGGTCGCCCTGGACGCGGAGGCGACCGTGGAGACGGTGGCCGAGGGCATGGCCGCCCATCCCACCCTGTCCGAGTCGCTGAAGGAGGCGGCCCTCGCCGCCCTGGGCAAGGCTATCCACCTACCTCCTCGGCGACAGGCAGGCGGGGGCACGTAGTTCGAGGTGGCCTTGGCGATGGGGGCGAGACCCGATAGCCTCTGGTCGACGAAAGGAGAGGAGACGATGAAGAAGAAGTGGTTCGCCTTCCTGGCAGCGCTGGGCGCGGCGGTCTTCTTCTGGCGGAGGAAGCGGCGGGAGGAGGAGGCGCCCGCGGTCGTTCCCGAGTCGAAGCCCACCGAGCCGGGGTCGGGAGCCTCGTCCGGGGAAGGGAGCTAGCGAAGCCGCGCCACCAAGCGGCCCCCCTCCTCGGCGACGGCGGTCCCGAAGGCGGCGCAGGCCCCGCGGAAGCGACGGGCGATCCAGCGCGCGTCGGCCCCTGCGGCAAGGCGGGTGTGGCAGTAGTCGAGCTTGAGGGGCACCGCCTCCAGTCGTAGCGGCCCCTGCCGGTCGAGGTCGACCAGCCACAGGAGACCGAGGTCGTTGCGGAGCTCGGGGTCGACCCGGTAGTCGTCGAGGAAGTCGCCCAGGTCGTAGAGGATCCGCCCCTCGACCCCGTGGAACACGTGGGCGGAGTGGCCGGCTACGAGGCCAGCGCCGGCCTCGACGAGCTCTCGGGCCGCCCGGCGGACGTGG
Source organism: uncultured Gaiellales bacterium (assembly GCA_964595575.1). Lineage (GTDB taxonomy): Bacteria > Actinomycetota > Thermoleophilia > Gaiellales > Gaiellaceae > PALSA-612. Next base: position 8,223 of record CAZQRA010000046.1, read on the forward strand.
GGGACGGGCTCGGAGACCATGTTGGGTCCCCAGTGGGGCGTCACGACCACGAGGTCGGCGGCAGCGCCGGCGATCGTCTCCCGGAGCCAGGCAGGGACGGTCGACTGCCACAGGTCGGCGAAGGCGATACCGGGGCGGTGGCGGTCGGCGGCGTACTCCGGGGGGTGGTCGGAGAAGGCGACCACCGCCAGCCGGAGGTCGCCCGCCCCCAGGACGACCGGCTGCCGCGCCCGCTCCAGGTCAGGCCCCGCCCCTGCCCAGGCGATCCCCGCCTGCTCCAGGAAGGAGAAGGTGTCGAGGAGGGCCTGGGGACCGAAGTCGAGGGCGTGGTTGTTGGCCAAGGTCACGCAGTCGACCCCGAGCAGCGCCAGGAGCTCCACCGCCTGGGGCGGAGCTCGGAAGTGGAACACGCGGCCGGGGAAAGGATGGCCCCGCTCGGAGATGCAGCACTCGAGGTTGGCTAGCACGAGGTCGGCCTGGCCGCAGGCCGCCGCCACCGCCGGGTCGACGAGGGCCTGGGGCGGGAGGTCGCGGAGGGCCTCGGCCACGCCTCGGCCGAGCATGGTGTCGCCGAGGAGGGCGATCCGGATCGTCTCCATCGCCAGGCAGTATGGTGGCGTGCCCGGGTGGCCGAGACGCGCCCAAGCGCTGATCGCGCTCCAAGAGGAGCTGGCGAAGGCGGTGTGGACGCCGTGGCGCCCCCACCGTCGCTACTCCGTGGGAGCCTGCTACGTGTGCTTCCAGCGCGGGCAACCGGGACAGGGGGGACCAGGGGAGCGGGGCTGGGCGGCGGCCTGCGTGGGGGAGGAGGTGGCCGTCGTCACCGGGATCGCCCCCGCTCCCTACGAGGCGGGCCTCCTGGCTCTGAGGGAGGGACCGCTTCTCGAGGCGGCGGCGCGGGCCCTTCCCGCCCTGCCTGACGTCCTGCTCGTGGTCGCCACCGGACGCGACCACCCCCGCCGGGCCGGCCTTGCCCTCCACCTGGGAGCTGTGCTCGAGGTCCCCACGGTGGGTGTGACCCACCGGCCGCTTCTCGCCCAAGGGCCGTGGCCGGACGACGAGCGGGGAGCGACGAGCCCGCTCCTCCGGGATGGGGAGCTCGTGGGCTACTGGGTTCGCACCCGCCGGGGCGCCCGCCCGCTGGCCGTCCACGCGGCCTGGAGGACGGGGCCGGAGGCGGCGGTGGAGGTCGTCCTCACCTCCTGCGGTCGGGCGCGCACGCCCGAGCCTCTGCGTCGAGCCCGGGCGGCGGCGCGGGCGGCCCGCGCAGGTGTCAAACTGAGGGCGTGGAGCTGACGACGAGCGCGTTCGAGGCCCAGGGCCGGATCCCGGCCCGCTACACGTGCGAGGGCGAGGACGTGTCTCCGCCCCTCTCCTGGACCTCCCCGCCGCCGGGGACCCGCTCCCTGGCCCTCATCGTCGAGGATCCCGACGCCCCCGGCCGCACCTTCACCCACTGGCTGGCCTGGGGTATCGACCCCGCCCGGGGGAGCCTGGGGGAGGGGGAGCGGGCGCCCCGCGAGGGCCGCAACGACTTCGGCGCCCCCGGCTGGCGTGGCCCCTGCCCGCCCCTGGGGCACGGCCCCCACCGCTACGTGTTTCGCCTGCTCGCCCTCGACGCCGAGCTCGACCTGCCTGCTGGGGCCGGCCGTCCCCAGCTCGAGCGGGCCCTGGAGGGACACGTCCTGGCCGAAGCCACCCTGGTAGGCGTGTACGAGCGGTGAGGGCAGAGGAGCTTCTGGCGAGCCTCCGCCGCGACCTGGCCGCTACCGAGGAGGCGATTCGGCGGCACCCCTACCTCCAGGCCGTGGAGGCGGGGAAGGTCCCTCTTGCCTCCTTGCGGCAGCTCGCCTGCGAGCAGTACTGGATCCTGAGCTCCGACCGGCGGAGCTTCGCCCACCTTGCCTCCCGGTTCCCGGAGCCCCCGGCCGGAGACCTCTTCCTGTCCCTGGCTCAGGGGGAAGGGGAAGCGCTCCGCCGTCTCTACGCCCTCGCCTCCTCCCTGGGCCTGTCGGCCGACGAGCTCGCCTCGTCCTCCCCTGCCCCGCTCTGTCACGCCTACACGGCCTACGTGGCCTGGCTCGCCCTGAACGGCTCCCGGGCTGACGTGGCCTGCGCCTTCCTCGTCAACCTGGCCGCTTGGGGGGAGAACTGCCAGCGGCTGGCTGCTGCCCTGGCGCCTCGCTTCGACGTCACCTTCTTCGACTTCTTCGCCACGCCCTCGGCCGACTTCGAGGAGCGGGCGCTGGCGGTGGTGGAGCAGGGCCTCCGGGGAGGAGACTCGGCGGAGCGGGCGCGGTCTTGCGCCTCCCTCCTCCAGGCGTACGAGCTTTCCTTCTGGGATGGGCTCGCCCGGGCGCTATAGCGACGAGCTTCGCAGCGTGGCCGAGCCCTTGTGGGCTGCCCAGCTCGCCCACCCCTTCGTGCGCGGGATCGGCCGGGGCACCCTGGACGAGGAGCGCTTCCGCCACTACGTGGGCCAGGACTACCTCTTCCTGGTCGAGTACGGGCGCCTGCTCGCCCTCGCCTGCGCCCGCGCTCCCCGGCTCGAGCTCGAGCAGCGCTTCGCCGAGCTGGCCCGAGCGACCCTGGTGGAGGAGATGGCTCTCCACCGGGCCTACGCCGCCGACTGGGGGATCCCGGTCGAGGCCCTCGAGCGGCAGCGACCTACCGCCACCACCCGGGCGTACACGGACTTCCTCCTCCGCACCGCCAGCCTGGGCGACTTCGCCGAGCTGGTGGCAGCTCTCCTTCCCTGCATGTGGGGGTACAGCGAGATCGGTCGCGGACTGGCAGAGCAGGGCCGACCGGACCATGCCCTGTACGCCCGCTGGGTCGATACCTACGCCGATCCCGAGTTCGCCCGCCTGGCCGAGTGGTGCCGGGAGGTGTGCGACGAGGTAGCCGAGGCAGGCGACCGCGACCGCATGCGGGAGGCCTTCCTCGCCTCCAGCCGCTACGAGCTTGCCTTCTGGGACGCCTCCTGGCGGCTCGAGCCTCCCCTCTGAGGCGCCGGCGGCCGCTACCCTGGGTCGGGTGCGCGGGCGACGTCCGGGGCGGTACGTTCCCGTCCTCCTCGTGGCCCTCGGGCTGGCGCTGGGGGCATCCGCCCTCGTCCTCGCTCTCGTCTCCGGCGACGGCAGGCGGGACGAGCCACCCGCGTCGAGCACGCCTGCTCTCAGCCCTTCTCCCGGCGGCGGGGCCTCGCCGGCTCCTCCGCCCCTCGGCGGGGCGGAGGTGGGAGGTCTCTCGGTCGTCTCGACCGGCCCCTCCTCCCTGACCGTGGCCTGGCAGACAGGCTCGCCGACGAGGGCGTGGCTCGCAGTCGGCCCCCCCGACGGGGGACCAGTTCTCTGGTGGCGGGAGGACAGGCTTGCCCGCCGCCACCGCGCTACCGTGGACGGGCTCTCCTCCTCCACCCCCTACCGAGTCTGGGTCACCGCCGTCTCCCCCGACGGGGAACGCGGGCAGGGGAGCGTCGTGGCCGCCACCAGCGGCCCCCCGGCCGCTCCTGTGGCCACGGTCGCCGAGGGGGCGATGAGGGTGGACGGCCAGCCCTTCTTCCCAGTCATGTCCTTCGGCGGCTGCCCGGAGACCTACGCCACCAGCCTGGCTGCGGGGGTGAATCTCTTCGTCCGCAACCCCTGCGGCGGCCTCCAGGCTCAGCTCGACGCCCTCGGCGGCCGCGCCCTCTCCGCGGCCGCGGCCGAGGACAGCCCCGGGCAGGGGCCGGGGCTGGTCGGCTTCTTCTACCCCGACGAGGCGGATGCCCACGGTCTCACTGGAGCCACGCTCCCTCCCCCGCCGCCGGGCGTGGGCGGCCTTCGCTTCCTCACCCTGAGCAACCACGTCTACTCAGGGGCGGCCCCCCTCCCCGGCGGGCGAGGCATGTACCCCGGCCTCGTGGAGAAGGCAGACGTGGTCGGCCTCGACCTCTACCCCCTCCAGGAGTGGTGCCGGCCCGAGCGGCTAGGGGACGTCTACCTCGCCCAGCGGGAGCTCGCGCGCCTGGCCGGGGACAAGCCCACCTTCCAGTGGATCGAGACGGCGGGGATGCGCTGTCCAGAGGGAAGGACGGCGATCACCCCGGAGACGGCTCGGGCGGAAGCGTGGCTGGCCGTCGCCGGAGGAGCCCGCGGCCTCGGCTTCTTCCCGCCTGGGGCCTGGACCGGCGAGGTCGGCGCCGCGCTTGCCCAGGTGACGCGGGCTATCCGCTACCTCGCTCCCGCCCTCCTCTCTTCCCCCTCGCCGGTGGAGGTCGATCCTCCCTCTGGGCCGGTGCGGGCGGCAGCATGGCAGCGCGGGGGAGCCCTCTACGCCGTGGCCGTGAACGGCTCGTTCGTTCCCGTCCGGGTCACGATCCGCCTGCCCGGCCTCGCCGGCCGTCCTTTGGCCGTGCTCGACGAGGGGCGGGAAGTGGTCGGAAGCGGCGACTCCTTCGTCGAGGACTTCGCTCCGCTCGCGGCCCACCTGTACGTGGCCGCTCCCCGCGGTAGCTGAACCGGGACGCCCAGGAGGAGCGTCCTTCGCCCCTCGTAGAATCGCGGCTAGCGTGCCCGAGGCTCCCTTCTGCCACCTCCACGTCCACTCCGAGTACTCGATCCTGGACGGCGCCTGCCGCATTCCCGAGCTCGTGGCACGGGCCGCCGAGCTCGACATGCCGGCCGTCGCCCTCACCGACCACGGCTCCCTGGCGGGGGCGGTCGAGCTCTACAGGGAGGCGACCAAGGCGGGCCTGAAGCCCATCATCGGCTGCGAGGTCTACGTCGTCGACGACCGTCGTCGCCAGGAGAAGGGGTACGCCCACCTCACCCTGCTCGCCGAGAGCAACGAGGGCTACGGTAACCTCATCAAGCTCGCCTCCCTCGGCTACCTCGAGGGCTACTACTACAAGCCCAGGGTCGACTGGGAGCTCCTGGAGCGCCACTCCCGGGGCATCGTGTGCCTGTCTGGGTGCCTGTCCGGGCGGGTCGCCAGGGCCCTCAAGGAGGGCCGCTCCCGTGATGCCCGGGCTGACCTCGACCGCCTGGCCCAGATCTTCGGTCGCGACCGCACCTACGTGGAGATCCAGAACGCCGGCCTCCCCGAGCAAGAGCGGATCAACCCCGAGCTCGTCCGCCTGGCCCAGGAGAGCGGCCTCCCCTTGGTGGCGACCGGCGACGTCCACTACCTCCGCCACGAGGATGCCCGAGCGCACGAGGCCCTCCTCTGCATCCAGTCGGGCGACTCCCTCAAGAACCCCAACCGCTGGCGGTTCGGCTCCGACCAGTTCTACCTTAAGACCCCGGAAGAGATGGCGGCCGACTTCCCCGGCCAGGAGGATGCCCTCCGGCGCACCCTCGAGATCGCCGACCGGTGCACGGTCGCCATCGAGCTCGGCCGGATTCTGCTTCCCAAGTTCCCTACCCCCGAGGGGCAGGATGCTTTCGAGTACCTCGTCCAGGCCTGCGAGGCCGGGCTCGCCCGCCGCTACCGGGTCGTCACCCCCGAGCTTCGCGACCGTCTCCAGTACGAGCTCAGGACCATCCGCGAGATGGGCTTCGCCGACTACTTCCTCATCGTGGCCGACTTCGTCGACTTCGCCAAGCGCAACGGCATCGGCGTCGGCCCCGGCCGCGGCTCGGCAGCGGGCAGCCTAGTCGCCTACTGCCTGGGGATCACCGACATCGACCCCATCCGCTACGACCTCCTGTTCGAGCGCTTCCTCAACCCCGGCCGCAAGTCGATGCCCGACATCGACATCGACTTCTCGGTGGCCGGGCGCGACCGGGTGATCAACTACGTGGCCGAGAAGTACGGCCGCGATCGGGTAGCCCAGATCATCACCTTCGGGACGATGATGGCGCGGGCAGCCATCCGCGACGCCGGGCGCGTCCTGGAGGTGCCCTACGGGACGGTGGACAAGATCGCCAAGCTCGTCCCCGAGGGGCCCAAGGTGTACCTCGAGGACTGCCTCAAGCCGGGCCAGGAGCTCCGCCAGGCGTACGACCAGGACCCCCTGGTACGGGAGATCGTCGACCTGGCCAGGCCGCTTGAAGGGCTCGTGCGCCAGGACTCGATCCACGCCGCGGGCGTCGTCATCGCCGACCGCCCCCTCATCGAGGTGGTGCCCCTGCAGCAGAAGGGCGAGGGCCAGGAGGTCGTGACCCAGCTCGCCATGGGCGACGTCGAGGCCCTCGGTCTCCTCAAGATGGACTTCTTAGGCCTCCGCAACCTGGACGTCATCGACGAGGCAGTCCGCCTGGTGGGAGGCGACATCGACATCGCCCAGATTCCTCTCGACGACCCCACCACCTACGCCATGCTGGCCAGGGGCGACGCCACCGGCGTCTTCCAGCTCGAGTCTGCCGGGATGCGCGAGGCACTGCGGCTGGTGAAGCCGACCTGCTTCGACGACCTCATCGCCCTCGTCGCCCTCTACCGACCCGGCCCCATGTCCTACATCCCCGTGTACGCCCGCCGCAAGCACGGCCAAGAGCCGGTCGTCTACCCCGATCCGCGCCTGGAGCCGATCACCGGCCCCACCTACGGCATCATCGTCTTCCAGGAGCAGGCCATGGAGATCGCCAAGCGTATCGCCGGCTTCTCCCCGGCCGAGGCGGACGACCTACGCAAGGCCATCGGCAAGAAGATCCACTCGCTCATGGCCTCGCTGGAGGAGAAGTTCGTGGAGGGGTGCATCGCCGGCGGCCTCGCCCCGGCCGTGGCCCGCCAGCTGTGGAAGGACATCGAGGCGGCCCAGGACTACTCCTTCAACAAGTCCCACGCCGCCTGCTACGCCCTCATCGCCTACCGCACCGCCTACCTCAAGGCCCATTACCCGGCCCAGTACATGGCCGCCCTCATCTCCTCGGTCATGAACACCAAGGACCGGGTCCCCTTCTACGTCAACGCCTGCGAGGAGATGGGGATCGAGGTGCTCCCTCCCGACGTCAACGCCTCGGCCGTGGACTTCGCGGTCGTGGAGGGGAAGATTCGCTTCGGCCTGAACGCGGTCAAGAACGTGGGGGAGGCGGCCGCTCGGGCGATCGTGGCCGCCCGCGACGAGGGGGGCCCCTACTCGTCCATCTGGGACCTGGTGGAGCGAGTCGACCCCCAAGTGGTCAACCGGCGGGCTCTGGAGGCGCTGGTGAAGGCGGGAGCCCTCGACGGCATCGTGCCTTCCCGGAAGGGGGCGCTGGAGGCGCTGGATCTCGTGGTCAGCCACGGCCAGAAGGCGAGCGCCGATCGGATGGCGGGGCAGGCCACCTTCTTCGACGATCCAGCCGCCGGGGCCGCGCGAGCCCACCCTCCCATCTCGGCTGAGGAGCTCGACAAGCGGGAGCTCCTGCGCCTGGAGAAGGAGACCCTGGGGCTGTACGTGTCCGAGCACCCTCTGCAGGCTGCCCGGGAGGGCCTCAGGCGGCGGACGGACTGCCCTCTGGCCGAGGTCGAGCGACGCCGCGAGGGCGAGGTGGTCACGGTCGGCGGCATCGTCTCCGCGCTCAAGCAGGTGACGACGAGGAAGGGCGAGCCCATGGTCTTCTTGCGGCTGGACGACCTCACCGCCGAGCTGGAGGTGGTGGTGTTCAACTCCGTCTACGCCGCCTCCCGGGAGGCGTGCCAGCTCGACCGCATCCTGGTGGTGAAAGGGCGGGTCGACCACAAGCAGGAAGGGGAGACGAAGCTGATCGCCCTCGAGGTCCTCCCCTACGAGGCTGCCCAGGATCCCGGCGAGGTGCGGCTGCGGGTGGATGCCCGTAGGGCTCGGGCCGGGATCGTGCGGGAGCTGAGCCAGGTCGTCCGCGACTTCCCGGGGCAGGCGCGGGTGGTGGTGGCGGTGGAGACCTCGGAGGGAGAGAAGGTGCTCGAACTCGGGCCCGCCTACCGCGTACGCCCCGAGCCAGACTTCTTCGCCGAGGTTCGGGCCCTCCTGGGCGAGGCAGCCGTCCTTTAGCCCTCGGGCGGCAGCTGGGCTACCCGGGGGCGCCGGCGTGCTCGCGGCTCCAGCGCTCCATCTCCTCGATCACCCTTCGGAGGGCGAGGCCGGCGGCGGTGAGCTCGTACTCGACGCGGGGCGGGATCTCGGGGTAGTGGGTACGGGTGACGATGCCGGCCCGCTCGAGCTCGTCCAAGCGGCGCTTGAGCATCTTGTCGCTCACGCCGGCCACCGCCTCCAGGAGGGCCGAGAAGCGGCGGGGCCCGTCGAGCAGGGCCCACACGATCTGGGCCGTCCACTTGCGGCCGAGAAGCTCGAAGCAGGCTCGTCCTGGGCAGGGGTCCATTACCGATAAAACTACGGTAGGCTTCGCTATGTCTGGTTGCGACATCGTGACGAAGGGGGAACCATGGGTGAGCTTCTCCTGACCGGCCGCATCCTGTTCGTCATTCTCTTCGTTCTGAGCGGGCTCATGCACTTCCTGCGCTTCCCGATGATGGTGCCCTACGCACGGGCGGCCAAGGTCCCCTTCCCGGAGGTGGCGGTGCTCGGCACCGGAGCCATGATCGTGGTAGGCGGCCTGGGAGTGGGGCTGGGCGTGTGGGGCGACCTGGCGGCGGCGCTCTTGGCCGGCTTCCTGGTGCCGACGGCCTTCCTCATGCACCGCTTCTGGGGCGTGGACGAGCAGACGGCGATGGCGCAGATGCCCCACTTCCTCAAGAACATGGCCCTGGCCGGGGCCTCGCTCGTCCTCTTCTACGTGTTCAAGCAGGGAGGGGACGAGCTTCCCTACACCGTGACGGGGCCGCTCTTCGACTGAGCTCGGGCGACCGGGGCGCCTCTGCCCGCCGCGCCGGGGAAGGGGGGGATCGTGGCCTTCCTCCCCGGCCGCTGCGATCGGCAGAATACCGGGATCGTGATCGCCCTCCTTGCCAGCATCCCCTCCCCCTCGAGCGGCGCCGTCGATCTCGGGCCCCTCACCATCCACATGTACGGGATCATGCTGCTCGTCGGCATCGCGGCTGCCATCGGTCTTGCCGGGCTTCGCTGGACGAGGCAGGGGGGGGACTGGGATCTGGTCATGCGAGCGGCGGTGTGGGGGGTGGCGGCCGGCGTCGTCGGCGCCCGCCTCTACCACGTGATCACGAGCTACGACCAGCTACCGGACGCCTGGTGGGGACCGTTCGCCGTCTGGAAGGGCGGGCTGGGAGTGTGGGGAGGCATCCTGCTCGGCGCCGTCGCCGGGGCGATCGTCGCCCGCCGGGCGGGGGTGAGCGCGGCCGCCTTGGCCGACGCCGCCGCGCCCGGAATCCTCCTCGCCCAGGGCATCGGTCGCTGGGGGAACTGGTGGAACCAGGAGCTCTTCGGCAAGCCGAGCGACCTTCCCTGGGCCCTCGAGATCGACCCCCTCCACCGCTCCCCCGGCTACGAGCTGGACGCCACCTTCCACCCCATCTTCCTGTACGAGTTCGCCTACGACCTGGCAGGAGTAGCGATCCTCCTGCTCGTCGCCCGCCGCTTCGCCATCCGTCCCCCCGGCCTCTTCGCCCTGTACGTCTCCTACTACACGTTCGGGCGCCTGTTCGAGGAGCAGCTCCGCATCGATCCTTCCGGTCACTTCCTGGGCCAGCGGGTCAACTTCTGGGTGGCCCTGGTCGTCTTCCTGGCGGCCACCGCCTTCTTCGTGCGGCACCAGCTTGCGGGGAGGGGAAGGCCCTCCCCTGCCCCCGCCCAGCCGCAGGCCAAGCGCCCGTCCATGGCCGTCCCCAGGGGGCGCGTCCGGCCCCGCCGGTAGGTTCCGCCCGTGCGGCCCCATGAGCTCCACCTCGACCTCGACGTCTTCGAGGGGCCGTTCGACCTGCTCCTGGCCCTGATCCTCAGGGAGGAGCTGCGTCTGTCCGAGGTGGAGGTGGCCGAGATCGTGGTCTCCTACCTCGAGCGGCTGGCTCGGCGGGAGCGCCTCGATCTCGAGGCCTGCGGGGAGTTCCTGGTCCTCGTGGCCGGGCTGCTCGAGCTCAAGGCTCGGGAGCTCTTCCCCGAGGCTGACGGCGAGCTTGCCGACCTGGAGCCGGCGGAGGCGGCCGAGGAGCTCGCCCGTCGCCTGGAGGACTACCGCCGCATCAAGGCCGCTGCCGCCTGGCTGGGGCGGCGCCTGCAGGCCGAGTCGGATCGCTACTTCCGGCAGGGGCCGGCCCCGCTTGCCCCCCGGCCGCAGCGACGGCTCGCTCCCCAGGATCCCCGCGCTCTCCTCGAGAGCTTACGGTCGCTCGTGGCCGAGCCCCCCGCGCTCACCCTCGCCCACCTCGATCTCTCTTTTCCTCCCCTGGAGCGGTTCCTCGATCGCTTCCGGGCGCTCCTTCGCCGGCGGCGGCAGTTCGAGCTCGAGGAGGAGATGGCTGGGCTCAGCCGTCGGGAGCAGGCGGCTGCGTTCCTCGCCCTCCTCGAGCTGCGCAAGCGGGAGGAGGCGCGACTCGAGCAAGCCCGCCCGCTTGCCCCGATAAGGGTTCTCCGTCCCCACGTGGAAAGGAGCAAGGAGTGGAAGACCGCCACCTCCGCCTGATCTCGGCCCACCCCCTGGAGCGGCTCGTCCGTACGGTGGAGGCGCTCCTCGTCGTCGCCTCCGCGCCCCTCTCCGTCGAGGAGCTGGCTCGCGCAGCAGAGGACGAGCCGGCCAGGGTGGAGCACGCCCTCGCCCTCCTGAGGGAGCGCTACCGGGAGGGGCGGAGCGGGATCGTGCTCGAGCAGGTGGCCGGCGGCTACGCCTTCCGGGCCTCGCGGGAGGCGGCCTCCGCCTGCGCCCGCCTGGTCGAGCGGCCGGTGGAGCGGACGCTCTCCCAGGCTGCGCTGGAGACCTTGGCGATCGTCGCCTACCTCGGCCCTTGCAGCCGGCCGGAGATCGCTCGCCTGCGGGGCGTCGCGTCCGACGCGGTCGTGGCCGGGCTGGTCGAGCGGGGCCTTCTGGCCGAGGCCGGGCGGGAGCCGGGAAGGGGCGGAGCCGTTCGCTACCACGTCACCGAGCTCTTCCAGCGCGTGTTTGGGTTGGAGAGCCTGGCATCCCTGCCCCCGCTCCACGAGCTGGGCGGGGACGCGGCCGAGCTTCGCGCTCGCCTCGAGGCCGTGGGTGCTCAACGGCTAGGCTAGGAAGGGCGCGGCCGCCGCCGTTCGTCTACGCGGAACGAGATGGACGTCAACGAGCAGAGCTTCTACGTCGAGGTGATCCAGCGCTCCCACCAGGTGCCGGTGGTGGTCGACTTCTGGGCCGAGTGGTGCGCCCCCTGCCGCATGCTGGCGCCGGTGCTGGAGCAGGAGGCGGCCGCGCGTGAGGGCAAGGTGGTCCTGGCCAAGGTGAACGTGGACGAGAGCCCGGCCCTCGCCTCCCACTACGGCGTCCGCAGCATTCCCGCCGTCAAGGCCTTCCGAGGGGGTCGGGTGGTGGCTGAGTTCGTAGGCGTGCGATCGGCACCGGCGGTGGCCGAGTTCCTCGACTCCCTGCTCGGCCCCACCGCCTCCGAGCGCCTGCTCGAGGAGCTGCGCGCCTCAGGTGAGGAGCCCGAGGTGGTGGCCGCGCTGGAGGCAGGGGAGTACGAGCAGGCGCTCGAGCGACTCCTCCAGGAAGCCCGCGCAGGCGACTCCGAGCGGAGGGAGCGAGTCCGCCGGTGGATGGTGGCCATCTTCGAGGAGCTGGGTCACGACCATCCCCTGGCGGCCCGCTACCGCCGCCAGCTGGCCACCGCCCTGTACTAGCTTCGGCGGTGGGCACGGGCGGCGCCGGCGGCGGCCGCGGCGGCATGCGGGTCAACGCCTACCTCGCTCGCTGCGGCGTGGCGTCCCGCCGCCGGGCCGACGAGCTGGTCAAGGCAGGGCGGGTGCGCGTCAACGGCCGGGTGGCGGAGCTCAATACCTACGTGGGCCCCGGCGACCTGGTCGAGGTGGACGGGCGCCGGGTGCAGCCGAGCCCTCCCGCGTACCTCCTGCTCCACAAGCCGGCAGGCGTCCTCACCACCGCCCGCGATCCCCAGGGCCGGCCTACGGTGCTCGACCTCGTTCGCCACCCGTCCCGGGTAGTGCCCGTGGGAAGGCTGGACAGGGACACGACCGGGGCGCTCCTCCTCACGAACGACGGCGAGCTGGCCCACCGGCTGGCCCACCCCCGCTACCGGGTAGACAAGGTCTACGAGGTGGAGGTCGAAGGCGAGCCCTCCCCGGAGGCGCTGGAGCGGCTGCGCCGGGGCGTCGAGCTCGAGGACGGTCGATCCGCCCCCGCCCGCGTTCGCCGCCTGGGCCCCTCGCGGCTGGAGATCACCCTCCACGAGGGGCGCAAGCACCAGGTCAAGCGGATGTGCGCCGCCGTCGGCCATCCGGTGGTGCGCCTGCACCGGGCCCGCTACGCCGGCCTGGGGCTTCAGGGCCTCGCTCCCGGAGAGTGGCGCCCGCTGGAGCAGGAGGAGGTGGCAGGCCTGGCTCGGCTGGTGGGTCTGCGGCGCTGAGCGCCCCTGGCTCTACTCGAACCACACGATGGTGGCCAGGATCACGTAGAGGGCGACGAGCGCCCACCCCTCGAAGGCCGGCGCCTTGCCGTCCCCGGTGATCTGCCACAGGGCGACCGCCATCACTGCCAAGGCCCCGATGTAGAGGGGGTTGACGACGAAGGTCAACCGCTCAGAGAAGAAGAGCGAGAGGAGGACGAGGGTGGGGTAGAGGAAGACGGCGATCTGGGCGACCGAGCTCTTCACCACCGACATGGCCAAGTCTGCCTGGCCCCTGGCGGCCAAGGTGATCCCCACCAGGTGCTCGACCGCGTTCCCGGCGGACTGCATCCACATCGTGGCCGGCGAGTCGGACAACCGGGAGGTCGAGAAGGTCCCGGTCGTCTTCGAGGTGGACCACATCAAGTGCATCTTCTGCGGGTTCTGCGAGGAGGCCTGCCCCTGCGACGCGATCCGCCTGGACTCCGGGGAGCATCGGGCCCCGGCGTACACCCGGGAGGGCGAGTTGACGGGCAAGGTGGACCTCTTGTCCCGCGGCGGCCTGTCCGTG
>CAZQRA010000047.1:0-20905 GCA_964595575.1 uncultured Gaiellales bacterium
ATTGCCGCCGGGCGCCCCCGGCCCGACGCAGGGGGCGGTGGATCTGGAAGAAGCGGCCCGCCTGCCGGAAGCGGAGCATGAAGCTCGGGCCGAAGCACTCGTACTGGGCGAAGCCGCTCAGCCGGAACCGCCGGGGGCGCGGCGGGAAGTCGTGCGGCCGAAACCCCGACGGCGCGAAGCGCTCGTACTCGATGACGAAGATGACCGCTCCCGCGGGCTGCACGGCCGCCAGGGTCCCCTCCGGCCGGCAGCCGTTGGGACGGGGATCCCTCGGGAAGGGGTAGGAGGCGAGGGTCATGACCTGGCGGGGGGCGCTGACCGGGGTCAGGGGCCGCGCCGTGGCGTACCAGCCGGGCGGGTGGCGGACGCTGACCCCGTAGGCGCGGAAGGCGACCCACGCCGACGGGCCGCCGGCCGCCGCCAGCGCGGCGAGAACGAGCGCCAAGGCCCTCACGCCCCTCTTCCCTGGTCGATGAACACGGCCAAGGTAGCGGTGAAGCCGTGGAGGAACACGCGCCCGCCGACGGGGCCGATCTCGCCCCCGCAGAAGAACCCAGCCACCGCCTCGCAGCCGAGGGTCTCCGCCACCACCCGGGCGTCGTGATCGGGCTCCCCGAACATGTGCGTCCCCCGCCCGTTGCAGGTGAAGAGGAGGGCCCCCGCGACGGACGCCCCTTGGGCCTCCCGGGCGAGAGCCTGGCGCAAGTCCTCGTCGGCGCTGGCCGCGTCCCGGTAGTGGAAGCGAAGCGTCTGGCCGACGCGAACACGCTCCCCTACCGCCAGCGCCCCGGTCGACTCGTCGGCGCCGATGATGCCCCGCATGAGGAAGTCGCCTCGCCCGTACTCGGCCTTGTTCTCGTCGATGACCAGCCCAGCCAAGACCCCGGCCGCCGCCAATCTCCTCTCCTCCAGCGACAGATTGGCGATCTCGTCCCTCAGCCGCTGAAAAGCGGGCTGGAGCGCGAGCTCGTAGACGATGTTCTCCTCCGCCCGGGTGATGACCGCCTCCCGGCCGAAGGGGGCGCACCCCTGGGAGACGACGACGGCGACCTCGACCCCGGACAGGATGACGGCCACCGCTCCGCCCTCGTACAGGCTCTCGTCCACGACCAGAGCCTGGGTGCCCGGCCGTCCCGCCCCGGCGGCGATCCCGCCCACGAGCGGAAGCCCGGGATAGCGCTCGTTGACCTCCTCGAGCACGGCCGACACGGGGAAGCGGAAGGGATCGACCAGGAGAACGCAGAGGGCCGCTCCCTCGAGCTCGGGGAGGTCTCCAGGCCGCTCCAGGTGGGCGACCTCCACCGAGGCCCCGGGAAGCGACGCCGCCCACACCGCTACCCCCGGTCCCATCTCGACCTCGCGGCGGCGTCCGACCACTCCCTGGGCGACGCAACCGGCCAGGCGTCGGGGCGACAGCTCCTCTCGCAGCGCAAGCGCAGCCTCCGCCACCCGGCCTCGGTGCGCAGGCGACAGGAAGAGGAAGGCGAGATCTGCCTCCCGGCCGCGGAGCCCGGAGGCGGCCTCCCGCGCGGCTTCTACCACCGCGTCGTGAGCGGAAGGTGCAGTCGACACTCCGGCGCCGATTCGCACCGATCCAGTGTACGCCTCGGGCCTCCCTCTCCCGGGCCACCCGCGCCCGCTGCGTCTCCACGACCGGGGTGGAGCCTACGACGACCGCGGCCGCCACGCCGGGCTGGAGTCGTTCTCGCCCCGGCTGCGGGCCACCTCCCGGCCGGTAGCGTCCTGGACGACGACGGCCCCCTCGCGGGAGAAGGCTAGCCGGCGCCCGTCTGTCGACCAGGTGGGCTCGAACGCCCCCTCCCCTGCGGGAGAGACGAGGCGACGCACGGCGCCTCCCTCGATCCCCACCTCGAAGATTCCCCAGGTAGCCCTGCCCGGGTTGGAGGCGAAGACAACGCGACGTCCGTCGGGCGACCAAGCGGGCGAGTAGCTGGCGACGCCGAGGCGGGTGAGGGGATGGGGTCGCGATCCGTCGGGCCGCACGAGCCAAATCTCGTGGACCCGCGTCCCCCGCTCCCGCCGCACGTAGGCGATCCAGCGACCGTCGGGCGACCAGGCGGGGTCGGTCTCCTGGGCACGATCGCGGGTGAGGCGGCGCTCTCCCTGCCCGTCCTTGCCGATCACGTAGAGATCCCCCCAGGCGCCCCGGTCGAACACGATCCAGGCCCCGTCTGGCGACCAGCTGGGGCGGGAGTCGTGTTCCCGGGCGCGCGTGAGCCGCCGGGTCCCCGAGCCGTCGGCGCGCATGACGAAGATGTCGAAGCTCCCGAAGCGCATGCTGGCGAAGGCGATGAGCCGCCCGTCCGGAGACCAGGCAGGCTCCACCTGGAAGAAGAGCCGCGAGGGCGACGACCCGTCGGGGTGCGCCCGGGGCGTGAGGCGGGCCTCGCGCCCGTCCGCCCACCGGCCGTAGAGGGCGTAGTCTCCCTGCCGCGAGCTGACGAAGACCATCTCCGGGGGCATCCGCGCCGCCTCGCCGACGAGGGCGGAGATGGCCCACGCGAGCCCGGCCGCCAGCGTCGCCACCGCGGCCCAGACGAAGGACCGCGATCCCACGGAGAGGAAGGCTAGACCCTGTGGCCGGAGATGTCGAGGACGAGCTTGCCGAAGTGGGAGCCCCGGAGCTGCTCGTGGGCCGCCTCCGCCTGGGCCAGAGGGAAGACGCGCTCGATCACCGGGCGCCAGGAGGCCCGCTCCACGGCCGCCAAGAAGGCGGCGAAGTCCCGCGGCGACCCCAGGGTGGTGCCGAGGAGAGAGAGCCAGTTGAGGTAGAGGAAGCGGACGTCGAGCTCGGTCGTGGGCCCGCCCGTCCCCCCGAACACCACCGCCCGGCCCCCGCGCCGCAGGGAGCGGAGGGAGTCGGGCCAGGTCGTCCCCACCGAGTCGAGCACGAGATCCACCCCCTGCCCTCCCGTCATCTCCTTGATCGCGGCCGGCCAGTCTCCCTCTGTGTACAGGGCACCTCCATCGGCGCCGATCTCGCGCGCGCGGTCGATCTTTTCGCGGCTGGAGGAGGTGACGAGGACGCGCGCCCCTGCCTCGGCCGCGAGCATGACGGCGAAGGTGGAGACACCGCTTCCTGCCCCCAGGACGAGCACGGTCTCCCCCGCCTGGAGACGTCCCACGGGAAAGAGCGCCCGGTAGGCGGTGAGCCCAGCCACGGGCAGGGAGGCCGCCTCGTGGAAGGATAGCCGCTTGGGCTTGGGGAAGAGGTTCTCCTCGGGAACGGCGACCAGCTCGGCGTAGGTGCCGTCGGCTGGGCCTCCGATCAGCCCGTACTCGGGCCCGGCCGCGTCCTCCCTCTCTCCCCAGCGGAGGGCGGGGTAGATGACCACCTCCTGCCCCGTGTCCCGGCGCACGCCAGCCCCGTCCGAGCCGGGAATGAGCGGGAGCGGGAAGCTGTAGGCGGGACCGGGCGGGTCGCGAACCAGAAGGTCGCGGCGGTTGACCGAGGCCGCCCGCAGCTCGACCAGGACCTCGCCCGGGCCGGGAACGGGATCGGGAACCTCCTCGTAGCGGAGCTTGCCTCCCTCGTGGACGCGGACGGCGAGCACGGGCCGATCCTACTACCGGGGCAGCTAGTGGGCCAGAGGCTCGACGCCCAGGTAGCGACGCTGCATCTCGGCGTCCTGGGACAGCGCCCGGGCGGTGGTCTCCAGGGCGATCTCGCCGCCCACCATGATCAGCTGCCGCTCGGCGATGGCGGTGGCGACGCCCAGGTTCTGCTCGACCAGGAGGATGGCCAGGCCCTCCTGGGCCAGCCTGGAGAAGGTATCGACCAGGTTGTCGATGATGGCGGGGGCGAGCCCTTCCGAGGGCTCGTCCATGATCAGAAGCTCGGGGTTCCCCAGGAGGGCGCGCCCGATGGCCAGCATCTGCTGCTCTCCCCCCGAGAGCTGGGCGCCGCCATGTCGCCGCCGCTCGGCCAGGCGGGGGAAGAGGTCGTACACCCGCTCCATCGTCCAGCCCCGGCCGTTCCCCTTGGCGGCGATCCTCAGGTGCTCCTCCACCGTCAGCGACGGGAACAGACGCCTTCCCTGGGGCACGTAGCCGATCCCGGCCCGGGCGATCCGGTAGGAGGGCTGACCGAGGATCTCGCGGCCCTTGAGCTTGATCGACCCCGTAGCCCGCGGCGGCTGGAAGCCCATGATGGCCGCGCACAGGGTTGTCTTGCCCATGCCGTTTCGGCCCACGATGGCCACCGGCTGGCGACCCATCTGGAAGCTCACGCCGTGGAGGACGTGGGCGCTCCCATAGAAGGCGTCGAGACCGGTTACCTCCAGGAGTACCTCCCCCTGCGGAAGCGGGGCGGAGGCGGCGCTCACGAGCCCTCCTCGGCATAGTAGTGGCGGCCCAAGTAGAGGTCGTGGACGAGCTGGTTGGCCCGGATCTCCTCCGGCGTTCCCTCCACGATGACGCGGCCCTCGTGCATCACCGTCACCCGATCGGCCACCCGCAGGGCCACGTCCATGTCGTGCTCGATGAGGAGCAAGGTGATGTCGCGATCGAGGCCTAGGAGGAGCTCGGTGAGGAGCTGGCGCTCCCCCCGGGAGAGTCCCGAGGCGGGCTCGTCCAGCATGAGCACCTTGGGCTCCGAGGCGAGGGCCATGGCCAGCGCCACCTGCCGGTGCTCGCCGTGGGAGAGGCTCCCCACCAGCTCTTCCAGCTTGTGGTCAATGGCCACGCGCCTGGCAGCCTCGCGCGCCCGCTCCCGAAGCTCCGCGTCCCTGCGCAGCACCACCGGCCGCAGGTGGCCCGCGCCCACGCCCAGGGCGGCGAGGTAGATGGAGTCCCACACGGTGAGGCCGAGGAGCATCCGCGACTGCTGGTAGGTACGGGCCAGGCCCAGCTTGGCCCGCTTGCGGGCGGGCAGGTGGGTGACGTCCTGCCCGAACAGCTCGACGACCCCCGAGGAGGGGGGAAAGTCCCCGGAGATGACGTTGAAGAGGGTGGTCTTGCCCGCCCCGTTCGGGCCCAGGATGGCGCGCCGCTCGCCGTGCGCGACGTCGAGGTCGACGTCGCACGGCGTGGAGGCCGCCGAAGCGCCGGCCGACCCCCCGCAAGCGGAGGGTCGGCTCGGCGTGTCCTGCCCTGAGCGGCGCCTGGGTCACGTCCCTACTTGATGAACTGCTTGGTGATGACGCCGTTCTTCACCACCTGGATCTTGCCCTGCCAGGGGAGCTTCTTCTTCACGCAGGGCGGGAACGTGCGCCCAGGGGCGGGCTTGTTGGGGGCGAAGGTGCCGCCGAAGGTCTGGTCGACCGAGGGCACGAACCCGGTGATGACCACCGTCGGCTTGCCGTCCGGCCCCTTGACGATCTGCAGCGGGTACTGGTCCTGGATCGCCTGGCGGCGGCTATCGAGGCGAAGGACGCCCCCGTTCGACACCTGGTACCCGGACCTGAGCTCCCGCGGCATGGCCGCCTGGAGCGCAGCTCCCACCTTGCCGCCCGACTTCTGGAGCCCGAGCACGAGGGCCCAGGCGGCGTTGTAGTAGTTGTAGACGAAGCCGTCGCCGGCAGGAAGGGATGGGTACCACTTCTTGACCACCGCCTCGTAGGCCTGGGCCTGCTTCGTCTTCAGGCCGGGAGCCGTGCCGAAGCCCCCAAGGTACGAGCCGATCAGGCGCGGCGCCACGTCCTGGAAGCCGCTCAGGAAGTAGAGGAACAGGTTGCCGGAGTGCTGGCTTGCCTTGAGCGGGCCGTAGGCCTGCTCGAAGGCCTTGAGGGCAGGCCCTGTTCCGGTGCCGCCCACCACCCAGAAGTAGCCGTCCACCTGGTCGGGCGGCGGCAGCTGGCGGACGTAGGACGAGTAGTCGGTCGTGTTCAGGGGCGGAAACACCCGCTTCACGATCTTGCCGCCGATGGCGCAGAAGTCGGCGATGATGCCGGCCGCGGACGTCCAGGCGAAGCTGTAGTCGTCCATGATGATGGCGGCCGTGCGCCAGCCGAGCTTCTTGTAGACGATCTCGCCCAGGCCCGCGTTCCACTGGGCGCCGTCCCCGTGGTAGCGGAAGACGTTCTTGGGCGCGATCTGCATGGTCGGATCCTGCGACGCCGCCGTGCCGATGATCACCGTCTTGGTCGGGTGCGTCTTGGCCCAGTTGGCGATAGCCACCGCCTCGTCGCCCGAGAGCGGGCCGACCATGACGTCCGCCTTGAGCTGGTCCATCAGCCGACGGGTTTCCTTGAGCGCCGTCGCCGGCGTGTCGTCGCCGCAGCCGTAGCCGACGATCCTGACGGGAGTATTCCCGACCTTGATCCCGGTCATCCCTGCAGAGGGCTTCTTCTTGTTCTTCGGCTTGCCGCCGGCGTACTGGGCGAAGGCAGCCTGGGCGCCGCCGATGTCCAGCTCGTAGCCGAAGCCGAATGCGCCCTTGCAGTCGGTCATGATGGCGACCCGGACCTCCTTCTGGGCGGGGGCCGCGAGCGAGGCGCCGGTCGCCACCGACCCCGCCGTCACCAGGGCGGCGACGACGAGAGCAGGCTTCCAGCGTGGAAGCTTCGACCTCATCTTCCCTCCTTTCCCTCCTTGACGAGTGACCTGTACGACGTTACAGCGATGCACCCTCTCGATCACGACCTCCTTTCACGAGCTTGCTCTGGGAGCCGGCTCATGGGCCTCGGTCGACGGCAGGGCAGACGCGCGGCCGCGCCGGCCGAGAAGAAGCCGGGACACCCGATCCCAGATTCCCATGAGTCCATCCGGTGAGACGACGACGATGAGCAAGAAGATGACCCCGATCACCGTGTTGAAGCTCCCTCCCACGAAGGGAAGCTGGCCGGTCACCTCCGCCCCCGGGAACTTGACGTCCCGGACGTAGGTGTCGATGACGATGAAGGCGAAGGCGCCCACGAACGCCCCCTCGATCCGCCGCAGCCCCCCGATCACGGCCATCACCAAGAGGTCGATGGTGGCCGCCAGGTAGACGTTGCCCGGCGCGATCTGGCCCTGCCACCACACGTAGAGGACGCCGGCGAGGGAGGCCAGGAAGGCGGCGAAGCCGAAGGCAAGCGCCCGGTGGAGGCCCACGTTGTACCCGAGGGAGGCCATCCGCACGGGGTCGTCGCGGATCCCCTGCAGGGCAAGACCGAACGGCGTCCTGACGACGTAGCGGATGACGGCGTACACGGCCACCGCCACCCCCAGGGAGAGATAGAAGAGCTTGTCCGGGTGGCCGAGCACGTCCCCGATGAACGGGGGCATGTACTTGTCCTGGTTGATGCCGGCGATGGGGGAGAAGCCGCCGAACTGGGTCACCTGGCTGAAGAAGTAGTAGGCGATGACGCCGTAGGTGAGCGTGAGCATGAGGAAGTAGATGCCGAAGCTGCGGGCGGACACGGCCCCGAAGATGAGCCCGATGGCGGTGGTGATCGCGATCGCCAGCACCACGGAGACGGTGGGATCGAGGCCCAACGTGAGGCCCTTGGTCTCGCCGCCCGGTACCCGCTCGGTCACCAGGTTGCCCACGATGTAGCCGGCGATGCCCATGAGCGCCGTCTGCGCCAGCGAGATCATCCCCCCGTAGGCAGACAGGAAGATGAGGCTGCAGGCGGCGATGCCGAAGATGAAGGTCTGGGTGAGGACGGTGGCGATCCAGAAGTCGTTGAAGACGAAGGGGCCGGCGGCGAGCAGGGCGAGCACCGTCAGGCCCACGCTCCGCTCCACGGCGGTCTTCGTCGACCAGGGCATGCGCAGCGCCCGCTGAAACACGTGGCCGCCGGCGAGAGCCTTGGTCATCCCGCCCTCCCGAACAAGCCCTGGGGCCGGAAGGCGAGCACGAGGGCGATCAGGGCGAAGGTGAGGACGATCGAGTACTGGGAGCAGCAGTTGTCGCCGGAGACGGGGAGGTAGGCGGCCGAGAAGGTGAGGACGAGGGCGTAGAGGAGGGCTCCCGCCGCAGCCCCCAGGAGCGACCCCATGCCGCCAACGATGACGACCACCAGCGAGTTGAGGAGCCACTGGACGTCCTGGCCCTGGCCGACGCCGCTCTGGGAGGCGCCCACGGCCGCCCCGAAGGCAGCGAGGGCGGAGCCGACCACGAAGGCGATGGCGAAGGTGACCTGGATGTTCACGCCCAAGGCCGCCGTCATCTGCCGGTCGTCGACCCCGGCCCGAATGACCATGCCCGTCTTCGTGCGGTAGAGCCACAGCCACAGGGCCACGCCGCAGGCCACCCCCAGGGCCAGCATGAAGAGGCGGGCCAGCGAGTAGTGGGCCCCCCACAGGTGGAGATCGAGCAGCCGGTCGGTCCACCCCGGCCAGGTCATGCTCACCACGTTCCCCCCGAACTTGACCGCCCCCGAGGGGACCGCCCGGGGGAAGTGGGCGATGATCTGGTCGGCCACGATCACCGACACGGCGATGGTGATGAGGGCCTGCCGCAGGTCCTGGCCCATGTTCCAGCGCAGGAGGAGCTGCTGGGTGACGAGGCCCACCACCATGATCGAGCCCGAGGCGACGAGGAGCGGGAGCACCCACTCCCAGGTGTTCACCTCGTTGCTCAAGATGGCGAAGCCTTGCCCGGTCATGGCCTGCTGGATCTCGTAGGCGATGTAGCCGCCCAGGAGGTAGAAGGAGCCGTGGGCCATGTTGACCACCCGCATGAGCCCGAAGATGAGGGAGAAGCCGCTGGCCACGATGAAGAGCCAGCCGGCGAAGGTGATCGAGTCGAGCAGGGTGGTGAGGAACGCGCCCGGATTGTCGACCGCGGAGCCGCGGGTCGTGGTGCGCCAGCTTCCCCCGCCCAGCTCGCCCAAGGGCTGGCTGATGACAAGGATGTAGAGGAGGGCGAAGAGGAGGGCGGCGCCCACCAGGGCGAGCGGCCCATAGCGAGCCGCGGTATCCCAGCGCAGAGCCTGCCTCACCGCCGCTCCTGGACGTACAGGGTCGCCATCCGGGCATCCCCCTCCTGCGGGCGCTCGTCCTCCAGCCGTCCGATCTCCGCCACCACGTCGGGCGAGAGCGTACCCACGTCCGGCCAGTCGACCTCCACCAAGTTGCCGGCGGGGTCGCGCAGGTACATCTGCACCCAGCCGGCCGGATGGAAGCGAACGGCCTGGTGCCAGGTATCGCCGTCGAGGAGCCCCCGCTCCTTGGCGGCTCGGTAGACGGCCTCGAAGTCGTCCACGTCCAGGCCCAGGTGGTGGTAGCGGGGAGGCTCGGTGTCGCGCTCGAAGAGGTGGAGTTGCTGGTCGCCCACCGCCAGCCATACCACCCGCTCCTGGAAGGTGGGATTGGGGATTCTCTTCATCCCGAACAGCTCCATATAGAAGCGGGCCGACTCCTCCAGGTCGTCGGCGTGGATGGAGACGTGGTTGACACGCGTCGCTCGCAAGCCCGTCTCAGCATCTTAGGGGCGAGTGGCGCCATAGTTCAACGTGGCTTGGTCCTCTTGAAGGCATAGACTTTCTCTATGAATCTGCGCCAGCTCGCCGCCTTCATGGCGGTGGTGGAGGAGGGCTCGTTCACGAGGGCCGCTCGGCGCCTGGGGGTGGCCCAGCCCTCGCTGTCGCAGCAGATCCGCTCGCTGGAGGAGAGGATCGGAGGTCCCCTGATCGAGCGCCTCCCCAGGGGGGTGAGGCTCACCGCCGCCGGCCGTGCGCTCCTGCCCGAGGCCCAGGCGGCGGTACGGGCGGCCGACCGGGGACGAGCAGCCGCCCGCAGAGCCCTCGGCTTGGAGATGGGCGAGCTGGAGGTGGCCACCCTCCTCTCCCTCACGGTGGGCATCCTCCCCCAGGCGATCGGCCGTTGGCACGAGCGCTTCCCGGGTATCGCCATCCGCATGATCGAGTACACGCACCGACGATCGCTGGAGGAGGACGTCCGTAACGGCGTCGGCGACATCGCCGTGGGGCCGCGGCCCCGGGGCTGGGCGGGGGCCGTGGAGCCTTTGGGGTACGAGGAGCTGGTGGTCGTCCTTCCCCGCTCCGACCCCCTCGCCGGCCGCGGCCAGGTGCGACTGGAGGCCCTGGCCGACCGACGCTGGGTCCTGTTCCAGCCCGGGCACGGCCTCACCGAGGTGATCACCGCCGCCTGCCGCCAGGCAGGCTTCCAGCCGAGCCCAGCAGCCCGCACGACCCAGGTGCAAGCGGCGATCGCCCTCGCCGCCGCCGGGGTGGGGCCGGCCATGGTGCCCGACAACGTGCTGTCGCCGTGGTTGGAGGCGGCCGTCTGTCGCCTCGACCCCCCTGTCCTACGCGAGCTCGCGGCCTACACGCGGGAGGAATGGACGGCGCTCTCGGCCGCCTTCTTGGACGCGCTGCGAGGCCTCGACTGGCTGCAGGCTCCCTTCCCCCGCGCCCTGCTCGTCTGAGGCAGAATGGCCTCGGAAGCTCATCGACGAGGAGAGTCCCCATGTCCGACGTGTATACCGCGGTCATCCCCTACGAGTCGCTCGACCCGCTCACCATCGGCGCCTCCGGCGACGAGACCAAGGTGTCGCGGGAGACCTTGACCATCGACATCCCCCGCGCCAACCTGCTCGCGGCCGTCTACCCGGAGGAGCCCGATCCCGTCCCCGACGCCACCGAGGCGGCGCGCAGGGCGCTCGCCAGCCCGGTCTGCGGGCCCCCCTTCTCGGAGATCGTAGCCCACGCCAACAAGGTAGCCATCATCATCGACAACCAGTTCCGGCCCACGCCCCAGTCCAAGCTCCTGCCGGCGGTACTGGACGCGGTGGAGGCGGCGGGCAAGCCGGCGGTCATGGTCTGCGCCAACGGCAAGGTCTTCCCCATGTCCGACTCCGACATCGAGCAGAAGATCGGCCGCCAGAACCTGGAGCGGATGGAGCGGCTGGGGATTCCCTTCTTCCAGAACGACCCCCGCAACCCCGACCTCTACGTGTACGTAGGCGTGTCGTCCCGGGGAACGCCGGTGTGGCTGCACAAGGAGGTGGCCGCCTGCGACGTCAAGATCACCATCGGCCAGGCCCAGTCCAACCACTGGGGCGCCGGCGGGGGCGGCAAGCTCATCCTGCCCGGGGTGGTGTCCGACGAGACGGTGGAGTCGAACCACTGCGCCTTCGTCGTCTCCCCCCAGACCCACTACGGCGCCTACGCCGGCCCCATGCGCTCCGACATCGACGAGGTGGCGACCATGTGCGGACTCACCTGCACCATGAACGTCATCCTCGACACGCGCGGGCGGGTGGTGGACGTCGTGTTCGGCTCCCACCCCGAGGCCCACCGGCTGGCCATCGAGCGCTTCAACGAGATCTACGCCTACGAGCACCCCGGAGAGCAGGCCGACATCGCCATCTGCGGCGTCTTTGCCCCCACCGACCACCTCTTCTTCCACACCGGCTGGGGCTGCATGTCGGCCGACTTCGTCGTCCGCGACGGCGGCACCATCATCTACTGCTCGCCCTCGCCTGGGGTCTCGACCGCCGTGGGCGACTTTCCCGGCCTTGCCCTCATGGACTTGATGAAGCCGTACATGCCGCCCACCCAGGAGAACTACCAGCGGGTGCTGAAGGACATCCATGCCCGGGCCATCCAGATGTGGGCGGGCTGCATCTGGGTGCCGATCTACGAGGTCATGACCCGTAAGCACTTGACCATGGTCACCCTGGCCGAGAACTTGGAGATGGCGGCCGACATCGGTATCGACGCCACTACCTCGCTGGACGAGGCCTTCGCCCAGGCTATGGAGCGGCACGGCCCTCAGGCCAAGGTGATCGTGCTGCCCTTCGCCCGCTACCAGCTCCCCAGGAACGTGGTGCGCATGCGGGCGGAGCCCCTGCGCTACCCGGAGGAGGCGCTGGCGCGCTGAGCCAGCGAGCGGTTCCCGGCCTCGACGCGCGGGCGACCTCCCCGGACGCCCCGGCCTCGGCCGAGATCCGAGGCTCGACCACCATCGTCGAGCTCTTGCGCATGTTCCCGGGCGGGGAGGCGGCCAAGCTCATGCGCCGCCTTCAGCTCCCCTGCGCCCACTGCTCGGGCGCTTTTCATGAGCCCTTGACCATGGCCGCCAAGCGCCACCGGCGCGATCCCCGAGCGGTGATCGAGGCCTTCCGGGCGCTGCGCGACGGCGGCCCCACCGACGAGCAGGTCGCGGCCGCCGCCCGCCGGGTCGTCTAGCCGGCTTGCTCCCCACGAGCGGCGCCGTCCCGCAGGCCGGCCTTGCCGGCCGGGAGGGTGACGCGGCCGGGGACGCGCTAGCGAGCGGCGGCGAGAGCCTCGGCCTGCCGGAGCGGCCTGTGCATGCCGAGCTCGCGGTAGGTGGCGATCGCGCTCGTGAGCAGCTCCTCTGCCCGCGCGGCGTCGCCCGGCCTTCCCCGCGCGACGAGCATCCGGGCGTACGCCTCCTCGGCGTGCGCGAGCCAGGGATGCGCGCCGATCGCCGCATTGAGCTCGAGGGCGCGCTGGAAGTGCCGCTCGGCATCGTCGAAGCGGCCGCAGGTCGCGGCGAGGACTCCCAGCGGGCGTGCGGCGGCGCCCACGCTGAACTCGTGCGGGTCGATGACGACGAGATCCGCGGCGGGAAGCAGCTGCTCGTAGAGGACGGCCGACGCCGCCGCCTCCTCGAGCGCTGCTGCCACCCCGGCCAGCGTCGCCAGGCACAGCGACCGCTCGATATCCCGAGCGATCGCCTGGCAACCGTCGGCGACGAGGCGGGCGAGCGCCGTGCGCGCGCGCCGCTCCCGTCCGAGCGCACAGTCGAGCTCGGCCAGGAGGCAGCGGGGAAGGGCCCGCCCAGGCCGGTCCTCCACGAGCCGGACGAGATCGGGCGCGACCTCCTCTACCCCTCCCAGCTCGCGACGTAGCGCATAGGACTGGGTTGTATGCGAGCTGAGCGCGTCCGTCCGCTCGGCTCGCCGCCCGAGCTCGAAGGTCCTGCGCATCAGCTCCTCGGCGTCGTCGAAGCGGCCCTCGAGCAGCGCGAGCTCGACTTGGTGGACGGCTATGTGCCAGTGGACGGACGGCACCCGCCGGTCGGCGGACCAGCGGATGGCCTCGTCGAGATCTGCGTAGACGCCGCGGATGTCGCCGAGGACGAACCGGGCGTGGGAGCGTAGGAGGCGCGCCTCGACGCCGTGCTCCCAGTCTCCGGCGACGTCGGCCAGGCGGCTGATCTCGTCGCAGATCCCGAGATCGTCGTGGGCCTTGGCCGGGTCCCAGCTCGTGAGCCGTCTGCTTACGAGCGCCTGGCTAAGCGCCCGGGGGCCGTCGAGCCTGCGAGCGATCTCGACCGCCTCCCGACTGATCTCGTCCTGCTGCTCCGGCTGGAGCCGGCCGCGCAACACCGTCGCGTACCGCGCGAGCAACATGGCCCGGGACGGCGAGTCCGCGGGGCCGACGGCCTCCAGCGCGTCCCGAACCAGCGAGACGAGGCGGGGGTCTCCTCCGCCCCGTGACCAGAGAAAGCGCCCGCCGCAGCCGAGCGCCGCCCGGGCGAGCAGATCGGAGGAACCGAGCTCCCGGGCTATCTCCGCCGCAGCCAGCCGCTCGATCACGGCGCGAGCTCCGGCCGGGATGCGCAGTGGAGCGTCCGCGTCGTGCAGTCGACCCTCCGCGTCGAGGAGGCGAACGACTTCGGCAATGAAGAGCGGGTTGCCCTCCGTCTCGGCGTGGATCGCGCGGGCCAGCCGCGGAGGCGGAGCGATACCGCTCGCGAGCTCGATGTAGTCGGCCACCTCCTGCTCGCTCAGCCCGGTGAGCGCAATCTGGCGTGTCTGCGGCACGCGCGCGACCTCCCCCAAGGTGGTGACGAGGGGCTCAGGGAGCGTCGGGTCGACGTCGCGGAAGAGGCAGAGCACAAAGAGTCGGCTGCCCGCGATCTCGCGGGCCACGAAACGGAGCATGAGAAGGGAAGGCGCGTCGGCCGCGTGGAGGTCGTCGATGACGAGCACGAGCGCGTTGGGGTCGGCGGCCCCCTTGAGAAGCTCGGCCACCGCCTCGAACAGGCGGAACCGGCCGATCTCCGACTCGAGTGCGGGTGCTCGGGAAGGTCGGGAAGGAGCTCGCGTAGCTCGGGAAGGAGCTGGGCGAGGTCGGCAGCACCGGCACCGAGCTTCCCCCGCAACGCGTGGGGCTCCGTCTCGCGGACGTAGGCGCGTAGTGCCTGCACCCAGGGCCAGTAGCGGGGTGCTCCGCCCGCCTCCCAGCCGTGGCCGACCAGCACCAGGCCGCCGCGCTTCCGGGCCCGCCCGGCGAGCTCCTCGGCGAGCCGGGTGTTGCCGATACCCGGCTCGCCCCCGACCAAGGCGAGCCGTCCGCGGCCGGCGAAGGTCTCGTCGAGATCGCCGAGAAGCGCCGCGAGCTCCCGCCTGCGACCGACGAAGACGGGCCCTGAAGCCGCCACCTCCTCTCCGACGAGGTCGAGCGACACTTCCTGATTGAGAATCGCCTGGTGGAGCTCGCGCAGCTCGCGGCTCGGCTCGATGCCTAGCTCCTCGACCAGCGTCCTGCGGACATCCTGGTAGGCCTCGAGCGCCTCCGCCTGCCTCCCCGACCGGTAGAGCGCCAGCATGAGCTGGCCGCGCAGCCGCTCGCGCGCGGGGTGCTCGGCAACCAGCGCCTCGAGCTCGCCGACGAGCTCCTGGTGGCGCCCCTCGGCGAGGTCGCACTGGATGCGCGTCTCGACCGCCGCTGCCCGCAGCTCCTCGAGACGCCCGATCTCTGCCCGAGCGAACCGCCGGTCGGCCACATCCGCCAAGGGCGGGCCGCGCCAAAGCGCGAGGGCCTCCCGCAGCCCCTCCGGGCCTCCCTGCTCGACGAGCCGCTCGAAACGCTCCCGATCGAGCTCCCCCGGCTCCACTCGCAGCATGTAGCCGGGCCCCTTGGTCAGCACCCGGGTCGGGCCCAGGGCCTTGCGCAGCCGTGCGACGTACACCTGCAGCGCCTTGCGAGCGGTCGGGGGCGGCTCCTCCTCCCACAGACAGTCGATGAGACGGTCGGCGGAAACGACCGTGTTCGCGTGGATCAGGAGAGCGGCGAACAGGCTCCGGCGCTTGGCACCGCCCACGTCGACCGAGCAGTCCCCGTCGACCACCTCGAGCGGGCCCAGGATGCGGAAGTGCACCGATCGCCTCGCTAGTACAGTACCACTCCTTCTGGCCGCGTGACATTCCGCACGTGAGTTGGGGCCTGTCCGGACAGGCCGTCCTTGCTCCCGGCCGCTGAACGGCGTTTCCGCACAGGCTTAACCCGGTCCTAACCGCTGTGTTACCGGGCTGGCCCAGTCTTCCGGTCGAGCCAAGGGCCGCCAAGCGGCCCATAGGAAGGAGGAAGAGTGCACGTTCGCACGCTTCTCATCTCGGATGCACGCTGGCGCTGGCGGTCGCAGCAGCGGGGGCGGCGGCGGTCCAGGCCGGTACGGTCGTGGACGACTACTTCCGTGATCCGGCGTCGGCGGCTTACCCGGAGGACCGGACGCTGCGGGGCGGGCACCCCATCACGGGCACCGCGAGCCCGCCTGAGCTGACGGCTGCCCCCGACGTGTTCGAGCGCACGGCAGCGCAGGGGCCGGCCGCCTACTACTGGCCCTCCGCGAGGGCGGAGCCCACCGTCGGCGGCTTCGACTGGGGCGACTTCGCGATCGGCATCGGCGCCGGGGGCGGCCTGCTCTTGCTCTTGGCGGCTCTCGGCGCCGGCCTGTGGTCGGCGCGGAAGCGTACCCGCATGCGCACCGCCTAGCGCGGGTCGGGCTCGAGGCCGGCGGGGACGGGCTGCTCGGCCTCGGGCTCGCCTATGCTCGGCGCCGTGACCCGACCCCGCTTCCTCGCCGTCGGCGACCTCATGCTCGACGTCCTCGTCCGCGGGCGCGGGCACGAGGCGCAAGCGCGGGTCGTGCCCGGCGGCTCTGCCGCCCTTGCCGCCGCCTGGGCCGCGGGATCAGGGGCGGAGGCGACGGTGGTCGGCAGGGTGGGCGACGACCTCGCCGGCCGAGCGCTCCGGGAGGCCCTCGTACGGGCCGGCGTGGTTCCCTGGATCTCCGTGGACGAGAAAGCGCCGACCGGGACGTTCGCCCTCGTCGGCGGGGAGGTCTACGCCTCGCCCGGTGCCAACGCCCGTCTGCTGCCGGAGTGCCTTCCCAAGCTCCTGGGCGCCGACGCCGTCCTCGTCTCCGGCTACCTGCCCGCCGAGACGGTCGCCGCCGCCCTCGCCCGGGCAAAGGGGCCCTGGATCGCCCTCTCGCCCGGCCCCCTCCTCGATCTTCCCCGAGGAGCGAACGCCCTGCTCGTGGACGAGGAGGAGGCGCGCCGCCTGACCGGCGCCGGCCCCCTGGAGGCGGCCCACCTGCTCGGGCAGCGATTCCGGCTAGCCGCGGTGACCCGGGGAGCCCTGGGGGCGGTGGTGGTGCTGGACGGGACCGTGAGGGAGAGGGAGGGAAGGGCGCGGGAGAGCGCCTCTCCGGTGGGCGCCGGCGATGCCTTCGCCGCCGGGCTCCTCGTCGCCCTCGCCCGCGGCGCCGACCTGGACGAAGCCCTCGACCTCGCCTGTCGTCTGGGGGAGAAGGCTGCCCTCGTCGGCTCTTGGCCGTCGGGCTAGTGTTGAGGGCGTGGCTCTGGCCACCGCTACCGAGACCTGGATAGGGCGGGCGCTCCCGCGCCTGGAGGACGAGGCCCTGCTGCGGGGGAAGGGCCGCTTCATGGACGACCTCGGCCCGGTTCCCCATGCCGGCCATGCCGCCATCCTCCGCTCCCAGCTTGCCCACGCCCGCATCGTCCGCCTCGATCCCTCGGCCGCGCTCGCCCACCCCGGCGTCATCGGCGTCCTCACCGGCGAGGAGGTGGTGGCCATGTCCCGGCCCTTCCCGGCCGCCGTCGACAGCCCCCACCCCTACTACGCCGCCGCCCACGGGACCGCCCGCTACGCAGGAGAGCCGCTGGCGGTCGTGGTGGCCGAGGATCGCTACGTGGCCGAGGACGCTCTGGAGCTCATCGAGGTCGAGTACGAGCCGCTGCCAGCCGTGGTCGAGCCGGAGCGAGGCGAGGTCGTGTCAGACCGGTCGTTCTCCTACGGGGCCGTCGAGGAGGCGTTCGCCTCCAGCGACCTCGTCGTCCGGGAGCGCTTCTCCTTCCCCCGCTGGACCTGCTGTCCCTTGGAGACCTACGGAGTCGTCGCCGACTGGGACGCTGCCACCGGCACGCTCACCGCCTGGGCCAACTTCCAAGGGCCCTTCACCCTCCACTCGGTGGCCGCTGCCGCCCTCGGCCTTCCTGGCTCGAAGTTGCGCCTCGTCACCCCGCCCGACTCCGGGGGCAGCTTCGGCATCAAGGCAGCGGTGTACGTCTACGTCGTCCTCCTCGGCCTCGCCTCCCGGAAGCTCGGTATTCCCGTGCGCTGGACCGAGGATCGGCTCGAGCACTTGGCCGCCAGCTCGGCCTCCACCGCCCGGATCACCGACGTGGAGGCCGCCTTTACCCGTCAGGGGGAGCTGATCGGCCTCCGCTACGACGTGATCGAGGACGTGGGCGCCTACCTTCGGGCTCCCGAGCCGGCCACCCTCTACCGCATGCACGGCTCGCTGACGGGCGCCTACCGCGTCCGCAACGTCGCCGCCCGCAACCGGGTCGTGCTCACCAACCGCTGCCCCACCGCCCTCAACCGCGGCTTCGGGGGGCCCCAGCTCTACCTCGCCCTGGAGGGCGTCATGGACATCGCCGCCCGGAGGCTCGGCCTCGACCCAGCCGAGATCAGGCGGCGCAACCTCATCCCTGCCGACCGCTTCCCCTACCGCACGCCCACGGGAGCCCTGTACGACTCGGGGGACTACGAGGCCTGCTTGGACCAAGCTCTCGACCTGGCCCGCTACGCGGAGCGGCGGGAGGAGCAGCGGCGGGCCCGGGCCGATGGACGCCTGCTCGGGATCGGCCTGGCCTGCGTGGTCGAGCCCTCGATCTCCAACATGGGCTACATCTCCCTCGTCCAGACGGCCGAGGAGCGGGCGGACAGCCTGCCCAAGTCCGGAAACGCAGAGGCGGCCACGGTGAGCGTGTCGCCCCTGGGCGGCATCACCGTCCGGGTGGGGACGACTCCCCAGGGGCAGGGGCACCGAACCGTCTGCGCCCAGATCGTGGCCGAGGTGCTCGGGGTCGAGCCCGACGAGGTCGAGGTGGTGACCGAGCTCGACACCTCCACCAGCGCCTGGACGGTCGCCTCCGGGAACTACTCGTCCCGCTTCTCCGGCGTAGGGGCGGGCGCCGTCTACCTCGCCGCCCAGAAGGTCGCCGCCAAGGTCGAGGCCATCCGGGCCCACCTCGGCGACCGGTCGCTCTCCCTCCGCCGGGTGGCTGGGATCGCCCACTGGCACCCCGAGGCCTTGCCGCCGGGCATGGAGCCGGGCCTCCACGAGACGGCCTTCTACGCCGCCCCCCACCTGGCCCCGCCCGACGAGGAGGACCGGGTCGCCTCCTCCGCTGCCCACGGCTTCATCGTCGACGTGGCCGTGGTCGAGGTCGAGCAAGAGACGGGCAAGGTGCAGGTGCTCGACTACGTCACCGTGCACGACGCCGGACGCTTGCTCAACCCCTTGCTCGCCGAGGGCCAGATCCGGGGCGGGTTCGCCCATGGGGCCGGGGCCGCGCTCCTGGAGCGGCTCGTCTACGACGAGGACGGAAACCTCCTCACCGGGTCGTTCATGGACTACCTCTGCCCCACCGCTCCCGACCTTCCCCCGCTCTCGATCGGGCACCGAGAGACCCCTTCCCCCTTCACCCCGCTGGGAGCCAAGGGCCTGGGCGAGGGGAACACTATGAGCGTGCCGGCAGCCCTGGCCAACGCCGTGGCCGACGCCTTGGGGAAGGAGCGGGTGGACATCCCCCTGACGCCGCCCCGGGTATGGGAGGCGATGCGAGCATGAAGCCGGTGGCGTTCGCCTACGAGCGCCCCCGGACGGTGGAGGAGGCGGTGGCCCTCTTGGCCGAGCACGGCGACGAGGCCAAGGTGCTGGCAGGCGGCCAGAGCCTGGTGGCGGCGATGAACATGCGCCTGGTGCGGCCAAGCGTGCTGGTGGACATCAACCGCATCGAGGGGCTGGACACCGTGGCCTGGGAGGACGGCGTCCTTCGGGTGGGAGCGACCGCGCGGCAGGCCGATCCCCGCCTACGCCAGCATCCCCTCCTGGCCAAGGCTCTTCCCCACGTGGGCCACCTCGTCACCAGGAACCGAGGCACCGTCTGCGGCTCGGTCGCCCACGCCGACCCGGCCGCCGAGCTTCCCGCCTGCCTCGTCCTGGTCGAGGGATGGGCGCGGGTCCGCTCCGCCCGCGGCGAGCGGGTGATCCCTGCCCGGGAGCTCTTCCTCACCCACTTCACCACCTCGCTCGCTTCCGACGAGCTGATCGTGGAGACGTGCTGGCCCCTGCCTCCGGCCGGCGCCGGCTACGGCTTCCAGGAGCTGGCCCAGCGCCACGGCGACTACGCCCTGTGCCTCGCCTGCGCCTGGGCCAGGGACGGGCACGTTCGGGTGGTGGTGGGGTCGGTGGTCGATCGGCCCACCCCGCTCGAGGTCGACCCCGAGCGGCCGGGAGAGTCGGCCGCCGCCCAGGTGGAGCCCTGGGGGAACGTCCACGCCTCGCCTGCTTACCTCCGCCACCTGGTGCGGGTGCTGGTCGATCGGGCGGTGGCGGAGGCGAGGGAGGCCCGCTCCTGATGGTGGCCGTGGAGCTCGCCGTCAACGGGCGCCGCTACCGGGAGGAGGTAGAGCCCCGTCTTCTGCTCTCGGACTTCCTGCGCCAGCGACTGGGCCTGACCGGCACCCACGTAGGCTGCGAGCACGGCGTGTGTGGAGCCTGCACCGTGCTCATGGACGGGGTAGCGGTGCGCTCGTGCCTGCTCTTCGCCGTCCAGGCAGACGGGCATACGATCACCACCGTGGAAGGTCTAGCCCAGGACGGCCGGCTCACCCCCCTCCAGGAGGCTTTTCGCCGTCACCACGCCCTCCAGTGCGGGTTCTGTACCCCCGGTATCCTCATGGCCGCCTCGGACCTCCTGTCCCGGGGACGACCGACGCGAGAGGAGATCGTGAACATGCTCTCCGGGCACCTTTGCCGCTGCACCGGCTACGAGCCGATCGTGGCCGCCATCGTCGAGGTGGCGGAGGCGTGAACCTCGCCCTCACCCTCCTCTACGCCGCCGAGCGGACTCCCCACGCCGAGGCCGTGGTCCAGGGCTCCTACCGGCTCACCTACGCCCAGCTTCGGGAGCGGGCAGCCAGGCTGGCCGGAGGCCTGGCGGCGCGCGGCGTGGGGCCGGGAGACCGGGTGGCGGCGATCGTCAAGTGCCGGCGCCAGTCGGTCGAGCTGTACTGGGCCACCCAGTGGCTGGGGGCGACCTTCGTGCCCCTCTCCCACCGGGCCTCGGAGGCCGACATCGCCTACTGCAGGGAGGACTCCCAGGCCAAGATCTTCCTGGAGGTAGACGCCGACGTGGACTCGCTCTTGGGCGAGGAGCACCCTGGGGCACTCGACCGGGACGAGGGGGCAGAGAGCCTCATGCTGTACACCTCGGGCACCACCGGCCGGCCCAAGGGCGTCCCCCGCTCCCACCGGGCCGACCGCGCGGCCGGGCTCTCGCAGGCTCTCCAGCACGGCTACCGCTTCGGCGATCGCACGCTGGGGGTGATGCCCCTCTACCACACCATGGGCATGCACTCGCTCATCGCCATGTCCCTCATCGGAGGTTGCTACGTCTGCCAGCCCGACTGGGACGCCGAGGAAGCCCTCCGCCTGATCCAGGAGGAGCGCATCACCTCCCTCTACTTGGCCCCCACCCTCTTCCACGACCTCGTCCACCATCCCCGGCTGACGGACTACGACGTCTCCTCGGTGGAGACGCTCGCCTACGCGGGAGCGGCCATGACGAGCGCCCTCGTGCGCCGGTGCGCGGAGGTGTTCAAGCCCAGGCTCTTCGTCAACCACTACGGCTCGACGGAGATCT
>CAZQRA010000048.1:0-19661 GCA_964595575.1 uncultured Gaiellales bacterium
CTGCCGGGGGTGGCGGGCGGCGAGCGAGGCTGTCCCCAAGCACGCTGAGCCTCGGCGCGGGCGCGGGCACAATGCCCGTATGCGCCCCCAGGAGGTGGTGGTCACCCACGTCAACACCGACTTCGACGCCTTCGCGTCCCTGCTCGCCGCCCGTCGCCTCTACCCCGGGGCGGTCGCGTGCCTGGCCGGCTCGCTCAACCGCAACGTCCGCGAGCTCTACCGGCTGTACGCAGACGAGCTACCCCTGGTCGAGGCCTCCCGTCTCGACCTGAGCGGGGTGCGCCGCCTGATCGTGGTGGAGACGGTGCAGGCGAGCAGGCTGGGCGAGCTGGAGGCAGTGGCCCTCGACCCGCGGGTCGAGAAGGTCGTGCTCGACCACCACGCCGGCGACCTCCCCGACTGGGTGGACCCAGAGAACGCCGTCCTGTCCGAGGACGGGGCCCTGACGACGACCCTCGTAGGGATCCTGGCCGAGCGGGAGATCCCGGTGACGCCCCTCGAGGCCTCGATCTTCGCCCTGGGGATCCACGAGGACACAGGCTCGCTCACCTACGCCTCCGCTACCCAGCGGGACGCCGAGGCCCTGGCCTGGTGCCTCCGCCATGGGGCCAGGCAGGAGCTCATCGCCACCTTCCTCCACAGTCCCCTCTCGGCCGAGGAGCGGGACCTCCTGGGCGCCCTGCTCGAGAGCATGGAGACGCACCGCCAGGCCGGGATCGAGGTGCTCGTGGCCGCCGTCTCCTGGCCTCGCTACGTGGAGGGGATCTCCAACCTCGCCCACAAGTTGGTGGACCTCACCGACTGCCAGGCGCTGGCCCTGCTCGTGGAGATGGAGAGGCGCGTCTTCTGCGTCACCCGCAGCCGCGTGGCTGAGTTGGACGCCGCCGCCTTGGCGGCCTCGCTGGGAGGGGGCGGCCACCGCCAGGCGGCCTCGGCCATCTTCCGGGGCAGCTTGGCGGAGGCCCGCCGGCGAGTGGTGGAGGGGATCGCGGCGGCGGCGCGGGAGCCCGTCCGGGCCCGGGACATCATGGCCACCCCGCCCCGGGCGGTGGAGCCGGAGGAGACGGTGGCCCGGGCCATGGTGCTGTGTCAGCGCTACGGCCAGAGCGGGATCCTGGTGATGAGGGAGGGTCGGCTCCTGGGGGCGGTAGCGCGGGAGGACCTCGATCGGGCCATCGGCCACGGGCTCTCCCACGCGCCGGTCAAGGGGATCATGAGCGGGCGCGTGCCCACCGCCCCCGAGGACGCCGCCCTCCCCGAGCTGCAGCGGCTCTTGGTCGACTCTCCCGAGGGCAGGATCGCCGTCGTGCGCGGCGACCGAGTGGTGGGGGTCGTCACCCGCCGCGACCTCCTCCGCGCCCTGGGGACGGTGGCCGAGGGGGAGCCCGAGCCCGTGGAGAGCGTGGCCGAGGAGCTCTCCCGCCTGGAGCGACTGCAGCCCGTGTTCGAGGCGATCGCCGCCGCCTCGGAGGGAGTCGGGGGGGTGTACCTGGTAGGGGGCACGGTGCGGGACATCCTCCTCGGGGAGCCCTCCTTCGACGTGGACATCGCCGTCGAGGGCGACGCCATCGCCCTCGCCCGGCAGGTGGCGCGGGCCCTCGGGGGCAGGGTGCGTCCGCACGAGAAGTTCGGCACCGCCGTCGTCCTCTACGGCCAGGGGGAGCGCATCGACATCGTCACCGCCCGCACCGAGTTCTACGACGCGCCGGCAGCGCTCCCCACGGTCGAGCACGCCACCATCCGGGAGGACCTGTTCCGGCGCGACTTCACCATCAACGCCATGGCCGTGTCGCTCAAGGGGGAGGACTTCGGGAGGCTGGTCGACCCCTTCGGCGGCCGCCGTGACCTCGCCGCCGGGATCGTCCGCGTCCTCCACAACCTCTCCTTCATCGAGGACCCGACCCGCATCTTCCGCGCCATCCGCTACGAGAATCGGTACGGCTTTCGCATGGACGAGCACACGCTCCGCCTGGCCCGAAGCTGCGTGGAGATGGGCCTCGTCGGCGATCTCTCCTCGGCCCGCCTCCGCGACGAGCTGGTCGCCCTCCTGGGGGAGGGGGAGATCGAGCACTCCCTGCTTCGGCTGGCCGAGCTGGGGGCGGCCGCCGCCATCCACCCCCACCTCGCCGCCGACGAGGAGGCGGTGCGCATCCTCGGCCGCGCCCGTGAGCTGGCCGCCCGCTACGGGGTGGACGTCCCGGCCTGGCGCCTGGGGTTGGCCGTGCTCGCCCGGCGGATGCCGGCCGACGAGCTGTACGCTTGGCTGGAGCGGCTGAAGGTGCGGCGCCGGGACGCCGACCACATCGCCGCCGCCGTGCGCCTGGCCCCCCTCCTCGCCGTCCGGCTCCGCGACCCCTCGCTCACCCCGGCGGAGGTAGTGGCGCTGGTAGAGCCGCACGACCCCGACGCCCCGCTTCTGGCATTGGCCATGGAGGACGTCCCTGCCCTGCACCGCTACTTCGGCCGGCTCCGCCAGGTGCGCCTGGAGGTGACCGGGCGCGACCTTGCCGCCCTGGGCCTCCGGGAGTCGCCGCGGGTGGGGGAGGTTCTGGCCGAGCTCCGCCGTCGCAAGCTGAACGGCGAGCTGGACGGGCGGGAGTCGGAGCTGGCCGCCGCTCGGGAGATGATCGGCGTATGACGGTACCGCTCCTTCGCTGGTCGGGTCCGGGGCCCTACGAGGTAGCCTTTTCGACCCGTCTGGGCGGGGTGAGCGAGGGACCCTACGCCTGGCTCAACCTGGGGCTGACGAGCGGAGACGCGAGGGAGCGGGTGGAGGAGAACCGGCGTCGGCTCTACGAGACGCTTGGGGTGGAGGAGGGGCGGGCGGTGTGGCCGCGCCAAGTGCACGGAGCGCGGGTGGCGCCGGCACGGCGCCGGGGCGAGGAGGCGGACGCCCTGTGGACGGAGGAGCCGGGCCTGGCCCTGACCGTGGTCGTCGCCGACTGCCTGCCCGTGGCCCTCGTGCGCCTTTCCGGGAGGCCGGCCGTGTGCCTTGCCCACGTGGGCTGGCGGGGCCTTCTCGGCGGCCTCCTCCAGGCCTGCGCGGCCACCCTCGGGGGCGAGCTGGCGGCCGCCATCGGCCCCGGCATCGGCCCCTGCTGCTACGAGGTGGGCGAGGACGTGGCCGCGCCCGCCCGAGCTGCCCTCGGCCGCTCCGTCGTCCGCCGGGGCCGGCTCGACCTCCCTGCCGCCGCCGCCCGCGCCCTCAGGAGGGCAGGGGTGGCGCGGATCGAGCTTGTGCACGAGTGTACGGCCTGCCGCCGCGAGCGCTTCTTCTCCCACCGGCGGGACGGCGGCCTGACCGGTCGACAGGGGGCGGTGGCCTACGTTACGCCCTGACGAGGTACGAGCTCGCTACGAGCGGGTGCGGGAGGAGGTGGGCCCCGGGGTCACCGTGGTCGCGGCCACGAAGTACGTCCCCCTCCCCGAGATGGCGGTGTTGGCGGAGGCGGGGATCGAGGTCGTGGGCGAGAACCGAGCGCAGGATCTCGTCGCCAAGCACGCCGCCTACGGGGACGCCTTCCGCTGGCACTTCATCGGCCACCTCCAGAGCCGCAAGGCGCCGCTCGTGAGCGCGAGGTGCGAGCTCGTCCACTCCCTCGACTCCCTGTCCAGCGCTCGCAGGCTGACGGTCCCCGCCCTCCTCCAGGTGAACCTCTCGGGGGAGGAGACGAAGTCGGGCATCCCTCCCGAGGAGGTGGAGGACTTCCTGGCCTCGTGTCCTGCCCGGGTCATCGGGCTCTCCACCATGCCCCCGCTCGCCGACGACCCCGAGGCCTCCCGCCCCTACTTCCGGAGGCTGCGCCAGCTGGCCGAGTCCCTGGGTCTGCGAGAGCTGTCCATGGGGACCTCCCAGGACTACCGGGTGGCGGCCGAGGAGGGGGCGACCTACGTGCGGGTAGGATCGGTGCTCTGGCGGGGCTGATCTCCCGCCGACCGGGCGGGGGGCTACGATTCGCCCGCATGGGACTGGCAGAGCTGTGGAATAGGACGCTCGTCTACTTCGGCATCGCCGACGACGAGGACTGGTACGACGACCTCGAGGACGAGGAGGAGGACGCGCGCCCCACGTACCCTGAGCGGACGAGCACCAACGTGCGCCGGCTCGTCCCCAGGCGGCGGCGCGAGGACGAGCTCGACGACTGGACGGTGGCCGACCCTCGCCCCAGCCTGGATCGGGAAGTTGCCCCGGCGGCGTCGCCCCGGCTGTCCTCGCGGCGGCGGGGACGGCCGGTGGAGGCGGTGCCGACGGCGGGGGCGCCTGCCCAGGTGCACCTCGTCCTGCCCCGAAGCTTCAACGACGCCCAGCAGATCGCGGACAAGCTCAAGCAGGCGATCCCGGTGATCGTCAACCTCCAGAACGCCGACCAGGAGCTCTCCAAGCGACTGATCGACTTCTCGAGCGGCCTCACCTACGCCTTGAACGGCAGCATGCAGCGGGTGGCCGACAAGGTGTTCCTGCTCACGCCGGTGAACGTGGAGGTCTCGGCCGAGGAGCGGGCGCGGGCCTTGGAGCGGGGGACCTTCTTCAACCAGGCCTGACCGGGACCGGCCTGGCGAGGAAGCGAGCAGGGCGAGGAGAAGGAGGTGGTCGTGGGCGGCGTCGGCGCAGGCGTGGGGCTGGTAGCGGACGCGATCGACTCCCTGCAGAGCTTCGTCAGCGTGTTCGTGTGGGTGTACACCCTGCTCATCTTCGCCTACGTGATCTCCACCTGGTTTCGAGGCTCCTACTCCCTCAACCCGATCATGCGCTTCCTGCGGGACGTCTGTGAGCCCTACCTGCGCCTGTTCCGGCGGGTGGTGCCGCCGCTCGGCCCCATCGACCTCTCCCCGATCGTGGCCGTGGCCGCCCTCTACGTCCTGCAGTGGGTGGTGACGAGCGTCATCTTGGAGCGCCTCCACTGAGGGGAGCGGGGGCTCGACCCAGGTGCGAGCGGGCGGGCCGCGAGGTCGCCCGGGCTCGGGCGGGCGGGCGGGCGGGGGAGCCTATACTTGGCCCGTCATGGCGGAGCCGATCACCCGTCTTTTCCTCCGCGTCTCCCCCGGCGCTCGCCGCGAGGAGATCGTCGGCCGCCACGGGAAGGTGTGGAAGGCTCGGGTGACGCAGGCACCCGAGCGAGGCCGAGCCAACCAGGCTCTAGCCCGGCTCCTCTCCAAGCGGCTCCGCCTTCCTGTGGCCCAGGTGACGGTCGTGTCCGGGCTGGGGAGCCGGGACAAGGTCGTCGAGGTGCGGGGCCTAGCCCCCGAGGAGGCGGTCAAGCGACTGGAAGGAGCGTCATGAGCTCGATCGACGTGGAGGCTTTCCGCAAGCGGCTGCTCGAGGAGCGGCGCCGGGTGCTTGCCGCCATCGACTACCTGCACGAGGAGAACCGGGGCTCGCTGGAGGAGGAGGCCGCGGAAGTGCCCCTCGACAACCACCTGGCGGAGACGGCGACGGTGACCCTCGACCGGGAGATCGACTACACGCTGGAGGAGAACGAGGCCCGCGTGCTCGCCGCCATCGACGCTGCCTTGGAGCGGATCGAGCAGGGCACCTACGGCCTCTGCGCCAGCTGCGGCAAGCCCATCGCCGCCGAGCGCCTGGAGGCCCTGCCCTACGCCACCCAGTGCATCGAGTGCAAGCGCAAGGACGAGCGAGGCTGAGGGTAAGGCGACGGCGCGCTCCCACCGTCCCCGAGCGCATCGACGGCCTTGCCCCGGTGTCCGTGGCCGAGCGGTCGCTCGCGGCAGAGCCCGGGCAGTGGCTGGGCTTGGGCGTGGTCGCGGCCGCCGCCGTGGCCGCCGACCAAGGGACGAAGCACCTGGTGGGGAGCAAGCTCGCCCTCAACGCCGAGGTCGAGATCGTAGGGCCGTTCTCGATCCACCACGTCCACAACTCCGGCATCGCCTTCGGCCTCTTCGCCAGCGCCACCCCCGTCGTCATCGCCCTCACCCTGGTCGCGCTCGCCTGGATGCTCGCCTTCTTCGCCCGGGGCGGCGGCCGCCACCCCCTGCTTCCGGTCGCCCTGGGGCTCCTCGCCGGCGGTAGCCTCTCCAACCTCGTCGACCGGCTGCGCTTGGGGCACGTCACCGACTTCCTCGACCTGCGCTACTGGCCCGCCTTCAACTTGGCCGACGTCTGCATCGTGGCGGGGGTGGCGCTCCTCCTCGCCGCCCTCATGGCCCCCGAGCGGAGCCCGAGCGGGCGGCCGGGGACGTCAGCCGCCCGGCCCTGATCGTCGTCTCCGTCCCCCCCGAGGCAGGCGGGCTGCGGCTCGATCGGTTCCTGGCCGGCCTGCCCCAGGTGGGGACGCGGGCGCAAGCGGAGCGCTTGATCGAGGGCGGCCGCGTCCGGGTCGACGGCGTCGTCCGGGAGAAGAGCTTCCGCCTCTCGCCCGGGCAGAGGGTGGAGCTCCCCGAGTCGGCCGGGGAGGAGCAGCCGCAGCCCGAGGCGGTGACCCTGCGGGTGGTGTACGAGGATCCCTACCTCCTCGTCGTCGACAAGCCCGCCGGCCTGGCCGTGCACCCGGGGGCCGGTCGGAAGCGGGGAACCTTGGCCGAGGCAGCGCGCGCCCTGGGAGCGAGCGGGGGGCCGCCGGAGCGGGCCGGGATCGTCCACCGCCTGGACCGGGATACCTCCGGCCTGATGGTGGTCGCCCGGGACGAGGAGGCGCACCGGCGCCTCCAGGCGCTGGTGCGGAGGCGGCTGGTCGAGCGCGAGTACCTGGCGCTGGTGCGAGGACGACCCCGCTCCTGGCGGGGAAGGATCGAGGCCCCGATCGGCCGCGATCGTCTCCACCCGACCCGCCAGTCCCTGGACACGGACTCTCCCCGGCCGGCCGTGACCCACTTCCAGGTGGAGGAGCTCCTCGACCCCTACGCCCTCCTCCGGGTGCGGCTGGAGACGGGACGCACCCACCAGATCCGGGTCCACCTGGCGGCCATCGAGCTGCCGGTGGTCGGGGATGCCGTGTACGGCGTGGCCGGGCTCGGCCTCGCTCGCCAGTTCCTCCATGCCGCCCGTCTCTCCTTCCCCCACCCCATGTCCGGCCGGCGGGTGGAGGTCGAGTCGCCGCTTCCCCCCGAGCTGGAGCGGGCGCTGGCACGGGCGCGGGCGGGCAGGGCCCAGGCTCCCGGAGGGAGGGAGGAGGCTGGGCGGCCCCGCCGTCGCCACCAGGCGACCTGAGGCATCCCAGGGAGGGGCTTTCGCCCGCTGGTACCATCTCCGCGTCCTGTCGTCCTACCCGGCGGAGGGGCGCGGGGGCGGTGCCGGTTTTGGGCCGGTTCCTCCGCGGCGCCGCCGGCGCCGGAGCCGTAACCGAGAGCGAGCAAGGGGGATCTGCCCGTGTCAGTCGTGTCCATGAAGGAGCTGCTGGAGGCCGGTGTCCACTTCGGCCACCAGACGCGGCGCTGGAACCCGAAGATGAAGCGCTACATCTTCGCCGAGCGCAGCGGCATCTACGTCGTCGACCTCACCCAGACCATCGTCCTCCTAGAGGAGGCGTACGAGTTCGTGCGCAACGTCGCCGCCCGAGGCGGCACCGTCCTCTTCGTGGGCACGAAGAAGCAGGCCCAGGAGGCCGTCCGCGAGCAGGCGACGCGGGTGGGCATGCCCTACGTGAACCACCGCTGGCTGGGCGGTCTCCTCACCAACTGGCGCACCATCTCGGAGCGGATCGACTACCTCCACGAGCTCCGCCGCCTGAAGGAGGAAGGCCAGCTCGACCTTCTGCCCCCCAAGGAGCGCATCCACATGGAGAACGAGCTGGACAAGCTGGAGGCGACCCTGGGCGGCGTCGTGAGCATGCGGGCGCAGCCGGACGCAGTCTTCATCATCGACCTGCGCAAGGAGCAGCTGGCCGTGCGGGAGGCCCGCCGGCTGGGGATCCCCATCGTGGGGCTGGTGGACACCAACGCCGACCCAGACGAGGCCGACTACGTCATCCCGGGAAACGACGACGCCATCCGCTCCTGCTCCCTCATCGCCCGAGTGATCGCCGACGGGATCGCCGCCGGCAAGGCCCGGGTGGGGGTGGAGGAGCTCGTCCCCGCGGAGGGAGGAGAAGGCCCGCCGGGCGAGGTGGCGACGGCGTCTGCCCCCGAGGCTCCCGAGGAGGCCCAGCCGTCGGCTCCCCAAGGAGGACAGGCAGAAGCCGTGGAGGAGGTGACGGCGCCGTGAGTGTGGCCATCCCAGCCGGCCTCGTCAAGGAGCTGCGCGACCAGACGGGGGCGGGGATGATGGACTGCAAGCGCGCCCTCGAGGAGGCAGGAGGCGACCTCGAGCGAGCGCGGACCCTCTTGCGCGAGCGGGGGATGGCTCGGGCAGGAGCGCGGGC
This sequence comes from uncultured Gaiellales bacterium, assembly GCA_964595575.1. GTDB lineage: Bacteria > Actinomycetota > Thermoleophilia > Gaiellales > Gaiellaceae > PALSA-612. Next base: position 8,316 of record CAZQRA010000048.1, read on the forward strand.
CGGCCGCGAGACCACCGAGGGCATCGTCCTCGTCACCATCGCCGACGGCGTGGGCGCCATGGTGGCGGTGGGCTGCGAGACAGAGCCCGTGGCCAAGAACGCCGAGTTTCTGGCCTTCGCCGAGAAGGCGCTGGAGACCGTGGAGGAGGCAGGCCCCGAGGGCCTGGCCGCGGTCGAGGACGAGCGCCTGGAGCTCGTGGCCCGCCTGGGCGAGAACGTGGCTATCCGGGGCGCCGTCAAGGTCGAGGCCGCTCCCGGCGAGAGCCTCGCCGAGTACGTCCACCCCCCCGCCCACAAGATCGGCGTGCTCGTCCGCTACCGGGGGGGCTCGCCCAGCGCCGGGCGCCGACTGGCCATGCACGTGGCCGCCTCCCGGCCTCGCTACCTGCGACGGGAGGACGTGCCGGCGGGCGAGGTGGCCTCGGAGCGGGCCATCCTCGAGAAGCAGCCGGAGGTGGTGGCCAAGCCGGAGGAGGTGCGACCCCGGATCGTCGAGGGCATGCTCGCCAAGCGGTTCTTCGCCGAGGTCGTCCTCCTCGACCAAGCCTGGATCCACGATCCGGGAAAGACGGTCGCCCAAGCGCTCAGGGAGGAGGGCATGGAGGCGCTTGAGTTCTGGCGGCTGGCCTTGGCAGAGTAAGCCTGTGAGCGTTGAGGCTACGCCCACCTCGGTGCTGCGGCCGGTATTTCGGCGCGTCCTCCTCAAGCTGTCGGGGGAGGCGCTCATGGGCGACCTCGACTACGGGGTCGATCCCGCCCGCATCCGCAGCCTGGCCGACGAGATCGTGGACGTGCGCTCGACCGGCCTGGAGGTGGCCATCGTCATCGGGGCGGGGAACATCATCCGAGGCATGGAGGCGGCCGCCGCCGGCATGGACCGGGCCACCGCCGACTACGCCGGGATGCTGGCCACCCTGCTCAATGCCCTCACTGTCCAGGACGCCTTGGAGCGGCGGGGGGCCCAGACCCGCGTGCTCTCGGCCATCACCGTAGCCGAGGTGGCCGAGCCCTACATTCGCCGGCGGGCGATTCGCCACCTAGAGAAGGGCAGGATCGTCATCTTCGCGGGGGGAACCGGGAACCCCTTCTTCACCACCGATACCGCCGCCGCCCTGCGGGCCCTGGAGATCGGGGCGGAGGCCATCCTCATGGCCAAGAATCGGGTCGAGGGGGTGTACGACGGGGATCCCCGCCTCGATCCCCATGCCAGGCTGCTTCCCGAGCTCACCCACCTGGAGGCGATCGAGCGCGGCCTCAAGGTCATGGACACGACCGCCCTCTCCCTGTGCATGGACAACCAGCTCCCGATCTACGTGTTCGCCCTCGCGGACGGCAACATTCGTCGCATCGTGGCCGGGGAGCGGGTGGGCACCATCATCGCTACCCCGGTCTCTACCCCTGCCCCCACCCCCACGGGAGCCCGCCCATGATCGAGGAGCTCATCCGCGACGCCGAGCGGCGCATGGACAAGTCGGTCGAGGCCACCCTGCACGAGTTCAACAGCGTGCGGACGGGGCGGGCCTCAGCTGCTCTGCTCGACCGCATCCAGGTCGACTACTACGGCCAGCCCACGCCGCTCAAGCAGCTGGCCGCCATCAACGTCCCCGAGCCACGACTCCTCACCATCCAGCCCTTCGACCCCAGCACCCTGCGCGCCATCGAGAAGGCGATCATGGAGTCCGACCTCGGGCTCCAGCCCTCGAACGACGGCAAGATCATCCGGCTCCCCATTCCTCCGCTGACGGAGGAGCGGCGCCGAGAGCTGGTGCGGCTGGTGCGGCACATGGCCGAGGAGGGCAGGGTGGCGGTGAGGAACGTGCGCCGGGACACGATCCACCGGCTCAAGGAGCTTGTCGACTCCGGCCAAGTGGGGGCAGACGAGGAGCGCCGAGCGGAGGAGCGGGTGCAGCGGCTGACCGACGACCACGTGCACCGGATCGACGAGCTGCTCAAGCGCAAAGAGGCAGAGATCATGGAGGTGTGAGCGATGCGTCGGCCTCCAGGGCTTGACGTGCTCGGTCCCTGTGGTTTCATGTGGGGATGGGCGCTCGCACGGCCAAGGCGGCGGCGGAGCCACTCGGTTCCAGAGGCGCCCTGTCGACGTCGGGAGCCTGGTCGGGAGGCCGGGCTACTGGAGTCGCGCTGTCCGTCGGGCTCGTCCTGGTCGCCCTCCTCGATGTCATGCACGTGGCCAGGCACTTCGCCCCCCAGGCGCTCGCTGTCTTAAATCTCAACGGGGAGGGAACCGTCCCTGCCTTCTTCTCGGCCTTCCTGCTGGCGGCAGCAGGAGCCCTCGCTCTCCGGATCGCCCTCCTTCCAGCCTGCTCCCCGCGCCGGGGATGGCTTGCCCTGGGAGGGCTTTTTCTGTTCATGTACGGCGACGAGGCGGAGGCGATCCACGAGGCCCTGGAGCGGCGCTGGGGTATCGACTGGCAGGTGCTCTACCTCCCCGTCTTTGCTCTCGCCGGGGCGGTGTTCCTCGTCCTTTTGCGATCGATCTGGCACCACCGCTCGGCAGCGCGACTCTTCCTCGCCGGGGCCGCCCTCTGGGGCGCAGCCCAGCCCCTGGAGGCGCTCCAGAACGACTCCCACGGTCGCCCCGTCCGCCTCTTCGGGGAGCTCGTCCTGGGGGAGGAGACCCTGGAGATGCTCGGCTCCCTTGCCTTCGTCGTGGGCCTCCTTACCCTCCTCGAGCAGCGCAGGGGAGGGCGCGCCCTCGAGCGCGCTCCCTAGCCGCTTGCCGGGCCGGCCCGGCTGGAGATCGTGAGCTTGCTCACCCGCATCCTGTCCCTGTGGACGCTCAAGCCGGCGCCAGAGCACGAGCTCCCCGACGTCGCCCGCTCCGTCGCCATCATCATGGACGGGAACGGCCGCTGGGCCCGCCGGCGGGGGCTTCCCGTGGCCGCCGGCCACCGGGCCGGCACCAAGGCTCTGCGGCGCACGGTGGAGGCGGCCATCGACCTGGGCGTCGAGTCGCTGGCGGTGTACGCCTTCTCCACCGAGAACTGGTCGCGCCCCCGGGACGAGATCGACACCCTCATGGAGATCTTCGCCGAGACCATCGACCGCGAGCTCCCCGACCTCGTCCGCCAAGGGGTGCGGGTGCGCTTCATCGGCCGCCGCGATCGAGCCCCCGAGGCCCTGCAGAGGAAGATGGCGGCCGTGGAGCGGCAGACGGCCGAGAACACGCGCCTCAAGCTGTGGATCGCCTTCGACTACGGAGGCCGCATGGAGATCGTGGAGGCGGCGCGGAGGCTGATCGAGTCGGGAGTCGATCCCCGGGAGGTGGACGAGAACGTGCTGGCCGCCAACCTCTACGCCCCCGACATGCCTGACCCCGACCTCCTCATCCGCACCTCGGGCGAGCTTCGGGTCTCCAACTTCCTGCTCTGGCAGATCGCCTACACGGAGCTCGTGTTCCTGGAGACCCTGTGGCCGGACTTCGGTCCCCGCGACCTCGAGCACGCCCTCGCCGCCTACGCCCGCCGCCGCCGCCGCTTCGGCGGGCGATGAGGCCCGTCTCCAGCCGCGGAGCGGGGCGCCGGCGCCTGTGAGCGGCCTCGGGTCGCGGGTGCTCGTGGCCGCGGTGGGGCTGCCCGTGGTGCTGGCCTCGGTGTGGGCGGGGGGCTGGTGGCTGCTCGCGCTCGTGGCCGGCGCCGGCTCGCTGGCCCTGCACGAGTTCTTCAGGATGACGAGGCCGCTTCGTCCTATCGCTCTGGCCGGCTACGCCGGCCTCCTGGGAGCGCTGGTGGCGATCCAGGAGTCGGGGCTGGAGTGGGCGGTGGCGGCGCTCCTCGGCACCCTTGCGCTTGCCTTCCTCCTCAAGGGGCTAGCGGGGACGAGCGGCTCTGCCACCGTCAGCGTGGGGGTGAGCATCCTGGGCACGAGCTGGATCGGGCTCGGGCTGGCGGCGGCCCTGCTCCTGCGCGACCTGCCCGAGCACGGCGCCCTTGCCACCCTCACCGTCCTCTTGGCCGTGTTCGCCGACGACACCGCCGCCTACGCCGTGGGTCGCCTGGTGGGGCGCCACAAGCTGGCCCCCGCCCTGTCGCCGGGGAAGACCTGGGAGGGGCTGCTGGCCGGGACGGTGGCCGCCGTGCTGGTGACCTTCCTCGCCCTGTACGAGGATCGGCACTCCTTCCTCTCTATCGGGCAATCGCTGGCCCTGGGACTCGTGGTGGCGGTGGCTGCGCCCCTGGGCGACCTGTTCGAGTCCATGCTCAAGCGGGACATGGGCGTCAAGGACGCAGGGAGGCTCCTGGCCGGCCACGGCGGCGTCCTCGACCGCATCGACTCGCTCCTGTTCGCCCTCCCCGCCGCCTACTTCGCCGTCCTCGCCTTCACGGAGTAGGGGCGAGAGGATCCCCTCCAGCCTTCGCCTCAGCCTGTCCACGTCGGGACGCCGTCCCGTGTAGAGCTCGCACCGGAAGAGGACGTCCAGTCCGGAGCGACGGACGAGGTCGGCCATGAAGGCATCGCAGGTGACGAGCCGACAGACGGGAAGCGCCGCCGCGAGGGCCGCCAGGTCGGCGGGGTCGCTGGGGCGGGCGCGACGGACGGGGAAGGACGCGTGAGCTGCCCGCAGCCGCCGCAGGCAGTACTCGCGCCGGGGGGAAGGAGGAAGCGCCAGGCCCCCGGAGAGCCGGCGCAGGAGCTCAAGGAGCGGAAGATCGGGCCGGGGCTCCGACTCCAGGCGGTGGATCTCGGACTCGGGCACGGCCACCGCTCCTCGGGCTACCGCCTCCTCCAACACCGGCTGCAGCTCCCGGAACCCCGGCTTTCCCTTGACCATGCCCGAGAGGTAGTTCTGGTCGAGGTAGAGGAGGATGGGGGCCGTCGGCATCGCGAGCGCCTCGTCGCCGGTATCGATAGCAGCCGACCGTAGACTGGACGCATGAAGCGCATCGCCCTCTTGGGCGCGACCGGCTCCATCGGTCGCCAGGCCATCGAGATCATCCGCTCCCACCCCGAGCTCGAGCTGGTGGCGGCCGCCTCGGGCTCCCAGCCCATCGACGGGCTCGCCCCCCTCACCCAGGTGGGGGGCGACCTCACCGAGCTCCTAGAGCGGGCCCAGCCGGACTGCGTCCTCAACGCCGTGGTGGGGTTCGCCGGCCTTCCTGCCACCCTGTGGGCCCTGGAGAACGGGGTCGACCTCGCCTTGGCCAACAAGGAGAGCCTGGTGGCGGCCGGGGAGCTGGCCTTGGCCGCCTGGCGACGGGGCGGGGGAAGGCTCGTGCCCGTCGACAGCGAGCACTCGGCCGCCTTCCAGTGCCTGGAGGGGCGCTCCCCGGGCACGGTGGACTCCCTCGTCCTCACGGCCTCGGGAGGACCCTTCCGGGGCCGCTCCCGCAGCGAGCTCGCCGACGTGACGGTGGCGGAGGCGCTCGCCCACCCCACCTGGCAGATGGGGCCCAAGATCACCGTCGACTCGGCCACGCTGGCCAACAAGGGGCTGGAGCTGATCGAGGCCCACTACCTCTTCGGCCTCCCCTACCGGCGGATCGAGGTGGTCATCCACCCCTCGTCGGTGGTGCACGCCCTCGTCCGCTTCCGGGACGGAAGCGCCCTTGCCCACCTGGGCTACCCGGACATGCGCGTCCCCATCTCCTACGCCCTCACCTACCCGGAGCGCTCGCCCACCCCGGTGCCGCCCCTCGACCTCGCCTCCGGCCTGACTCTCGAGTTCCATGCCCCCGACCTGGACACCTTCCCCCTGCTTGCTCTCGCCCGGCAGGCAGGGGAGCGGGGGGGCACCTACCCCTGCGCCTTCAACGCCGCCAACGAGGTGGCGGTGGCCGCCTTCTTGGACGGGCGTATCGGCTACCTGGACATCGCCCAGGTGGTGGAGGAGACGCTGGCCGCGGTGGACGGCGCACCCGCCCGCGACCTGGAGGAGCTGGTGGCCGCCGATCGGGAGGCCCGCCGCCTGGCCGAGCGGGCCTTGGAGCCGGTATGAGCGTCCTCGTCGCCGTCCTCGGCCTGGCCCTGCTCATCTTCATCCACGAGGGTGGGCACTTCCTGACCGCGCTCGCCGTCCGCATGCGCCCGCGGAGCTTCAACGTCGGCTTCGGCCCGCCCTTGCTCAAGGTGCGCCGTCGGGGCGTGGAGTACGCCGTTCGCAGCATCCCCTTGGGCGGATACGTGAAGATCCCGGGCATGCACCGGGCCGCCCCGGCGGACGTGGACGCCCACTTCGCTCGGGCGGTGCAGGGGGCGCCCTTCCTGCTCGGGCCGACGGAGCGCCTCAAGCGGGCGCTGGCCGCGGGGGACGACCGGGCGGCGCTGGAGGAGCTGGACGCCCTCGAGCGGGAGGCCGCTCGGGGTGGGGTGTCCGGCCTGGAGCGGGGGCTCGGGGAGCTCCGGGACGCGCTCTCCCCGGAGGCATACTGGCGGCAGCGGCCGTGGAAGAAGGTCTGCGTCATCGTCGCCGGGCCTGCCACCAACCTCGTCTTCGCCGTCGCCATGTTCGCGGTGGTGTACATGGTCGCGGGGGGCCGCCCCACCACCACCGTGGAGGAGGTGTTTGCCGGCCGTCCTGCCGCGGCCATGGGCCTGCGGCCGCACGATCGCATCCTGGCCGTCGACGGCCGTCCGGTGGAGGCGAGGGACATCACCCGAGCTATCGCCGGCTCCCAGGGCCGCCCCCTCGTCCTCACCGTCCGCCGCGACGGGCGGACCCTCACCTTGGGCCCGGCGCGGCCCCGGCTCGACCAGGGGGTCTATCGGCTCGGCTTCCGGTTGGCAGCCGAGCCGCTAGGGACGGCGGAGTCGCTGTGGCAGGCGCTCAAGCTCACCGCCGTCGTCAGCCGGGAGACGGCCAAGTCGCTTGCCACCATCGTCCGCTCCGAGGGAAGGGAGAACGTCTCCGGCCCGGTGGGGATCGTTCGCGAGTCCTCGCGGGCGGCCGAGGCAGGATGGCCCGAGTACTTGGGCATCCTCGGCTTCGTGAGCCTGTCCTTGGCCCTGCTCAACCTCCTTCCCCTACTACCCCTAGACGGGGGCCACATCGCCTTCTCGCTCGTCGAGGCGGTACGGCGGCGGGCTGTGAGCAGAGAGATCTACGAGCGGGTGTCGGCCGTGGGCATCGCCGCCATCCTCCTCCTCTTCTTCATCGGCCTCTCCAACGACGTCAACCGCTTGGGGGGCGGTTAAGCTTTTGCCGCCATGGCGAGCGAGCGGCAGATCACCGTCGGCAACGCCCCCATCGGCGGGGGCGCTCCGGTGGTCGTGCAGTCGATGACCTTGACCAAGACGCACGACGTGGAGGCGACCACGGCTCAGATCGCCGCCCTCGCATCCGCCGGCTGCGAGGTCGTGCGCGTGGCCGTGCCCAAGACCGAGGACGCCCTCGCGCTCCCCACGATCGTCCGCCTGTCTCCCATCCCCGTCATCGCCGACATCCACTTCAACGCCTCGCTGGCCTTGAAGGCGATCGAGGCGGGCGTCCACGCCGTGCGCATCAATCCCGGCAACATCGGCGGCCCCGACAAGGTGGCGATGGTGGTGAAGGCAGCCAAGAAGGCTGGCATCCCCATGCGGGTGGGAGCCAACTCGGGCTCGCTGCCCAAGCACCTCCACGAGCTCGCCCGCCGCGACCAGGCGGAGGCCCTGGTAGCCGCTGCCCTGGAGGAGGTGGAGCTCCTGGAGAGGCTCGGCTTCTACGACTTCAAGATCTCGGTCAAGTCCAGCCACGTGCCCACCATGGTGCGCGCCTACCGGATGCTGGCGGCCAAGGTTCCGTATCCGCTGCACCTGGGCGTGACCGAGGCCGGCCCTCCCTTCTCGGGGGCCATCAAGAGCGCCGTGGGGATGGGGGCGCTGCTCATGGACGGGATCGGCGACACCCTGCGCGTCTCTCTGACTGCCGACCCGGTGGAGGAGGTCAAGGTGGCCTGGGAGATCCTCAAGGCCCTTGGCCTGCGCGAGCGCGGCCCTATCCTCATCGCCTGCCCCTCCTGCGGGCGCGACAACGTGGGGGTGGAGAGGCTCGCTGCCCAGGTCGAGGAGCGGCTGCGCGGCTACAGCCAAGCCTTCGAGGTGGCCGTCCTCGGCTGCGCGGTCAACGGCCCCGGCGAGGCGGGGGACGCCGACTTCGGCATCGCCGGCGGCCGCGACGTGGGCTTCATCTACGCCCACGGCCGGGTGCTGCGCAAGGTGCCGGCCGACGTCCTCGTGGACGAGCTCTTCCGCGAGATCGACCGCTGGATCGAGGAGGGAATGCCCCGGCCCAAGCGCCTGAAGATGGCCAAGCCCGCCGCCCTGGCCATGGCGGAAGCCTCCCTGATCCCGCTCGACTAGGCGGCGGGTAGAGTCCTCTGCCATGCGGGCGTCCCGCCTCTTTCTTCCCACCCTGCGCGAGGACCCAGCCGACGCCGAGGCGGTCTCGCACAAGCTGCTCGTGCGGGGCGGGTACATCCGGCAGGTGAGCGCGGGCGTGTGGACGTACCTGCCGCTCGGTTGGCGGGTGCACCAGAAGGTGGTGGACATCATTCGGGAGGAGATGAACCGCATCGGCGGCCAGGAGATGCTGTGCCCGGTGCTGACGCCAGCCGAGCTGTGGCAGAAGACAGGGCGGTACGACATCCCCGAGGTGTTCAAGCTCAAGGACCGGGCAGGAAGGGAACTCGTGCTCCCCATGACCCACGAGGAGACCATGGCCTTCCACGCCGTCGAGCTTCGCTCCTACCGGCAGCTGCCCCAGATCTGGTACCACTTCGCCGTCAAGGAGCGGGACGAGCCGCGGCCCCGGGGAGGGCTCCTGCGGGTGCGGGAGTTCATCATGAAGGATTCCTACTCCTTCGATAGGGACGAGGAGGGGCTCGAGCACAGCTTCCAGCTCCACGCCCAGGCGTACCGTCGCATCTTCGAACGCTGCGGGCTTCGCTTCTACGAGGTAGAGGCCGAGGTGGGCATGATGGGAGGGAGCGAGAGCAAGGACTACCTGGCCCCGGCGGGATCGGGGGAGAACGTGCTTGTCTCCTGCCAGCGGGGCGACTACGCCGCCGACTCGGAGGTCGCTCGCGGCATCCCCCGGCGGCCTGAGCTCCCCGCGCCCCTTCCCGCTCCCCGCGAGGTGGAGACGCCTGGGGTGACCACCATCGAGACCCTGGCCCGGTACCTGAGCATCGACCCGGCGGCGACGGCCAAGGCCATGCCGGTCGTCACCGCCGAGGGCAAGCTCGTCCTCGGCCTCGTCCGTGGCGACGATCGCCTCCACGAGGGCAAGCTGGCAGCGGTGCTAGGGACCTCATTCCGGCCGGCTACGGACGAGGAGATCCGGGCCACCTTCGGCGCCGACGGAGGCTCCCTGGGGCCGGTCGGGGTGGCGGTGGAGGTGATCGCCGACGAGGCCCTCCGCGAGGGCCAGTACGTGACCGGAGCCAACCGCAACGGGCGCCACCTTCTGGGCGTGGAGGCGGGCCGCGACTACGCTCCCCGGTTCGCCGACATCCGGCAGGCGCGGGAGGGCGATGGCTGCCCCCGCTGCGGAGCCTCACTCTCCTTCCAGGTCGCGATCGAGGTGGGCCACATCTTCAAGCTGGGTACCCGCTACTCGGAGGCCCTCGGCGTCCGCTACCTCGACGAGCAGGGGCGGGCCCGTCCCATCGTCATGGGAAGCTACGGCATCGGGCCGGGCCGCATCCTGGCGGCGGCGGTGGAGCAGAACTACGACGAGCGGGGTATCGCCGCCTGGCCTAGGGCCATCGCTCCCTACCACGTGCACGTGGTCGCGCTGCCGGGGCTGGAGGAGCAGGCGGCCGAGGTCGAGCGCCGCCTAGAGGACCAAGGGCTCGAGGTGCTCCTCGACGACCGCGACCTGCGGGCGGGGGAGAAGTTTGCCGATGCCGACCTCATCGGCTGCCCGGTGCGGGTCACCGTAGGCAGGAAGACGCTCGAGGACGGCGCCGTGGACGTGCTCGACCGCGCCAGCGGCGCCGAGAGGCGAGTCCTCATCGAGGAGGTGACAGCGTGACGACGCGGAAGCGGCGGTTCAGCGAGGAGCCGTTCGGCCCTACGGTGGTACGGCTCATGGAGGAGGCCGGCCTCACCTACCGCGGCTTGGCCGCCAAGACCGGCCTCTCCGCCGGCTACCTCAACCACATCGTGCACGGCAACCGTCCCGTCCCCAGCAACGAGGTGGTGGCCCGGGTGGCGGAGGCCCTGGGGGTGGAGCCCGAGCACTTCCTCGAGTACCGCGTGCGGGTGATCAGCGAGCGCCTGCAGCGGATGCCCGACCTCGTCAACCGGCTGTACCGCCGGCTGGCCGAGTCGGAGGCCCCCGAGAAGCTGGCCTAGGGCAGCGCGGACAGGGGATCGACCGCGGCTCCCCGCACCCGCACCTCGAGGTGGAGGTGGGGGCCGCTGGCGCGACCGCTCGAGCCCACCAGGCCGATCTCTTGACCCCGGTCGACCCTTTGCCCCAAGGTCACGTCCACCCGCGACAGGTGGGCGTAGAGGGTACGGACTCCCCGGCCGTGGGCGAGGAGGACGGCGTTGCCGAAGCTGTCCCGGGGCCCGGCCCAGACGACGCGCCCGGCGGCGGCCGCCGCGACCGGGGTCCCTGCCGGGGCCAGGAGGTCGAGTCCGGCGTGGAAGCCCTGGCCGCGAGGCCCGAACCCGTCGCCGAGCGGCGCCTGGAGCGGCCAGGCGAGCCGGAGCGGGGAGGAGGGAAGAGGGCCTGCCAGCGCGGCTACGGTCTCGGGGCCGGCGATGCCGGTCGCAGGCAGCCGCGCGAAGCGCTGGAAGCGGCGGAGGGCGGCTTGGACGCGGTCGCTGAGCGTCGTCCCGAAGGGGCCGGAGGGAAAGCCGTGCCAGGCCAAGAGGAACTGGAGCTCGGCCACGTCCCAGCCCTGCGCCCCCAGGGAGAGGGGGCGCGATCCTAGCTCCGGCCCGCCCAGGACGCCGAGCGCCTGCCGCGTGCGAGGGCCGGGGATGCCGTCAGGGGGGAGCCCGGCCCGGCGCTGGAAGGAGACGAGCGCCTGCAGGGTGGCGTCGTCGAGGAAGCCGTCGATGGGGCCCGCGTAGAGGCCTTTGGCCCGCAACGCCACCTGGAGGGCGGCGACGTCGGAGCTGCCCCGGGCCGCGCTCCCGGCTGCGGGCGCCGAGGCGAGGGCCAGGGCTACGACGATGCCGAGGAAAGCAAGACGAGCGATCTCGGCCATGGCTCTCCTAGTGTCGGCAGGGGAGCGGCCTCGCTTGAGGTCCCGTCTCGCCGGCCCCCGCCGTCCTCTCCGGGTAGGGAGGGGCAAAAGGCGCTATCGTTGGCGGGGACGGGGCGTGGCGCAGCCTGGTTAGCGCGCTAGTCTGGGGGACTAGAGGTCGGCGGTTCAAATCCGCCCGCCCCGA
>CAZQRA010000049.1:0-248 GCA_964595575.1 uncultured Gaiellales bacterium
GATCTCCCAGATCGAGTCCGGCCAGAGCAAGCCCTCGGTGAGCACGCTCTACGCCATCGTCACCGAGCTCGGGATGTCGCTCGACGAGCTCTTCAGCGGCGATGCGGCGAACAGCGCAACCCGCGTCGCCCGGCAGCGTCGGGAGGCGGCGGACAAGGAGCGCCACGCCGCGCCCGTCGAGCACGAGCGGCACGTCCAGCGGGCGGGCAGCCGCAAGGCCATCCAGCTCGAGTCGGGTGTTCGCTGGG
>CAZQRA010000049.1:262-18956 GCA_964595575.1 uncultured Gaiellales bacterium
ACGTCCGACCCGGACGCCGACTTCCTCTACGTCGTGTACGAGGTGGGTGGCTCGTCCTCCGAGGGCGACCGCTTCATCCGCCACGCCGGCCGCGAGTACGGCCTCGTCCTCAGCGGTACGCTCGAGGTCACCGTCGGCTTCGACTCCTACCTGCTCGGGCCGGGCGACTCGATCTGCTTCGACTCGACGGTCCCTCACCGCCTGCGCAACGCGGGCCAGGAGCCCGTGCACGGCGTCTGGTTCGTGATCGGCAGGCAGAGCGACGGGCGGGCGCTCGCCTTCGAGAGCGGCGAGCATCCCCGCGGGGACGCGGACCGCTAGCCCGGCCGGCCGCCCCCCGACGGCGCGAGACCTGCCTCGCGCTGGAGCCGGAGGAGGAGAGCCATGAAGTCGATGTCGGCCATGCTCGACGAGATACAGGCCTGCAGCTGCTGGTGGATGAGCGCCGTCACCGGAAGCGGAACGCCCTGCGCGTTCGCCGCCTGAAGCACGAGGGCGAGGTCCTTGTACATGGCTGAGCTCGTGAAGGTGGCGCTGTAGTCGTCGGCCACCAGCGCCGGCGTCTTGTACTTCACGAAGGGCGAGCCCACCGCGCTCGCCCCCATCACCTCGAGCATGGTCGCCCGCTCCAGGCCGCTTGCCTCGCCCAGCGTCAGCGCCTCGGCCATGAGCTCGGCGGTGCCGGCGATCATGATCTGGAGAGCCAGCTTCATGATCCGCGCCTCCTCGCCGGCTCCCAGGTAGAAGATGGTAGGACCGATGTCGCGGAGCACAGGCTCCACCCGCCGGAACGCGCCCTCGTCGCCGGAGACCATGATGCTCAGCCTCCCTGCCTCGACCACGGACGGGTTGCCGCTGACCGGAGCCCGCAGGTAGGCGACGCCGGCCGCCTCGGCCACCTCGGCGATCTCCGCCGAGACCCGGGGGGAGACGGTGCTCATGTCCACGAGCAGCCGGCCGGGGGGAGGATCGAGGAGGAGGCCCCCCTCGTCCGCGGTCACCGCCCGCAGGGCGGTATCGTCGGCGACCATGGTGATGGCGACCTCGGCGCTCTCCCACGCCTCGCGGGGTCGCTCGACCTCCTTCGCTCCCTGGGTCACGAGGTGCTCGGCCCGGCCGGGGGTTCGGTTGTACACCGTCAGCGCATGCCCGCCCGCCATGATCCTGCGGGCGATCGGCTCTCCCATCTTGCCCAGACCGACGACGGCTACCCTCATCGCCCCCTCCTCGGGACTCTCAGCCGGTGTTTATATAAGCTTAACACCGGTGTTGGCTGGCTCGACAGGAGAAGGTGACCACCCGTGACCGCGACGGTACGCTCAGTCGACGAGGCAGCGTTCAGGGAGGCGATCTCCCACTTCGCCACCGGGGTGACCGTGATCACGACCCTCCACGAGGGACGCCCGGCCGGCATGACCGCGAGCGCGGTGGCCTCGCTCTCCCTCGATCCGGTGCTCCTCCTCGTCTGCATCAACCATACTCTCCCTACCCATCGGGCGATCGACGCCAGCAAGCGGTTCGTCGTCAACGTGCTGGGAGAGGAGCACGAGGATCTGGCCCGCCACTTCGCGCGTCCCTCGCCTGACAAGTTCGCCGGCGTCGACCTCAAGCCGGGCCACGAGCTTCCCATCCTGGCGCGGGCCATCGCCTACTTCGTCTGCGACGTCCACGAGCGGTTCCCGGGCGGCGACCACTCCATCTTCATCGGGCACGTGCGCGAGTGCGGCGCCACTCCCGGGCGACGGCCGCTCCTCTACTTCCGCAGCCGCTTCGGAGCCCTCAAGGACCCCGAGGCGGAGCTCCTCTCCGAGGCTGTGAGCTGGGATGTGGCCTCGCTGGGGGGCGTCAGCAACATCCACGTCGAGCGCCCCTGAGGCACGCCGCCCCGCCGATGCCCATCGACATCACCATGCCTCGCCTCTCCGACTCCATGGAGGAAGGCGTCGTGGCCAGATGGCTCGTCCAGGTGGGGTCGGCGGTGGCGCGGGGCCAGCCCATCGCCGAGATCGACACGGACAAGGCCACCATGGAGCTGGAGGCGGAGGCTGACGGCACCGTCCTCGAGATCCTGATTCAGGAGGGCGAGTCTGCCCCCATCGGAGCGCCCCTCGCCCGGCTCCGGCTCCCCGGCGAGCTCGTCGATCGCGAGCGAGAGGAGACACCGTCCAGGCAGCCGGCGGTGGAGCAGCCGCAGGCCTCCCCACCCCCGACGCCTGGGGCCGGGCCGGGAGGCCGCCAGGGCCGGGCCGGGGTCTCGCCCGTCGCCCGCCGCCTCGCCGCCGAGCTCGGGGTAGACCTGGAGCGGGTCTCAGGATCGGGGCCGGGCGGGATGGTCACCAAGGAGGACGTCGAGCGCGCTGCCGCCCTCAGCCCGCCCCCATCGGCCAAGGGCACGGTGAGGATCGAGGCTCCCACCCGGGTGCAGGAGCTCATCGCCCGCCGCATGGTCGAGGGCAGCGCGATCCCTGCCTTCGCGGTGGAGACGGAGATCGACATGACCGGCATCGTCGCCCGGCGGCAGGAGGAAGCGGGATCCCCCGACCCCCCGCCGTCGATCAACGACTTCGTGGTCAAGGCCTCGGCCCTCGCCCTGCGGGAGTTTCCCCGGCTCAATGCCTCCTACAGCGAGCGCGGCTTCGAGCTCTACTCTCGGATCAACGTGGGGGTGGCCGTGGCCGGAGAGGACAGCCTCATCGTCCCCACCATCTTCGACGCCGACCGCAAGACGCTGGCCGAGATCGCCGCCGAGACGAGGCGGCTCGCCGACCGGGCCCGGGCCGGCCAGATCACTCCCGCGGAGCTCGAGGGGGGTACGTTCACGGTTACCAACCTGGGCATGCTCGGTGCCACCCGCTTTCTCCCCATCATCAACCCGCCCCAGGCGGCCATTCTTGCTGTCGGCTCCGTCTCCAAGCGACCGACCTTCGATGAGCACGACGTCCTGGTCGCACGCTGGACGATGAGCGCCACCCTCGTTTGCGACCACCGCATCGTCTACGGGGCCGACGCCGCCCGCTTCCTGGGCAGGCTCAAGGAGCTGCTCGAGCGACCCCAGGCGCTCGGCTAGCCCTGGTGTCCCGCCCGCCAAGGTCGTCGCCCGCGAGGACGGGGACGTCGATCCCCAGCTCCAAGAAGTCCTCCGGGGGGAGAAGGCCCCAGCGGTTGATCGCCTCCAGCTCGCTGGGAAAGCTCTCCGGCCGGTAGTCAGCCTCGTTGTCGATGCGCTCGATCTCGGTCGCGTACTCGGCCAAGAAGCCCTCCGGATCGAGGAAGTAGGCGAAGATGCTCCGACCCGGCCCGTGACGGCCCGGCCCGAAGTAGAGCTTGCGACCTCGCGCCCAGAGGCGGTCGCCGATCCGCTCCATCGCCCCCCAGCCTTCCACCTCCCAGGCGTAGTGGTGGAGCTGGCTTCGCCCTGGAAAGAGGGCGATGGCATGGTGCTCGGAGTTGCAGCGCAGCCACACCGCCTTGCCCACGCGCGTGGAGACCCGGAAGCCGAGGAGCTCGACCAGGAACTCCTCCATCGGCTCCCCCTCCTCCACCTTGAGGGCCACGTGGCTGAACTTGAGCGGCCGCACCCCGACCGTGTCGTAGTGGGGAGGCTGATCGGCCGCCATCCCTTGGAAGAGCTCGAAGACATGGCCCCCGGGACCGAGCACGCGGAACGCGTCCTGGATGCCCCGCTCCTCAGGCCCGTCGCTGAGGAAGGGTGCACCTGCCCGGGCCAGCGAGTCGCGCAGCCGCTCCATCTGCCCGGGCCCCGTCACCTCCAGGGCCAGGTGGTCGAACTCCGGCCGGTCGCCCCGGAGGAGCACGAGCTCGTGGTGGCGCTCGTTACAGGTGAGGTAGACGACGTCCCCGGCCCGCTCGCTCTCGCGTAGCCCCATGACGCCCGTGGCAAAGTCGACGGCGCCGTCGAGGTCGCGCACGCGCAGGCCCACGTGTGCCACCCGCGCGATCACCGGTTCTTCTGCAAGACCACGCTGACGTCGTGCGGGTTGATGAGATCGGGCACCGTCCAGCCGTCGAGGTCGTACTCGGCCATGCACTGCTCGGCAAAGCCCTTGAGACGATCGACGGTGCCGTCGCCCTTGGCCATCCAGTAGCACTCGAGCTTGGTGAGCTCGTGGCTGCCCGAGTAGCTCCGCTCGTACAGCTCGTGTCGACCGCCAAACTCGCTGCCCAGCGAGTCCCAGAGCAGCTTCATGAGCTTGACCTTGTCCAGGGCGTAATAGTCGTTGGAGCCCCGGTAGAAGCGGTCGAGGAGGGGACGGAGCTCCGGAGCCTTCCAGTCCATGGCGTTCGAGGGCTGGACGATCATCGCTCCCGCGGTCTGGTTCTCGATGATGTCCTTGATCTTGGGGTAGGCCTGGTTGGAGAGGATGCGGTAGGCCGATGCTGCCTCGATGTTGGGGAGCACGCTCCCTCCGGCCGAGGGGACCGGGTTCTTGCACATGGCCTCGGTGAGGGCCCAGAAGCAGTTGCGCCAGGCGAGGATCTCCCCGATGGAGGCTTGGATGCCGCGGAACTCGATCGTTCCCGTCGCCTCGACCGCCTTGATGAAGAGCCCGGCCAGGAAGTCGAGCTTGACGGCAAGACGGGTACACCCCTGCAGCAGGGCCCGCCAGATGAACCCCGTCAGGTGGTAGGTGCTGGCGATCTCCAAGTTGCCGTAGATGAGGAAGTTCTCCCAGGGAATGAGGGCGTCGTCGAACACGAGCACGGCGTCGTTCTCGTCGAAGCGGCGCGACAGGGGGTAATCGAAGGGACTGCCGACGGTGGCCGCCATGAACTCGTAGGAGGGTCGGCAGATGAGCTTGGTGCGGGGAAGGTTCATGGGGGCGAAGAAGGACAGGGCGTATTCCTTCTTCTTGATGGGCACGTTGCCATGGTAGGAGACGAAGTTGAAGTTGGAGTAGGCAGAGCCGGTAGCCACCATCTTCACCCCCCGCACGACCACTCCCGCGTCTGTCTCCTTGACGGCGTGGATGAAGACGTCCTCCACCTCGTGGATCTCCCGGTGCCGGTCGACGGGCGGGTTCACCAGCGTGTGGTTCATGAAGTACACGTTCTCCTGGGAGTCCCGGTACCACCGTCGGGCGTTCTCCTGGAAGGGGGCGTAGTAGTCGGCGTTGGGGCCGTAGGTGGCGAGGAAGGCCGCCTTGTAGTCAGGGCTCCGCCCCATCCACCCGTAGGTCATGCGCTGCCAGGCGGCGATGGCGTCCCGACCGCGGATGAGGTCCTCCGCCGAGTAGGGGGCCTTGAAGAAGGGGTGCGTGTAGCCGCCGTTGCCCGTGTCCGTCTCCGTGGTGAGGACCTCCTTCGTGGCCGGGTCGTGCAGCGCGTCGTACAGGCGGGCGACGCTACGGGCGCCGTTGCGGAAGGCAGGATGCGCGGTCACGTCCTTGACCTTCTCGCCGTAGATCCACACCTCGCGCCCGTCGCGCAGGCTCTCCAGGTACTCGTCCCCCGTCATCGGGCGGGTGACGCGTCCTTCTCTCGTCCTCTCGGTGTCGCTCGCTACCTGTGCCATCCCTCCGTACCTCCTGGTTCCAGTGAGAGCTAGAGCTTCCCTGCCCACCAAGGGCGGCAGGGGTCACGCCCGCCCCTGCAAGCCCGAATCCCTCCCTCCGCCGCCCGGCGAACGGCCCGCGCGGCCGGGCTCGCCGACGCGGGATGTGACGCCCCCCGCCTGCCGCTCGTCCGCTTCTCGTGTCCTGTACACGAACCTCAGGCCTCCCTCACGCAGCCTGTTCAGCGATTCTGCACATTGCGGTCGGATCCGTCAAGGCGGGGCTCCCACCGGCCCCGCCGGCTGAGACGAGGGAGCGGCAGGACGACGCCATTCCGAGGCGAGAGACCGATCAGGCCCGCGTCCGCGAGGGACAGCTCGCAGCCTCCCTCACTGGATGGGGATCCGATCCTTGTTCCGCGCCAGCCACTGCTCGAACGTCTGCAGCTCGGGGTTGAGCTGGCGAGAGAAGCCGACGTCGCGGGCCCCGCAGTAGGCGTCGTTGCAGTCGCGCTTGAACTGGAACATGTTCCCGATCTCGTCCGCGCCGGGAAAGCCGAAGGCGCGGTACTCATCCGGGGAGACGTCGTTGTAGACGACCTCCTCTCCCAAGGCGGCGGTCAGCTTGGCCGCCATCTCGGCTCCGGTGAGGTGCTCGCCGGCTACGCCGACTGTGCGGCCCACGAGCTCCTTGCCTCGCGAGAAGATGCCGAGGGCGCACCGTCCGATGTCCTCCGCAGCGATGGCAGGCAGCTTCTTGTCGCCCATCGGGTAGGTGATGGCGAGCCTACCGTCCGCCCCTCGCTGAGGTCCCCAGCCGAAGTAGATGAGGTTCTCCCAGTAGGCCGAGGTGAGTAGAAGGGTGGTGGGCACGCTCTCCGCGAAGAAGCGGTCAGCCTCGGCCTTGCCGTCGAAGTGCGGTACCTTGAACCTCTCTTGGAGCGTCGGCATCCGCTCGTCCTCGAGCGGGATCCACCTACGGGTGTCCTCGAAGGTGGACCAGATCACGTGCTCCAGTCCTGCCCTCCTCGCCGCCTCGGCCATGCCCTGGGCTTGAGCGATCTCCCGGTCAGCCGAGAAGTGCTCCCAGAAGTTGGTGACGCAGTAGGCGCCGTAGCAGCCCTCGAAGGCCTTGGCGACGCTCTCGGGATCGTCGAGGTCGGCCCGCACCACCTCCGCCCCCAACGCCGCCAGCTCCTTGGCCCGCTCGGACTCTGGCTTCCTCGTGAGCGCTCGCACGGCGAAGTCGGAACGGGGATCGCTCAGGATCGCCCGCGCGAGCCCGCCTCCCTGGGCTCCGGTCGCCCCTACTACCGCGATGACGCGCGTGTCGGCCATGAGATTCTCCTCCTGTCGTTGCCACCGCGACCATCGTCGCGGCCGCCCTGTTCATCTCAGCTACACATATCACACAGCGCTGAACGGAGGGGGCGCGCCGCGGCGGCCCAGGGGCCGCGCCGCTGGGCAGTCTTCTCCATTGACCGCCGCCGGGCAGGCGCCTTATCTGTAGAAGCTTCTCGATCTATAGAAGCGTCTCGACAGCGACGGCGAGAGGAGGAGACATGCCCTACGAGATCAAGCTTCTCGACCTGATCGACATCGAGCTGGAGGCGAGCTTCCTCGTCCTCGGCCGAGCGATGGGGCAGACGACGCGGGTGAAGACCTGGGGCTGCCTCATCCTGGGGGGAGACGACCCCATCCTGGTCGACACCGGCGCCATGAACGCCGACATCATGCAGCGCCTGGGGATGACCGGGATCATCACGGAGGAGATGCGGATCGAGAACCAGCTCGCGCTCCACGGGGTGAAGATGGAGGACGTGCGCTGGATCCTCCACACCCACCACCACATCGACCACGCCGGCCAGGACGCCCTGTTTCCCCACGCCACCGTCATCACCAACCGGCGCGAGCTCGAGTTCTCGGCCTCGGGGATCATGGGCGGCCAGTACCCGCCGGAGTACGTCAAGCACCACATCGACCGGCTGCACACGCCAGGGGCCATGCGCCTGCTCGACCTGGAGGACTCGGGCCCGGAGGAGATCTTCCCCGGCATCGTCTGCGAGTCGGCGGGCGGTCACACCGAGGGCTCGATGAACGTCCTGGTGGAGACGGCCGAGGGGACGGCCTGCATCTGCGGGGACGTCATCTACGACATCCAGCACCAGATCGTGGAGCCGATCTACCAGGTCCTCGACTACGAGCCCCAGCCCACCGGCAACCACAGCGAGAGCAAGCGCCGGGAGAAGGCGGCGATCAAGAAGGCGCTCAACTCGGGCCGCTTCGTCATCCCCATCCACGACTACCCGGCCCGCGTGGAGCGGGGACGCGTCCTCGCCCGTCTGGGTCAGTCGGTGCCCGGCCCCGAGACCCCGGTCGACCATCGCACCCTGTCCGAGACGCGGGAGGTCGTGCTCAAGTAGCCGAGGTCACCTATCTCGAGGCGATCCGGGCAGCTCTCCGCGACGCGCTGCGCGAGGACGAGCGGGTCTTCCTCCTGGGCGAGGACATCGGCCACTTCGGGGGCGCCTTCGGCGTCACCAAGGGCCTGCTGGAGGAGTTCGGGAAGGAGCGGGTGGTCGACACGCCTATCTCCGAGGAGGCCTTCGTGGGGGCAGCCCTGGGCGCCGCCTGGATGGGCGAGCGCCCGGTGGTCGAGCTGCAGTTCGCCGACTTCATCTCCTGCGCCTTCGATCCCATCGTCACGGTGGCGGCCAAGACCCACTGGCGCTCCGGGCTCAGCCTCCCCGTCGTGATCAGGGCGCCCTACGGGGGAGGTATTCGGGGCGGCCCCTTCCACGCCTCCTGCCCCGAGGGGTGGTTCGTGGGCGTAGCAGGGCTCAAGGTCGTCTGCCCAGCCACCGTGGAGGACGCCTACGGCCTCCTCCGCCAGGCGATCGACGACCTCGATCCTGTCCTCTACTTCGAGCACAAGCGCCTGTACCGATCGGTGCGGGGCGAGCTTCCCGGCGGCGACCACAGGACCCCCCTCGGCAAGGCCCGCGTCGCCCGATCCGGCTCGGAGGCGACCGTCGTCACCTACGGGGCCTGCGTCGACACCGCCCTTCGGGCGGTGGAGCTGGTGGGGGCCGACGTGGAGGTGCTCGATCTGCGCACGGTATGGCCCCTCGACGGTCGAGCCATCCTCTCCTCGCTCGAGCGCACCTCTCGCCTGCTCGTCGTCCAGGAAGCGCCCCGCTCGGCCGGAGTCGCCGGCCAGGTGCTCTCCCTGGTCGCCCGCGAGGGCTTCCACCTCCTCGACGCCCCGCCTGCCCTCCACGCTCCCCCGGACACCCCGGTCCCGTTCGCGCCCGAGCTCGAGGACGCCTACCTTCCCTCGCCGAAGAGCACCGCGGTAGCGTTGCAGGAGCTCTTGACCTTCTGAGTCGCCGGATCGAGGATCGGACCCACGAGTACGAAGGAAAGGAGAGGACGGATGGGACTACCGCTCGACCACGACCTCCGGCAGGCGCTTGAGGCGCCCAACTTCTGGCACCTGGCGACCGTGAACCCCGACGGATCGCCCCAGTCGACCACAGTCTGGGTGCACACCCGGGACGACAGGATCCTCGTCAACACCGCCATCGGCCGGAAGAAGCACCGGAACATGACCCGCGACCCTCGGGTGGCGCTCTCCTTCCACGAGCACGCTGACGGCGCCTACCGAAGCTGGGGTCTCCAGGGCCGCGTGGTGGAGACGATCGTGGGCGAGCAGGCCGAGGCCGACATCGACATGCTGGCCCAGAAGTACATCGGCGTCTCTCCGTACCCCTGGCGAAGCCCGGGGGAGAGGCGCGTCAGCTTCCTCATCGAGCTGACCCATGCCTTCCGCATGGGCTAGGCAGGCCGGCGCTCGCCCCCGGCTCGCAGGCGCCCCGCCGACGGGGAGCGGGCCTCGCCCGATCCTGCCTCGCTGCGCGGAGTACAGTGCCGACGATGGCTGCCATCCCAGCTACGGACGTCGTCAGCGTCCCCCGTGAGGCGCGCCTTCGGCTCTACCGGCTCTGCCTCCTCCAGCGCCTGGCGGAGGAGCGGATCATGGCCCTCTACCGGCAGGGGAGGATCTCCGGGTCCGTGTACACCGGCCGCGGCCAGGAGGCGGTGGCGGCGGGGGCGGGCCTGGCCCTCGGTCGCGACGACGTCGTCTGCCCCCTGAACCGGGAGCTTGCCTGCCACCTCGCCCGGGGAGTTCCCTTGGTCGACGTCTTCCGTAACTACCTCGGCCGAGCCACCGGCCCCACCCGGGGACGGGACGGGAACATGCACTTCGGCGCGCCCAGTCGGGGGGTGTTCCCCCTCGTGTCCATGCTCGGCGACCTCGTACCCGTGACCGTGGGAGCGGCCTACGCCTTCAAGCGCCGGCGCGAGCGGCGGGTCGCCCTCACCTTCCTCGGGGAGGGGGCCTTCTGCGTGGGCGATACCCACGAGGGGCTCAACCTGGCCGGAGTCCTGGGCGTCCCCGCCGTCTTCGTCCTCCAACGCAACCACTACGCCTACTCCACGCCTACCGAGGACGAGATGGTCGAGCCCAGCTTGACCAAGCGGGTCGAGGGCGGCTGGAGCATCCCCTGCGTGGAGGTCGACGGCACCGACGCTCTGCTCGTCTACGAGGCCGTGCGGGAGGCGGTGGAGCGGGCCCGCGCCGGCCGGGGGCCGCAGGCAGTCGAGGCGGTCACTCTCCGCCTGGACGGGCACGCCGCCCACGACGATGCCCGCTACGTCCCCGACCAGCTGCGCCGGGCCTACGCGGAGCGCGATCCCGTGGAGCGGCTCGAGGCCCGCCTCTCCCTGGACGGCCTCTCCCCCGCCGCCATCGCCGACCTCCGCGCCGGCGCCGCCGAGGAGGTGGCGGCGGCCCTGGCCCAGGCAGAGGTAGAGCCCGCCCCCGATCCGGCAGGGCTGGAGGAGGGGGTCTACGCCAGCCCCCTTGCCTGAGGCGCTTGGCTCAGGACTCGACGCTCGGCGTGGGTTAGACTCGACGCCGTACGCGACTCGAGAGGGAAGGGCTGCCTATGACCCCAGTCACGGACGTCGTCCTGCCTACCTCGCCGGACGAGGCGGCGGCAGCCTTCGGCGACGGAACCGGCGTGACCGTGATCGCCGGCGGCACCATCGTCATGCCCGAGATCTCCGCCGGCCGGCTGAGGCCGACCAAGGCGCTCCTCCTCGCCAGGGCCGGACTCTCCGGCGTCAGGCGCCAGGGCTCCACCATCGTCATCGGAGCCACCACGCCGCTCCAGGACTTGGTCGACCTGGCTTCCCCGGTCGGCCCCTGCGCCGCCAACATCGGGGACATCGAGATCCGGGGCCAGGCCACGCTCGGCGGCAACATCTGCGCCGGGGAGGGCCAGGAAGCCCCCCGGGGCGACCTCCAAGGGCCCCTCCTGGCGGTAGCGGCGCAGGCCCGCTCGGCCGGGCCCGGGGGCACGCGCAGCGAGCCCCTAGAGGACTTCCTCGCCCACCGCCGCCAGCGGCTGCTCCTGGAGGTGACCTACGAGGAGCCGGTCGCGGGCGCCTTCGCCGCCCTCAACCGACCCCACACCCACGAGTACACGACCATGGCCGTGTCGGCTGCCCGCCTGGCCGACGGCACCGTCCGGGTGGCCGCCACCGGCATCGGCTGGTGGGGACTGCGGCTTCCCTCGGCCGAGGCTCTCGCCGACGACCCGGAGGCGGCCGGCCGGGCCGCCCTCCAGGATGTCCACCCCCACGACGACGCGCTGGCATCGGCCTGGTACCGGAGCCGAGCCCTGCCCGTCCTCGTCCGGCGCGTCCTCGCCCAGCTCAAGGAGGCTGCATGAAGCTCACCGTCAACGGACACCCCTACGAGGTCGAGAGCGGGCCCCTGACCACCCTGCTCGACGTCCTCCGCGAGGAGCTGGGGATCACCAGCCCCAAGGCCGGCTGCGAGCAGGGGGGCTGCGGGGCCTGCACCGTCCTCGTGGACGGCCAGCCCCGGCGATCCTGCCTCGTCCCGGTGGGGGCGATCGAGGGGGCCGCCGTCACCACCGTGGAGGGCTTGGGCGAGCCCGGTCGGCTGGCGCCCATCCAGCAGGCCTTCGTCCACTACTACGCCTCCCAGTGCGGCTTCTGCACCCCGGGGATGCTCATGGCCGCTCAGGCCTACCTCGACCGAGGGGGAGACGACAGTCGGGAGGCGATCATCGATGCCCTTGCCGGCCACGTCTGC
Organism: uncultured Gaiellales bacterium; assembly: GCA_964595575.1. Lineage (GTDB taxonomy): Bacteria > Actinomycetota > Thermoleophilia > Gaiellales > Gaiellaceae > PALSA-612. The sequence goes on from CAZQRA010000049.1 coordinate 11,965, forward strand.
CGCTGCACCGGCTACGTGAAGATCGTGGAGGCGGTGGCGGCGGCAGCCCGGGGCGACTCGTTCGACCTCTCCCGGACCGCCGAGGGCAAGTACACCACCATCGTGGCAGGAGACGGGAGATGAAGGCCGTCGGCGCCCGCCTTCCCCGCTACGACGGCGTGGCCCACGTGACCGGCCGCACCGTCTTCGTCGACGACGTGCGGGTGCCCGGCACCCTGGTGGTCAAGGCCCTCCGCTCCCCCGTCCACCACGCAGCCATCAGGAGGCTGGACGTGCGGCCGGCGGAGGAGATGAAGGGCGTGCACGCCGTCGTCACCCACAAGGACGTCCCCCTCAACGTCTACGGGCACCTGTCTGCCCTGGGCATCCCCGGGGACGAGCCGCTCCTGGCCGAGGACGACGTCCGCTACAAGGGACAGCTCATCGCCGCCGTGGCCGCCGAGGACGAGGAGACGGCCCTCGCCGCGGTGGCGGCAATCGAGCTCGACCTGGAGGAGCGACCGGCTCTCCTGGATGTGCGCAAGGCCTTCGACCCCGACGCCCCCCGTATCCACCACTGGGGCAACTGGTACCCCCACTTCGAGGGAGGCCTCGACCGCCGTCAAATCCGCAAGGGGGACATCGAGTGGGCTTTCGCCAAGGCCGACGTGATCGTTCAGGGCGTCTACCGGCCGGCGGCGGTCGAGCACTGCCCGGTGGAGACCCAGACGTGCTTGGCCGTCCCCGAGGCGAGCGGCCGCCTCACGATCTACTCCTGCACCCAGGCCCTCTACTTCTCGATGGGCGTGGTCGCTGCCCACCTCCAGTGGCCGCTGAACAAGCTCAAGTTCGTGGGCGGTACCGTGGGCGGCGGCTTCGGCGGCAAGGTGGACACCGCCAGCGACACCATCTGCGCCCTCCTCGCCCTCAAGTCGGGGCGACCCGTGAAGTGGCGCTGGACGCGGGGGGAGGAGTTCCTGTGCTCCTCCACCCGCGCCCCCTGGCACATGGAGATCGCCGACGCCGTGACCAGCGACGGCTGGATCCTGGGCCGCAAGATGATCACCCTCCACGACTCGGGGGCCTACGCGCGCTTCTCCCCCTACGGGGTCACCAAGCACAGCTTCCACCACACCGGGGCCTACACCATCCCCAACCTCCACTTCGACGGATACGTCGTATTCACCAACCGGGTGCCCACCACCGCCATGCGCGGCTTCGGGGTGACCTCGGTCTCGTTCGCCGTGGAGACGCACATGAGCCGGATCGCCGACGTCCTGGGGATCGACCCCTTCGAGCTCCGGCTCAAGAACGCCAACCGCATCGGCGACACGTCTCCCAACGGCGTCGTCTACACCGACCCCTCCACCGTGCCGGTGGTGCAGGCGATCGCCCAGGCGGTCGGGCACGAGCTCAAGGCCGAGTACCGCCAGATGACCCGCGAGATGCGCTCGGGCGAGTGGCTTCCCGAGCACCTGGTCGCTCAGCTCGGAAATCCGGAGGAGCACTGATGGCAAAGCACAGGGGCCGCGGCATCGCGGCGATCGAGTACCCGACGGGCATGAACCAGAACGGCGATCCCTCCCAGGCCTGGATCAAGATCAAGCCCGACGGGCGGGTGGACGTCTTCTCGGGCACCGTGGACATCGGCAACGGCTCCAAGACGATCCAGGCGCAGATCGTGGCCGACGCCCTGGGCGTCCCCTACGACTGGGTGACCTACGACAACTCCAACACCGACTCCTCGCCCCTCTGCACCGGCACCTTCGCCTCCCGGGCCACCTTCGTGGCCGGGAACGCCGTGCTCAAGGCAGCCCTCAGCGCCCGCCAGAAGGTGCTGGAGATAGCCGGCAAGCTGCTCGAGATCGACCCCGCCGACCTCGACATCGTGGACGGGGAGGTGGTGGCCAAGGGAGCGCCCCAGAAGAAGGTGTCGGTGCCGGACGTGGCAGCCGCCGCCACCTGGCAGCTGGGAGAGCTCATCACCGGGGTAGGGGCCCAGCTCAAGCCCTACGCCGCCATCGTCGACCCCGAGACGGGGCGGGTCGACGCCCCGCCCCACTCGGCCATCTCCTACGCCGCCTGCGCGGCCGAGGTGGAGGTGGACGACGAGACGGGCGAGGTGCGGGTGCTGAGGCTCGTCCAGTGCTTCGACGTGGGACGGGCGATCAACCCCACCCAAGTGGAAGGGCAGATCGAGGGCGGGGCCATGATGGGGCTGGGGTTGGGAGTACTCGAGCAGAGCTACCCCTACTACCCGGACGTTGAGCACCGGGGAGCCCAGTTCGGAAGCTACACGGCGCCGTCCATGGAGGAGCTTCCCCAGCTCGAGACCATCCTCATCGAGAATCCCTCCGCCGACGGGCCCTTCGGGGCCAAGGGCATCAGCGAGATGGCCAACAACCCCCAGCCGCCGGCGATCGCCGCCGCCGTCCACGACGCCATCGGGGTGTGGATCACCGAGCTGCCCATCACTCCCGAGCGGGTGCTGCGCGCCCTGGAGAAGAAGGCCCGAGGGGAGCACGAGCCGAAGCGGCGGGGGAAGGTGGTCATCTTCGACGAGGAGCTGTCGCTGGCGGCAGTCGCCCACCCCGACGCCCCGGTGAAGCTGGTCGTCGAGGCTTGAGGCCGAGCGTGGCCTTTCCCTTTCGAACCTGGAACGGGATCGAGCCGTTCGAGTTTCGCCCAGGGGTTCGGCTCCATGCCATCGGCGGCGAGCAGGTGCTCCTCTGCCGCGTGACCTACGAGCCCGGCTTCGGCGTTCCCACGCACGCCCACGAGCACACCGAGCAGGTGATGGTGGTAGTCGAGGGAGACATGGAGCTGACCGTGGCGGGAGAGACCCGGGTGCTCCGGCCGGGCGACGTGGCCGTGGTCAACCGCGGAGTCGAGCACGCGGTGCGCTCGGAAGGAGGGTGCACGTTCTTCGAGGCGTTGGCGCCGGTGCCGCTCGACCACGTCCCCGACCGCGAGCGCGACCTCGTCCTGGGCGAGCGTGGCGGGGCCCTCCACGTCGAGCGCTGAGCCCGGGCCCCAGGGCGCCCAGGGAGAGCCGCCCCCGGCGAGAGCGGAGGGCACGGAGGGCGCCCGCTCCCGGCCGGCGAGAGGAAGCCGCGGCATCGCCCTCGTCACCGGGGCGAGCCGGGGCATCGGCCGAGCGGTGGCGGAGCGCCTGCGGAAGGACGGCTTCCAGGTCGAGACGGCGGAGCGGGCGTCGGGGTTCGACCTGCGCGATCCCCAGGCGGCGCGCAGGGCGGTGGAGCGCCTCCCCCGGATCGATGCCCTGGTCGCCAACGCCGGCACTATCGTGCGCAAGGGGGCGCTCGACCACACCCTGGAGGATTGGCAAGGGGTCATCGACCTCAACCTCACCTCCGTGTTCGTCCTCGCCCAGACCGCGGCCCGGCGGATGGTCGCCCAAGGCAGCGGCGCCATCGTGCTCATGGCCTCCCAGCTTTCGTTCTTCGGCGGGGTCAACGCCTGCTCCTACGCTGCCTCCAAGGGCGGGGTGGCCCAGCTTGCCAAGGCCCTGTCCAACGAGCTAGCGCCTCGGGGGGTGCGCGTCAACGCCGTCGCCCCGGGATGGATCGAGACCGACATGACCGCCGACATCGAGGAGTGGAAGCGGGTCGAGGTCGGCGCCCGCATTCCCCTGGGCCGCTGGGGCACGCCCGAGGACGTAGCCGGAGCGGTGTCCTTCCTCCTCTCCGACGATGCCCGCTACGTCACCGGCGTCGTCTTGCCAGTGGATGGGGGCTACTTGGCCCGGTAGCCTCGACCTGTGATCGTGTCCCTGCACGTGGCGACCGGGGCGGCCGCGGGCGCGCTCCTCCGCTCCCGGAGGAAAGCGGTCGTGGCAGGGCTCGCCCTCCACGCGGTCGGGGACGCCATCCCCCACGGGGAGATCCCCTCTCGGCGGTTCGAGACGTGGTCGGGAGCCGCCCTTCTCCTTCTCCTCGCGCTCCGCCGGGGGCCGCTCGACCCGGCGGTGGTGGGGGCCGCGGCCTGCGCCGCTCCCGACCTCGAGCACGTCCTTCCCCTGCCTATGCCCGGGGGACGCCGCCTCTTCCCCTCCCACCGCTTCCCGGGCTGGCACCGCCGCGGCGGGCTTCCGACCTCGGTGCAGCTTTTGGCCGCAGGCGCTATCGTCGGCTGGATACTGCGAGGGAAGGAGGCTCGATGCCGTGGATCGAGGTGAAGCTGTTCGATCACCGGGTGACCGAGGAGTCGGTGCCCAAGATCATCGAGAGCCTGACCAAGGCCCTGGCCGAGTCGAGCGGGGCCGCCCCCGAGCACATCCAGGTGATCGTGGAGGGCGTGTCGCCCAAGCGCTGGGGCGTGGGCGGCAAGCCGGCAGGCTAGGCTCGTCCCCGGGGTAGGCTGGGCCCGTCCAGCGTCCGACGAGGAGCTTCCAACGAGGAAAGGAGGCGGGGGTGCCCCTGATCGAGGTCAAGCTGTTCGACTTCCGGGTCAACGAGGAGACCAGCCGCCGGCTCATCGCCGAGCTCACCGACGCCCTCTGCCGGGCGACCACCGAGAGCCTGCGCGAGCACACCTGGGTGATCGTGGAGGGCCACTCGCCCAAGAACTGGGGCGTGGGCGGCGTCCCCTGGCCGGCGGAGAAGACGCCTCCCGCGTAGAGGAGGGCTCAGCCCGCGAGGGGGACGAGCTCGAGGGGGGGAGCCCCCGGCACCACCGCCGCCGTCTCCCGGGCATGGAGCAGGGTCGTTCGCACGATCAGCTTGGCCCGGGCGAAGTTGTCGAGCATGGTGGGCACCGGCCCCACCGCCCGGCCGACCGCGTAGCCGGCCGCGTTCCTGCCCATGGCCCGGTAGGAGTCGAGGGAGTAGAGGGGGGCCATCCCGAAGAGCTCCAGGTTGTCGAGGGGCTCGAGATCCGCCCGGTGGATCACCGCCGTCCCCTTGGACTGGAGGCCGATGGCCACCCCCGAGCCGGAGAGCCTGGCCCCCTCGTGGCCGATGAAGGCGACGTCGGCAAACCGCCGCACCCGCACCACCCGCGGCCTTCCCCCGCCCTCGCGGACGCCCTCCACCAGAGCCCAGAGCACGTCCCGGTGGGCGAGGCCGTTGATGGTGCGCCGGATGGCGGCTCCGAAGGCAGGCCCCACCGCGATCACCACCTCGTCGCCGCTCCTTCCCGGCTCGGCCGGGCCCAGCTCCCGGGCTGCCTCGGGGCCTTCCTCCCCCTCCTCCAGCGTGCGCGGGTCGAGCACGTGGGGAAGCGACTGGAGCTTGAGCCAGCGCTCGCCCTCGAGCACGTACCCGGTCCCCGGCCCCGCGTAGCGGTTGGGCTCGTTCACCGCCGAGCGCACCCTGCCGTCGGGGCCGATCACGGCCGAGGTCTGCAGGTAGTCGGCCGACACGCGCTGGCGCAGCATGCCCAGGATGGCCTCGGCCACCTCGCTGAACCCGCGCTCGTCGAGCGCCCGGGCCACGTCCACGGCCGAGATGCGCTCGCCGAGCACCCGGTCGGCGGCGGCGAGGTCGGCTGCCCGGTCGCGGTCGGGCAGGTCGCGGCTGGAGTAGCCGAAGGTCGCCTGCGCCACCTCCTCCTCGGTCACCGGGGGGAAGCCGAAGGCGTCGAACACCGCCTGGACGGCGCGGGCTGCCCGCTCGCGGGCGCGCACCACCTCCTCCTCGCCGGCCGGCTCGATGCCGCCGTCCGCCTGCCAGTCCCGCTGGACGGTCAGCCACTCGTCGAGGTCGTCGGCGTCGAAGTTCCCGCCCCCGAACACGTTGTCCTCCCGGGGCATGACGGAGTACCCGGAGGTGACGAAGTCGGTCCCCGGCAGGAGCTGACCCATGAGCTTGGCCGTCTTGCGGATCTCGGAGTGGGAGGCGATGGCGTCGTTTCCCGAGGCCACCTCCAAATCGAGCCAGGCGGCGAGCAGGTTCTCGGCCAGGATCTCGCGGCCGCCCCCGGGGAGGCTGAGGACGAGGGCGACGCACGAGATGGAGCCGTTCTGGACGCCTTGCGAGCCCGCCGCCCGCACGCAGGCAAGACAGCGGGCCTCCAGGTAGAGCATCGACTTCCCCTGGGCGTGCCCCATGAGCGCCTCCGAACCGCCGCCGGAGGTGAAGCGCACCTTGACCCCGCGGGAGGCGTAGGCGGAGGCGAGGAAGGCCTTCGACCAGGGGGTGTCGTCTCCGTCCACGAACACGGGCTCGGTGCCGTAGACCGACAGGGTCTCGGCGTAGGTGACGAGGCCCTGCATGGCCAGCTGGAGGTTGCGGCGCTCCTCGACGGCGCACTGGGTCATCACCCCGGGACGGCCGGTCTGGGAACCCACGAGGAGGGCGATGGCGTTCAAGGGGGCGTAGCGGGACACCCCCACCGTCGTCTCCTGCTCGGCGAAGCCCCGCACCGCCGCCTCGGCCGCGTCGGCGGCAAGCAGGGCCGGGTTCTCCTTGAGGTTGGTGACGTGCGCCTGGTTGGCAGGAGCCCGCCGGGCCCGCAGCTTCTTGAGGGCGAACATCATCTCCACCGGATCGAGCCGGGACACGATCCGGGCCAGACGGGCGGGAGTGAGCCCGCCGGACAGCCGCACCAGCCGCTCCCGGGGGCAGTCGACGTCCACGAGGAGGCGGGCGATCTCCTCGTCGGAGAGGAGGGCCGCCTCTCGGGCCGCCTCCAGGTCGATCCCGTAGCGGGCGAGGAAGTGGTCGATGACGTCGAACTCCTCCTCCCGCCGCCCGTCGATCTCGACCACCCGGCCCTCCTCCACCACCAGGCTCGGCTGGGGATCGTGGGGGCTGTCCATGGCCACGAGCCCCAGCTCGGGGTAGGGCGAGATCAGAAGCTCGCGCCGCAGGCCGCGGGTCTCGCGGGCCTGGAAGCGCTTAGACCGCTGCCCGCTCACCCGCCAAGAGCCCCCGCGCCGCGTAGACCTGCGCCGCCTCCCGCACGAAGGCGGCGCATCGGGGCGCTCCCCACTCCTCCTCCAGTCGCCGCGCCCACTCCTCGAGCTCGCCCGCCGTCGACCGGCGCGGCCG
>CAZQRA010000050.1:0-17911 GCA_964595575.1 uncultured Gaiellales bacterium
GGAAGCGGTAGGCCCTGGCAGGCGATCACGTCGAATTGGGTCTCCTCGTCCGCGGCGGCGAGATCCCCGGGGAGCTGGGCGACGCTCGCTACCGGAGAGGTCTCGGTCATGCCCCAGCCGTGGCAGACGACGAGCCCGTGGCGCTGCTTGAAGCCCGCGATCATCGCCCGCGGCGCCGCCGAGCCGCCCACCAGCATCCCCTTCAGCCGAGAGAGGTCGAAGCGGCGAGGGTCGGCGTCGAGCAGCTGGAGGATGCCGAGCCAGATGGTGGGCACCCCTGCCGCCCAGGTGACGCCGCCTTCCACCATGTCCTCGAGCAGGCTCTCCGGGTCGAGGTGGGGGCCGGGCAGGACGAGGCCGGCTCCGCAGGCGGCCGCGGCGTAGGGGTAGCCCCAGGCGTTGGCGTGGAACATGGGCACCACCGGCAGGATCACGTCCTGGGAGTTGAGACCCAGGCCGAGCGGGCTCGCCGACAGCACCCCGAAGGTGTGGAGGATGGTCGACCGGTGCGAGTACACGACCCCCTTGGGCCGGCCGGTGGTACCGCTCGTGTAGCACATGGCCGCCGCCTCCCGCTCGTGCAGGCCGGGGTCCCGCCACTCGTCGGGGGAGGCGGAGGCAAGCAGCTCCTCGTAGGAGTCCTCTACCACGAGCACGTGCTCGATCGCCGTCTCGCCCCGGAACTGCTCGAGCAGGGGAACGAGGCTCCGATCCACGATCACCGCCCGGTCGCCGGCGTGGCGGGCGACGTAGCCGATGTCCGAGGGGTGGAGGCGGAGATTGAGGGTGTGGAGCACGAAGCCGCCGCAGGGGATGCCGAAGTAGGCCTCCAGGTGCTGGTAGTGGTTCCAGCACAAAGTCGCCACCCGGTCGCCCCGCTCGAGCCCCAGCCTCGCCAGCGCCACCGCCAGCTGACGAGCCCGCCGCATCACCTCACCGTAGGTCGTGCGGTGGAAGGAGCGGTCGGGAAGGCGGGTGACCACCGCCGTGTCGGCGAAGTACGTCTCCGCCCGCCGAAGGAGCGTGGGCAGCGTGAGCTGGTAGTCCATCATCAGGCCGTCCATGGACTGGAACTGTAGGTCTCCCCGGCTCGCTCGGCAACGCCGGGCCCAGCCGCTCCTGGGTCGAGCTCAGTCGAGCAGAGCCCGGGCCACCTGGGCCCGGTGCTCGGCTGGGTAGCCGAGGTAGGCCTCGAGCCACAAGGCCCGCTTGTAGTAGCGGTGGAGAGGGTACTCCCAGGTGAAGCCGATGCCGCCGTGGACCTGGATCGCTCGCTCGCAGGCCAGCACCGCCGCCTCCCCGGCGTAGGCCTTGGCTGCGTGGGCCGCGATCGTCTTCTGCTCGTCGCCGACGGCTACGCACCAGGCCGCCCAGTAGGCGAGGGAGCGGGCGAGCTCGGTCCTGACGTAGACGTCGGCGATCTGGTGGGACACGGCTTGGAACGAGCCGATAGGTCGGCCGAACTGGTGTCGCGCTTTGGCGTGCTCGACGGCCAGCTCGAGGGCCTTGCTCGCCACCCCCACCGCCTCCACAGCCAAGGCGGCGAGCGCGCGGGCGCGGTCGAGGCGGCCGGAGAGGGGTCGTCGAGGCCCGGGGGCAAGGCGACCGAGCGTCCGGGTCTCGTCCACGGTGGCCAGGACCTCGCCCGCCGCCGGGGCCGCCCCCTCTGCGGTGGCCACCGCATCCGCCTTGTCCAGATCGGGAACGAGGGCGCCGTCGATGGCCGCCGACCAGCGGGTCTCCCCCGCCGCCACCTGGGCCCGCTCCTCCGCCCCCAGGGCAGGCAAGGCCAAGCCCACGGTGGCCAGGTAGGGCTGGGGGGAGAGGGCCCGTCCCAACTCCTCGATGAGGATGGCCTCCTCCACGAAGGTCAGGCCGGCTCCTCCTGCCTCCTCCGCCAGGGAGACGCCCAGCCAGCCGAGCTCGGCCAGCTCCTGCCAGGTCGGCTCGTGCTCGGCCAGGATCGACCGAGCCTGGCGCCTCAGCTCCTCCTGCTCCTCGCTGAAGCTGAACCTCATCTGCTCTTGGGGAGGCCGAGCACCCGCTCGGCGATGACGCTGCGCAGGATCTCCGAGGTGCCTGCCTCGATGGTGTTGCCGCGACTCCGCAGCTGCTCCCGACGCCACCAGGCGTACTCGCGGGCGAGGAGGGACTCGGGACCCGCCAGCTCCAGAGCCAGCTTGGTCAAGCGCTGGTTCTGCTCCGACCAGTGCAGCTTGGATACCGATCCCTCGGGGCCGGGGACGCCGGTCTCCACGAGGGTGGTGAGGGCGCGGGCGTTGGTGAGCTTGAGGGCTTGGAGCTCGATCCACTCCTCGGCCACCCGGTCGCGGAGCCGGGCGTCGCTCAGGCGGCGCTCGCGCGCCAACGCCACCAGTTTGGCTACCGCCAGCTCGAGGGCGCCGGTGAGGGCGAAGCCGAGCGTCGCCCGCTCGTGCATGAGGGTGGTCACCGCCACCTGCCAACCCTGGCCGATCGCCCCCAGCATGTTCTCGACCGGGACCTCCACGTCGGTGAAGAAGATCTCGTTGAACTCCGCCTCCCCCGTCAGCTGGCGCAGGGGACGAACCTCGACCCCGGGGGCCCGCATGTCCACCACCAAGTAGGTGAGGCCGGCGTGGCGCTGCGACTCGGGGTCGCTGCGGGCGAGGAGGAGACACCAGTCGGCGATGTGGGCGTACGACGACCACACCTTCTGCCCGTTGACGACGAAGCGGCCGCCCTCCAGCTCCGCCCGGGTGCGCACGGCGGCCAGATCGGAGCCCGCCCCCGGCTCCGAGAAGCCCTGGCACCAGATCTCGTCGGCCGCCAGGATCTTGGGCAGGTAGCGCCGCTTCTGCTCCTCGCTGCCGTGGACGAGGATGGTGGGCCCGGCCATGCCCAGCCCGATGACGCCTATGTGGCCGGGCGCCTCCGCTCGGGCCAGCTCCTCGAGGACGATGGCCTGGTAGGTGAGGGGAAGGCCCCGGCCACCGTACTCCTGGGGCCAGGTCAGGCCCACGTAGCCTGCCTCGTAGAGCTTGCGACTCCAGGCGCGGGCCCGCTCGACGTCGGTCCGCGCGATCGGCTCCTTGGGGGCGTTCAGCTCCAGCCAGGAGCGAAGCTCGGCTCGAAAGGCGGCCTCGTCGGGGCTGTCCCGAAGCTGCACGGGCCAAACCTACACCGGCCAGGTCGGCCCCGCTTAGGGCCTGGGCGCTACGGGCCTGCCCTCAGCCCGAGGACGGCGGCTCGGGCGCCGACAGAAGCGCCCGCTCCTCCGCGGTGAGCGGACGGGAGCGCCGACGCTCCCCGTCCCAGGCCACGATCACCGTCTCCACCTCGGCAGCCAGCCGCCCGTCGGGGGCCCGCAGCTCGATCCTGGTGGCGACGCTGGAGTCGCCCAGGCGATGGAGGCGACACGACCCCACCACCTGGCCGTCCGAGGGCCGAAGCTCGCTCCGATAGTCGATGGCCACCCGAGCGGTGACGTAGCTCCAGGTCTCGCCGCAGGCCAAGCCCAGCCTCCGGCGCAGCCACTCGTCCAGCACCTCCTCGGCGTAGGTGTGGTAGACGGCGTGGTTGACGTGGCCGAGGGCGTCCAGGTCGCGCCAGCGGATGTCGATGCGCCGCTCGCTCATAGGGAGTAGCGTATGCACCGACATGGCCGATCGCTCGCTGCTAGGGGCTACCTCCGGGCAAGAGGTGTTCGAGGTCGAGCACGAGGCCGCCCTCGAGCTGGCCCAGGCGATCGGGGACCCCCACCCCGACTACCAGGCGGGCCTGGCCGTGCCCCCCACTTTCCCCACCACCTTCTGGTTTCGGCTGTCCATACCAGCCCTGGCCGAGATCGAGCCGGCCCGCGTCCTCCACGGAGAGGAGGAGTACGCCTACGAGCGGCCCATCCGTCCCGGAGACAGGCTGGCCTGCGTGGCCCGGGTCGCCGACGTGACCGAGAAGGAGACGCGCCTGGGGCGGGCCACCTTCCTGGTCGTGGAGACAGAAGGCCGGGACGAGAGGGGCACGCTCGTCTTCACCGGCCGCTCCACCCTGATCCTGCGATGAGACCGGGAGACGAGCTTCCCCCCCTGCGCAAGGAGGCGGTGACGCGGGAGCAGCTCGCCGCCTACGCGGCCGCCTCCGGCGACCACAACCCCATCCACCTCGACGACGAGGCCGCCCGGCAGGTGGGGCTGGACGGGGTGATCGCCCACGGCATGCTGAGCATGGGGTTCCTGGGCGAGTACGCGGCGGCCGTGGCAGGGCCTGCCCGCGTCCGCCGCCTCAAGGCTCGCTTCGCGGCCATGGTGCGGCCCGGCGACGAGCTCACCTGCCGCGGCATCGTACGGGCGGTGGAGGACGGCGTGGCCCTGATCGAGGTGTGGGCCGAGAACCAGCGAGGCGAGAAGGTCACGACCGGCGAGGCGGAGGTAGAGATCGGATGAGGCGATTCCAGGACAAGGTGGCCCTCGTCACCGGGGGGGCCCGCGGCATCGGGGCGGCCACGGCCGCCCGCTTCGCGGCCGAGGGAGCCAGGGTGGCGGTGACGGACATCGACTTCGAGGACGGAGGGCCGCCCGCCCTTCGCATCCCCTGCGACGTCACCAAGCGCGACCAGGTGGAGCGGGCGGTGGCGCAGACGGTGGAGGAGCTGGGCGGGCTCGACATCCTCGTCACCTGCGCCGGCGTCATCCGCGACAACCTCATCCACAAGATGACCGACGAGGACTGGGACGCGGTGATCAATACCCACCTGCGGGGGACGTTCCTGGCGGCGCAGGCCGCCCAGCGGCACATGGTGGAGCAACGGTCGGGGAGGATGGTGCTCGTGTCCTCGGTCTCGGCCCTCGGCAACCGCGGCCAGACCAACTACTCCGCCGCCAAGGCCGGGATCCAGGGGATGACGAGGACCTTGGCCATCGAGCTCGGCCCCTTCGGCATTACCGTCAACTGCGTCGCCCCAGGGTTCGTGGTCACCCGCATGACCGAGCAGACAGCCGCTCGCCTGGGGCTCGAGTTCGAGAAGTTCCAGGAGCTGGCAAGCGAGCAGATCCCCCTGCGCCGGGTCGGCCAGCCCGAGGACATCGCCGGCGTGATCGCCTTCCTCTGTAGCGAGGACGCCGCCTACGTGAGCGGCCAGGTGATCTACGTCCGGGGCGGGCCCTAGCCCGCTCGGAGGCGGGCGGCGGCCTCGTCGGGGGTGCGAAGGTAGCCGAGCGGGGCCCCCGCTGCCAGGAGCCGGCGGTCGGTGCTCACGAGATCGCAGCCGAGAAGCTCGGCCAGGCGCAGTACTCGGCGTTGTGGGTCGTGGCCCAGCCGAGGCTGTCGGCGATCTCCCAGGCGCGCTCGCGTAGCCCGCTCGGCCGGCGGGGTGCAATAGGAGCCGTGGCCACCAGGGCGAGGGCTTCGCCGGCGAGGTCGGAGGAGAGCCGCCCCCGCCATGCGGCCTCGTGGAGGACGGAGGTCGCCTCCGACCACAGAAGCTCGGGCACTACGGCTGTACCCGTGCGAAGAGACAGTTTCCTCTCATGCGAGGGCGAGACTAGCCCGGCTTCCAGCGGGTCCGCTGACACGGGCGCTGACATGGGCCGCCGAGACGCTGATCTGTCGCCCTTGAAGAAGACAGAAAAGGCCGATTTGCAGGGAGTTCTCGCAGTGGGCGCGGCTGGGATCGAACCAGCGACCTCCCGCGTGTGAAGCGGGCGCTCTCCCGCTGAGCTACGCGCCCAGGCCCAAGGAAGCCTACCGCACCCTGGAGGAGGGGGCCCGCGGGGGAACCAGGGGTTCACCCGCGCAGGTTGGCGGGCGCTCTCCCGCTGAGCTACGCGCCCAGGCCCAAGGAAGCCTACCGCACCCTGGAGGAGGGGGCCCGCGGGGGAACCAGGGGTTCACCCGCGCAGGTTGGCGGGCGCTCTCCCGCTGAGCTACGCGCCCAGGCCCAAGGAAGCCTACCGCAGCGGCTACGGTGTCCCGCCCTCATCGGGCGGCGGGACACCCGAGCGGCGCAGCAGCTCGTGCGCCGTCTCGCGGGCGCCGGGGTCGTGCGCCTGCCACAGCCGCTCGACGATGGCGTGCACGACCTCCCGAATCCCCACCATGCCCAGCAGGTTGTCCCCCTCGACCACCGGCAGGTGTCGCACTCGCCGGGCCCCCATCAGGCGGGCCACGCTGAGGAGGTCGTCCCAAGGCGAGACGGTCACCACCGGCCTCGTCATCACCTCCTCCAGGGGAAGGGCCGCGAAGTCCGCGCGCCGCGCGGCCAGGCGGAGCGCGTCTCGCTCGGTGAAGATGCCCACCAGGCGCGGCCCCTCGCACACGGCCACCGCCCCCACGCCTTCCGCCACCATGCGCTCGATCGCCAGCTGCGCCGTCTCCGCCGGAGACGCGGTGACCAAGCGGACGCTCATGACCGCGGATACCCGCACCGAGCTTGAGCTTACTCGTTACAGGTGCTACGTGTCCAGGGCTGCTACCATCCTCGTGCCCGGTCGCGCTAGGCGGGGAGCTAGCGGTTCCCTGAACCCGCAACCCGCTATAGCGGGGCCGAACACCGCCCGAGGGGCGGAGTCGTCCGGAGCCTGGGCCGGCAGCCGCGGCGTTGACGGCCAGGCCCCGCGCACTGGGAGCCCGCGAACCGCGTCAGGTCCGGGAGGAAGCAGCGCTAAGCGGTGTCTCGCAGGGGCCGCGGACCAGCCTGGCCCGAGCAGGCGGGGCAGGCGCCGTCCGGGTGGCTCGCCTCGACGGCGCGTCCGCGCGACCGGGCCCCTCAAGCCCCCTCGGAGAGCGCGCGGTCGCTCGCCTCCGCGTGGGCGTAGGCCTGGGCCAGGCCCTCGTAGAAGCGCCGCCGGTGCTCGGCGTCCCCCTGGGCAAGGTCGAGGAGGGCTCGTGCCCGCTCGGGCTGCGTCTGAGCGAGACGGGCGAACCGGCTCTCCTTGAGGGCGAGCTCCCGCAGGGGAAGCGTGGGCGGGCGGCTATCGAGGTGGAGGGGCTGGGGGAGCCTGGGGTCGTAGCGGTAGAGGAGCCAGTAGCCGCTCTCCACCGCCTCGCGCTGGTGGCGGAGCCCCTCGGTCAGGTCGTAGCCGTGCTCGATGCAGGGACAGTAGGCGATGACGAGCGAAGGTCCAGGGAACGACTCCGCCTCCACGAACGCCCGCACCGTGTGGGCATCCTTGGCCCCCATGGCTACCTGGGCGACGTAGACGTTCCCGTAGGTCATGGCAAGGAGCCCGAGGTCCTTCTTGGGCGCCGTCTTTCCAGCCGAGGCGAACTTGGCCACAGCTCCCCTGGGAGTCGCCTTGGACGCCTGGCCGCCGGTGTTGGAGTAGACCTCCGTGTCCATGACGAGGACGTTCACGTCCCGACCGGAGGCGAGCACGTGGTCGAGGCCGCCGAACCCGATGTCGTAGGCCCAGCCGTCGCCGCCCACGATCCACACGCTCTTGCGCACCAGGGCATCGGCCAGGTCGAGGAGCTCCCGTGCCTCGGGCTCGGAGAGGAGGGCCAGGCGCGCCTTCAGCTCGGCTACCCGCTCCCGCTGATCGGCGATGGCCCCCTCGTCGTGCTGGCCCTCAGCCTCGAGGATGGCCGAGGCCAGGTCCTCCCCCACCGAGCCCGCCAGCCGCTCGAGGAGCGCCCGCGCCCGCGCCACCTGGCTGTCGAGGGCCAGCCTGAGGCCGAGGCCGAACTCGGCGTTGTCCTCGAACAGGGAGTTTGCCCAGGCGGGGCCGCGGCCGCTCGCGTCCTGCGACCACGGCGTCGTAGGCAGGTTGCCTCCGAAGATGGAGGAGCAGCCGGTGGCGTTGGCGACCACGATCCGGTCTCCGAAGAGCTGGGAGAGGAGCTTGAGGTAGGGGGTCTCGCCGCAGCCGAGGCAGGCGCTGGGGAACTCGAACAGGGGCGGCAGGAGCTGCGAGCCCTTGAGGTCGCGCCGGACGAGCCGCCGCTCGATGTCGGGCAGGCGGAGGAAGAAGTCGAACGCCTCCCGCTCCCGCTCGAGGATCGGCTCCCGGGCCGCCATGTTGATGGACTTGTGTCGAGGGTCGGTCTTGCTCGTCACCGGGCAAGCGTCGACGCACAGGGAGCAGCCGGTGCAGTCGTCCGGCGCCACCTGGATGGCGAGCAGGCGGTTGGGCAGCTCCTTCCCCCGCCAGGGCTTGAACCGGAACCCGGGCGGCGCCCCGCTCAGCTGCTCCGGCCAGAACACCTTCATGCGCAGAGCCGCGTGGGGACAGACGAGGGCGCACTTGGCGCAGTCGATGCAGAGGTCCGGGTCCCAGACGGGGATCTCGGTGGCAAGCCCCCGCTTCTCGAACCGGGAGGTCGCGGTGGGGAAGGTGCCGTCGGCGGGGAGGGCGCTGACGGGAAGCTCGTCTCCCTTGCCGGCGAGGATGGCGGCGGTGACGCGGCGGACGAAGGCGGGGGCGTGGGGCGGCACGGGCGGCCGGCGGCGCCGGGGGGAGGTAACTCGATCGGGGACTGCCACCTCGTGCAGCCCCGCGAGGGCCCGATCGACGGCGGCGAAGTTCCGCCTCAGCACCTCCTCGCCCAGCTTCCCGTACGACTTGAGGATGCGTTCCTTGACGGCGGCGATCGCCTGCTCCCGGGGAAGGAGCCCCGACAAGGCCAAGAAGCAAGTCTGGAGCACGGTGTTGATGCGACCGCCCAGGCCGGCCTCGCGGGCCACGCGGTAGCCGTCCACGACGAAGAAGCGGAGGCGCTTGCCGATGATGTCGGCCTGGACCTCGGCAGGTAGCCGATCCCAGACCTCCTCCGGGCCGTAGGGGCTGTTGAGGAGGAAGGTGGCCCCCGGCTGGGCCGGGGCGAGCACGTCCACCGTGTCCAGGAAGTGGAACTGGTGGCAGGCGACGAAGGAGGCGCGGTCGACGAGGTAGGTGGAGCGGATGGGGCGGGGGGAGACGCGAAGGTGGGAGACCGTGAGCGCTCCCGCCTTGCGGGAGTCGTACACGAAGTAGCCCTGGGCGTAGAGGGGGGTGAGCTCGCCCACGATCTTGACGGTGTTCCTGCTCGCCCCTACCGTGCCGTCGCTCGCCAGGCCGAAGAAGACGGCCCGCATCACCTCGTCGCCCTCGGTGGAGAAGGAGCGATCGACGGGAAGGCTCGTCCCGCTCACGTCGTCCTCGATTCCCACCGTGAACCGGGGCCGAGGCGAAGGCCTCCCCAGCTCGGCGAAGACGGCCGCCGCCATGGCCGGGGTCAGCTCCTTGGAGCCGAGCCCGTACCGTCCCCCGATGACCAGGGGCAGAGGGAACGGCAGCTCCCCCCGCCCGGCGGCCTCCGCCAGGGCGGTGACGACGTCCTGGTAGAGGGGCTCGCCCAGGGCGCCCGGCTCCTTCGTCCGGTCGAGCACCGCGACGCGGCGCACGGTCGGCGGCAAGGTAGCGAGGAAGGTGGAGGCGGGGAAGGGTCGAAACAGCCGCACCGTCACCATGCCCACCTGCTCCCCCCGGGCGCAGAGGGCCTCCACCGCCTCCCCCACGGCTCCCGCCGCCGAGCCCATGAGCACGACCACCCGCTCGGCCTCGGGGTGGCCCTCGTAGTCGAGCAGGCGGTAGCTTCGCCCCGCCTGCGCGGCCAGACGATCCATGTACCCCTGCACGATCGCGGGCACGGCCGCGTAGTAGGGGCTGGCCGCCTCCCGGGCCTGGAAGAAGACGTCTGGGTTCTGGGCCGAGCCCCGCAGGACCGGGCGGTCGGGCGTGAGCCTGCGCTCCCGGTGGGCCCTCACCAGCTCCTCGTCCACGAGCGCCCGAATGTCCTCGTCGGAGAGGAGCTCCACCGTGCTCACCTCGTGCGAGGTCCGAAAGCCGTCGAAGAAGTGGAGGAAGGGGACGCGCGAGGCCAGGGTGGCCGCGTGGGCGACCAGGGCGAGGTCGTGGGCCTCCTGCACCGAGCTCGAGGCCAGCATGGCGAAGCCGGCGGCGCGGGCCGCCATGACGTCGGAGTGATCCCCGAAGATGGAGAGGGCGTGGGTGGCGACGGCGCGGGAGGCGACGTGGAAGACCGTCGGCGTCAGCTCGCCGGCGATCTTGTACATGTCCGGGATCATGAGCAAGAGGCCCTGGGAGGAGGTGAAGGTGGTGGCCAGCGCTCCCCCCTGCAGGGCGCCGTGCACCGCTCCTGCCGCCCCCGCCTCGCTCTGCATCTCGACCACTTGGGGCACGGCCCCGAAGGCGTTGGGTCGGCCGGCGGCCGCCCAGGCGTCGGCCAGCTCCCCCATGGGGGAGGAAGGGGTGATCGGGTAGATGGCGATCACCTCGCTGACGGCGTAGGCGACCCGGGCCGCCGCCTCGTTGCCGTCGATGGTCGCTCGGCGACGGCCCTTGAGCTCGGGCTCGATGGGAACGATCTCGGCGTCGAGGTCGCTGGTCAATCCTGGCCTGTCCTCTCCCGTCTCGGGGGCGCAGAATGGGGATCGATGGCCGAGCGGGTGCGGGTGGAGCTGTCACGGCCGGCGGACGCCTGGGACGCGCTCGAGGCCCTGGTCGACCACGGGCTCGCGGCCGAGGTCGTGGCCCGCCGGGGCGGCTGGGAGATCGAGATCGCCGAGGCGACCCTCGAGGAGGCCTCCCACGCCCTCGACGACTGGCTCCACGAGCGGGGGCTTCCCTTCGTCCCCCTGCAGGTGGAGGAAGGCCGCCTGGCCCTCTGTCCTCCCGCTGACTGAGCGGCTCTCACGCCTCCAGGGTCGGCGAGCGGGAAGCGCAGGGGAAGATCACAATCGATCACTCTTGATCAGAGGGGCGCAGCCCCCGGGGTGGCTGCCGCCTTACCCGATCTGCGAGAATCGGCCGGGTGACCGCCCTCTACCGCAAGTACCGCCCCCAGACCTTCGCCGAGGTGGTGGGCCAGGAGGCGGTCGTGCGCACCCTCACCAACGCGATCCGGGCTGGAAGCCTGCGCCAGGCCTACCTCTTCGCCGGCCCCCGCGGCACCGGCAAGACCTCGCTCGCCCGCATCCTGGCCAAGGCCCTCAACTGCGTCCAGGGACCCACGGCCACGCCTGACGCCACCTGCGCTGCCTGCGTCGCCATCGCCAACGGCAGCTCCATGGACGTGGTGGAGATGGACGCCGCCTCCCAGCGGGGGATCGACGACATCCGGGAGATCCGCGACCGGGTCGTCCTCCAGCCCGTCCAGGGCAGGCACAAGGTCTACATCCTGGACGAGGCTCACCAGCTCACCGACGCGGCCTGGAACGCCCTCCTCAAGATCGTGGAGGAGCCGCCGCCCCACCTCGTGTTCGTCTTCTGCACCACCGCGCTCGACAAGGTGCTGCCCACGGTGAGGTCGCGCTGCCAGGTCTTCCGCTTCTCCAGGCCCCGCCTGCCCGAGCTCGTCACCCTGCTTCGCCGGGTAGCCGAGGGAGAGGGCTTCCGGGCTCCTGACCCTGCCCTCTCCTTGATCGCCCGCTTCGCGCGGGGAAGCTTCCGCGACGCCGTCTCCACCCTCGACCAGCTGGCGGCCGCCACCGAGGGCGAGATCACGGTCCAAGCGGTGCTCCAGCTCCTGGGAGCGGTGGAGGAGGAGGCCCTGTTTCGCCTGGTCGACTTCGTCGTCGACCGCGATACCGCCGGCGCCCTGGCCTACGTGGAGGAGCTGTCCGAGCAGGGCCAGGACGTGGGGCGCCTCGTCACCGACCTCCTCGAGCACCTGCGCCACCTGTTGCTCGTCCAGCACCTGGGGGAGGTGTCGGAGACGCTGCCCGTGACCGAGGAGACGCGCGGGCGCCTGCGCGAGCAGGCACGCCAGCTCGGCGAGTCGACCGTCCTACGCCTCTGCGACCTCCTGGCCGTGGCCGTCGACGACATGCGCCAGGGGGGCGACCCGCGGCTTCCGCTTGAGCTGGCCCTGGTCAAGGTCACCCGGCCGGCGGCCGACCTGTCCCAGGAGTCCCTCTCCTACCGCCTGGAGCTCCTCGAGCGCCAGGCGCGGGGGAGCGCCGGCGAGGGGGCTGGGGCTCGGTCGACCGCCGGGGCGGTCGAGGCCAAGGGCCCTCCTGCGCCTCCCCCGCTCGACCTCGCCCAGCTCCAGGAGGCCTGGACGCGCTCGGTGCTGCCCGCGGTCGAGGAGCGCTCGATCCCGGTCGCCTCCATGCTGCGGGAGGCCCGCCCGGCCGCGCTGGACGGCGACCTCCTCACGGTGGAGTTCCCCGCCGAGGCCGAGTTCCACCGCAAGCTGGCCGAGGACGAGAGGAACGCCGCCCTGCTGGCGGACGCCCTCTACGACGTCACCGGGCGCCGCCTGCGGCTGGCGTTCTCCTTGGGAGAGCGGAGGAGGAGCCACGACCGGCCCGCGGAGGTGGAGGACGTGGGCGAGGAGGAGCTGGTGGCGCTGCTCAAGGAGACCCTTGACGCCCGGGAGGTGGAGGAGTGAGCAGAGGCTTCGACGTGAACAAGCTGCTCCAGCAGGCGCAGCAGATGCAGGCCCACATGGCCAAGGCCCAGGAAGAGCTGGCGGCGGAGACGGTCGAGGCCTCCGCCGGCGGCGGGCTGGTGAGGGTGAAGGCGAGCGGGACGGGAGAGATTCGCGAGATCAGGATCGATCCCAAGGCCGTCGACCCCGAGGACCTGGAGCTCTTGGAGGACATGGTTCTCGCCGCCGTCAACGAGGCCCTGCGGGCGGCTCAGGCGCTCGCCCAGTCCAAGCTGGGCGCCATCCCCGGCCTCCAAGGCCTAGGCATGCCCGATCTCTAGGGGTGTCGGCGGGGAGAGGGAGTGGAGGGCGCCTCGCCGGCAAGAGGGCCCTCGTCACCGGGGGAAGCTCGGGTATCGGCCTGGCTATCGCCCGCGCTTTCTTGGCCGAGGGGGCATCCGTCGTCATCACCGGCCGCGATCGAGAGCGGCTGGCTGTGGCCGCCCGCGAGCTCGGCTGCCGAGCCGTCCAGGCAGATGCCTCCCTGCCGGAGGACGTGGAGCGCGCTACCCTCGAGGCGGCGCCCTTCGACATCCTCGTGAACAACGCCGCCACCGGCGTGCGGGCGCGGCTCACCGAGACCTCCCTGGCCGACTGGGAGCGGATCCTGGCCGTGAACGTGGGTGGCCCCTTCCTCCACGCCAAGGCTGCCTTCCCGGTCCTCCGCAGCCGGGGCGGAGGCGCGATCGTGAACGTCGCCTCCGACGTGGCCCTCGTCGGCGATCCGGCCGTGGGCGCCTACTCCGTCTCCAAGGCAGCGCTGGTCATGCTCTCCAACATGCTGGCCCTGGACGGAGCCCCCTACGGCATCCGCTCGAGCTGCCTCTGCCCCGGAGACATCAAGCCGGGGATGCGGGACCTGGGCGAGCGCTGGCAGGACTGGCCCCTCCCCCCGCTCGGCCGTCTGGGCGAGGCCGAGGACGTGGCCGCGGCCGCCGTCTACCTCAGCTCTGACGAGGCCTCCTTCGTGACCGGGGCCGTGCTGGTCATCGACGGCGGCATGCGGGCGGGGTACGGCACCGGCTACCTGGGCGGCCGCCCTGGGTAGCCCGGCGCCTCCGCGTCGGCCCGGCCGCGGGCGAGCGAAGCCGGCGATGCCGCCAGGCGGTAGGCTCAGGGGCGTGCTCGAGGCCATCCGGATCGACGAGACCCTGGCCAGGCCTGCTCCCGAGCCCGAGAACTTCATCGGCCGGGTGCGCATGCTGAACCTGGCGGCCGCCGGCGGCACGACCGAGCTCGAGCTTCTGGCCGTGTTCTTCGACGCCGGCGCCCGCACCCGCCCCCACGTCCACCCCACCGACCAGGTGCTCGTGTTCCTCCAGGGGACCGGCTTCGTCTCCTTTCCCGACCAGCCCGAGCAGCTGGTCGAGGAGGGGAGCGTGGTGGTCGTCCCCGCCGGGCTCGTGCACATGCACGGCGCCACCGAGGCCGGGCCCGTCTGCCACCTCGCCCTCCGCGCCCCCGGCGCCACCGACTGGAGCCCTCGCCTCCCCGCCCAGTGGCAGCGCTACGCCCGCTGAGACCTGCACAATAGGGCCGTGCTCTCCCCGGCCGTGGACAGCCTGGTCGACCACCTCACCCGGCTCCCCGGCGTGGGCAGGCGCACGGCCCAGCGGCTCGCCTTCCACCTGCTCCGCGCCCCCCGGGAGGAGGCGCTGGCCCTGGCCCAGGCGATCGCCGACGTGAAGGAGAAGGTGGGCTTCTGCCGCACCTGCGGCAACCTCACCGAGGAGGAGGTGTGCGCCATCTGCCTCGATGGCCGCCGCGACCGCTCCCTCGTCTGCGTGGTCGAGCAGCCGGCGGACCTCCTCTCCATCGAGCGTACCGGCGAGTACCGGGGCCTCTACCACGTCCTGGGCGGGGCCCTCTCCCCCCTCGACGGGGTGGAGGCGGAGGACCTCCGCATCGACGAGCTCCTGCAGCGGGTCGAGCGCGAGGGGATCCAGGAGGTCGTCATCGCCACCAACCCCACCATGACCGGCGAGGCCACCGCCGCCTACCTGGCCGACAAGCTCCGCGGGCGGACGCGGGTCACCCGCCTCGCCAGCGGCCTGCCCGTGGGAAGCGACCTCGAGTACGCCGACGAGGTCACGCTCGGTCGCGCCCTCGCCGGCCGGCGGGAGATGGCCTGAGTCCTTTCGCCTCGACCAGAGGGCGGGAAGCGCAGGCCCGTACAATCGGGGCGTGACCACCGAGCTCACGAGCTTCTCGGCCCCGGCCCGCGCCCACGCCGAAGAGCGTACGGGCACCCTGGTCATGAAGTTCGGCGGCACCTCCGTGGGCGACGTCGATCGTCTCAAGGCGGTGGCACGGCGTCTCGTGGCCGCCCGACAGGCAGGACACGGGGTGGTGTGCGTGCTGTCGGCGATGGGGCACACCACCGACGAGCTCATCGACCTCGCCCATCGGGTGTCTCCCCGCCCCAAGCCCCGAGCCCTCGACATGCTCGTCACCGTGGGCGAGCGCATCTCCTGCGCGCTCGCGGAGATGGCGATCGAGGATCTCGGCGTGCCGGCCGTCTCGCTGACCGGCTCCCAGGCGGGCATCGTCACCGACAGCCAGCACGGCAAGGCCAAGATCGTCGACATCCGCGCCCGCCGCATCCGCCAGGCCTTGGACGAGGGGAGGATCGTGCTCGTGGCCGGCTTCCAGGGCGTCTCCACCGACGCCGAGATCACCACCCTGGGCCGGGGAGGATCCGACATGACGGCGGTGGCCCTGGCGGCGGCCCTCCGCGCCGATGCCTGCGAGATCTACACCGACGTCGAGGGGGTCTTCACCGCCGATCCCCGCATCGTGCCCGAGGCCAGGAAGCTGGACGCGGTCAGCTACGAGGAGATGCTGGAGATGGCCGCGACCGGGGCCCGCGTGCTCCAGCTACGCTCGGTGGAGTTCGCGCGCAACCACGGCGTCGTCCTGCACGTCCGCTCGACGTTCTCGGAGGCGCCCGGCACCTGGATCCGCAAGGAGGACAAGGGCATGCTCGAGAAGGCGATGATCTCCGGCGTCACCCACGACACCTCGGAGGCCAAGGTGACCATCCTGGGCGTGCCCGACCGTCCCGGCATCGCCGCCCGCGTGTTCCGGGCGCTGGCCGATGCCGCGGTGAACGTGGACATGATCGTCCAGAACGTGTCCGCCGACGGGCACACCGACATCTCGTTCACGCTCCCCAAGGACGACCTGGCCGTCGCCGAGCCCATCCTGGACGCGGTGGCCCAGGAGGTGGGAGCGCGCGGCTTCACCCAGGACGCCGAGATCGGCAAGGTCTCCCTGGTCGGGGCCGGCATGCGCAGCCACCCCGGGGTCGCCGCCGACATGTTCGAGGCCCTGGCCGAGGCGGGCATCAACATCGAGATCATCTCCACCTCCTCGATCCGCATCTCCTGCGTGGTGCGAGCGGAGGACGTGGAGCGCGCGGTGCGGGCGGTGCACGACCGCTTCCGCCTGTCGGAGAGCCCAGGCCCCCGGGTGACGAGCGATGCCTGAGCCGGCTCGCATCGGGGTCGTGGGCGCCACCGGAGCGGTGGGCCGCATCACCCTCGACCTCTTGGCCCAGCGGGGCTACCGGGCCGTGCGGGCCTTCGCCTCCAGCCGCTCGGCGGGGACGAGGGTTCCCTTCGGGGCAGGCGAGCTTTTGGTGGAGGAGGCGACCCCCGAGGCCCTTGCCGCCGGCGACCTCGACCTCTGCTTCTTCTCGGTGGGCACCCGAGCCTCCCAGGCCCTCGTGCCCCATGCCCTGCAGGGGGGAGCCGTGTGCGTGGACAAGTCCTCTGCCTACCGGCTCCAGGACGGCGTCCCCCTGGTCGTGCCCGAGGTGAACGGCCACCGCGCCGGGGAGCACGCCGGCGTCGTCGCCAACCCCAACTGCTGCACCATCCCCCTCACCTGCGTACTCAAGCCCCTGCTCGACGCCGCCGGGCTCGCCCGGGTGCGGGTGGCGACCTACCAGTCGGTGTCGGGGGCGGGGGCGAAGGCCATGGCTCGCCTGCTGGAAGAGCCGCCAGCCGAGCACGACCTGCGCATGGACTGGGACTTCGACGGCGTGGAGCTCGACGAGGAGGCCAAGATCCGGGCCGAGACCCGCAAGATCCTCGAGCTCCCCGACCTCCCGGTGAGCGCCACCTGCGTGCGCGTACCCGTGCTCGTGGGCCACGCCGAGGCGGTGTGGGTGGAGACGGTGGAGCGCCTCGAGCCCGACCAGGCCGGGGAGCTCCTGGCGCGGGCGCCCGGCCTGCGAGTGGAGGACTTCCCCACCCCGAGGAAGGCAGCCCACCAGGATGACATCCTAGTGGGACGGATCCGCCGCGACCCCACCGTGGAGAACGGCCTCTGCCTCTTCATCGCCGCCGACAACCTGCGCAAGGGCGCAGCCCTGAACGCAATCCAGATCGCCGAGCTCGTGCTCCAGCGGCAGCCCCTACCCGCCTGAGCCCCGGATGCTCTCAGGGCCGGGGGGCGGGGATCGGCTCCGGCTCCAGGAGCTCGCGCAGGCGGTGCAGGAGCCTGCGCCAGCGGGCCTCGTCGACCGGCTGGAGGCCCCCCAGCTCCAGCCGTACGAGCTCGACCCGCCCCGCCGAGCGCACCGTGCGGAACCCGAAGTCGGCCAAGAAGTCGCGGGGGAAGACGGTGCGGTGGAGCTGGAAGCGCTCGAAGATGGACTCCCCCTCGGGGTACCGGTAGGCGAAGGCCTCGAGCGCCCGAGCCCCCTTGCTGCGGGCCTCCCCGATCGCGGCTAGGAAGAGCGACTGCATGACCCAAGGTGTTGCTGCGTCCACGAGGTAGGCGCAGGTCACGAGCACGGCGTCGGGGGAGGGCGGCCCGGCCGGGAGCTCGGCGGCGCGGGGAAAGAGCGGGGAGGGCCCGTACTGCATGGAGCCGAGGAGCCGTCCGTCGTCGTCGAAGTAGAGCGTCCCCCAGGCTCCCCACTCCTCCTCCGCCCGCTCCCTCCAGCGGGCCTTCTCCAGGGGACGGTCGCCGCGCGACTGCCACCACACGCACCCGTGGCAGACGGCGGGGGCCGAGCGGAGCGTGGCGCCGGTGAGGCCGACCACGGAGGGCGCCATCGCTCACGCCCTGCCGATGTCGTCGACCACCACGTCCACCGCCGCCGGCTCCACGTCGGCCATGCGGCGCAGGTACTCGCTCACCCGCCGCTGCACCTCTCTGCCGACTGCCCGCACCGAGGCTCCTCGCTCCAGGCGGAGGTGCACCTCGACCACCGCTCGACCGTTTCTTCCCACCACCCGTACCCCCCGGTGACGGTGGAGCCGACCCTCGACCACGCCCAAGACGCCCGGCACCTCGCAGGCCGCGTCGGCCGCGTAGCGGGCGAGGACGTCGGCGGAGATGCGCGCCTGCCCCTCCATTCGTGACCGATTCTACGATCCCCGCCGCAGCACGAGCTCCGTCGCCTCCGGTCGAGCGAGGAAGCGAAGCGGAACGAAGGTGGTGCCAAGCCCCGGCGACACGTGCATGACCGTGTCTCCCCGACGGTAGAGGC
>CAZQRA010000051.1:0-17797 GCA_964595575.1 uncultured Gaiellales bacterium
CTCGAGTAGGCCT
Source organism: uncultured Gaiellales bacterium (assembly GCA_964595575.1). Classification (GTDB taxonomy): domain Bacteria; phylum Actinomycetota; class Thermoleophilia; order Gaiellales; family Gaiellaceae; genus PALSA-612. The sequence goes on from CAZQRA010000051.1 coordinate 14, forward strand.
CGTCGTCGGCGGCGGCCTCGAGGTGGAGCCGCAACGAAGCGAACAGGCGGCCCACGAACGGCAGGAAGCCGTAGGCCTCGGCCACGACCCTGCCCACGAAGAGCAGCCGCTGGTGCCCGCCCCGCGCGTGCGCGAGCTCGTGGGCGAGGAGGGCTCGCCGCTCGTCGGCGTCGAGGAGGGCGAGCAGTCCCCGGGAGACGACCACCTGGGGACGGGCGAGACCGGCCGTGTAGGCGATGGGATCCGCGATCGGAAGCACGAGCGCCGCCCGCCGCTCGGTGAGCGGGTACTGCAGCGCCCCCGAGGCGGCCGCCCCCCGCACGAGCGCCGCCCGGCCGGCGCGCCAGAGACGAAGGCCGATCCAGAGGAGACGGATCCCGAGGGCCCCTGCCGCCGCGTCCAAGCCGAGAGCCAGCCGGAAGCTCGCGTCAGGGCCGAGACGGCAGCCCGCGTGGCCGGCAGCGCTCATCACGGCCGCGGCGCAGACGAGGAGCGCGATCGGCAGCACCGCGAGCGCGATCAGCACGAGCAGCCGCAGCACGGCCGCTAGAAGAGCCGGCACGCCCCGCCCCCTGCATCCCGCCGAGGCCGCCCACAGGACGAGGACGGCTGCCAGCGCGGCGGCGATGGCGAAGGGCTCGCTCAGGCCTTCCGCTCCCGGCGTACGACCCGGGCGAGCTCATCGAGAAGCTCGCGGTCGTCGGCGATCTCCTCCACGAACCGGGCCAGCACCGCCTGGGGATCGCGGGAGGCGCGCAAGACATCGTGGATGGCCCGGGCCGCCATCTCCTCTTGGCTTCCGCTTGCCCTGTACACGTAGGAGCGTCCGACACGGGACCGCTCGACCAGTCCCTTCTCCGCCAGCCGCGTGAGGATGGTCATCACTGTGGTGTAGGCGCGGGGCCTACCCGAGAGGGCGGAAGAGACCTCCTGGACCGTGAGCGGCCGCTCCGCTTGCCACAGCTGCTCCAGCACCTCCGCCTCCAGCGCCCCCATGCGGCGGCCGGCGAGGAGGCGCCGCCTCGGCCTCACCGTACCCCTCCCGCCCAGCTCGGCCCAGCCTCTTGCATCTACTCAAGTGTAGTACTTGCACGCCTCCCCGTCGACCTGCAGGCGCCCTCCTTGGGAGCGGGCAGAGGGGTGGGTCTCCTCCGCCCCGTCCCCTACCGGCCGTAGCGGCCCACCAGGCGGGCAACGGCGAGCACCCGCCCCCGCAGGGCGGCCAGGAACTCAGCCCGGGAGGCGCCCCGGGCGAGGCGTAAGGGCGTCCGCAGCGCGTACAGGCGGAAGACGTAGCGGTGGACGCCCGCGGGCGGGCAGGGGCCGAGGTAGCCGACCCGGCCGGCGTCGTTCGCGCCCTCCCCCGGGACGCGGGCGCCGGCCTTGAGAGCCCGGGCCGACGGGGGGATGTTCCAGGCCAGCCAGTGCGTGAACGTCCGCCCGGGGGCGTCGGGGTCGTCCATGAGCAGGGCCAGGGACCGCGTCCCCGCCGGCGGAGCCGTCCACCGGAGGGGCGGAGAGAGGTCGCGGCCGTCGCAGGTGTGGCGGACGGGGATCCTGCCCCCGTCGGGGAAGGCGGGGCTTCGCAGCGAGAATCCCGCCCCGCCCGCCGCGGAGGCGGCGAGCGCGCCCGCCGCCATGGCCGCCAGCGCCACCCTCACGGGGCGAGGATAGCGAGGCGGCGAGCACGGCGACGCTCAGCCGCCTACGACGACGGCGGTGACGCCCGCCTCGGCCAAGGCCGCCTGGGCCGCCGCCAGCCGGGCGAGGGGCACGCGGTAGGGAGAGCAGGAGACGTAGTCGAGGCCCAGCCGGTGGCAGAAGGCGACCGACCGCGGCTCGCCCCCGTGCTCGCCGCAGATGCCGAGCTTGAGCTCCTCCTTGGCCGCCCGCCCGCGCTCCACGGCGGTACGCATGAGGTCGCCCACCCCCTCCTCGTCGAGCACCTCGAACGGGTTTCGCTCCAGGACGTGGTCCTCGAGGTAGCGGGCCAGGAACTTGGCCTCGGCGTCGTCGCGGGAGAAGCCGAGCGTGGTCTGGGTGAGGTCGTTGGTGCCGAAGGAGAAGAAGTCGGCGTGCTCGGCGATCTCGTCGGCCCGGACGCAGGCGCGAGGAAGCTCCACCATCGTCCCCACCCGGTAGTCGAGCGCTCCCTCCTCCTCGGCCGTGCGCACGGTCAGCTCCCGCAGGCGGCGAAGCTCCTCGCCGAAGCCGACCAGGGGGTGCATGATCTCGACCAGGGGAGCCTCCCCCGTGCGCTCGAAGACGGCCCTGGCCGCGCGCACGATGGCCCGCACCTGCATCTCGTAGATCTCCGGGTAGAGGAGGCCGAGCCGGCAGCCGCGCATGCCCAGCATGGGGTTGGCCTCGCGCAGGGCGCGGATGCGCTCGCGCATGCGCTCGTCGGTCGCCTCCTCGAGGGGGGGCAGGAACTCGTGCAGGGGCGGATCGAGCAGGCGGATGGTCACCGGCAGGCCCCGCATCGCCTCCAGGATCGCCTCGAAGTCGCCTTGCTGCATGGGGAGGATGCGCTCCAGGGCGGCGCGGCGACCCTGCTCGTCCTCGGCCATGATCATCTCCCGCATTACCGGCAGCCGCTCCTCGGCCATGAACATGTGCTCAGTGCGGCAGAGGCCGATACCCTCGGCGCCCAGCTCCCGCGCCCGGGCCGCGTCCTCGGGGGTGTCGGCGTTGGCCCGCACCCGCAGACGGCGGTACTCGTCCGCCCAGGCCAGGATGGTCTGGAAGTCCTCGTTGATCTGCGGAGGCACCAGGGGCACCGCCCCCAGGATCACCCGGCCGGTGCCGCCGTCGATGGTGAGGAGATCCCCCTCCCGGAGCTCGTGGCCTGCCAGGATCGCCCTCCTTCCGGCCAGGTCGATCTGCAGCGCCTCGCAGCCGGCCACGCAGGGCTTGCCCATGCCCCGGGCGACCACGGCCGCGTGGGAGGTCATGCCCCCGTGGGCGGTGAGGACGCCCTGGGCCCGGATGAGCCCGTGGATGTCGTCGGGAGTGGTCTCCCAGCGGACAAGGATCACCGACTCCCCGGCCCGGCCCAGCTCCTCGGCCCGGTCGGCGTCGAAGACGACCTTGCCGCAAGCCGCCCCCGGGGAGGCGTTGAGCCCGGTGGCCACCACCTCCACCTCGGCCCCGGGATCGATCATGGGGTGGAGCAGCTGGTCGAGTTGGGCAGGATCGATGCGGGCTACTGCCTCCTCCCGGGAGATGAGGCCCTCGCCGACCATGTCGACGGCGATCTTGAGGGCGGCGGCGGCGGTGCGCTTGCCGCTCCGGGTCTGCAGGAGGTAGAGCCGGTGGTCCTCGATCGTGAACTCGATGTCCTGCATCTCCCGGTAGTGCTCCTCCAGTCGGCGCATGGTGGCTACCAGCTCCTCGTAGGCCTGGGGGAAGCGCTCGGCCATGCGCTCGAGCGGCTCGGGCGTGCGGATACCTGCCACCACGTCCTCGCCCTGGGCGTTCACCAGGAACTCGCCGAAGGGGCGAGCCTCCCCGGTCGAGGGGTTGCGGGTGAAGGCGACCCCGGTCGCCGAGCGCTCGCCCTTGTTCCCGAACACCATCTGGACGACGTTGGCGGCCGTGCCCAGGTTGTCAGGGATGTCGTGGGCCCGCCGATAGACCTGGGCTCGCGGCGTGTTCCAGGAGTCGAACACCGCCGCCACCGCCCGCACCAGCTGCTCCTTGGCATCCTGGGGGAACGGCCTCCCTGTCTCCCCCTCGTAGATGGCCTTGAAGGTCTCCACGAGTTGGGCGAGGTCGTCGGGGCCGAGGTCGACGTCCTGGGTGACCCCTCTCCGGTCCTTGAGGAGCTGCAGCTCCCGCTCGAAGCGGTGGGGGTCGATCCCGTCCACCGTCTCCCCGTACATCTGGATGAGCCGCCGGTAGGAGTCGTACGCGAAGCGGGGGTTGCCGGTGGCCTGGGCAAGCCCCTGCACCGAGGCGTCGCCAAGGCCCACGTTGAGGATCGTGTCCATCATCCCCGGCATGGAGATGGCCGCGCCCGACCGTACGGACACGAGCAGCGGATCGCGGGCATCGCCGAAGCGCTTGCCCGTCTTCTGCTCGAGGCGCCCCAGGTGCTCCTCCATCTCCTCGATCAGCCCTTCTGGCAGGCGGCCTCCTGCTCGCAGGTAGGCTCGGCAGGCCTCGGTGGTGATGGTGAACCCGGCGGGCACGGGGATGCCGAGCTGGGTCATCTCGGCCAGGCCCACGCCCTTGCCGCCGAGGAGCGCCCGCCCGCCCTGACAGGGCTCGTCGAAGTCGTAGACGTACTTCGTCCGCTCCATCGCTGGCTTCGTCGGCTCCATCGCTGGCGCAAATCTAACCCCTCGCGCCCGCGGCGCGCGCTATGCTCGTCCCGCGGAACCCTCCCGGCGGGAGGGGTGTATGGCAAGCGTTATGGTGCGCGGGCTGCTCGGGATGCTCGCCGCGGCCATGCTGGCGGCGTCTTCCTCGGCCGCGGGCACGCCGCCGCTCCTGGGGATGGCCGGCCCTCAGGGCTCGCTGCGGCTTGTCCGTCTCGACCCGGCTGAGCTGAGAGCGCTGCCCGGAGCGAGCGTTGCGGTCGGGGACGGAGGCTGCGCCGTCAGGCAAGGCGGCACCCTCTGCTGGCCGCTTCCGGCCTGGGCCTTCTCCCCGGATCGGAGGAAGCTTGCCGTGGCCGCCGAGGGCGCGGAGCTGCGCATCGTCGACGTCCGGCGCCTGCGCGTGATCCGGCGCCTGCCGATCGAGGAAGGGGGCCACGTCGGCGCGCTCGCCCGGCTGGGCTCCAGGCGGCTGCTCGCCGTCCAGGACGAGGACTACTCGAGCGAGCGCCAGCGTCTCCTCCTCGTCGACCTCGCCCGCAACCGGGTGACGGGGGTGCGGGAGCTCGGCGGCTCCGTCCTCGCAGCGGCGCTGGCCGGAAGGCGGCTCCTCCTCGTCGTCGCGCCGGCGCAGGCGGTCGGGCCGGCGCGGCTCCTTGTCGCCAACGCCGGCGCCACCGTGCGCGGCGTCGACCTCGCCCTCGCCGCAGGGGAGAGGGCGGGCTCGGGGAGGTTCGAGCAAGAGCTCCCCGGGCTGGCCGTGGACGCCGCCGGCGGGCGAGCGTTCGTGGTCGCACAGGACGGGATCAGCGAGGTTGACCTGCACCGGCTCACAGCCTCCCGCCACCCGCTCCAGCCCGCCGGGCGAGCGCTCTCTGCGCGGGCCAAGGTCTTCGCCGGGTGGCGGCGCCAGGCCCGCTGGGTGGGCGGCGACCTCCTGGCCGTGTCCGGCTGGGACGCAGGGCCCGGCGGGACGAGGCCCGCGGGCCTGGCCCTGATCGACACCCGCACCTGGCAGGCGCGCCTGCTCGAGCCGGGAGCGAGCTCCTTCGTCGTCGCCTCCGGCCTTCTCCTCGCCACCGGCTCAAGCTACGACCCGGAGACGGGCGAGGAGAGCTCGATCGGCCTCGCCGCCTTCGCGCTCGACGGGGAGGAGCGCTTCCGGCTGTTCCAGGGCGAGAGCGCCTGGGTGGCGCAGGTCTACGGCGGCCGCGCCTACGTCGTTTCTCCCCGGGATGGGGCGGCATCGCAGCCGCTCAAGGTCGTCGACCTCCGCCAAGGCCGCGTGGTCGGCGAGCGCTCGCGGCCCCTCCCCTGGCTCGTCACCGCGCCGGCCTCCGGCTGGTGGGGCTGACCTCCGTCCTGCTATCCAGAGCTCGCGAGCGCGCCTGCTACTCGGGAACGTCGGCGTCGGCGAGGATCACCCAGGACGGCGGTGCATGGCCGCGATCGCGGCTTCGAGGTCCTGGGGATCGTCGGGCACCGGGATCGGCTCTGGGCTCAACAGGAAGCTCGCTGCGGCGCGCCTGCGATCGGCGTCCGGCGGAACTACGCGTCGATCGCTTCCCGGACGATCGCCCCCCATGCTCACCTCCCCGGGCGCAAGCGCGCCCATAGCTCGGCCGCCCACGCGGCGGCGCGCAGGGCCAGCCACACGGGCGTCAGGAGCACGTAGAAGACGAGCATGCCGGCAGCCAAGGCCGCGTACCAGAGGGCCCAGCGCCAGAGGGGGATGCGCTGCTCCCTCGCCGCCTGCGCCCCCGGATAGAAGGCCTCCTCCCTCACCGGGCGACCGCGTCTCGGCGCCGCTCCGCGACCAGACGAATGATGCGCATGGCCGTCTCCTCCACCGACAGCTCGGTCACGTCGATCACCGGGCAGCCGAGGCGCCGGTGGACGGAGGCCGCCTGCTCCAGCTCCTCGTAGATCGCGCCGATGTCGGCGTACGACCGCCGGGCGCCGCGCATCATCCGAGCCCGCTCCCTGCGGATCTCGGCCAGTCGCTCGGCGGCGATGGTGAGGCCCACGACCTTGGCGGGGTCGATCTCGAACAGCTCGGGCGGGGGGTCGATCCCCCTGACGATGGGGACGTTGGCCGTCTTGTGCCCCAAGTAGCCGAGGTACATGGAGAGCGGCGTCTTGGACGTGCGGGAGACGCCTACGAGCACGATGTCGGCCTCGCGAAGCCCGGCCGCCCCCAGCCCGTCGTCGTAGGTGACCGCGAACTCGATGGCGGCCATGCGCTTGAAGTAGGCGGAGTCGAGCGGCGGTCGGGCGCCGGGCTTCATCTGCGCCGCCATCCCCGACACCTTGGCGATGGAGGCAAGCGGCGGGCCCAGGATGTCGCAGGAGTGGACCCGCGCGCGCCGGCAGAGGACGCGCATGGCCTCCCGTAGCTCAGGCTTGACGATGGTGTACACGATCACCGCCCGCCTGCCCTTGGCCCGGTTGACCGCCAGCTGGAGGTCGTCCACCGTCTCCACCCGGGGGTGGCGGATCTCCTCGAAGGGCTGGTCGGGAAACTGCGCCTCCAAGGCCATGACCAGCCGGGTCGCCGTCTCGCCGGTGGCGTCGGAGATGATGTGGAGCTCGACCGGGCTTCCCGCCACGCAGTCCAGCCTACCCTCGCCTGGGGCGATTCTCAGGCAGTTCTTAGCAGGACGTGCTTCACTGGGGACGACACGTCAAGGAGGAAGCCATGGCGAGCGAGCCCGGGGAGCGCCCGACCCCCACCCCCGCCCAGGCGCGTCAGCTCTTGGAGCGGGCCCTGTACGAGATCAGGAGGGTGATCGCGGGCCAGGACGCCATGCTGGAGCGGGTTCTCGTCTGCCTGCTCACGGGCGGCCACCTGCTCATCGAGGGCGTCCCCGGCCTGGCCAAGACCCTGACCGTCAAGACCACGGCGAGCGTGCTGGGGGGAACCTTCAACCGCATCCAGTTCACGCCCGACCTCGTCCCCTCCGACCTGGTGGGGACGCGCATCTACCGCCCCGACAGGGGGAGCTTCGAGGTCGAGCTGGGGCCCGTCTTCTGCAACTTCCTGCTCGCCGACGAGATCAACCGCGCCCCCGCCAAGGTGCAGTCGGCGCTCCTCGAGGTGATGCAGGAGCGGCAGGTGACGATCGGGCACGTGACCCACCGCGTCCCCGAGCCCTTCTTGGTCATGGCCACCCAGAATCCCATCGAGTCGGAGGGGACCTATCCCCTGCCGGAGGCCCAGGTCGACCGGTTCATGCTCAAGATCCTGGTCGACTACCCGGCCCACGACGAGGAGCTGACGGTCGTGCACCGTCAGCTCGTTCCCCCGCCCGACCTCGAGCAGGTGCTGTCCTTGGACGAGCTGCGCGCCCTCCAGCGCACGGTAGCCGAGGTCTACGTCGACCCAGGGATCGTCAGCTACGCCGTGACCTTGGCGTCCGCCACCCGCCGGCCGGCCGAGGTCGGCCTGCCTGCGCTGGCCGAGTACATCGCCTTCGGAGCCAGCCCCCGGGGGCCGATCGCCGTCGTCCAGGCCGCCCGCGCCCTGGCCGTGCTCCGGGGCCGCGACTACGTGACCGTCCAGGACGTGCGCGAGCTCGTCAAGGACGCCTTCCGCCACCGGCTCGTCCTCACCTACCAGGCCTTGGCCGAGGAGCGAAGCCCAGACGCCATCCTCGACGAGGTGCTCGCCGCCGTGCCCGTGCCCCAGCTCGACTTGGGGAGAGAGTCAGCGGCGTGAGCCTCGTCTCTGCCCCGGCCGGTCGCCCCAGGGACCCGGCCGCGCCGGGGCCGGGGCCTCTGCCAGAGCAGCTCTTGCGGGCCCTCGAGCTCGTCGTCGTGCGGCGGGTGGAAGGCCTGCTGGCCGGGGACCACCGCTCCCGCCTGCTCGGGCGAGGGAGCGAGCTCGCCCAGGTGCGAGCCTACGTGCCCGGCGAGGACGACGTCCGCCAGATCGACTGGAACGTCACCGCCCGCACCGGCGAGCCCCACGTCCGCGTCCAGCTGGCCGAGCGGGTGCTCGTCACCTGGCTCGTCCTCGATGCCACCCCCTCCATGGCCTTCGGTACCGCCGACCGGCGCAAGGCCGACGTGGCGGAGGGGGTCGCCCTCGCCCTCGGCCACCTCGCCACCCGCCGCGGCAACCGCCTGGGGGTCGTCGCCTTCTCGACCGGGCGCCCGCGCTTCCTGCCCCCGCGCCAGGGGCGAGCCGGCTTGCTTGGGCTCCTGCTGACCCTGCGGACACAAGGAGGGGAGCAAGGGGCGGCGAGCCCTGCCTCCCTCGCCCAGGCGCTCAGGCAGACCGCCGCCCTTGCCCGCCAGCGAGCCTTGGTGGCCATCGTCTCCGACTTCCGGGGGCCCCGCGACTGGCGGCGACCGCTCCTCGACCTCGCCTCCCGCCACGACGTCCTCGCCGTCGAGGTTCGCGACCCCCGCGAGCAGGAGCTCCCCGCCGTCGGTGAGCTGCGCCTGGTCGACCCGGAGACGGGGGCCCAGGTACGCGTGGACACGTCCAACCCCAGGCTGCGGGAGCGCTTCGCTCAAGCGGCGGCCGCGGAGCGGGCCGACCTGGCCCGCGCGCTCGCCTCCGTCGGGGCCAGCCACGTCGTCCTCTCCACCGCCGGCGACTGGCTGCGGCCCCTCGCCCTGCACCTGCGCCGTCGGGGACGAGGCCGGTGAGCTTCGCCGCCCCGCTCTACCTCCTGGCGCTGGTCGCCCTACCTGCGCTCGTCCTCGCCTACCTCCTCCTCGACCGGCGGCGGGCCCTCGCCCAGAGCCGCTTTGCCTCCCCCGCCCTCTTCCCGGGGCTCGTCTCCCGGTCGCCGGGGCTCCGCCGTCACCTCCCCCCCTGCCTCTTCCTCGCCGCCTTGGCCGTGCTCTTGGTGGGACTGGCCCGGCCCAAGGCGCTCCTCTCCGCTCCCCGCGAGCAGGCCACCATCATCCTTGCCATCGACACCTCCCGCTCGATGGCCGCCCGCGACGTCAAGCCCAGCCGCCTGGAGGCAGCGAGGAGGGCGGCCCTGGCCTTCCTCGAGCGTGCCCCCGAAAAGTACCGAGTGGGGGTGGTCGCCTTCGCTACCGACGCCCGAGTCGTCGCTCCCCCCACCCGCGACCGCCAGCTCGTGGCCCAGGCCTTGGCCGAGCTCCGCCCCGGCGAGGGGACGGCCCTCGGCGACGCGGTGGCGAAAGCGGTGGAGATCACCCAGGACGGCGGCGGGGATGCCTCGGGAGGTCCGCCGTCGCCGGCGACGGTACTCCTCCTGTCCGACGGCGTCCAGGAGGGCGGCAGGGTGCGACCCGAGGCGGCTGCCCGCCTGGCCGCCCAGCGGGGCGTGCGGGTCAGCACGGTGTCGCTGGGAACCCCCGAGGGCGTGGTCGAGGTGCCCCTGGCCGGCGGCTTCCGCCAGCGCGTCCACGTCCCCCCGGATCCTGCCACCCTGCGGATGATCGCCGCCCGCACCAAGGGGACGTTCTTCCCGGCCCCTACCGCCCGCCGGCTCGAGGCTGTCTACCGCGACCTCGCCTCCCGCCTGGGCAGCGAGCGTCGCTGGCGGGAGGTGACGGTGGCCTTCGCCGCCGGCGGGATCGTCCTCCTCCTCGCCGGCGGAGCCCTCTCCCTCGCCTGGTTTCGGAGGGTGCCGTGACTCGTCCGACGGCCGTGCTCGCGGTCTTCGCGGCAGCCGCCCTGGCGCTCGTCGCCACGCCGGCGAGCCGGTCGGCCGACGAGTGCCGCGGCCTCCCTGTGTGTATCCCCGTCGAGGGGCCGTGGGTGGTGATCCCGGCCGGGCCTCGGTCCGGCCCTGCTCCCAGCGCCTCCTGGCAGCTCGTCTGTCCCCAGGGGGTGGTGGGCGGCCTCGATGCACGCCTCACCAGCCGCGCCATCGACGTCGGCTTCGCAGGGCTCGTGGGCAGCCCGGTCAGCCCCGGGGTGACGACCGAGCGGGCGGTGGTCGTCACCGGACGCTACGGGGGACGAGCGCGCCGGCCGGTGGCCTTCAAGCCCTTCATCGGCTGCATCCCCGCCGCCGGCGGCGGTCGCGTCCCCACCGGACGGACGGCGTTCGCCCCCGGCCGGCCCGCGGTGACCCGCGTGCGCACGGTCGCCCTCGTCCCCGGCCGCACGGTGAGGGCCGCCTTCCGCTGCCGGCCCGGGGAGCGCCTGCTCGCCTGGTCGCAGGCGGTGGGCCTGGACGCTCCCCGCCAGCCTAGTCCTCGGCAGCTCGCCGGCGTCCACAGCAGGGTCTCCCGTCGCCAGCACCTGGTGGTCGCCTGGGCGCGGGCGAGCCTGGCGTTGGCGGGCGTCTCCGCCCGGATGCAGATCCACCTCCTCTGCACGCGCGGGAGGCCGCTTCCGTGAGCTTCCAGTGGCCGCTTGCCCTCCTCGCGCTCCTTGCCTTGCCGCTCCTCGGGCTTGCCTACCTGGCCGTGGAGCGGCGACGGTCCCGCTACGCCGTTCGCTACACGAACCTGGAGGTGCTGCGGGCGGTGGCCGAGCAGGAGCCTGCCTACCGCCGGTACCTGCCCCCGACCCTCTTCCTCCTCGCCCTGGCCGCCTGCCTCGTCGCGCTCGCTCGACCTCACCTCGCCACCACCGCCACCCGGCCGGAGGCGAACGTGATACTGGCCATCGACACCTCCGGCTCCATGTTCGCCGCCGACGTGCAGCCCACCCGCCTCGGCGCTGCCCAGGAGGCGGTGGGGAGGTTCCTCGACCGGCTGCCCGACCGCTACCGGGTAGGGGTGGTGGCCTTCTCCTCGGACGTTCAGGTGGTAGCTCCCCTGACCCGGGACCGGGAGGCGGTCCGAGAGGCGGTCCGCTTCCTCTACCCCGGGCGGGGGACGGCCATCGGGGATGCCCTCGGTCGGGCGGTCGAGCTTGCCCGGGAGGCAGAGGCGGCTGCGGGAGGCGACGGCGGGGACGGAGCCGGCCGGCCGCTGACGGCCATCCTCCTCCTCTCCGACGGCTTCCAGACCCGAGGGGTGCTCCAGCCCCTGGAGGGGGCGGAGCGGGCCAAGCAGGCGGGCATCCCCGTGTACACGGTGGCCCTGGGGACGCCGGAGGGGACGGTCACCTTCTTCGACCAGGACGGGGTCAGCCGCACCATTCCCGTCCCCCCCGACCCCGACACCCTGCGGGCGATCGCCCGGCTCACCGGAGGCCGCTTCTACGCCGCCGCCAGCGGGGCCCGCCTCAACGCCGTGTACGAGGGCCTGGGCTCCCGACTGGGCCGCTACCCCAGCCGGCGGGAGGCGACCTCGATCCTCCTGGGCGCAGGAGCCCTGCTGCTCGTCCTGAGCGGCCTGGCTTCGTTCCGCTGGCTGCCGCGCCTCCCCTAGATGGGGGGTCTCTCCTTTACCTCCCTCACAGCCCCTTCTCAGGCCGCTCTCAGAGATCTGTGCTTGGCTTCCCAGCGTGAAGGCCGCTTCCCGGGCGATAGGAGCTGCGCGACGCCTAGCCCCCTTCGCGCTGGCGGCCCTCCTCGGGGCCGGGGCCGGGGTGGGCGCCTTCGTCGCCTCCGGCGGCGGGGAGAGGGAGACCACCACCGTCGTTCGCGAGGTAACGACGACGACGCCCTCCCCTCCCTCCCCTACCGACCGGGCTCCCAGCTCCTCCGGCCTGAGCGCCGCCGAGATCTACCGCCGGGCCGCCCCCGGCGTGGTCGAGGTCTCCACCTTTGGCGGCATGTCCGGGGCAGGATCGGGCTTCGTCCTCGACCGAAAGGGCCACGTCGTCACCGCCGCCCACGTCGTCGACGGCGCCGACACGGTGACCGTGCGGCTGGCGAGCGGGAGGGACACCCAGGCGCGGGTGCTGGGCGCCGACCAGGCATCCGACATCGCCCTCCTGCGGGTGGAGGCCCCATCCGCTGAGCTCCATCCCCTTCCTCTCGGCGACTCGGACGCCGTCTCGGTCGGCGACCCGGTGGTCGCCATCGGCAACCCCCTGGGGCTCGCCCGCAGCCTCACGGCAGGGGTGGTGAGCGGCCTCAACCGCACCATCGACTCCCCGCGCGGCGACGCCATCGCCGGCGCCATCCAGACCGACGCCGCCCTCAACCCGGGGAACTCGGGCGGTCCCCTCCTCGACACCCAGGCGAGGGTGATCGGGGTCAACGTCCAAGTCGCGGCAGGGGGCAGCGCCGGCATCGGCTACGCCGTCCCCGTCAACACGGTGCGCCGGGTCGTGGCCCAGCTCCAGGCAGGCCGTCTCCCCGCCCGCGCCTACTTGGGCGTGCGGATCGAGCAGGCTCTGGGCGGGGGTGCTCGCATCGTGGAGGTGGTGCGGGGAAGCCCAGCCGCCCAGGCCGGCCTCCAGGTGGGAGACGTGGTGGTGGCGGCCTCCGGCCGCGACATCCGCTCCTACGACGAGCTGCCGGCCCTGGTAGCCGAGCGCTCTCCCGGGGACAGGCTGACCTTGCGCCTGCGCCGCGGGGAGCGCACGCTCGCCGTGACCGTGACCTTGGGCCGCGCCCCCTCCTAGCCCGCCCTCACAGGGGGATCTGGGAGAGGTCGCCGAGCGCGCTTCCCACCGTGTCTCGCAGGTCGCGGAGCAGGCGCAGGCGGTTGCGGCGCAAGCCTTCGTCCTCGGTCATCACCAGCACCTCCTCGAAGAAGCGGTCGACCACCGGCGCCAGCCCCACGGCGGCCCCGATGGCCGCCTCCAGGTCGGAGTCGCGGAGGCTGGGCCGGGCCTCCTCGAGAGCGCGGGCGAGCTCGCGCTCCGCCTCCTCGACCAGGAGCTCGTGCCGCCACGGCCCGGGCTCCTCCCGACCGGCGATGCGGTGGGCGCGCGTGTACACCTCGTGGATGGCCGCCAGCCGCTCCCCGTCCAGGGCGTGGAGGGCGCGGGCAAGGGCGGCCACCCCCGCCAGGTCGGGCGCCTGCGAGCGACGGGCCGCCCGCACTATCTCGACGGGGAGGCCGAGCAGGCCCTCGAGCCGCTCCTCCACGAACTCCCGCACCTCCTCGCTGAGCAGACCGCGGGGGATGACGAGACCTCCCTCCACCGCCAGCCGGCAGAGTCCGATCGCGGCCCTGCGCAGCCCGTAGGGATCGCGGGATCCGCTGGGGCGGTGGCCGAGGGCGAACGACACCGTCAGCGTGTCGATCTTGTCGGCGGCCGAGAGGAGGCGTCCTGCCTGGGTGGCAGGCAGCGGGGCGTCGGCGCCGTCGGGAAGGTACTGCTCGGCGATAGCCCGGCACACCTCCTCCGGGTAGCCGGCCAGTCGAGCGTACTCTCCGCCGATGTACCCCTCCAGGTCGGGGAACTCGCGCACCAGCTCGGAGGCCTGGTCGGCCTTCGCCAGCCGGGCCGCCGTGAGCGCCGCCTCGCCCCCGCCCAGCTCCCGCACCAGCGCCACCACCCGCTCCGTCTTGTCGGCGTAGGTACCGGCACCGGCGAAGAAGGTGATCCCGGAAAGAGCGGCGGCGAGGGCGTCGATGCCCTTGGCCACGTCCCGCTCGAAGGTGAAGCTGGCGTCCTCGAGCCGGCTTTCGAGCACGCTCTCGTTCCCGGCTCGGACGAGGTCCGGGTCTCCCCCTCCTGCCACGAAGGCAAAGCGGCTTCCTCCCAGGGGGAAGCACCGTTGGTGGGACTGCATGGCGGTGACGATCACCCGCTCGGGGAGGCGCAGGTAGCGCTCGGGAAACCGGCCCTCGAGAACCAGGACGCTCTCCACCAGGTGGACGACCTCGTCCAGGACCCCGTGGGGATCGCTCCAGCCGCCCAGGGCATCCAGGCCGCTCACGATCTGTCGTCGACGCTCCTCGTGGTCGGGCTCGACCCCGGCGTTGCGAAGCAGGCCGAGGTAGGCGGAGGCGTCGGGAATCTCGATCTCGTGGCTCGTGAAGCGACGGCCGTAGGAGACCGAGCCGGAGGGGATGCCCTCCACCGCCACCGGTACCGTGTCGGAGTCGAGCTTGGCCAAGAGCCAGCGCAGGGGCCGGGGAAAGCGAAGCCCGCCCCCGTCCCAGCGCATGGTCTTGGCGAAGGAAAGGCCGCGGACGAGCGCGGCCAGAGCCTCGGGCAGCACCTCCCGCAGGGGCCGGCCAGGCCGCTCGAAGCCGAGGAACCCCTCCCGCTCCCCGAGGGCGCGAGGGTCGAGGCCGTGGCGACGGGCGAACCCCTCCCGGGCCTGGGGCGGCGCGGAGAGCGGCGGCCCCTTCACCCACTCGGGGGCAGTGGTCTCCGGCATCCCCTCGACCACCAGCACGAGGCGCCTAGGCCCGACCAGGACGCGGGTGGGCTCCACCCCCAGGTGCTCGCGACAGAGGCCCGCGAGCTGGGCCTCCGCCTCCCGGCAGGCCCAGGCGGGAAGCTCCTCGCAGCCGATCTCAAGCAGGAGCGTCGCCACCGAGCGTCTCCACGTAGAGCTTGCAGACCTCGCGAGCCAGGGCCCGCACCCGGCCGATGTAGCTCGCCCGCTCGGTCGCCGAGATCGCGCCGCGGGCATCGAGCAGGTTGAAGACGTGCGAGCACTTGAGCACCTGGTCGTAGGCAGGGAGCGGAAGCCGCCGCTCCACCAGGTGGCGGCACTCGGCCTCGTGCTCCTCGAAGCGGCGGAACAAGACGTCCACCGGCGCCTCCTCGAAGTTGTAGACCGACCACTGCCGCTCGTACTCCCGGTAGACGTCCCCCCAAGTCACCCCCGGCGCCCACACGACCTCGAAGGCGGTCCGCTTGCCCTGCAGGAACATGGCCAGCCGCTCCAGGCCGTAGGTGATCTCGGCCGGGATCAGGTCGAGCTCGAGGCCGCCCACCTGCTGGAAGTAGGTGAACTGGGTCACCTCCATGCCGTCGATCCACACCTCCCAGCCCAGCCCCCACGCCCCCAGGGTGGGCCCCTCCCAGTCGTCCTCGACCAGGCGCACGTCGTGGGCGACCAGGTCGACCCCGACCGCCGCCAAGGAGCCGAAGTAGAGCTCGAGGAGGTCGTCGGGAGCCGGCTTCAGCACCACCTGGTACTGGTAGTAGTGCTGGAAGCGGAACGGGTTCTCGCCGTAGCGCCCGTCCGTGGGTCGGATCGAGGGCTCGACGTAGGCGCACCGCCAGGGCTGGGGCCCGAGGCAGCGAAGGACGGTGGCCGGGTTGAAGGTGCCGGCGCCGACCTCGGTGTGGTAGGGCTGCATGATCACGCAGCCCTGGTCGGCCCAGTAGGCCTGGAGGGCGGCGATCGTCTCCTGGAAGGTGGGCCCCGTCACGGCGGTCAATGCTACGCGGCCAGGCCGAGGAAGAACTCGATGGGGCGCGCCACCGCCACCCGGAGGAGGAAGGAGAGAATGTCGCCGGCCAGGCCCTGGCCGGCCGTGTCCCGCGCCGCCCGCTCCAGGGCCGGGCGCAGGGCCCGCTCGATGGTCTTCCGATCCCAGCGGACCTCGTGCCGGCCGGCGGCGGGGACGAAGGAGAGCACGAGCTCCTCGCGGGTGGTCCCCAGCTCGCAGGCGGCTCCCGCCAGGGCGGAGAGGCCGAACCGCTGGATCGCCCCGTCGACGCCTCCGCCGGCGAAGGCAGGCGGCGCAGTGCAGGGGTCGGAAACGCGCGTCTCCCCGAAGTCGAGCGCTCCCAGCCCGAGCTCCACCGCCAGGAGGACGGCGGCGGCGGCTAGGAGGGCTGCGAGCAGGCGGGCAGGCCGAGTCACGGCGCTCCTCGCAGGCGGAGGGCGGGGAGGGCGGCGAGGAGGGCGAGCAGGGCGGCCAAGCCAAACGATCCCCGGAAGCTGCGCGTGAGCACGCTGCGCAGGGTGCCCACCAGGTGGTCGCGTAGCCGGCGCAGGCGCGCGACCAAGCGGGCGCCGCGCTCGTCGAAGGGGCGGGCGAGGTCGGGCACCTCGCCCGCCTTCGCCTGCTCCAGAGCGTCGCGCAGGTCGAGGGCGATGGGCACCTTCCTGAATAGGCTCACGTCCCCGTCCAGGACGACCCGGGTCCCGGCGAGGAGCGCGCGCTCGCCGCCCCGGTCGAGGGCCTGGGAGAGGAGGGGGGCGGTCAGGGCGAGGGCGAGCACAAGACCGAGGTGACGGGCGCCGACGGTGACGAGGCCGCTGCGGACGCCCACGACCGCGAGGGCGGCTCGGCTGAGCACGGGCACGGCTAGGCCCAGGCCGCACCCGCAGACGGCCAGGGCCACTGCCGCCAGGACCTCGCTCGTCCGCGGGAGGAGGGCGAGGGCGGCTAGACCCAGGGCAAGGAGGAGCGCTCCCCCTGCCGCCGCCTGCGCCGCCGCCAGCCGGGCAGCGAGGGGTCGGACGAGAAGAGCGCTGACCGGGAGGGCGCTCACGACCAGGGCGCCCTCGATGGGGGCGAGCGACCACACCGTGACCACCAGCACGACGGAGAGAAAGAGCGCTCCCACCAGCCCGCCGAAGAGAAGGGCGAGCCCGGCGTTGGCGGCCGCCACCACCCCCTGCCCCCGCCGGGCCTTGTAACAAATTGTAACTTGCCCTACTGTCTCCGTGGTGGAATCGGCGGCGGGAGCCCGCGCCAGCGCCACGAGCGCCACCGGCGCCTGCGCCGCGAAGATGGCCCGCCAGTCGGCAAGCTGGGTGAGGACACCGCCCAGGGCCGGCCCTGCGGCCGCTCCGGCCGTGCCCGCCGCCGTCCACAGCCCCGCCCCGCGGGGCGGGGAGCCTGCGAGGCGGGCGAGCACGGGCAGGGCGCCGGCGAGAAGGAGAGCCCCGCCCAGCCCCTGCAGCGCCCGGAAGGCGACCAGGGCGGCAAGATCCCAGGAGGCGGCGCAGCCAGCGGAGGCGAGGGCGAAGAGGGCGATCCCGCTTCGCAGGCAGGCCCGCGGCGCCAGCCGAGCGGTCAGAGGGAGGATCACCAGCGCCGCCGCCGCCACGGCCACGTTGTAGGAGGTGATCACCCAGGAGACGCCGACGATGCTCGTCTGGAAGGCCCCGTACAGGTCGGGCAGGGCGAGGACGACGATGGACGAGTCGGCGAAGGCCGCCGCCACCGCCCCCGCGATCACGAAGGTGGAGATGCGAGCGCCCCGCTCGGCCGCCATCCGCTCCAGTGTCGCATCCTCCCCCTGCCGGAGCCCAGCCCTCGCGAGGATCCTGAAGTCGCGCTCGGAGGCGGCAGCGAAGGAACCCGAGCGGGGCCTGAGCTAGCGGGCTAGGTGCACAGCCAGCCCCCGTCTACCACCAGGTTGACCCCGTTCATGGCCTGGTTCTCGAGCAGGAAGCGCGAGGCGTGCACGACCTCGGCCATGGTCACGAGGCGGCCGATCGGCGTTCGTGCCACCAGGGCCTGCAGTCGGTCGGCAGGCATGTCTCGCCACTGGGGGCTATCGCCCACGATCGCTGGGTGGAGGCCGTTCACCCGCACCGGGGCCAGCTCGATCACCAGCGTCCGCACCAGACTCGTCACTCCCCCGTTGACAGTGGTGACCGTCGTGGAGCCGGGGTAGGGCCGATCGCGGGCGAGACCCCCGAAGATGAGGATGGCGGCGTCGTCGCGGAGGCGAGGCGCGAGCGCGTGGATGACC
>CAZQRA010000052.1:0-17438 GCA_964595575.1 uncultured Gaiellales bacterium
CTCGGCGGCTCGCTCCAGGTTGCGGGCCAGCTGGCCTCTTCCCGCCGCCTGGGCCACCGCAGCCTGGCGTCGGAGGGTGTCCCCCGTGGCCCGCAGGTCGTCCGCCGACAGGCGGCCGCGCCGGAGGGCCTCCAGGGTCACCTCGGCCAAGGGAAGACCGGAGGGCGTGGCCACGAGATCGGGGCGCCGCTCTCCCAGCGGGTAGTCGGTGACTGGATCGAGGTCCACGGCGACAGATTAGAGTGCCTTCCCAGCGAGGGAAGGAGGTTCTCTCGTGGGATGCGCCTGCGCGGAAGGGGATGATCGCTAGTGGCCAATCGCTACGACTTCGAGGGACGGGTAGCCTTGGTGACCGGAGGAGCGAGCGGCATCGGCCGGGCCACCGTGGAGCGGCTGCGCCAGGGAGGCGCCACCGTCGTCGTCTTCGACCGCGACCCCTCGGCCGACATCCGGGGAGACATGGCCCGATCTGCTGACCTCGACGCGGCCGTGGCCGAGGTGGAGGAGCGACACGGTCGCCTGGACATCCTCGTCAACTCGGCCGGCATCCCCGGTCGCTCCCTGCACACGGTGGAGGTGACGGACGAGGAGTGGCAAGAGGTCATGGCCGTGAACGCCAACGGCTCCTTCTACGCCTGCCGAGCCGTCATTCCCGGCATGGTCGCCCGCGGCTACGGCCGTATCGTCCTCGTGGCCTCCATCGCCGGCAAGGAGGGAAACCCCATGGCGGCCGCCTACTCGGCCTCCAAGGCGGCCGTGATCGCCATGACCAAGGCGATCGGGAAGGACCTGGCCGGCACCGGCGTCCTCGTGAACTGCGTGGCCCCGGCCGTCATCGAGACCCCCATCCTGGCCGGCCTCTCCCAGGAGCACATCGACTACATGGTCGAGCGCATTCCCCTGGGCCGGATGGGGAAGCCGGAGGAGGTGGCGGCCCTCATCTGCTGGCTCGCCAGCGAGGAGTGCTCGTTCTCCACCGGCGCCACCTTCGACATCTCGGGGGGGAGGGCCGTCTACTGAGAAGGATCGTCCGCTACCGGGGCCCCCAGGGCGTCGTCACCTGCGCGGTCGAGGAGCTCCCGGTCGCTCCCCTCGACGAGGACACCCTGGAGCTACCCCCGCCCTACCAGCTCCTCCTCCCCGTCGAGCCGCCCGAGGTGTGGTGCGCAGGGGTCACCTACGAGCGGAGCCGGGACGCCCGCATCGAGGAGTCCCAGGAGAAGGACGTGTACGCCCGGGTCTACGAGGCCGAGCGCCCCGAGCTCTTCCTCAAGGACGCCTGCTGCCGGCGCACGGTCGGCCCGGGGCGCCCGATCCGCGTCCGCAGCGACTCGCCCTGGAACGTCCCCGAGCCGGAGGTCGCCGTAATCCTGGGCGAGGGCGGCGCCATCACCGGGCTGACGATCGGCAACGACGTCTCCTCGCGCTCGATCGAGGGCGAGAACCCCCTCTACCTTCCCCAGGCCAAGATCTACGCCGGGGCCTGCGCCCTGGGGCCGGCGCTCCTCGTGGACGACGACTGGGAGCGACCGCGGACGGTGGCGATGCGCATCCTCGACGGGGACGGCAGCCTGCTCTTCGAGGGCGAGACCTCCACCGCCCGCATGCGCCGCTCCTACCGCGAGCTCCTGGACTGGCTGCTGCGCGACAACCCCGTCCCCCCCGGCTCGGCCCTCCTCACCGGCACCGGCCTCGTCCCTCCCCACGACTTCACCCTCCGTCCCGGCCATATAGTCGAGATTCACGTACCCGGCATCGGTACCTTGAGGAATCCTGTGGCGGGACACGACAGAGCAACTGCCGGGGGAAAGGAGCACGAGAGATGACCGAGGTCCTGGAGGCACCGGCGCGGCCCGCCTTCGCCAATTTCGTGGCGGGCGAGTGGCGGGGATCGATCTCCGGTCGTACATACGTCAAGCGGGGGCCCTGGCGCCCCTCCCAGCCCATCGGCGAGTTCCCTGCCTCCGACGAGGCGGATGTGGAGGCGGCGGTGGAGGCGGCCCAGGCGGCCTTCCCCGCATGGGCCCGTACGCCTGCAGCCAGGCGAGGCCAGATCCTGCTCCAGGCGGCCGACGCGGTAGAGCGGCGCGCGGAGCAGATCGCCCAGGACATGACCCTGGAGATGGGCAAGCCCATCCGCGAGTCGCGCCTGGAGGCCCTGCGCATGGCCCAGGTGCTTCGCTTCTACGCCGGGGAGGGCTTGCGACCGGTGGGAGAGCGGTTCGAGCAGGCCGCCACCGGCTCCGTGGTGTACACCGTCCGGCGGCCGCTGGGGGTGGTGGGCCTGATCACGCCCTGGAACTTCCCCGCCGCCATCCCTGCCTGGAAGACGGCGCCGGCGCTCGCCTACGGCAACACGGTCGTGCTCAAGCTGGCCCAGGAGGCTCCCCTCACCGGGCTCCACCTGGCCGCGTGCCTGGCCGAGGCAGGCCTCCCGCCCGGCGTCCTCAACGTCGTCATCGGCCGGGGCTCGGAGGTGGGAACGCCGCTCGTCCGCCACCCCCTCGTCAAGGCCGTCTCCTTCACCGGCTCGGTGGCGGTGGGTCGCCAGGTGCGCGACCAAGCCACCGCCCTCGGCAAGCGGGTGCAGCTCGAGCTCGGCGGCCACAACCCGGTCGTGGTCATGGCCGACGCCGACCTCGACCGGGCGGTCGAGCTGACCTACGCCGGCGCCTTCTGGTCGGCGGGGCAGAAGTGCACGGCTACCAGGCGCATCTACGTCCAGGACCAGGTCTACGAGGAGTTCAAGCGCCGCCTCCTGGCCCGGATCGAGCGCGGGGTGGTCGGCGACCCGGCCCACCCCGACACCGAGGTCGGGCCCCTGGTGAACGAGGCTCAGCTCCAGGAGGTGATGCGGGGGATCGAGCGAGGACGAGCCGAGGGGGGAACGGTCCTGGCCGGGGGCGAGCGCGTCCACGACGAGGCCTACCTGGTCGCTCCCACCCTGTTCGAGGGGTTGGCGGACGACGCCTTCCTCTCCTGCGTGGAGGTGTTCGGGCCGGTGACGAGCCTCTACCGCTTCTCCGACCTCGAGGAAGCCCTGCGCCGGGCCAACGGGGTCGAGTACGGGCTCTCCGCCGCCATCTTCACCTCCAGCCTGGCCAGCGCCCGGGCCTTCGTCCAAGGCATCGAGGCGGGCATCGTGCGCATCAACGGCCAGACCGCGGGCGTGGACGTGCACGTGCCCTTCGGGGGCATCAAGGGCTCGGGGTTCGGGCCCCACGAGCAGGGACGGGCGGCCATGGACTTCTACACCGAGCTCGTCACCGTCTACGAGGACGTGTGAGGGCGGGAGGCGGCCGACAGGGGGTGCCGGGCACCGTCCTCGTCACCGGCGTCCTCGGCTGCCTCGGCTCCTGGACCGCCCTCCTCGCCGCCCGCGAGGGCTGGCGGGTGGTCGGCTACGACCGAGGCCGGGACGACCGCCGGCTGCGGGCCATCGCCGGCGAGGAGGAGCGGGCGGCGATCGAGCTCGTCCAGGGCGACGTCGCCGACCTCGAGCAGCTGGCGCGGACCATGGCCGACTACGCCGTTACCCACGTCGTCCACCTGGCCGCCCTCCAGGTGCCCTTCTGCAAGGAGGACCCGCCCCTGGGGGCCCGCGTCAACGTGGTGGGCACGGTCAACGTGCTGGAGGCGGCCAGGCGACGGGGCCTGGAGACGACGATCGCCTACGCCAGCTCCGCCGCCGTGTACGACGAGCAGGGCCGTACCCTCCCCCGCACCCTGTACGGGGTGTACAAGCTGGCCAACGAAGGGACGGCCCGCGTCTACTGGCAGGACGCCGGCCTGGCCAGCATCGGCCTTCGCCCCTTCTCCGTGTACGGGCCGGGGCGCGACCAGGGGGTCACCGCCGGCCCCACCCTGGCCATGCGCGCCGCCGCTCGGGGCGAGCCCTACCGCATCGGCTTCGGGGGCAGCACCGAGCTCCACTACGCCCCCGACGTGGCCCGGGCCTTCCTGCTCGCCGCCCAGGCGGAGCCGGCCGGAGCCCTCGTCTACGACTTCCCGGGGGAGCCCGTGTCCATGTCCGAGGTGGTGGCGGCCATCGAGGAGGCGGCCCCCGAGGCCCGGGGCCTCGTCACCTTCGAGGACCGGCCCCTCCCCTTCCCGGAGAGGCTCCCCGGCGAGCGCTTCCTCTGCCCCGTCACCCCCCTTTCTCAGGGGATCGCGGAGACGATCGAGCACTTCCGGCGGGAGGCGAGGGAGGAGATCGCAGCGGGAGACTGACTCCCGGCCGGCCCTCGCTCCGGAGCAAGGGCCCTCGCCCTCCGCCCTCTCCTTCCCTGCCGGCCCGCGGCCTCGGGGGATAGCGACGGGTGGTCAGACTTGGCTAGGAGGGGCCCTCTGCACCGGCGCCTGGAAGGAAGCCTGCGTCCTATAGTTGCTCTCGTCCCAGACAGCCTCTCAGAGGGAGGGCAAGACATGGCCGAGATTCGTGGCTGCGACCTCGTCGCCGAGTACCTGATCAAGGAGAAGGTGCCGTACCTCTTCGGCTACGCGGGGCACGGCGCCGTGGGTCTCCTCGACGGCGTCTACAACCACCAGGACGAGCTCAAGATCATCTTCCCCCGCACGGAGAGCGCCGCCGGCTACATGGCCGACGCCTACTTCCGGGCCTCGGGTCAGCTCATCCCGGTGTACACCTCCACCGGCCCCGGCCCCATGCTGCTCACGGTGGCCATGGCCAACGCGTTCTACGACTCCTCCGCCTTCATCGCCTTGACGGGCCAGGTGGCGACGACCCAGTACGACTCTGGCGCCCTGCAGGAGGAGTACCGCTTCTACCAGGCCGACTACCCGAGCATGGCCAAGGTCATCTCCAAGCGGAGCTTCCAGGCCCAGAGCGTCGAGGATTTGGCCAAGTTCCTGCCCAAGGCGTTCAAGCTGGCCCGCACCGGCCGGCCCGGCCCCGTCCACATCGACGTCCCCTACGACCTCTGGATCCGCACCGCCGACGTGGAGGTGCCCGAGCCGCACGAGCGCTCCCTCCACCTGAACTGGCGCACGCCGGGATCCCCGGAGGCCGTGGCCAAGGCGCTGGAGATGCTGCTCGCGGCGCGCCGGCCGCTCATCCTGGCCGGGGGAGGAGTCGTCTTCTCCGACGCTGCCGAGGAGCTTCGGGCCTTCGCCGAGCTCGTCAACGTGCCCGTCTACTCCACGTTCATGGGCAAGGGCGTCCTTCCTTACGGCCATCCGCTCTACCTGGGCATCGCCGGCTGCTGGGGCGAGTACCCGGCCACCGAGGCGGCGCGGAACGCCGACCTCATCCTGGCCATCGGGTGTCGATTCTCCGACATCCACTGCTCGTCCTGGGTGCCTGGCTACACCTACAACATCCCGCCCACCAAGCTCATCCACGTGGACATCGATCCCAGCGAGATCGGGCGCAACTACCCCACCGAGCTCGGCATCGTGGGCGACGCCCGCGAGGTACTCCGCCAGCTGCGGGACATGGCCGCGAGACAAGGAGCGAGGCGGGAGCGCTCGGGCTGGGACGAGAGTATCGAGGCCTGGAGGATGGAGTGGGACAACTTCGTCAAGCCGGAGATGGCCTCCGACGCCAGGCCCATCGACCCCCGGCGGGTGATCGGCGAGCTGCGCAAGGCGGCTCCCCGGGACGCCCTCATGATCACCGACACCGGCAACCACCAGACCTGGGTGGAGCAGTACTGGGAGGTGTACGAGCCCCGGACCGTGTTCACGCCGGGAGGGTTCGCGGGCATGGGCTTCGGCACCTGCGGCGTCCTCGGCGTCAAGCTCGCCCGACCCGACCGGACGGCGATCTGCGTCACGAGCGACGGCAGCTTCATGATGTTCCCGGGCTCGGTGGCCACGGCCGTGGAGCACGACATCCCGGTGGTGTGGGTGATCCTCAACAACTTCACCATCGGGGTCATCCGCGACCTCCAGCGGTTCTACATGGACAACCGGGAGATCGCTACGAGCTTCATGAAGCACAAGACGGGGGAGCTTTGGAACCCGGACTTCGCCCGCATGGCCGAGGCCATGGGAGCAGGCGGGATCTCCGTGGAGGCGCCCGGCGACCTGGCCGACGCCTTCGCCACCGCCCTCGCCAGCGGGCGGCCGTTCGTGGTGGACGTCAAGGTCAACCGGGATACGGCGGTGCCCCTGATCGGGACCTGGCAGTTCCCGCCGATCGTCCAGGCCGAGCCCACCTTCGGCAAGCGGCTGGTGATCACGGCGTGAGCTTCCGCTACTACCCGTTCACGGCCATCGTGGAGCAGGAGCGCCTGAAGCGGGCGCTCCTGCTCAACGCCATCAACCCCGCCGTGGGCGGGGTGCTGGTCAAAGGACCGGCGGGTACGGGTAAGTCCACGGCCGTGCGCGGCCTGGCCGAGCTCCTCCCCGAGATCGAGGTGGTGGCCGACTGCCCCTTCAGCTGCGACCCCGCGGCCCCCTGCCCCGCCTGCTGCGAGCGACGACGCCGGGGCGAGGAGCTTCCCCTCGCCCGCCGCCGGCGTCGCATCGTCGATCTCCCCCTCAACGCCACCGAGGATCGGGTGGCAGGAACGGTGGACATCGCGCGAGCGCTACGGGAGGGAGAGCGGGCCCTGGAGCCGGGGCTCCTGGCCGAGGCCAACCGGGGCATCCTGTACGTGGACGAGATCAACCTCCTCGACGACCACCTGACCGACATCCTCCTCGACGCCGCCGCGTTGGGCGTGAACGTGGTGGAGCGCGAGGGGATCTCCATCGCCCACCCCGCCCGCTTCATCCTGGTCGGCACCATGAACGAAGAGGAAGGGGAGCTGAGGCCCCAGATCGCCGACCGCATCGGTCTCCAGGTGACGGTGGACGCCGTGTACGACCCCGAGGCTCGAGCCGAGATCGCGCGCCGGCGGGAGGCGTTCACGGCCGACCCCGACTCCTTCCTGGCCTCATGGGCCGATGCCCAAGAGGAGCTGGCTCGGCGCCTGGCCGAGGCGGAGAAGGCCCTGGGCCGGGTGCGGATGCCTGACCACCTCTACGCAGCCATCGCCCGCCTGGTGGTGAAGGCCGGGGTGGCAAGCCACCGGGCCGACGTGACCATCGTCGAGTGCGCCAAGGCCACGGCCGCCTTGGCGGGGAGGGAGCAGGTCTCGAGCGAGGACGTGGTCGAGGCGGCCTCCCTCGCGCTCGGCCACCGGCTCCCTGTCGATCCCTTCGCCCCCCCGCCTACGGTCGACTCCCAGCTCGTCCGCCGCCTGCTCGAGGAGGCGCTGGACGCGGAGCTGACAAAAAAAGCGGCCCCCCAAGGGGTGAGGTAGGCCTCGACATCGAGGCCGAGATCGAGGGCACCCCCGGCATCGCCCCCCTGGACGTCGACGCCCAGGCCGTCTTCGCCGGCCGAAAGCGGCGCGACCGAGCCGAGCGCGCCCGCCCTGGACGACGTCTCCGCTCGCTCGCCTCCCACCGCAAGGGGAAGTACACCCGACCGCGGCTGGCGCCGCGCCTCCCCTCGGACGTGGCCGTGGACGCCACCTTGCGAGCGGCGGCCCTACGGGGAAGGGGCCTACCTCTGCGGGTCGAGCCCACCGACCTACGTCGGCGGGTGCGGGAGCACCGAGCGCCCTACGCGATCTGCTTCCTCGTCGACAACTCCTGGTCGGTGCACGCCGACCGCATGGTGGAGAAGGTCAAGGGGATCGTCCTCCGCCTACTCGAGGACGCCGCCGGCCGGGGCGACAAGGTAGCGCTGGTCGCCTTCCGGGGCGGTACTCCCCAGGCCACCGTGGCTCTTCCCTTTACCACCAGCGCCGCCCTCGGACGACGGCGCCTGCGGGACATCCCCCTGAGCGGGCAGACCCCCCTCGCCGACGGCCTGCGCCGGGCCCGCCTCCTCCTCCGCCAGGAGCTGGCCAAGTACCAAAACGCCGTGCCGCTGGTGGTGGCAGTCACGGACGGGGAGGCGACCGTGCCCCTGCGGCGGGGAGGCGACCCGGTGGCCGACGCTCTGGCGGAGGGAGCCCGCCTTCGGCGGTCGGGCATCCTCCTCGTCGTGGCCGATGCCTCCCGCTCCGGAGGCGGTTGCGCGGCCGACCTGGCCCGGGCGGGAGGCGGGATCTCGCTGCCGGTGGCGGATCTCGCCCCCGAGGCCATCGTCGAGCTCGCCGGGGAGAGAGGGGGACGGTGAGCCAAGCAGAGCTGGCCGTCCTGGAGGCGCTCTCCGACCCCCGCCTGGGAGCCCTCACCGACTCCGAGCTGGCCCGCGAGCTCCAAGCCCACGGCCTGGCCGCGCCTGGTCGGGGGCTTTCGTCCCCCGACCGCAGGCCCCAGGGGCCGGAGGGCGCCCTGGAGGTCGCCCGCGTCCTGGACGACGCCCGGCGGTCGCGGCCGATCGAGTGGGCGGCCCAGACGCTCACCTTCGGCGAGCTGCTCGATACCTTCGCCCGCTTCTGCGAGGAGGAGCTCGAGGACGTGACCGTGCTCGAGCGGGCCCCTGCCCGCCTCTACCTGGGCTGGCGCCGGGAGCGGGCAAGGGTCGAGCTGCGGGCCGGCCTCCTCTTCTGCGAGCGGCTGGCGGGGGAGAACCCCCTGCTCCTCCTGGGCGACCTCACCGATGCCGTGGTGGGGCGCCTCCTCGACAGCGCCGCCTTGCGCTCCCGGCTGGCCGTGTACGACCTCCTACGCCTGGAGAAGGTGAACACGGTGCGCTCGAGCATCTTCGTCCACTTCGAGTGGTTCCTGCGGGATGCCTACGGGGTCAAGGTCCTCCCTGCCCCCGCCTTCACCCAGGGCTTGATCGACCGGGGCGTGATCTCGCTCGGCTTCGGGTAGCCCAGGCCCGCCCGCGCCGAGAGGAAAGACGCACGAGGCGCTCACGCCAGGGGTCGCTCGGGAGCCTCCCGCGCACGCAGGCGCGCCCCGGAGAGGGTGACGCTGAGCGCGAGCAGGGCCCCGGCGAAGGCCACGATCAGCCACAGGGTGGCGTCGAAGTCGCCGGCAAGGTCGCGGGCGGCGCCCAGGGCGACGGGGGCCAGGGCGCTGGCCGTGTAGCCCACGCCCAGCATCATGGCCGCCACCGCTCCCACCTCCCCCGGGCGATCGGCCACGTCCAGCGGGAGCGTCATGACGAGCGGGAACAGGCCGCCCACGGCCACGCCCACGAGGGCGGCTCCCAGCCAGGCCGCGGCCGGAAGGGCGGTCAGCACCGCCGATCCCGCCAGGTAGACGGAGGCGAAGGCTGCGAGGTACGCCCGCCTCGAGCCGTAGCGGTCAGCGAGCCAGGGAACGAGCAAGGTGGTCGAGAGGGCGGACACGTTGACGACGCCGATCAAGGCCCCGGCCCTCGCTTCGCTCCACCCTCGCTCGACGTAGGCATCAGGGAGCCAGGAGCTGAGGCCGTAGAACACGCAGGACATGACCGCGAAGATCGCCGCCAGGTGCCAGGCGACCCCGCTTCGCCAAGGAAGCCGTACGGGCCGAGCCTCCGGCCGCACGTGAGCCGGCTCCCGGTGGGTGACAACGATCCAGACGAGGGCGAGGAGGAGGGTCACCAGGCTGAAGCTCGCCAGCGCCCACCGCCAGCTCCCCAGGGCGGCGGCGATGGGTACCGCCAAGGCGGAGGAGAGCGCCGATCCCCCGTTGATGCCTGTGGCGTAGACCCCCGTGGCGAAGGCGGGGCGGTGGGGAAAGCGCTCCTTCACGGCCACGGGCATGAGCGTCTGAGCCAAGCCCATCCCTAGGCCGACACCGAAGGTGAGGGCGACGACCCAGGCGGCGCCGGGGACGACCGCTCGACCGAGCCCGAAGAGCGCGATCGCCGCCAGGCACGCCGCCACCGCCACCCGCGTCCCGTAGCGGCGGACGAGGTAGGGCGCAGGGGGCGCGAACAGGCCCATGCAGAGCACGGGGATGGTGCCGAGAAGCCCAGCCACCGCGTGGGAGACGGCCAGGTCCTCCTGGATCTCGGGCATGAGCGGCCCCACGCCCACGAGCTGGGGACGGAGAGAGAGCGCCGCCAAGAAGAGGCCGGCGAGGAGAGCGAGGCGAGTCCGGCGCACGCTAGGAGCCCTCGGTCCTTCCGCTCTTCTCCGCCAGCGTCGTCTCCTCCTCCGGTAGCCGCTCGATCGTAGTAGAGTCGGCGTCAGTGCTCGTCCGCCTTCTCCTGTGGAGCCTGGCCGACGCCCAGACGACGCTCGAGGAGCTGCGCCGGGCGCTCCGCGACGAGATCGTCGACGAGGCGGCCAACCTGCCCGGCCTCCGGCTGAAGCTCTGGGTCTCCAACGAGGCCGGTGAGCGCTTCGGCGTCCTGGAGCTGTGGGAGTCGGCCGACATGGCCGTGCTGCCCGCCAACGTCCGGGAGCGAGAGCTCCTGGGCAAGGATCCCGAGGTGGGAGAGGAGTTCGACCTCGAGGCCTCCATCGAGGGCCGCTTCCTGGACGAGGAGCTCTCCCGGCGGGGAGCGGCGCTGGAGGAGTAAGGGGCCGGGCTACCCGGCAACCACGGGGTTGGTGAGGGCTCCCAGGCCCTCGATCTCGATCGTGATTTCGTCGCCCGGCTTGAGCAGCACGGGGGGATCGCGGAACACGCCCACGCCGGCCGGGGTGCCGGTGGCGATGAGGTCGCCCGGCTCCAGGGTGATCGCCTGGCTGATAAAGGCGATGAGCTCGGCCACCGAGAACACCATGTTGGCGGTGGACGAGTCCTGCATCACCCGACCGTTCAGGATGGCGCGGATGGAGAGCGCCTGGGGGTCGGGCACCTCGGAGGCGGCGACGAGCCTCGGCCCCACCGGGCAGAAGGTATCGAGCGACTTTCCGCGCACCCACTGCTTGTCGGAGAACTGCAGGTCGCGCGCCGACACGTCGTTCACGCACACGTAGCCGGCCACCGCCTCGAGGGCGTTCTCCACCGATACGCCGCGCAGGCGCCGCCCGATGACGACGCCCAGCTCCGCCTCGTAGTCGACCTGCTGGGTGATGGGCGGGATCACGATCGGCTCGCCCGGCCCGATCAAGGCATTCGGCCACTTGGCGAAGAGGAGCGGCCGCTCGGGGAGCGCCACCCCCTGCTCCTCCGCGTGGTCCCGGTAGTTGAGCCCGATGCAGATGATCTTCTGGGGACGGTCGATGGGAAGCACGGAGCAACCCTAACCTCTGTCCTGGGGGGAAGTGAGGACAACGTGCACCTCCCCCGGCCCGTGGACCCCCACCACAAGCCGCTGCTCGATGTCGGCGCTGCGGCTGGGGCCGGTGACGATGGCAAGGGCGCTGGGAAGGTCGCCGCCGAGGGCCGCCAAGAGCTCCTCCAGGCCGGGCAGGATACGGTCCTCGGCGAGCAGGGAGACGTGCGCCTCGGGGAGCAGCGAGCGGGCCCGCGGCTCCTCCGGCGAGGCGGCCAGGACGACGCTGCCCGTATCGGCGAGACCGTGGAGGGCGCGGGAGACCCCGGCCCCCTCGATGGCCGGGACCGCGCCCCGATGGACGCAAAAGCCGGCCGCCTCGGCGTTGCGGACGAACTCCTCCACCAGGCTGCGTTCGCTCACCGGCGGTCGCGGTAGCGGCGGCGGGCGAGCCTAGGCAGCGTCCGTCCGGCCGCCCAGGCCCGCCCGGGGCCGGCCAGGCAGGCGAGGGGCTGGAGCAGGCGGGCAAGGGCGGTGGAGACCCGATAGCCGGCAGGCAACGACCAGGCAAGCGACCACAGGGCGAAGGCCAGCCGCTCCCCCAGGGGCGCCACGCCTCCCTCGACGAGGTCGCGCCGTAGCTCCAGCAAGAGCTCGTGCAGCGGGATCTTGACCGGGCAGGCGTCGGTACAGGCCCCGCACAGGGAGGAGGCGTGGGGAAGGTCGGCCGCCCGCTCGAGGCCGGCGAGCAGGGGCACGAGCACTGCCCCCATCGGGCCCGAGTAGACGGGGCCGTAGGCGGCCCCGCCGGTCTTGCGGTAGATCGGACACACGTTCAAGCAGGCCCCGCAGCGGATACAGGCGAGCATCTCCCGGTAGCGACCGCCAAGAAGCTGGGAGCGACCGTTGTCCACGATCACCACGTGAAGCTCCTCAGGGCCGTCCTCCTCTCCCGGCCGGCGGGGGCCGGTGATGATGGTGGTGTAGGCGGTGAGGGGCTGGCCGGTGCCGCTGCGGGCGAGCAGCCGGAGCAGCACGGCCAGGTCGGACAGGGTGGCGACGAGCCGCTCCATACCGATCAAGGCCACGTGCACGCGGGGGAGGGCGCTGACCAGCCTGGCGTTCCCCTCGTTGGTGACGAGCACGATGGAGCCGGTCTCGCAGACGCCGAAGTTGGCGCCGGTGATGCCGACCTCGGCCCTGAGGAAGGTGTCCCTGAGCTGGCGGCGGGCCGCCTGCAGGAGGGAGGGGATCTCGGGGGGTACCTCCTGCCCCTCTACCCGGGAGAGGAGCTCGGCCGCGTCTTCCTTCGTCTTCTCGATGGCGGGGGCGATGATGTGCACGGGGTGCTCGCCGGCCAGTTGGAGCAGGTACTCGCCCAGGTCTGTCTCCACCGCCCGCACCCCAGCCGCCGCCAGCGCCCGGTTGAGGCCGATCTCCTCCGACACCATGGACTTGGACTTGGCGGCCAGGGTGGCTCCCGCCTGCCGGCAGACCTCGACCACGTAGGCGCTTGCCTCCTCCCCGCTGCGGGCGAGCACGGCCCGCCCGCCCCGCTCCGCTACCGCCTCCTGGAAACGGGCGACGTGAGCCTCCAGATCGTCGATCACCCGCATCCGCGCCTCGTGCGCCCGGCGCCGTAGCTCCTCCACGTCAGGAAGCGCAGCCCAGGCCTCCAGACGGTTGCGCATGAGGCGGGCGGTGGAGGAGTCGAGGGCTGCCTCCACGTGGGGGTCGGCCAGCTTGAGCCGGGCGATCTCCCGGAACTCCCCCCGCGGCCGAGCGAGGCCCACGGGCGTCCCGCTCACGGGCCGACCCCCCGGGCCAGGGCCGTGGCCAGGTGGACGAGGGGGACGGCGGTGCCGGCGCGCTCGGCCCGGCCGCGCAGGTGCATGAGGCAGCCGGGGTCGGCGGTGACCAGGGCATCCGCGCTCGCCGCTCCGGCCAGCTTGTCGTCGGCCATGGCCACCGACACCTCGGGCTGGCGCACGGAGAAGGTGCCGCCGAAGCCGCAGCAGAGGTCGGGCCGGGGAAGCGGCACGAGCTCGGCGCCAGAGCGCTGGAGTAGCCGGCGGGGAGGGTCGACGACGCGCAGCTCGCGCAGCATGTGGCAGGAGTCGTGGTAGGCGAGGCGGCGGCCCTCGTTCCGGCGCGGTACGTCGGCACCGCGGGCGTCGAGGAAGGCCGAGAGCTCCCAGACGTCGAACGGCTCGCAGCCGAGGAGATCGGGGAGGAAGCGAGAGGCCATGGTCGCGCACGATCCCGAGGGGACCACCACCGGCAGCTCCCTCGAGAAGGCGCGGGCGAAGGTGCGCGCCATCCGCCGCGCCGCCCGGCGGTGCCCGGCGTTGAAGGCCGGCTGCCCGCAGCAGACCTGGTCGAGCGGGAACACGACCTCGAGCCCGGCCGCCCGCAGGAGGGCCTCGGCGTCGGCCACCGCCTCCGGGAACACGAGGTCGCCGAGGCAGGTGGCAAAGAGCTGCACCCGCTCCACGGGGAGAGACTCTACGCGGAGGCAGCGCATGACTGTTTCGACATACGGCCGTCCGCTGCCTTGAAAGGGCGCACAGGCAGCGGCACACTGCGGTGGGGCCGAGAAAGGAGACCGTCGCCTTGCGGTCGAAACCGCCACTATGGCCGACGAAGCGCGCCGTCCGTGGATGAACGCGGAGGAGTGGATGAACGCCGAGGAGTTGTCGTCCCCTCGCCATCCGCCGAGCCCGGCCCGACCCGAGGTCGACCTCGGCCCTATCAGCCCGGAGCTCGTCCTCGTCGATCCCGAGCTGGCCCGGCTGGCGCGCGCCCTCCTACCCGACGCCCTCACGGTACCGAGTGGACAGAGCCTCCCCCGCCGGAGCCCCGCCCGCCCATCGGCGAGACCGCCGCCCCAGCACCTGCCGCCCCGGCACGTATCGAGGGCGCGCGCGCCGCGTCCAGCGGGAGGAGACTTCCGTTTGGCCTGCGCCGGCTGAGCCGTGCCGTAGCCGCTGCCCTCCTCTTGAGCGTGCCTGCGGTGCTAGCCGCCGGGGCCTTGCTGCCGAGATCCGACCGGCCGTACCTCGCACCGATCCCTGCGGGAGGAAAGCCCACGTCCGGGTTCGACGAGACGGGGCAGCCCGCCGGCCGCCCCGTCTGTCCAGCCACCGACGGGAGGTCGCTCAACGCACCGTGAGCGTAGTCGCCATCCCCAGCTGGTAGTGGCCGGGGATGTTGCAGATCAGGAGGTACTTTCCTCGCTCCATCAACCAGGACACAGTACTCGCCTCTCGGGTGCAGGCGTCCATCACCTGGGCCGGCACCACCAGCTACATGACGGGGATGAGGCCTTCGACACGAGGGGCTGCGCCACCTGGCGGCGCCCTCCGACTAGCGGCCGGGCGCCGATCACGCTCTCGGCTACGGCGGGGGGAGCAGGGAGCGGCCGGTCTCGGGATCGAACAGGTGGAGCTGGGAGAGGTCGACGGCGAGCCGAAGCCGGGCGCCGGGCTCGGCCGGGCTGCGGGGGTCGAGGCGGGCAACGAGGGCCCCGGCCAGCTCCACCGGCCGCTCCCCGAGCTCGACCGCCTCCACGCCCGGGATGCGGACGTAGGCGAGGGTCTCGGGCCCAAGCTGCTCGGTCACCTCCACCTCGGCCGGCAGCGAGGCGTCGCCCGCGAGGCCCGCTACCCGGGCATCCTCGAGCGCCTCCGGGCGGAGGCCGACCAGCACCTGGGACGGCCCGTCTCCGATCCGCCGCCGTAGCTCCTCGGGAAGGGCCAGGCGGTGGTCGGCGACGAGGACCGCGTCCCCCTCCAGGCGGCCGGCCAAGAAGTTCATGGAGGGGCTGCCGATAAAGCTGGCCACGAAGGTGTTGGCCGGGTAGCGGTAGAGGCGCTGGGGCGTGTCCACCTGCTGGACGACCCCCTTGCTCAAGACCGCCACCCGCTGCCCCAGGGTCATGGCCTCGGTCTGGTCGTGGGTCACGTACAGGGTCGTCACCCCCAGACGGCGGTGCAGCTTGACCAGCTCGGCCCGCATCTGCACCCGCAGCTTGGCGTCCAGGTTAGACAGGGGCTCGTCCATGAGGAAGGCCTGGGGGTGGCGGACGATGGCCCGACCCATGGCCACCCGCTGGCGCTGGCCGCCGGAGAGCTGGCGGGGCTTGCGGCGTAGGAGATCCTCGATCCCGAGCAGGCGCGCCGCCTCGGCCACCCGTCGCTCGATCTCTGCCTTGGGCAGCCGCTGCATCTGCAGGGGAAAGGCGATGTTGTCGCGCACGCTCATGTGGGGGTAGAGGGCGTAGTTCTGGAACACCATGGCCACGTCCCGGTCGGGCGGGTCGAGGTGGTTCACCACCCGCCCGCCGATGCGGATCTCTCCCTCGGTCACCTGCTCGAGGCCGGCCACCATGCGAAGCGCCGTGGTCTTGCCGCACCCCGAGGGGCCGACCAGGATCATGAACTCGCCGTCCCGAATCTCCAGGCTGAGATCGCGCACGGCCACGGTCCCGTCCGAGAACCGCTTGCTGACGTGGATGAGCTCGATCGAGGCCATGCCGGCTAGGCGACGCGCAGCCGCTCCACGAGCCCCTCGTCCAAGGCCACGCCCAGGCCCGGCCCCTGGGGCACGGGGAGCCTCCCCTCCCCGTCGAGGGCGAACGGCTCGGCCAGAAGCCGCCCCACGAGCGGGGAGTCTGCCACCGAGTACTCGCAGAAGGTGGGGCGGTCGAGGGTGGCCACGAAGTGGAGCGAGGCGGCCACTAGGACGCCGGTGGAGAAGCAGTGGGGAACGACCTCCACCCCCCGCTCCCGGGCGAGAGAGGCGATCTGCCTGGCGACGGTGAAGCCGCCGCAGCGGGCGAGATCGGGCTGGAGCACGTCCACGTGGCCCAGCTCGACCAGGCGGCGGAAGGCGGCGAGGCCCGAGTCGGCCTCGCCGGCGGCGATGCGGGTGGGGGTGGCGTCGGAGAGGCGGCGGTAGCCGTCGTAGTCGTCGGCGGCAAGCGGCTCCTCCAGCCAGTACAGGCGCTCCTCCTCCACCCGGCGCAGGAGCTCGAGCGCCCGCTTGACCGTGTAGCCCATGCCCCCGTCCAGCATGAGCTCCCGATCCGGCCCCAGAGCCTGGCGGGCGGCGCGCACGAGCTCCGCGTCGCGGCCGAGGTCGCGCCCCAGCGGCCCCCAGCCCAGCTTGAGGGCGGTGTAGCCGGCCGCCACCGCCCGCTCGGCGATCCGGCGCGCCTCGTCCGGGGTATCGGGCATGACCTCGCTCGCATACACGGGCACCGCGTCCACGCGCGCCCCGCCCAGAAGCTCGTGCACGGGCCTGCCCGCGGCCTGGCCGGCGATATCCCAGAGGGCGATGTCGATGGCGCTCATAAGGTGCAAGGCCGCCCCCGCCCGGCCGTAGTGGTAGCTGCCCATGAACATGCGCTGCCACAGGCGGTCGATCCGGAGCGGGTCCTCCCCTACGAGCAGCTCCCGGAAGCCGCGGGCGATGGAGTGCGACGAGGGCATCTCCACCATCGTGCGGGCGACGTAGGGAGAGGTGTCAGCCTCGCCCACGCCCACGATCCCCTCGTCGGTATGGACGCGGACGAGGAAGGCGTCTTGGGTGCCGTCGGCGCGGGTCACGTCCACCTGAGGCAGACGGAGCACGATCGGCTCGACCTCGGTGATCCTCACGGCGTCACCGATCCCAAGTGGCGAACGATGGCGGAGCGGATCTCGTCGGCCCTCGCCTCCAGCGCCGGAAGCGGCGTCCGGTGGGCCAGGGCAGCCACGCTCACGGCTCCCGCCGGCGTCGAGGAGGAGGCGAGAAAGAGCGGGAAGGCGATGCAGACGATCCCCTCCTCGCTCTCCTCCCGGTCGAGGGCGTACCCCCGCCTCCGGGTTCGCTCTAGCTCCGCGGTAAGGTCGGCGGCGTCGACGAGGGTGCGGGCCGTGCGTCGCGCGAGCGGGCCGTGCTCCTCGACGTAGCGCTCGACGGAGCCCGGGCCGGAGAGGGCGTAGGCGAGGAGGGCTTTGCCCAGGCCCGTGCAGTGGGCAGGATTGCGGCCTCCTACCCGGGAGCTCATGCGGGCGTGGCGGCCGGGAGGCTCGACCTTGGCCACGTACACGATCTCGTGCCCGTCCAGCCGGGCGAAGTGGGCTGTCTCCTGGAAGCGTTCGACCAGATCCTGGAGCAGGGGCAAGACGAGGGTGCGCTCGTCGCAGGCCTCGTAGTAGTCGAAGGCCAGACGCACCAGCTCCAATCCCAGCCGGTAGCGCCCCGGCCGGTGCCGCTCAGCGAGGCCGGCCCGGCACAGGGCGGCAAGGGCCCGGTGGGCGGTCGACTTGGGCAGGCCCACCCCCCGTGCCAGCTCGTCCAGCGAGGCCCCGCCCGGGTGGTGGCC
>CAZQRA010000053.1:0-17341 GCA_964595575.1 uncultured Gaiellales bacterium
CGATCTCCACGGTAGGCTGGAAGCGGGAGGAGGCGCGGGGTGGCCCCTCGGGGCCGAGGAAGGGGGGGAGCTCGTGGTGGACGACCCGGCCGCCCCGGGCGTAGACCTCCCCCGGGCCGAATCCCGGGATGCGGTAGCGTACGTGCGTCACGGTCACGTGAGCACTCTACATACGTGACCGCTCTACAATCGCCCCGTGAGCGCCCACGGCATCTTCCGCCCGCCCTCCCCGCACAACGAGCCCGTCCGCTCGTACGCTCCCGGCACCCCCGAGCGCCGGGAGCTGAGGGAGCGCCTGGCCGAGATGGAGAGCCAGCGGCTGGACATCCCCTGCATCATCGGGGGCAAGGAGGTGCGCACGGGTCGCACGTTCCCCGCCGTCATGCCCCACCGCAAGCGCCACGTCCTGGCCGACGTGCACCAGGCGGGACCGGAGGAGGTGGAGCGGGCGATCGCGGCGGCAGCCGAGGCTTGGCGGGAGTGGTCGCGGACCCCATGGGAGGAGCGGGCTTCCATCCTCTTGAGGGCGGCCGAGCTCCTGGCTGGGCCCTGGCGGGCCACGCTCAACGCCGCCACCATGCTCAACCAGTCGAAGACCGCGCACCAAGCGGAGATCGACGCCGCCTGCGAGCTCATCGACTTCTGGCGCTTCAACGTCGACTACATGACGCGCATCTACTCCGAGCAGCCAGTCTCGGTCACCGGCGTCTGGAACCGCCTGGAGTACCGCCCCCTGGAAGGGTTCGTGTTCGCCGTCAGCCCCTTCAACTTCACCGCCATCGGCGGCAACCTCACGACGTCGCCCGCGCTCATGGGCAATACCGTCGTCTGGAAGCCGGCCTCGACCGCCGCCTACTCGGCCTACTTCCTCATGCGGCTGCTGCAGGAGGCAGGCCTCCCCGACGGCGTCATCAACCTCGTGTACGGGCCGGGGGCCGCCGTGGGCGATGCGGTGCTGCGAAGCCCCGACCTCGCCGGCATCCACTTCACCGGCTCCACCGCCGTCTTCCAGTCCATGTGGCGGACGGTAGGCGCCAACATCGAGCGCTACCGCAACTACCCCCGCATCGTGGGAGAGACCGGCGGCAAGGACTTCATCGTCGCCCATCCCTCCGCCGACCTCGACGTCCTGGTCACGGCCGTTGTCCGCGGCTCCTTCGAGTACCAGGGCCAGAAGTGCTCGGCGGCGTCCCGCATCTACCTCCCCCAGTCCCTCTGGCGCCCGGCGCGGGACCGCCTGGCCGAGGAGGTGCGGTCGATCCGCATGGGCGACGTCGCCGACTTCGAGAACTTCATGGGGGCGGTCATCGACGAGGCCGCCTTCGCCAAGCACAAGCAGGCGATCGAGGAGGCCAAGGCCAACGGCCGGCGCGTCATCGCGGGGGGCCGCTGCGACGACAGCGAGGGCTACTTCGTCGAGCCCACCGTCATCGAGACGACCGATCCCGGCGACAAGCTGCTGCGGGAGGAGCTCTTCGGCCCCATCGTCACCGCCTACGTCTACCCCGATAGGCGCTGGCGAGAGACCCTCGAGCTCGTCGACAAGACGTCCCCCTACGGGCTCACCGGCGCCGTCTTCGCCCGCGACCGGAAGGCGATCGAGGAGGCCGAGCAGGCGCTCATGTACGCGGCCGGCAACCTGTACGTGAACGACAAGCCCACGGGGGCGGTGGTGGGGCAACAGCCGTTCGGAGGGGCCCGCGCCTCCGGCACCAACGACAAGGCGGGCTCCATGTGGAACCTCATCCGCTGGGTGAGTCCCCGCGCCATCAAGGAGACGTGCGTGCCCCCCTCCGACTACCGCTACCCCTTCATGCAGCCGGACCCCGAGCCCTGAGCCGAGAAGGAGGGTCCCGGAGGAGAGCCCGCTCCCTCCAGGGACGCTAACGGGGCCCTTACCGGCACCCTACAGGCGGTCGCTACCGTGCCCCCGTGAGCGCCCTCGTCGTCGCCGTCGGGCTTCTCTGCCTGCTCGTGCTCGTCAGTCCCCTGGGCGGGTAGGACCCGCCTGAGCCGCCCGCTTCCTCTCGGCCGGAGAGGCGGACGAGCTCGGGCGTCGCCACCTGGCCCGAGACGAGGACGTCGAGCAGGGCGGGGCTCAGGGCCGACCCGCCTTGTGGAGCTGGGCATAGACGGAGCGGGCAGTCTTGGCGGGCAAGCCCGGCACCCCCTCCAGCTCCTCCTGGCTCGCCGCCAGGATCGCCTCCACCGATCCGAAGTGCCGGAGGAGGGCGCGGCGGCGGGCAGGCCCCACCCCCTCCAGCTCGTCCAGGAGCGAGCGCCGCCCTTCGGCGTCCCGGCGCCGGCGGTGGCGCCCGAGAGCGAACCGGTGGGCCTCGTCGCGCAGGCGCTGCAGGAGCTGGAGCCCGGCCGAGGAGCGGTCGAGGACGACGGGCTCGCGTCTTCCCGGCACGAACACCTCCTCCTCCCGCTTAGCCAGGGAGATCGCCGCCACCCGGGGGAGGTCGACGCCGGCCATGGCGGCAAGGCAGGCAGCGAGCTGGCCCTTGCCCCCGTCCACCACGACCAGGTTGGGGAGGGAAGCGAAGGACTGGTCCCACTCGGGAGCGGTGGGATCCGCGCCCGCCCGGGCGAACCGGCGCCGGATCACCTCCGCCAGGGCGGCCACGTCGTCCTGCCCCTCCACCTCCCGCACGACGAAGGAGCGGTAGTGAGCCCGCTTGGGCACGGCGTCCTCGAACACCACCATCGAGCCCACCGTCGCCTGCCCCTGGATGGTGGAGACGTCGAAGCACTCGATGCGCAGAGGCAGGCTCTCCAGGTTCAGGGCCTCCCGCAGCTCCTCCAGCGCCTCCACTCGGCGAAGGCGGCTTCGCTCCGCCTCCGCCGCGGCCGACTCCAACGCCAGCCTCGCGTTCTGGACGGCCAGCTCGACCAGGCGCCTCTTCTCGCCCCGAGCAGGCGCCCGCACCGCCACCCGCGAGCCCCGGCGCTGGGACAGGAACTGAGCGAGCACGGTGGTATCGCCCGCTTCCCGAGGGACGAGGATCTCGGGGGGCACGCTGGGGGTGGAGCCGTAGTACTGGACGCAGAAGGCCTCCACCACCGCCGCCGGGTCGTCGCCCGCGTTCTCCAGGTGGAAGCTGTAGCGATCGACGATCTTGCCGTCCCGGAGGGGAAACACCTGGACGGCCGCCTGGTCGCCCCGGCAGGCAACCCCGATGACATCGGCGCTGGCCACGGCCCGCGTGTCGGCCGCCTGCCGCTCGGCCAGGTGGCGCACGGCCAGGAGCCGGTTCCGGTAGCGGGCAGCTTCCTCGAAGCGCTCCGCCGCCGCCGCCTCCCGCATCCTCGCCTCCAGCTCGGCCACGATCGGGCGGCTGTCTCCGGAGAGGAAGGCGATGACGCCCTCGATCGTGCGCCGGTACTCCTCGGCCGTGACGTAGCCCACGCAGGGGGCCGAGCAGCGGTCGATGTGGTAGTCGAGGCAGGGCACCCCCGAGCGCCGTCCCGGTCTGGGCCCCTCGCAGGGGCGGAACTTGAAGGCCCGGTTGAGGACGTCCAAGGTCTCCCGCACCTTCTTGGCGCTGGCATAAGGCC
Source organism: uncultured Gaiellales bacterium (assembly GCA_964595575.1). Lineage (GTDB taxonomy): Bacteria > Actinomycetota > Thermoleophilia > Gaiellales > Gaiellaceae > PALSA-612. Next base: position 3,562 of record CAZQRA010000053.1, read on the forward strand.
CGAAGTAGATGACGCCTCGTCGGTGGCGCTCGCGGGTGAACATGACCCGGGGGAACTCGTCCTCCACCGTCACGGCGATGTAGGGGAACGACTTGTCGTCGCGGAGGCGGATGTTGAAGGGAGGGCGGTAGCGCTTGATCAGGTTCTGCTCCAGGTGGACAGCCTCGACCTCGGAGGCGGTGACGATGGCCTCCACGTCCCGCACCCGGGAAACGAGCTGGGACGTCCCCGGCCGGCCGTCGCCGCCGCGCTGGAAGTAGCTGCGCACCCGGGCCCGAAGCGACTTGGCCTTGCCGACGTAGAGGACGGAGCCGTCCTCTCCTCGGAACAGGTAGACGCCGGGCTTGTCGGGAAGGGACCTGAGCCTGGCCTCGACGGACATCCCGAGCTCAAGCCTAGCCAGTGGCTATGGTGATTCCGTGGGTCGCCTCCTCGCCGTCGTCGCTCTCGGCCTCGCCCTCGCCCCGCCGGCCGCAGCCGGCGGTCCGTCCATGGTGGTCGGGGCAGCCGAGGACCAGGTCAAGCAGCCCACCCTGGTCGCGACCAAGGCCAAGCTGGAGCTCATGCGGCTGGCCGGCTTCCGAGCGGTCCGGGTTACCTCCATCTGGGCCCCGGGCCTGCGGGAGCCCACGCCCGCGGAGCGGCAGGCGCTCTCCAACCTCGCCGCCGCCGCCCAGCTCACCGGCATGCGGGTCTTCGTGTCCGTGACCAACTTCGGCAGCCGCACGACGCCCCTCGACGAGTCCGACCAGGACGACTTCGCCGCCTACGCGGCGGCCGTCGCCCGCGACTACCCCACCTTCCGGGACATCGTCGTGGGCAACGAGCCCAACCTCAACCGCTTCTGGATGCCTCAGTTCGACGGGAACGGCTCCAGCGCCGCTCCCTCTGCCTACCTGTCGCTCCTGGCCAAAACCTACGACGCCGTCAAGGCCGTCGCCCCGGACGCCGCCGTGATCGGAGGAGCCCTGTCGCCCCGGGGCTCCGACCGACCGGGGGGCATCCGCCCCACCCACTCCCCCACCGGCTTCATCCGGGCCATGGGCATCGCCTACCGGGCTAGCGGTCGCGACCGGCCGGTGATGGACGCCTTCGCCATCCACGTCTACCAGGACACCTCCTCCACTCCGCCCAGCTTCACCCACCCCAAGTCCACCACCATCGCCGTGGCCGACTACGACAAGCTCGTCTCCCTGCTGGGCGCGGCCTTCGACGGCACCGCCCAGCCGGGCTCCTCCCTCCCCATCGTGTACGGGGAGTTCGGGGTGGAGTCAGCCATACCCCCAGCCAAGGCAGCCCTGTACACGGGGAAGGAGCCGACCACCACCAAGCCGGTGGACGAGGCGACCCAAGGGGCCTACTACCGCGAGGCGATGGCCCTTGCCTTCTGCCAGCCCAACGTCCGCGCCTTCCTCGTCTTCCACGCCATCGACGAGAGCGACCTCGACCGCTGGCAGTCGGGCGTCTACTACGCCGACGACACCCCCAAGGCCAGCCTCCCGGCGGTGACCCAAGCTGCCCGCGACGCCCGGGGCGGAGTCATCGCCCGCTGCCCCGGACTCGCCTTGACGCCGAGAGCGAAGGTGGCCTTCCCCCGGGGGCGAGCCCTGCGATCGAGCCCTCTCCGGGTTTCCCTCACCTGCGACATCGACTGCAACTACCTCCTGCGGCTGGAGAAGCTCCCCCGCCGCTCGACCACCCTGGCCACGAGCGGGCGGGCTCGGGCGGAGACGCCCACCCTCGTGTCGCTTCCAGCCCGGCGCCTCGCCCCCGGCCGCTATCGGTTCACGCTCCGCCTCACCGCCCCCGTCAACACCGGGCCGCCGGCCACCCGCCGCAGCGCGCCGTTCGCGCTTCCCTGAGCGCCGGCAGGCGCCTGGCCGGTCCGCCCTGCCCCCGTCGCTACCATGTCGGCCGTGAGGGCCGAGGTCGGGCAGTACGTCGCCTACACCTTCTACAAGGTCGACCCTGCCTGGCGGCGACTTCCCATCGACGAGCGCTTGGCCGGCAAGGAAGCCTTCGCCGAGGTGGTCGAGGAGTGGAGCTCGCAGCTCGACTACCTGCAGGCGTACTCGACGGTGGGCGTGCGACCCGACTGCGACTTCTTCCTCTGGAAGATCACCCGGCGCTACCTCGACCTGGAGGAGCTGGGCGCGGCCCTCAACGCTACGCCTCTTTCCTCGTGGCTCCATACCCCCTACTCCTACCTCGCCACCACCAAGGCCTCCCAGTACACGAGCGCCAGGAAAGCCCGCCGCATCACCCCCCGCGGCTCCCCCTACCTCGTCGTATACCCGTTCGTCAAGGTTCGGCCCTGGTACTCGCTTCCCCTCGAGGACCGGCAACGGGCCATGGACGAGCACATCCGCATCGGCGCCGAGCACCCCTCCATCCACAACCACACCACCTACTCGTTCGGGATCGACGACCAGGAGTTCATGACCGCCTTCGAGTGCGACGAGCCGGCCGACTTCATGCACCTCATGCTGCGGCTGCGCGAGTCGGAGGCAAGTCGCTACACGGAGCGGGACACCCCCATCTTCGTAGGGCACCGCGTGGACATCCGCGCCGCCCTCGACTTCCTGGACGGAGCCACCTCCCGGGTACGGGTGTAGCGGCGGCTACACGTACCGGTGCTGGTCGCGCCAGACCCGCACCATGGCCAGGCCGCAGATCACGAGCACAGCCAGGAAGGCGACGGCGGCCAAGCCGCTCGGCCGGTCGAGCCAGTAGGCGCCCACGTCCACCACGATGAGGAGGGCGGCCCCGTAGAAGGCTGCCTTGGCCCGGGCCGGCCAGGTGCCGATCTCGGCCCGCCGCTCCCGCCACACGAGGAACACGAAGAAAGCGACGGCGAGCAGGAAGGCGACCTGGAGCAGGATGGACAGGGCGACCAGGGTCTGCTCGAGCTGGAGCACCACGATTAGCGCGGCCACGAAGGCCACGATCAGAAGGCCGCGCAGAGTCGGGTTCACGGCCGCTGCTCCCGCACGCTGGCACCAGGGTAGCCGAGGCGCCACGGTCGCCGACGAGGACGGTAGGATTCACCCGTGGTCGAGGAAGGGACGCCGGCCCCGGACTTCGAGCTCGCGAGCGACAGCGGCCAGCGAGTGAGCCTCTCCTCGCTCCGAGGTCGCTGGGTCGTCCTCTACTTCTACCCCAAGGACGACACCCCCGGCTGCACCCGCCAGGCCTGCGGGATCCGCGACGCCTGGAGGGAGCTCGAGGGGCGGGGAGCCGTTGTCCTCGGGGTCAGCCCTGACCCGCCCGAGTCGCACGCCCGGTTCAAGGCCAAGTACTCCCTCCCCTTCCCGCTCCTCGCCGACACCGACCACGCGGTGGCCGAGAGCTACGGGGTATGGGTCGAGAAGACGATATCCGGCCACAAGCGGATGGGCGTCGAGCGCTCGACCTTCCTCATCGGCCCGGACGGGACCGTGCGCAAGGTCCTGCGCCGGGTCGACCCTGACTCCCACGCCGACCAGGTGCTTGCCCTGCTGCCTCCAGCCGGCGAGGCCTCCTCCTCCTCGCCCTGAGACAGAAGCGACCCCGAGCCTCGGGGCCTCATGCGGATGAGAGGATTTGAACCTCCACGGGGTTACCCCCACACGGACCTGAACCGTGCGCGTCTACCAGTTCCGCCACATCCGCGCCGGCTCCATTCTAGCGTCGGCTGAGCGCTCGGCGGCCGGCCGCCACGTACCATGCATCCCCGTGCGCTCCCGCCACCTCCTCCTCGTCTCCTTCCTCGCGTGGCTGGCCGTGGCCGCCCCGGCCCAGGCTCGATCCGGCCCTGCCACCGAGGTGGTCGTGGCCCTGGAGCCGCCTGCGCTCGCAACCGCCTTTCGCTCCAGCCGGGCCCTGGCCGCCCACGCCAAGCGGGCTCGCCTCGACCTCCGATCGGCCACGGCGCGTGGCTACCTGGCCGCCCTAGCCCGGGAGCAGCAGGCCCTCGCCCGTCGCATCCGCACCGCCGTCCCTGGGGCCCGTGTCCGCTGGCGCTACCGAGTGGTCCTGGACGGGCTGGCAGTCGTCCTCCCTGCCCATCGCCTGGACGACCTGGCCCGAGTGCCGGGGGTCGCCCGCCTCTACCCCAGCGTCCGCTACCGCGCCTCGCTCCAGCGCACCCCCGGCCTGATCGGAGCCGATCTCCTGTGGGGGCTTCCCGCCCTCAGCACGGCCGGCAACGGGATCAAGATCGGCATCATCGACGACGGCATCGACCCCCGCCACCCCTTCTTCTCCCCCTCCGGACTTGCCTACCCCCCAGGCTTCCCCAAGGGCAACGCCGCCTACACGACCCCCAAGGTGATCGTGGCCCGCGCCTTCCCGCCGCCCTCCCCGCGCTGGAAGAACGCCCGCCTCCCCTTCGACCCCGTCTACTCCGAGCACGGCACCCACGTGGCCGGCATCGCCGCTGGGAACTACAGCCTGGGCGCGGTCGACGGCCGCACCCCTTTGTCCGGGGTGGCTCCCCGCGCCTACCTCGGCAACTACAAGGCCCTCACCATCCCCACTCCCGGCTTCGGCCTGAACGGGAACGCTCCCGAGCTGGCGGCGGCGGTGGAGGCGGCGGTACGGGACGGCATGGACGTCATCAACCTCTCCCTGGGCGAGCCTGAGATCGAGCCCTCCCGCGACCTCGTGGCGGAGGCCCTGAACGGAGCCGCCGACGCGGGGGTCGTCCCCGTGGTCGCGGCCGGCAACGACTTCGACGCGTTCGGGCGGGGCAGCGTCTCCTCTCCGGGCACCGCCGCCAAGGCGATCACGGTGGCGGCGGTCACCAAGGCGGGCGTGGTCGCCCCCTTCTCCTCCTCCGGGCCGACCCCTCTCTCCTTGGGCTTCAAGCCGGAGGTCAGCGCTCCCGGGGTGTCCGTCCTCTCCTCCCTCCCCGGCCGCTCCGGGTCCTGGGGGGAGCTGAGCGGGACGAGCATGGCCGCCCCCCACGTGGCCGGAGCTGTCGCTCTGCTTCGGCAGCGCCACCCCGACTGGACGGTGGCCCAGATCAAGTCCGCCCTCGTCCTCACCGGCAGGCCAGTCTTCGCCGACCTCCAGCGAGCCAAGGAGGCTCCGACCGCCCGCGAGGGTGGGGGTCTCGTCGATTTGCCCCGCGCGGATGCCCCCTCCCTGTTCGCCGACCCTGCTGCCCTCTCCTTCGGGCTAGTAGCCCCAGGGGCACGGGTATCCAGAGCCGTCGACCTCGCCGACGCGGGCGGAGGCGCAGGAGCCTGGCAGGTCGAGGTCGAGCTCCAGGCGGCTCCCGTCGGCGTCTCTCTCCAGGCGCCGCCGACGGTGGAGGTGCCCGGGCGCCTCGAGATCCAAGCTCTCGCCTCCCCCGACGCCGGCGAGGGCGACGTGAGCGGCTTCATCGTGCTCGCACGAGGGGACGCTCGCCTCCGCGTCCCCTTCTGGCTCCGCAGCGCCCGCAGGCGCCTGGGGCCTCCCTCGCGCACCCTCCCCGGGCCGGGCGTCTACCTCGGCGATACCCGCCGGGGCCGGGCGCGCGTCCGCTCCTACCGCTACCCCGACTCGCCCCAGCCCTCCGGGGTCTCCAACAACCTGCCCGGGCCCGAGCAGGTGTTCCGCGTCGTCCTCCGGCGGCCGGTCGCCAACCTCGGCGCTCGCCTCCTCTCCGCCGCCCGCGGGGTCCGCGTCACCCCCCGGCTGGTGGTGGCGGGAGACGAGAACCGCCTGGCCGGCTACGCCGCCCTGCCCCTAGACATCAACCCCTACCGCCGATCCTTCGGGACCCCGATCCCGGTGGTGGCGGCCCTCGCCCCCAGCCCCGGCGTCTACGACCTCGTGTTCGACACGCCTGCCGGCTCTCGCCCGGGCCCGTTTACCTTCCGCCTCTGGGTCGACGACGTCGCCCCACCCCGCCTACGGCTCCTGACGAGAGCGGTGCGCGAGGGGGCGACGGAGCTCCTCCTCGCCGTTGCCGACGGGGGGTCGGGCGTCGATCCTTCCTCCCTCGTGGCCGAGGTGGACGGCCGCCCGGCCGAGGTCTCCTACGATGCCGCCGGCGGGCGGGCGACGGTCTCCGTCCCACCCCTCCCCCGGGGACGGCACCGTCTGTCCGTGCGGGTTGCCGACTTCCAGGAGACGAAGAACGTGGAGACGCTGGGAGGGATCCTGCCCAACACGGCCGAGCTTCGAGCCCGCTTCCTCGTTCGGGCCGGCCGCTGAGGGACCGCCACCTGAGCGAGCGGCTAGCGGTGGGGCTCTTGCTCCTCGATGGTGGGAAGCCGCTCCAGGTCGCGGCGCACGCTGGCCGCGAACTCCTCGCTCTCGGAGCTGACGAGCCGCAGCCTCTCTCTCCGCTGCCGTCTCCGCCTGCTCCCGGCGCGTCGCTCTAGAACGGGGAGCTGCCTCAGCCGGGGCCACTCCGCGCCGACGAGCACGAGGAGGGCGCAGGCGAGGAGCGCGGCGAAGACCCAGCTCACGCTGGCATTGTAGACGAGGTCGGGAGCGCCGTCGGAGACTCCCCGGATCGCCGTCTATCTCTCCCCCGCTTCAGGGCTCAAGCCCGGTGCTCATCCTGCCGATGAGCGGAGCGTGATCACGTCCGCGTGGCTCCTTGCCCCCTGGGCGATGCTGTGGGCGATCCTCATCCGCGCGCTCCTTGCCCAAGCGGGAATCGTGCCTCCCCTCTGCCGCCGGTGCGGGCTGCCCGTGGACACCCCCGATCCCGGCCACACGACCTGCTCCTGCTGGTCTCGCTAGCCGGAGTCGCGGGCGGCTCCCGGCCAGTCCACGTGGGAGAGCCGGGCCAGGGCCAGGATCAGGGAGTGCGTCCCCTTCCTCCCTGCCCCCTGCGCCTCCAGGGCCAGATACAGCTGACTCGCCAGAGCGAGCCCGGGGAGCGACAGCCGCATCCTCCGGGCCTCGGCCAAGGCGATGCCCATGTCCTTGATGAAGTGCTCGACCACGAACCCGGGCTCGAAGTCGCCGGCGAGCATGCGCGGGCCGTAGTTCGAGAGCGACCAGGAGCCGGCGGCCCCGCTCGCCACCGACTCGAGCACGCGCTCGAGGTCGAGCCCGGCGCGGTAGCCGTAGAGCAGCGCCTCGCAGACGCCCACCATGCCGCTGGCGATGAGGATCTGGTTGACCATCTTGGTGTGCTGGCCGGCGCCGGGACCGCCCTGGTGGACGATGGTCTTCCCCAGGAGCGCGAGCAGGGGCCGCACCCGCTCCACGGCCGCCGGCTCGCCGCCCACCATGATGGACAGGGTGGCCTGGCGGGCGCCGACGTCGCCGCCCGACACCGGAGCGTCCACCGCGTCCACGCCCCTCTCCTTGGCGGCTCGGTAGATCTCCACGGCCAGGGAGGGCTCGCTGGTCGTCATCTCCACCACCGTCGTCCCCGGGCGGGCGGCGGCGAGGACGCCCTCGTTCCCCAGGATCACCGAGCGCACGTCCTGGGGGTACCCGACGATGGAGAAGACCACGTCGGAGGAGGCCGCCACCTGGGCCGGGGTGTCGGCCCAGGACGCTCCCCGATCGAGGAGAGGCTGGGCCCGGGCCCGCGTCCGGTTGTGCACCGTCACCCGGTAGCCGGCAGCCAGGAGGTGACCGCACATGGCCCCTCCCATGACCCCGGTGCCGATCCAGCCGACGCGCGTCTCCTGCGGCGACACGGTCGCAGTCGACCCCTCCCGAGGCTCGTCGCCGGTCACTCGCTGGGCCGAGACCCGACCTGCTCGGCCAGCCGCTCCCGCGCCTCCAGGCGGCGCTCGAACGAGCGGCGCAGGTCCTCGCCGGTGATGCGCAGCTGGTAACGGGGCCGCCGCGGCTCGACGTGGACGATGCGGACGTCGGCACCGCGGCCGCCATGGCAGCGGGCGTAGGCCTCCGCCTCGTCGAGCGGTCGGAGCCGCACCTTCAGCCGCAACCTCCGCACGGTGAACGAGATCCTAACGCGGCCGGGCCGCGTGTTCGAGCGGGGCAGGGAGGGACCGCTCGCCCTCGGCATGGCGCCCTCCGGCCTCCAGGGGGCCCTATCGACCGGCTTTCCCAACACCACTCCGTGGCCTCAGCCGGCAGGCACACGGGAGGGATCGAGGCCGAACCCTTGGCAGCTCGCGCTCGGAAGCGATCGGTGCAATCCTTGGTCGATGTCGTCGAGCATGGTGGTCGGCCGGGAGGCGGAGCTCGCAGCCGCCAATCGCTTCCTGGAGGCGATCCGCGGCTCTACCCACGCGCTCGTACTCGAGGGAGAGCCCGGGATCGGCAAGACGACGATCTGGCGCGAGGTGGTCCGCAAGGCAGGGGAGCGCGGGTACCGCGTCCTCTCGGCGCAGCCGACGCAGGCGGAGACGAGTCTCTCCTTCGCCGGGCTCGGCGACCTTGTGGGCGGGCTTCCCGAGGCAGCGCTCGATCTCATCCCCGTGCCGCAACGATCTGCGCTCGAGATCGCCCTGCTCCGTCGCGCGCCTACCGGCCCGCCCCTCGAGCGAAGGGCGGTCGCGGCGGCGCTCCTCTCGCTCCTGCGAGCGATCGACGGACCCGTCGTCGTCGCCGTCGACGATGCCCAGTGGCTCGATCAGCCGACCGCTGCCGCGCTTTCCTTCGCCGCCCGCCGGCTCGAGCGGGAGCAGGTCGGCTTCCTGGTCTCGGTACGCACCGCGGACGGGCGACCCTCCACCTTCGACTCCGCCCTCGCCGGCGAGCGACGGTCGCTGCTCCCCGTCGGCCCGCTCAGCCTCGCAGGGCTGCAGGCGATGATCAAGGACCGTCTCGGCCACGCCTTCGCGCGGCCGACGCTCGTCCGGATCGAGCAGGTCTCGGGCGGGAACCCCTTCTACGCGCTCGAGATCGCGCGCGAGCTCGTGGCTCGGAGCGAGCAGCCCGGCCACGGTGGCGCCCTGCCCCTCCCGGACAACCTTCGGCGCCTCGTCCTGGCGCACATCCGCAAGCTCCCTGCCGCTACGCGCGACGCGCTCCTCACAGCCTCTGCTCTGGCCGACCCCCGCGTGGACGACGTCGACGAGGCGAGCCTCGGGCCCGCGCTCCGCGCCGACCTGATTCGCATCGAGCCGAGCGGCCGCATCCGCTTCGCTCACCCGCTCTACGCCTCCGCGGTCTACGAGACAGCGACCCCGAGCCGCCGCCGCGACCTGCACGGAGGGCTTGCCGGGCGGGTCGCGGATCCCGAGGAGCGGGCTCGTCACCTCGGCCTGGCCGCTTCCGGGCCGGACGAGGAGGTCGCGCGGGCGCTCGACGATGCGGCCCGACAGGCCCGCGCGCGGGGGGCGATCGACGCCGCCGTTCAGCTCAAGCTGCAGGCGCTCCGCCTCACCCCGCCTGCCCGCAGTGACGCGGCCGCGCGTCGCGGCGTGGATCTCGGCGAGCTCCTCTTCGCCGCCGGCGACACCTCCGGCGCCCGCGAGGCCCTCCAGGCCGTCGTCGAGGAAGCGGGCGCCGGGAACGTGCGCAGTACCGCCCTCGCCCTCCTCGGCATGGTGCGCTGGTTCGAGGGCGCCTGGGACGAGGGCATCCGCCTGGCCGAGGAGGCGCTGGAGGGGGTCGACGACCCTGCGGTGCGCGCCCAGATCCACTTCCGCATCTCCTGCGTCTGCGACTGGGATATCGCCCGCGGCGCCGCCCACGCGCGGGCGGCGCTCGATCTCGTCGACGAGGCGAGCGAGCCCGGCCTCTACTCGGCGGCGCTCCTCAGCCTCGCCGAGTGGGAGCTCAAGGCCGGTCTCGGCGCCGACACCGAGGCAGTCGAGCGGGCGGTGGGCCTCCAGCGGGCGGCCGAGGGCTGGCAGCGAAGCCACGTGCCGGCGTACTGGGCAAGACTGACCGACGACTTCCAGACTGCCCGCCTCCGCCACGAGGAGTGGCTCGAGCGCGGGCGCGCCGAGCAGGACGATCCCGTGGTCTGCCACGAGCTCATGCACCTGGGCGTGCTCGCCTTCCTGACCGGCGAGCTCCCCCGTGCCGCGGAGCTCGTGCAGGAGGCCCTCGAGCTCGCCCAGCGCGCCGGCGACGTCATCTTCGAGAGGAGCGCCCAGGCCTGGCTCGCGCACGTGGAGGCGCACCTCGGCCTGGTCGAGGAGGCGCGGGCGCGGGCCGAGCACCTCCTCGCCCACCCCGGGGGCTACCCCCTAAGCGAGGCGCGCCCGCGCCAGACCCTCGGCTTCCTGGCGCTGTCGCTGGGAAACGAGCGGAAGGCCGATCGCCACTTCGCCCGCGCCGACGAGCTCCTGCGCGCGACCGGCATGCGCGAGCCGGCCGACCACCGCTTCCAGGGCGACCACGTCGAGGCCGTCCTCGCCCTCGGCGACCTCGGGCGCGCCCAAGCCCTGCTCGAGCGCCTGGAGGAACGAGGGCGCGTCTTTCCCCGTCCCTGGACCCTGGCCGTCGCCGCGCGCTGCCGGGGGCTCCTGCTCGGCGCGCGAGGCGACCTCGCGGGCGCCGAGGCCGCGCTCGGGGAGGCGCTCCGTCAGCACGAGCGTCTGGCCATGCCCTTCGAGACGGCGCGCACGCTCCTCTGGCGCGGTCGCCTGCAGCGCCGGCAGAACGCCAGGAGGGCGGCCCGCGCCACCCTCGCCCGCGCGCTCGAGCTCTTCGAGGGGGTGGGAACGCCGCTGTGGGCGGAGCGCGCCCGGGCCGACCTGGCGCGGATCGGGGTCCGCCGGGCGCCGGAGGAGCTCACGGAGGGAGAGGCGAGGGTGGCCGAGCTGGCGGCCTCGGGTCTCACCAACCGGCAGATCGCAGAGCGGCTGTTTATGAGCCGCCGCACCGTGGAGGCGAACCTCGCCCGCGCCTACCGCAAGCTCGGCGTCCGCTCCCGGGCCGAGCTGGGGGCGACGATGGCGCTCCGTCGGCATCCCCGCGAAGAGGCCGGGAGCGAGGAGCCCGCTACGGCACGACCAAGGTGAAGGCGGCGTCTGCGGCCGAGATCACGCCGAGCGAGGACACGTACGTATTCACCTGGAAGGTGCCGGCAGCCCCTCCCACCGTGCAGTCGGTGCCCGCGACGATCGCGAAGCCCGGCTTCACGCGCACGGTTGCCACCGCGTCCAAGGCGCTCGCGCCGACGTCCGCTAGGCGAACGCAGTAGATACCGGGGACAGGCCCCTTGCCGGCCGCGAGGACGCCCTCTCCGCGGGCGAGCGTGCCGTCGGCGTTCACGGTCGCCCACGCTCGCGCCGTGCCGGCATCCCCCCTCTCCCCCTTCTCCCCGCTCTCACCCTTGTCCCCCTTCGGGCCGGCCGGACCCTGCGGCCCCGGGGGGCCCTGAGGGCCGGCCGGAAGCTGGCCCGGCCTGAAGTCGGCGGCGCGCAGCGAGCCGTCCTTGACCTTGGACGAGACGACGGCGTCGTTTCTAAGCTGGGCCGTGCCGACGCTGTTTCGGGGCAGCACGCCGACCGCGTAGCCGGTGCCGGCGAGGGAGACGATGAGCGCCAGGGAGGCGACGACGAGGGCCGGCGACGGCACCTTCCATGCCCGCTCGCAGCTCACGCCGCAGTCCCGAGCACGCCCTCGCCGCCCGCACGCGGCTGCGCCGCTTTGGCCCAGGAGGAGTCCGAGCGCTCGGGCGGCGGCCGCCAGGAGCGCCGCCGGTCGGCGGAGCAGGGCCGAGGCGGGCGATGAGAGGAGCTTCACGATGGGCCGAGCCACTGCAGCTCCAGCCGCGCGCGGAGCAGCTCGACCCCGCCGCTACTCGTGTGGTAGGCGAGCACCTGCACGCGGTCGAGGCGCCGCAGCTCGACGATCTCGGACACCTCCTGGTGGACGGCCTGCTCGATCCAGGGGTAGTCGAGCGGCGCTGCGGCGGTGCGCAGCGGAGGGTCGCGGCGCTCGCTCTCCAGCTTTCCGTTCCGGACGATCTGGATCGCGCGCAGGTCGCCTCCGCCGAGGCTGTCCCACACCCCCTTCGCCACGACGAGGTAGCGCCCGGGGACACGAATCGTGAGGCGATCCGGACGCCTGCGGTCGAACATCCCCGCGTCGGCGAAGGCGACGGCGTCGAAGCGCACCGCCGCGACCGTCGTCGGGGCGATCAGCTGCGGCCGCGTGGTCTCGATGCGCGCTCCCGAAGCCCGTCCCGCCCCGGGCGACGAGCCGGAGAGGGCATACCCCGTGCCGGTGAGGAGGACGACGAGCGCCAGGGCGGCGAGCGCAGCCGCCGGGGAGGGCCGCGGCCATGCCCGTTTGCGGCTCACGGCGACCTCCTGAGGTCGGGGTAGAAGAAGAAGCGGGCGCGCCCCGGCGGCTCCGGCACCTTCCGGCAGAGCACCGCTCCCACGCTGATGCGGGTGACGTCGAAGTGCGAGGGGGCGCGGCGGCAGGCGTATCCGGGAGGAAGCGGCGGGACGAGCGGCAGCCCCTTCGTGCGGGGGTTATCCGGCCAGGCCGGAGCGAGCGGCCCCAGCCGGTTCTTGTTGTAGCTCAGCCTGGTCGCCCAGCGCCTGGCAAAGGCGCAGGTCGTGGCCCCGAGCCGGTAGACCGCGTAGCGCCTGGAGGTCACGACCTGCCCGTTCACGTCCTCGAAGACGTAGCTGTCGCCATCCACGGAGCCGCAGTAGGAGCCCTGGGGCTGAGCGGCGCCGACGGTCTCCCTCGCCGGCGCGCCGGCCGCGGACCCGGCGAGGAAGACGACGACCGCCAGGGAGGCGAGGGCGAGGGGCGGCAAAGGATGCGGGCGCCTGCCCGTCACGGCGCGGCGCAAACGGCGTAGGCCCGAAATCGCCCGCTGGTGAAGAAATTCGGGGTCTTGACAGTGACGACGAACGCGTTCGGGGAGCGCTGGAGCAACGGTTGCAAGCTCGCCGGATGGAGGTCGCCCTCGATGACCTGGAACCCGCCTCCGATCACCACGCTCCCCGCGGGACACTCGGCGACCGACGACGTTTCGAGGCTCAAGGACGTCTTGACTTCCGGGCCGTCAACGGCCTTGACCTTGGCCGGGTCGAAGGAGCCCTTCGGCCCCTCTGGCCCCTGTGGCCCCTGTGGGCCCTTCGGCCCCTGTGGGCCCTGCGGCCCCTGTGGCCCCTGTGGGCCCTGCGGCCCCTGTGGCCCCTGTGGGCCCGCAGGCCCCTGCTCCCCTCGCTGTCCCCGCAGCGCCCTGATCGCCCCCGGGCTCAGGTCGCGAAGCTGGATCGTCCGGTCCTTGATCTGCTTGCTCGTGATCAACCCGCCGGCCGCAAACGCCGCGCCGGCGAGTGCGACGAGCAGCGCCAAGCAAGCGACGACGAGGGCCGGCGACGGCAACTTCCATGCCCCTTTGCGGATCATCACGACCTCCTGTTCTCGACAGAGATTCACCCCCGGGGAGGTTATGGGCGCCCCCGCCGTGTCGCATCCGTAGCTTCCACATGGAATTCGAGGCAGGCTCGGAGCGCGAATTCGTGTGGAATCGACGGATGCGCGGAGCCGATCGCCGCTCGTAGCCTCGACGTCATGATGGGGACGGACGCCGGCCGAACTCTCCGCGCGTCGCTCAAGGCCGCGGCCCGGCTGCCGGGTCGCGGCCGCGGCCGCGTCCAGGGCGCGGCGGGAACCTTCAAGCTGCTGGGCAGCGGCGTGAGCTACGCGGCGAGCGACGCGATCGAGATCGCCGGCGCCGGACGAGATCGGACGACCCTCGTCGCCCCGAGCGCCACTGCGGTCCCGCTCGGAGGTCGTGGACCGGCAGCGAGCTCGGTGGGTCGAACCGCCGGCGGCCGTCGCGCCCCGGGTGCCTACCGGCACCAGCCGGCGGGCAATCGCGGTCTCTCGCGGCGGACGGTACGGATCCGGGCGGCGAGGCCGTGACCGGCCCGGTCAGCGA
>CAZQRA010000054.1:0-17038 GCA_964595575.1 uncultured Gaiellales bacterium
CGCTTCGTCACCCACTACGGCTCGACGGAGATCTCCACCTTCTCCATCCACCGCGACCAGCAGGCCAAGCCGGGCTGCGCCGGCAGGGCGTCCTTGAACGCGCGCCTGCGGCTGGTACGCCCCGACCCCGATGCCGGCCCCGACGACGTCGTCGCCCCCGGAGAGGATGGCCAGGTCATCTGCCACCTGTCGTCGGACGAGGCCTTCTCCGGGTACTGGAACCGCCCGGACGCCGACGCCAAGGCCCTCAAGGGGGGCTGGTACTTCACCGGCGACCTCGGTCGCCTGGACGAGGACGGCGACCTGTGGCTGGTAGGGCGGGTGGACGACATGATCATCTCCGGCGGCGAGAACATCCACCCGCTGGAGGTGGAGGAGGTGCTGACGAGCCATCCCAAGGTGCTCGAGGCGGCGGTGGTGGGGGCGCCCGACGAGCGCCTGGGTCAGCGGGTGGTCGCCTACGTCGTCGCCGGCGGGGAGGTGACCGCGGAGGAGCTGGACGCCCACTGCTTGGCCTCCTCCACCCTCGCCCGCTTCAAGCGGCCCCGCGAGTACCGCTTCGTCGACTCGCTTCCCAAGAGCCCTTCGGGAAAGATCCTGCGCCGGCGCCTCCGCGAGCAGCAGGAAAGCCACTACACGAGCCTCGCGAGGTAGGCGAGCCAGGGGAAGGCCTGGGAGCGCGCGTGGCCTGGCGGAGGGCGCCTGGCGGCGCGGGGAGCTCCCTGCCCCTGCGATGATCTTGGATCTCAGCCCTTAGCGGGGCAGCGACCCCCGCGACACCCACGACGAGCGAGGAGGGAGATGGCAGAGTACGAGGGGTTCCGCGTCCAGCGCGACCGCGAGCGGCGGGTGGCCACGATCACTCTGGACGTCCCCGGGAAGCTCAACCGCGTTCCCCTGGCAGCCCGACCGCAGCTAGCCAAGGTGTTCGCCGAGCTAGGGGCAGACGACGACATCGGCTTCGTCGTCCTCACCGGGGCCGGGGGGACGTTCACGGCCGGCGGCGACATCGGCGGCTTCTTGCAGGCAACCCCCGAGGAGCTCTCCCGCCTGGCCTGGAACGTGGCCGCGCCCGAGCGCTGCCCCAAGCCGGTGATCGCCGCCATCCGCGGCTACTGCCTGGGGGTCGGCCTCGAGCTGGCGCTCGCCTGCGACTTTCGCCTCTGCGCGGAGGACGCCCAGCTGGGCCTGCCCGAGGTAGGCCTGGGCATGATCCCCGGCTCGGGGGGAACCCAGCGCCTGGCCCGGATCGTGGGCTTGTCGCGAGCCAAGGACGTGGTCATGCGCCGCAAGCGGATCTCGGCCGCAGACGCGCTCGCCTGGGGGCTCGTCTCCGAGGTGGTGCCTGCCGAGGAGCTGGAGACCGCCGTCGACCGGGTGATCGGGGAGCTGGCC
Organism: uncultured Gaiellales bacterium; assembly: GCA_964595575.1. Classification (GTDB taxonomy): domain Bacteria; phylum Actinomycetota; class Thermoleophilia; order Gaiellales; family Gaiellaceae; genus PALSA-612. Next base: position 1,396 of record CAZQRA010000054.1, read on the forward strand.
GAGCTGTCGCCGCTCGCCTTGGCCATGGCCAAGCGGGTCTTGAACCACGTCTACGACGGACCCCTCCACCTCGGTCTGGAGCTGGAGGGCCTCGCCTACGGCCTCCTTCGCTCCACGCACGACTTCCGCGAGGGCGTCCAGGCGTTCCTCGAGAAGCGCAAGCCGGAGTTCAAGGGCACGTAGGCTCCCTCGTCGCCCCGCCAAGGGAGCTCGGCCCTGCTCCTGGGGAGGGGACCGTCTAGCCGACGCGGGAGCGGTGCGGCACATGCCCGTCAGCCCCGGACAGGCGCGATCGCGACGCCCCTGGCCGTGGTCTTACCGGCGCTCCCAGGCCAGCCCGGCGGCGAGCACCGTCTCGCTCCTGGGGGCGACGAGCTGCATATTGGCGATGGCGAGGCCTGCCCAGCCGATGAGGTTCACCCACCGCAGGAACGAGGAGAAGGGAAGTCGCACCGCCAGCTCGTCCGCGTCCTCGGCGGGAAGGTCGATGGCGTAGCAGGGGCTGACGAAGAGGTCCACCTCGGGCTGGTAGCGCCGCCACTCCTCGATGGCTCGGTACGCAGCGGCCACGGACTCGGGCTCGGTGGTACGCAGGGCATGCTCGAGCTTGGAGCGGCAGAGGTCCCCGTACTCCTCAGCCCGACTGGGGAAGGTAGCCGCGTGGGAGCGCAGGGCCTCGTGGTTGAAGAGGGGCCAGATGTTGGCGCTGGGAGGAGGGATGCTCGTTTCCACGACCCGGGCCCCCAGGGCCTCCAGATCCGCCACCCACGCCTCGGCCAGGTCGCTCACCTCCGTCTCCCTGCCGTCGGCGAGCTCGGGCGGCCGGCGGATGAGGCCGACCCGAAGCCCGGCGATCCGCGGCTCAGGCAGGGGTTTCCCTGCCATGATCGACCAGGCGAGGGCGACCTCGGCCACGGTGCGGGCCATGGGACCCACCGTGTCCAGAGTGGGACAGAGCGGGAAGATGCCCTCCATCGTGATCTCGCCCCAGCGCGGCTTGAGCCCCACCGTCTCACAGCAGGCGGAGGGCAGACGGATGGAGCAGCCGGTATCGGTGCCCACGCCCAGGTCGCACAAGCCGGCGGCCAGGGCGGCCGCGTTGCCGCTGGAGGAGCCGCCGGTCGTGCGGCCGGGGTGGACGGGGTTGCGGACGGTGCCGTACCAGGGGTTCTGCCCCAGGACCGACCAGGCGAACTCGGGCAGGTTGGCCTTGCCCACCACCACTGCGCCCGCCTCCACCAGGCGCTCGACCACGGGAGCGGTGCGGGTGGGCACGTGCTCGCCGTAGATCCGGGATCCGTAGGTGGTGCGGACTCCAGCGGTGTCCACCAGGTCCTTGACGAGGAGCCTCTTCCCCGCCAGCGGCCCCGGTCGGGCCGGCGCCGGCTCCTCGATCCAGGTGATGGCGGCGTTGTAGGGATCCCCGGTCACGGCAGGACCGCCACTGCCTCCACCTCGATCTTGGCGCCGGGGATGGCGAGGCGGCTGACCTCGACCAAGGTCGAGGCCGGCCTCGTCGGGCCGAAGAACTCCTGCCGCACGGGGTTGATCTTGGGGCGATCGTCGACGTCGGTGAGGAACACGGTCACCTTGACCACGTCGTGGGGGCCGGCCCCGGCCGCAGCCAACACTCGGCGCATGTTCTCGAACACGGCCCGAGCCTGAGCCACCACGTCGTCGCCGCCCACCAGCCTGCCCTGGGCATCCACGGGGACCACCCCTGACACGAACAAAAGATCGCCGGCCCGCACCGCGTCGGCGTAGTGGGAGAGGGGCACCATCATCCCCTCCACCCGGTACTCCTGGCGCCTGCCCATCAGGCGCCCAGGTAGGCCTTGAGGGAGGCGAGCCCGGCCTTGAAGATCTGGTTGGCGAAGAAGTCCTGCCAGTACTCGATCCTGTCCCGGTCGCAGTCGAAGGTCGTCCACCACTCCACGAAGGCCCGGTCGCCGTCCACGACGGTGGTTACCCGCAGGGTGGCGTGGTAGTTGTCCACGTCGAAAGGCGTCGTCTCGAAGTTGTAGGAGTAGGAGCGGGTGACGTCGGAGTGGGAGAGGAGCCGCTCCCGCAGGTGGGTCCCGTCCTGCAAGGTGAAGCTGCGGACAGCTCCCACCTGGTCTCCGGCCTTCCCCTCCTCGATCTCGCTCCGTGCTACGACCTCCGAGAACCAGAGGGGAAGGGCGTTGAAGTCTCGGATCGCCCGCCACACCTCCTCGGCCGGCTTGTCCACGATGGTGCTGTAGTAGGCTCGTGCCATCCTTTCCTCCTTCCTCGGGCCTGCCGGTCGAAGCCTAGTCGTGGGCGTCAGCGACGGCGAGCGAGGCGGCTCGGATCTGGGAGAGGGTGGCCCGGGGGCTGATCGCCTCCGGGTCGACCTTGAGCCCGATCACCGCCGGCCGTCCTGAGGCCACCGCCCGCTCGAACGCCCCCTCCACCTCCTCCGTCCGCTCCACCGTCTCGCCGTGGCAGCCGAAGGAGCGGGCAAGGGCAGCGAAGTCGGGGTTGACGAGATCGGTACCGATCACCCGGCCTGGGTAGAGGCGCTCCTGGTGCATGCGGATGGTGCCGTACATCCGGTTATCGACCACCAGCACGATCACCGGCAGCTCGTACTGAACGGCGGTGGCGAGCTCGGAGGCGGCCATCATGAAGTCGCCGTCGCCGGCAAGACAGACGACCAGGCGGTCGGGATGGAGGGCCTTGGCCGCCAACGCCGCCGGCAGGCCGTAGCCCATGGCGCCCGAGCGGGGCGCGAGCTGGGTCCCGCAGCGTCGGAACTCGTAGAAGCGGTGGGCCCAGATGGTGAAGTTGCCGGCCCCGGAGGTGAGGATGGCGTCCTCCGGCAAGCGACGGCGGAGGAAGGCCATGACCTCCCCCAGGTCGACGTCGCCCGGCATGGGCTGGTGCTCGAGGTTGGCCAGGTAGTCGGCCCGGGCGGAGGCGGTCCACTCCCTCCACGCTGAGGAGTCGAGAGGGAGCAGGCGCCGCAAAGCCTCTCCCATCTCGGTGAGGTCGGAGACGATGGCGAGATCGGGCTCGTAGACGCGGCCCAGCTCGCCGGGGTCGGGGTGGACGTGGACGAGGGTCTGGCGAGGGCGGGGCACCTGGAGCAGGGTGTAGCCCCGGGTGGCGATGTCCCCTAGGCGCCCGCCAAGGGCGAGGATGAGATCTGCCTGCTCCACCCGCCGGGCCAGGTTGGGATCCATGCCGATGGTGAGGTGGCCGACGTAGACGGGCGAGCGGTTGTCCACGTAGTCCTGGCAGCGAAACGAGGCGCAGACCGGTAGCTCGTTGGTCTCGCAGAAGGCGAGCACGGCCTCTCCGGCCTCGGCCGTCCAGCCCCCCTCGCCCACGATGACCAAGGGTCGCCGAGAGGCAGCCAGGAGCTCCCCCAGACGGACGAGATCGGCATCGTCGGGATGGGGGCGGGGGACGTGGACGGGGGTAGCGTCGCCCGCATCCGTCTCCTCGGAGAGGACGTCCTCCGGCAGCGCCAGCACCACGGGGCCGGGACGGCCGCTGGTGGCGAGGGCAAACGCCCGGGCCACGTACTCGGGGATCCTCCCTGCCTCCTCCACTTGGGCCGTCCACTTCGTCATGGAGCCGAACACGGAGGGGTAGTCGAGCTCTTGGAAAGCCCCCCGGCCGAGGAGCGCCCGCTGCACTTGCCCCACCAAGAGGAGCAGGGGAGTCGAGTCCTGGTCCGCCGTGTGCACGCCCACCGCGGCCTGGGTGGCTCCCGGGCCGCGGGTGACGAGACAGATGCCGGGGCGACCGGTGAGCTTGCCGTAGGCCTCGGCCATGTTCGCGGCCGCGCTCTCGTGGCGGCAGGAGATGAGCCGAATGGGGGAGTCGTAAAGGGCGTCGAGCACGGGCAAGTAGCTCTCGCCGGGGACGCAGAAGGCGAGCTTGGCCCCGTGGAGCTCGAGCTGATCGACCAGGACCTTGCCGCCGCTTCTCCTCACAGCTCGATCGGCGCCTCGAGGAGCACGGTCGCCCGTTGCAGCTTCGGCTTGCCCTCGTCGGCAGGGTCGAGGTAGCGGATGGTGCGCTTGCCCGCCCACTCCCGTGGAAGCAGCATCACCCGCACGAAGGCCGTCTCCTCCGTCGGCGAGGCAGTCGCTACCACCGGGTAGTCGGCGTCCTCGAACCAGGCTCCCGCAGGACCATAGGTGCGCACGCCGTCGGGGCTCTCGATGCGGAGCTCGCCCACGAGGAGTCGGCGGATGCCCGGGCCCGGGTGCACGTGCCGGTAGGCGACGCTCCCAGGGGGGAAGTCCACTCGATCGCAGCGCATGAGCCACTGAAGGCGGGGATCGAGGCGCACCTCCGCCGCCAGCTTGGCGCCGGCCCCGCCGTACTCCGAGAGCTCGAACACGAGCGCCGGTCCCTCCACCCGCGCGGCTCCGAACCGGGCCTCGCCCCTCGCCAGGTCGTAGACGACCCGGTTTCCGGGCAGGGCCTCCACCCCCCGCTCGTGCTCGTACAAGGCCAGGATCACGGGCTCAAGGAGGTCAGTGGAAGTACTGGCCGCCGTCGATGACGATGGTCTGGCCGGTGATGAAGTCCGAGCCCGGCCCGCACAGGAAGACCACGGCTCCCACCACGTCCTCGGGCAGCTGGTCGCGCTGGATGGTGCGAGCGGCGATGGAGACCTCTCGCAGCTTCTCGATCACCTCCGGGTGGGCCTTGACCCCGTCCGACAGGGTGAAGCCGGGGGCCACGCAGTTGACGAGGATGCCGTCCTTTCCCAGCTCCCTGGCGAGGGCTCGGGTGAAGGCGACGATGGCTCCCTTGCTGGTCACGTAGTGGAGGATGAAGGGCACCCCCCGGAAGGGCGTGCCCGAGGAGATGTTGACGATCTTGCCGCCTCCCTGCCTGCGCATGACGGGCACCACCGCCCGGCAGCAGAGGAACATGGAGGCGACGTTGACGTCCATGACCCGCCGCCACTCCTCCAAGGGGATCTCGGTGAACGGGCGCATGGGCAGGGAGGCGTACAGGCCGGCGTTGTTGACCAAGATGTCGATGCGGCCGCAGCGGGCCATGGTCTCCTCGGCCATGCGGGCCACGTCCTCCTCCACCGAGACATCGGCGGCGATGCCCACGCCGTCGGGGTAGGAGAGGGCGGCCTCGGCCGCCCCCTTGATATCCACCACCACGATGCGGGCCCCCTCCTCGGCCAGGCCCTGGGCGATAGCTCGACCGATCCCCTGGGCGGCCCCGGTCACGATCGCGACCTTCCCGTCCAGCCGACCCATCGCCCTCACCGCAGCGGGGAGAAGGGGGTGGGCACGAGAATCCGGTTGCGCTGGGTGTGGATGAGCGGCTGCACCTTGGGCAAGAACGCCCGCCAGCGCTCGTCAGCCTGCAGCCGCGCCCGGCGCTCCTCGCGCTCGGCCAGGCTCTCGTAGGCCCACAGGTGGGTATACGTGGACAGCTCCCCCACCTCGGTGGTGAAGGCCCCGATCAGACGGCCCAGGATCTCCTGCTGGATGGCGATCCCCTCCGTCTGGTACAAGCGCACGAGCTCCGGCAGCCTGCCGGTGTAGACGTGGTAGTCCCGCTCCTCGACGATCACGCGATTCCTCCCACAGCCAGGTACTTGATCTCCAGCCACTCGTCGATGCCGTACTTGGAGCCCTCCCGGCCGATACCCGACTCCTTGAGCCCGCCGAAGGGCGCCACCTCGGTGGAGATGAAGCCGGTGTTGATGCCGACGATGCCGTACTCGAGGGCCTCGGACACCCGCCAGACGCGGGCGTTCGACTGGGAGTAGAAGTAGGCGGCAAGGCCGTAGGGGGTGTCGTTGGCGATCCGCACCGCCTCCTCCTCGGTCCCGAAGCGAACGATGCCGGCCACCGGGCCGAACGTCTCCTCGCAGCTCATGGCCGCGTCCAGGGGGACGTCGGTGAGCACCGAGGGTTGGAAGAACTGTCCCTGAAGACGCTGGCCACCGACGACGAGGGTCGCTCCCCGCTCCAAGGCGTCGGCCACGTGGCGCTCCACCTTCTCCACCGCCTGCTCGTCGATGAGCGGCCCCACCTTGACGTCCGGGTCAAAGCCGCTTCCCACCTTGAGCTCGGCCACGGCGGCGCTGAAGCGGTCGAGGAAGGCGTCGAAGATCCCCTCCTGGACGAGCAGACGGTTGGCCGAGATGCACGTCTGGCCAGAGTTGCGGTACTTGCAGAGAAGAGCGCCCGCCACCGCCTGGTCGAGGTCGGCGTCGTCGAACACGATGAAGGGGGCGTTTCCTCCCAGCTCCAGGGACACCTTCTTCAGCTGGGGGGCGCACTGGGCCATGAGGAGCTTGCCCACCGCGTTGGACCCGGTGAAGCCGAGCTTGCGGACGATGGGGTTGGAGGTCATCTCGCGTCCGATCACGGGCGCATCCTCGGCGGCCCCGGTGACGATGGAGAGCACCCCCGGCGGAAGCCCTGCCTCCTCGGCCAAGGCAGCCACGGCCAGAGCGGAAAGAGGCGTCTGCTCGGCCGGCTTCAGCACCATGGTGCAGCCGGCGGCTAGCGCCGGCGCCGACTTGCGCGTGACCATGGCCGAGGGGAAGTTCCAAGGGGTGATGCCGGCGGTGACCCCGATGGGCTGCTTGAGCACGAGGATGCGGCGGTCAGACGTGGGCGGGGGAATGGTGTCGCCGTACACCCTCTTTGCCTCCTCGGCGAACCACTCGTAGAACGAGGCGGCGTAGAGGACCTCGGCCTTGGCCTCCACGAGCGGCTTTCCCTGCTCCCGCACGAGGAGCCGAGCGAGCTCGTCCTCGCGCTCGAGCATGAGGTCGGCCAGGCGGCGGAGGATGCGGGCCCGCTCCTTGGCGGTCAAGGCCTGCCAGGAAGGAAGCGCCCGCGCCGCCGCCTCGATCGCCCGGCGGGTCTCGGCGGCGCCCATGCGGGGAACCTCGGCCACCGTCTCGCCGGTGGCAGGATCGAGGACCGGAAAGGTGGCTCCGGAGTCGGACTCCACCCACCGGCCGTCGATGTAGGCATGACGGCGGAGAAGACTCGACTCGACGACGGTCACGGAAGGAACCATAATCGTCGGAGCATGCCCGAGCCGCAGTTCATCCGCTTCCACGACGTCCGCCCCTTCCAGCTCGCGCCCGGGGTCACCGGTCGTCCCTTGTTCGGGGAGGGGGCCATGATCAACCTCATCGAGTTCGAGCCCGGCTCCACGGTGCCCTTGCACAGTCACCCTCACGAGCAGCTCGGCATCGTCCTCCGGGGCATGCAGGCCCTGGTGGTGGACGGCGTGGCCCACGAGCTGGGCCCCATGGAGGGGTACGTGATCCCCGGGGGCGTCGAGCACTCGGCCTACTGCGGCCCCGAGGGCGCCACCGTCCTCGACATCTTCCAGCCGGTGCGCGAGGACTACCGCGAACGCTGGCTCGCCGGGGATTCCGACTCATCCGGCTGACCGAGCGCGGGAGCCGCCGCTCCAGAGCGGACCCCCGGCCAGCCTGCGCCCCCGTTCCCGGCCTCAGCGACCGGGCCCCACGGGCAGCTCGGCTAGAGGTCGCGCAGGGCCGGGGCAAGCTCGCGCAGCTGGGCGAGCTGGAAGTCGCCCGCCGGCAGCGGCTGCACGCACACGTGGTCGGCGCCTGCGTCCACGTGCTCGCGCACTCGCTCGCGAACCCGGTCGACGTCGCCCCAGGCCACCAGGGCGTCGAGCAGGCGGTCTGAGCCTCCGCCGGCGAGGTCGTCCTCCCGGAAACCGAGGCGGCGCAGGTTGCGGCTGTAGTTCTCGAGGCCCAGGTAGGTATCGAGGTAGCCCTGGGCGGCCCGGCGGGCTGCGGCTCGGTCGGGGGCGAGGCAGACGGCCACCTCGGGGGCGAGAAAGGGCTCAGGGCCGAGCCTGTCTCGGGCGAAGGCGGTGTGCTCGACGGGGACGAAGTAGGGGTGAGCGCCGTCTGCCCGCTCGGCGGCGAGCGCGAGCATGCGCGGCCCCAGGGCGGCGAGGAGCACGGGCGTCCGCCCGGGGGGATCGGGCGCGCGGTAGGGAGCAGCCTCCATGGCCTCCAGGTAGGCCCGCATGGTGGGGACGGGCCGGCCGTACTCGTGCCCCCGGGCCGTCACCGAGGGGAGGTGGCTTACCCCCAGGCCGAGGACGAAGCGGCCGGGGTAGGCCTCCTCGAGGGCCCGGGCCCCGTTCCGGGCAGCTACCGGATCGCGGGCGTAGACGTTGAGGATGCCGGTGCAAACGACCAGCTTGCTCCCGGCGGCGAGGAGCAGAGCGGCCGTGGCCAGGCTCTCCCGGCCGGGGACGCTCTCCGGGTACCAGACGGCCCCGAAGCCGAGAGCCTCGACCTCCGCTACCCCCCGGCGCACGTGGTCGATGGGGGCGAAGGCGGGGGCGCTCGACCATACTCCCACCTTCCCCAGCCTCTGTCGCAGCTCCTCCCTGCGCATCGTCCCACCTCCTCCGTGTCTCGGCCTCAGCCGCCTTGGTCGAGTCGTACCACCACCCTGCCCGGGGCTCCCGCCAGCGCCGCCTCCACCGCCTCGTTCACCCGCTCCAGCGGGAACACGGGCCCGAGCTGGGCCCGCAGATCGAGGCGACCCGCCCGCACGTGGTCGAGGAGGACGGGGAGGGCTAAGGCTGGGTCCTGGGAGCCGTAGATCGTGCCGGTGAGCCGCTTCTCGCGGCGGACAAGCTCGGTGGGATCCAGCTCCAGGCGGGCCCCGGCCGCGGGCAGGCCCACGATCGTGCACAGGCCGCCGTTCCGCGTCCAGCGGAAGGCAAGTAGGGTCGTCTGGGGATCGCCGACGGCGTCGAAGGCGTAGTCGACGCCGTGGGGGAGGACCTCCGCCATCAGCTCCTTGAGGGACGACGGGTCCGCCACCCGCGTCGCGCCCAGCTGCCGGGCCGCCTCTCGCCGCGCCTCCAGGGGATCCACGCAGACGATCTCGTCGGCGGCGGCGATCCTTGCTCCCTGCACCAGGAACTGGCCGACCCCGCCTGCCCCCACGACGAGCACGCTCGACCCCGGCTCGACCCGGGCGGCGAAGAGCACGGCGCCGACCCCGGTCAAGGCGGCGCAGCCGAGCAGGGCCGCCTCCTCCAGGGGTAGCTCGTGCTCCAGAGGGAGGGCCACCTGCTCCGAGACCACCACCCGCTCGCAGAGAGCCCCGGTGGCGGTCCCCCGGTAGACGGTCGCGCCGTCCCGCGAGAAGCCGGTGCTGCCGTCGAGCAGCGTGCCGGCGGCGATCGCCCGCTGCAGGGCCGCGCAGGCGGCCGGCCGGCCGCGACGACAGTCCGGGCACTCGCCGCAGGAGGGGGCCCACGATAGGACCACCCGATCGCCGGGACGGACTCGGGCGACTCCCTCCCCCACCGCTTCCACGATTCCTGCTCCCTCGTGGCCGAGCACCATCGGCGTCGGCCGCCGCCACTCTCCCTTGATCACGTGGAGGTCGGTGCCGCAGATGCCCACGGCAGCCATGCGCACCAGGACCTCGCCCGGGCCGGGCTCCTCCAGGTCGATCTCGGTCACCTCCAGCGGCTCGCCGGCGGCGTGGAAGAGCGCGGCCCGGGCCTTCACTGCGCTATCCCAGGGCGGCGATCACGTTGTCCACCGTGGTCACGGTGGCGACGTTCTGCAGCGCGTAGTTGATGGACGCGTTGTGCCAGTCGGCGTTCATGGTCGAGCAGCCGTTCTCGGGCACGACCATGACGTACCCCTTGTCGGCTCCCGTGCGAGCCGTGTGCTCGATGGACATGTTCGTCCAGGCGCCGGTGACGATGATCGTGTCCCGACCGAGCCCCTGCAGGAGCACCTCCAGGCGCGTCCCCTCCCAGGCGCTCATGCGCATCTTCTCGACCACAAAGTCGCCCTCCTTGGGCTCCAGACCCTCGGCAGGAGCGGCGCCCCAGGTGCCCCGGACGAGGGCGTTCGCCTCCTTCACGCCCCGAAACAGGGGGGCATTGAGCTTGAGGCCGGGAGCGCCCGGCTCGACGATGTAGTGGACGTGGATTACGGGGACGCCCTTGCTCCGACAGACGTCCGCCAAGCGCCTCACGTTCTCCACCACGTTCTGCTCCTTGGCATGCTGCGGCGATCCCGACTCGGCGAACGCCCCGCCCTCGATGATCACGTCGTTCTGCAGGTCCTGGATGATGAGCGCGCAGCGCGCAGGATCGAGCTTGAGAGCCTCCTCGTTCATTCCCGTTCCTCCTTAGCGCATGTAGGGCTCGCGACGGGGGCCGACCTTCGTGCGCACCCGGTAGAGGGAGGTCGAGCTGGGCAGGAACAGCCACTTCCAGTCCGGTCCTCCCCAGGCCAGGTTGCCCACGTTCTCGGGGACCTCGATGACGCCCAGGTGCTCGCCCTCCGGGCTGATCACCCACACCCCTTTGGGCCCCGTCACCCAGATGTTTCCGAGCTCGTCGCACTTCATGCCGTCGGGGATGCCTTCCTCGATCACCCCGGTGCCGATCCCTCCGAAGAAGAGGCGACCCTCTCCCAGCGAGCCGTCGGGCGCTACCTCGAACACCTTGATGTGGGCGCGGGGGGTGTCGTTGATGTAGAGGAGCGACTCGTCCGGGGAGAAGCAGAGGCCGTTCGGCATCTCGAACTCGTCCTCGGCCACCACCAGCTCCAGCTCGCCGTCGCCAGGCGGGATCCGGTAGACGCCCTGGAAGCCGAGCTCGCGCTCCCGCTCCACCCCGAACACGGGCATGCGCCCGTACCACGGGTCGCTGAAGTAGATCGACCCATCCGAGCGCACGACGATGTCATTGGGCGAGTTCAGCTCCTTGCCCCGGAAGTGCGAGGCGATCGTCTGCCGCCGCCCGTCCGGGTACTCCCGCACCACCGAGCTGGTGGCGTGCTCGCACACGAGGAGGTTGAGGTCGGCGTCGTAGGTCATGCCGTTGCACTTGTTGCTCGGGCGCATGACCTCGACTACCCCCTCGGCCGCGCTCCACTTGCGTCGGACGTCGGCGGGCATGTCGCTGAAGAGGAGGAAGTGCTCGGTGGGATGCCAGACGGGGCCCTCGGTGAACGTGAAGCCGGTGGCCAGCCTCTCCACCTCGACATCCTCGGCGACGAGGTCGAGCAGCTTGTCCGAGTTGACGATCACGCCCATCCTCGCCCTCCTTTCTCGTGGTCGTGTCGTGGGCGACGCGAACCTAACAGAGTCGCGCAGCTTATGGCCCGTGAGCCCTGCTCCTCCCCGTGGAAGAGCCGGGCGCCAGCCGACGACGTCAGCCGGCTACCTCGGCGTGGATACGGTGCGTGGCCTTCCTCAGCTGGCCCCCCTCCCGCCCGTGCCTGACGGCCACGATCTCGGCCAGGATGGAGAGGGCCGTCTCCGGCTGCGACTCGGCTCCGATGTCGAGGCCACAGGGGCCGTGGATCCGCTCCAGAGCCTCCTCGGGCACTCCCGCCTCGACCAGCCGCTGCCGCCGGCGCTCCTGGTTTCGCCGCGAGCCGAGGGCGCCGACGTAGAAGGCTTCCGTCTCCAGAGCCGCCTTGAGCGCGGGCACGTCGAACTTGTCGTCGTGGGTGAGGACGACGATGGCGGTGGCGTGGTCGGGCTGGATCCGAGCCAGCGCCTCCTCCGGCCAGGCCACGATCACCTCGTGGGCGCTGGGAAGCCTCTCCTTGGTGGCGAACTTCCCGCGGGCGTCGGCCACGATCGTCCGCCAGCCGAGGAGGCGGGCGGCCGCGCACAGGGCCTCTGCCGTGTCCACCGCCCCGTAGACGACCAAGCGGGGAGGGGGACCGTAGACGTCGCAAAAGACCTTGACCCCGGGAGCCTCCAGAATCCTACTTCGGTGCTCCCGGATGAGCGTCTCTGCCTGGGCCAGAACCTCTTCGGGCACCCCGTCTCCGTGCCGCTCTCCACCCTCCAGCACGAGGACGTGGGCCCCGAGCGGCTCGCCCTCGATCACGGTGAAGAGGACCGCCCGCTCCTCGCGCTCGATCGCTCGCAGTAGCCGGTCGGTAACGCTCACCGCTCGTCTCCTTTCCCTCTTTCCGACCCCCCAATTCCCCCGTCACCTCCCAAGGACGGGGCCACCGTAGCGGGGGCGAGGAAGGCGGGCAGGGCGGGCAATCAGTCCTCCAGCCGCTCGACGAAGACGTCGATCTCGCCCCCGCAGGGGAGCCCCACCGACCAAGCCTCCTCATCGGCGATGCCGTAGGTGAGAAGCCTGGGCTTGCCCCCTGCCAGCACCTCCTTGGCGGCCTCGTACACGTCGGACTCGACGCAGCCTCCCGAGACCGAGCCGGCCATCTCGCCCGTCTCGCAGATGGCAAGCTTGGCTCCCACCGGGCGAGGAGCCGAGCGGCGGGTGGCCACGACGGTAGCCACTGCCACCCTCTTTCCCGCCGCTCGCCACCGCTCGATCTCCTGCACGATCTCCTTCACGCCGCGTGCCTCCTTTCGATGCCGCTCAGGACCTGGGCCAGCTCCTCCAGGCTAGCCAGATTGTGCCCAGGGAGGAACCGGTCCACGTAGGGAAGCGCAGCCCGCATGCCGCCCGCCAGGGGCTGGTAGTCAGGGTGACCCTTGAGGGGGTTGACCCAGATGACGGCGTAGGCCTGTCGCGCCAGCCGAGCCATCTCCCGCCCCACCAAGGCCGCGTCCTCGCGCTCCCATCCGTCGGACACGATGAGGACGACGGCGCCCCGGGTCAAGGCTCGCCTTCCCCACTCGTCGTTGAACGCCTTGAGGGAGGCTCCGATGCGCGTCCCCCCCGACCAGTCGACGACTCTCCTGGCCGCCGCCTGCAGCGCCTGCTCCGGGTCGCGGCCGCGGAGCTCGGGCGTGAGCCGGGTCAGCCGCGTGCCGAAGGCGAACGTCTCCACACCCCGCCCTGTCCGCACGAGAGCGTGGAGGAAGAGGACGAGGGCCCGCGAGTAGGCCTCCATCGATCCCGACACGTCGCAGATGACGACGAGCTTGCGGGGGACGTGGACGCGCTGACGGAAGGCTCGCTCCACCGCGTCGCCTCCCGTCGCCAGCGAGGCCCGCACCAGCCTGCGCATGTCCAGCTCCCGGCCGCGATGGTGGCGGCGGAGGCGTCGCGAGCGGCGCGTGGGCCGCGTCCGGGCCATCTCGGCCATGAGCCTGGTCACCTGCTCCAGCTCCTCCCGGTCGAGCTCGGCGAAGTCCTTGTGCCGCAAGAGCTCGTCGGGGCTCCAGCCCAGAGCCGCCTCCTTCCCTTCCTCGCCTGCGCCCCCCTCCCCTTGCTTGCGGGCGTTCCCCTTGCGCTCGAGCCGCACCACCTGGAGCTCGGGGCGCCGCTCCAGGGGAGCCGTGGGCGCCCGCAGGAACCACGCCCGGAAGGCTCGCTCGAACACCTCCAGGTCCTCCTGGCGCGAGACCAGGGTCTGGCGCAGGACCCAGTACACGTCCTCCTGGCGGGTGATGTCGATGAGGTCGAGCCCGGCCAGGGCGTCGGCCAGCCGCCCCGGGCCCACCTCCATCCCCGCCTCCCTCAGGACCCGGCCGAAGGTGACGACGTGGCGGACGAGGGCCTCAGCCATCGCTAGCGAGCTGCCCGCGCCTCCTCGACCAGCTCGAGCAAGGTCTCGTCCCGGACGGCCAGGAGATCCTCGTGGTACTTGAGCACCGATCCCAGCGTCTGCTCCACGATCTCCGCGTCCAGCTCCTGCCGACCGAGCGCAGCCAGAGCCTGGGTCCAGTCGATCGTCTCCGCCACCCCCGGGGGCTTGGCCAGGTCGAGCCGGCGCAGGCCCTGGACGAACCGGGCAGCTTGCTCCGCCAGCCTCTCGGGCACGCCGGGGACCTTCAACTTCACGATCTCCACCTCCCGCTCCAGGCTGGGATGGCCGATCCAGTGGTACAGGCAGCGGCGCTTGAGGGCGTCGTGGAGCTCCCGAGTGCGGTTCGAGGTGAGGACGACGGCCGGCTTGTGCTCGGCGGCGCTGATGGTGCCGATCTCGGGAATGGTGATCTGGAAGTCCGAGAGCACCTCGAGCAGGAAGGCCTCGAACTCCTCGTCGGCGCGGTCGATCTCGTCGATGAGGAGGACGACCCGGTCGCTGCTCTCGATCGCCTCGAGCAGGGGGCGACGGATGAGGAACTCGGGCCCGAACAGCTCTTCCTCCGAGACCGTGCCCTCCTGGGCGGCCCGGATGTGCAGCAGCTGCCGGGAGTAGTTCCACTCGTACACGGCGTGGGCCACGTCCAGGCCCTCGTAGCACTGCAGCCGGATGAGGCGGGCCGAGAGCACCCGGGCAAGCGCCTTGGCCGCCTCTGTCTTGCCCACGCCCGCCTCCCCCTCGAGGAGGAGCGGCTTCTCCAACCTCAGCGACAAAAACAGGGCCGTGCTCAACCCCCGGTCGGGCAGGTAGCCGGCGTCGCGCAGGGCCTGCTCCATAGCGTCGATGCTGTCGAACTCCACAGTCAGACGATAGCCCAGAGCGCGGCCGCGCCCGGCAGACGCTTGTCTTGGCACATTGGCGGCGCGACCCGTACACTGACGCTTAATGATCCAAGAACAGGCCGCTGGACTTGACGCTCGTTCGCGCTGCTGTTTAGTGTTCGTTAACACTGCGTATATGGGCGCAGGTTGCGCTGAAAGGAGCGTCTGGTCATGAGGATCGCCTCGCTCGGTGCCACCATGGCGGTCGACTGGGAGCAGCGGATCGACTTCCCCAGACTGCGGCGCGAGCGGCTGGAGCGCGCCCGTGTCGCGCTCGAGCGGTCCGACCTGGGAGCAGTCCTCCTCTTCGACCCGAACAACATCCGCTACGTAACGAGCACGCACATCGGCGAGTGGGCTCGGGACAAGAACGCGCGCTTCGTCCTCCTCTGCCGCGGCGGCGCCGACCCGATCCTGTGGGACTTCGGCTCGGCCGCCCGCCACCACCAGCTCTATGCCCCCTGGCTCCCCGAGACGAGCTGGCGCGCGGGCGTGACGAGCATGCGCGGCGCCATGCCGGTGGAGACGGGCGTTCCCGACGCCATGGCCGCCAAGGTGCTCTTCGAGCTCCGGGAGCGTGGGCTGGAGCGGGAGCCGCTCGGGGTGGACATGAGCGACATGGTGACGCTGGAAGCCCTGCACCGCGCCGGCATCGCTACCACCGACGCCCAGCGGGTGATGCTCGAGGCGCGCAAGATCAAGACCGAGGACGAGAAGGCGCTCCTCCGCCACGCCGCCGCCATCGTAGACGCCGTGTACGAGCGCATCTACGAGATCCTGCGGCCGGGCATCCGCGAGCACGAGGTAGTAGCCGAGGCGATGAAGCTCCTGTTCGAGCTCGGCTCCGAGCAGGTGGAGGCGATCAACGCGGTGTCGGGAGACCGCTGCAACCCCCACCCTCATGTCTTCGCCGACCGGCTCATCCGACCCGGCGATCAGGCCTTTTTCGACATCATCCACGCGTTCATGGGCTATCGCACCTGCTACTACCGCACCTTCTGCGTGGGCAGCGCGAGCCAGGCGCAGATCGACGCCTACAAGCAGTGCCGGCAGTGGCTCGACGACGCGATCGAGCTCGTCCGACCCGGCGTGACAACGGACAAGATCGCCGAGGTCTGGCCGACGGCCGAAGAGCTCGGCTTCCCCAACGAGGAGGCCTGCTTTGGCCTGCAGTTCGGACACGGCCTGGGGGTGGGCTTGTACGAGGCGCCCATGATCTCCCGCCTCCACTCCT
>CAZQRA010000055.1:0-16024 GCA_964595575.1 uncultured Gaiellales bacterium
GGCGGCGGCCGAGAACATGCCCGACGGGGCCAGCTTCCGGCCCGGCGACATCCTCGTCGCCGCCAACGGCAAGACCATCGAGATCACCAACACCGATGCCGAGGGGCGGCTCGTCCTTGCCGACGCCCTCGTCCACGCCCGCCGCCTGGGGGCCACCCACCTCCTCGACCTCGCCACCCTGACCGGGGCCATGGAGCGGGCGCTGGGGGACCTGTACGCAGGCGTGCTCGGCAACGACCCGGCCTGGCGGGACGAGGTGGTCGCCGCCGGCGAGGCAAGCGGCGATCACGCCTGGCCCTTCCCCCTCCACGCCCGCTACCGGCGCCTGATCGACTCCGACTTCGCCGACCTCAAGAACTCCAGCGCCCGCCCCCTCGGGGTACCGGTCTACGCCGCCGCCTTCTTGGAGGAGTTCGCAGGGCCGGGGCCGTGGGCGCATGTGGACATGGCCGGGCCGGCCTTCCTGGCCTGGCCCCGCGGCGACTACCTCTCCCAGGTGGGCGGGACGGGGTACGGGGTGCGGCTCATCGTGGAGCTGGCCACGCGCCTCTCCTCCCCATGAACTTCGACCTCGCCCCCGAGCACGAGCTCATCCGCCGCACCGTGCGGGAGCTGGCGGAGGAGCGAATCGCTCCCGTCGCCGCCCAGCTCGACCGGGAGGAGCGCTTCCCCTACGACATCGTGGCCGAGCTGGCAGAGCTCGGCCTCATGGGCATCCCCATCCCGGCCGAGTGGGGAGGAGGAGGCGGCGACACCCTCTCCTACGCCATCGCGGTGGAGGAGCTGGCCCGGGTCGACTCCTCGGTGGCGATCACGGTGGCCGCGCACACCTCCCTGGGCACGATGCCCATCCTCCTCTTCGGGAGCGAGGAGCAGAAGCGGCGGTGGCTCCCCGACCTGGCCAGCGGGAGGCGCCTGGCCGCCTTCGGGCTCACCGAGCCGCAGGCAGGCTCGGACGCAGGGGCGACCCGGACGCGGGCCGAGCTCAGGGACGGGCACTGGGTGATCAACGGGTCGAAGACGTTCATCACCAACGCCGGCACCGACATCACCGCCCTCGTCACCATCACCGCCCTCACCGGGGAGGGCGAGATCTCCAACATCGTGGTCGAGAACGGGACGCCCGGCTACCACATCTCCCAGCCCATGCGCAAGATGGGCTGGCGGGCGTCGGACACGCGGGAGCTTGCCTTTCGGGACTGCGCCGTGCCTGAGCAGAACCTGCTGGGACAAAGGGGACGGGGCCTGGCCCAGTTCCTGGAGGTGCTGGACGGGGGGCGTATCGCCATCGCCGCCATGGGGGTGGGCCTGGCCCAGGGGGCCTACGAGCTCGGCCGCCGCTACGCCCAGGAG
This sequence comes from uncultured Gaiellales bacterium, assembly GCA_964595575.1. Lineage (GTDB taxonomy): Bacteria > Actinomycetota > Thermoleophilia > Gaiellales > Gaiellaceae > PALSA-612. The sequence goes on from CAZQRA010000055.1 coordinate 1,354, forward strand.
CGCCGCCAGTTCGGCCGCCCCATCGCTTCCTTCCAGGCGATCCAGTTCAAGCTGGTCGATATGGCTGTGGAGATCGAGGCGGGAAGGCTCCTCACCTACAAGGCCGCCTGGCTCAAGGACCAGGGCCGCCCCTTCGGCATGGCAGCGGCGGCTGCCAAGCTCTTCACCGGCGAGCTCGCGCACCGGGTCTGCAACCACGCCCTCCAGATGCACGGCGGGTACGGCTTCATGGAGGACTCCCCCATCGCCCGCTTCTACCGCGACCAGAAGGTGCTGGAGATCGGCGAGGGCACGAACGAGGTCCAGCGCATGGTCATCGCCCGCCACCTGGGCCTGCCCCAGGCAGAGAGCCGAGACGCCTGCTAGCCTCGGCGGGTGCTCTTCCGCCAGTTCCTCGACGACGACCTCGGCTGCGCCTCCTACCTCGTCGGCTGCGAGCGGGCAGGGGAGGCGGTCGTCGTCGATCCTGCCTACGCCATCGAGCCCTACCTCGAGGAGGCTGAGCGCCGCGGCGTGCGCATCGTGCGCACGATCGAGACCCACAACCACGCCGACCACGTCTCCGGGCACGGACGCCTCGCCCTCGAGTACGGGGTCCCGGTGAGCGTCCACCCCTTGTGCCGGCCCCGGTTTCCCTTCCAGCCCCTCCACGACGGCCAGGAGATCGTGGTGGGAAGCGTCCTCCTGCGCGTCCTCCACACCCCCGGTCACCGTCCCGAGCACTGCGCTCTCGCCGTCTGCGACCGCACCCGCGCCGAGGAGCCCTGGCTCGTCCTCACCGGCGACTCCCTGTTCGTAGGGGACGTGGCCCGTCCCGACCTGGCGGTCGAGGCCCGGGAAGGAGCGGAGGGCCTCTTCGCCAGCCTCCGCCGCCTCCTCGAGCTGGCAGACGGCGTCGAGGTCTACCCGGGGCACGTGGCCGGCTCCCTGTGCGGCCGCGGCATGAGCTCCAAGGCCTCCTCCACCATCGGCTTCGAGCGACGGTTCAACCCTCTTCTCGCCCTGGCGACCGTGCAGGAGTTCGTGGCCCAGACGGCCGCGGTGACGACGCCCCGGCCGCCCAACATGGAGCGCATCGTGGAGCTCAACCGCGGCCCCTTCCTGGGTCGGCCGCCGCGGCTCTCCCCCCTCCGCGAGCTCCCCGACGCGGTTATCCTCGACGTCCGCCCCGCCTCGTCCTTCTTGGCCGGCCACGTCCGGGGAGCGCTGAGCGTGCCCGTGACGGGGACGAGCTTCGCCACCAAGGCCGGCTTCGTCCTGCCCCCCGATCGGCCGGTGGCGCTGCACGCCTCCTCTCCCGAGGAGGCCGAGCGGGCGGCCCGCGGGCTCCGCTCGGTCGGCTTCCTCGACCTGGTCGGCTACCTCGTCGACCCGGAGACCGAGGAGGCGACGGCGCCGGTGGCGCTCGACGAGCTGCCCCGTCTCCTCGAGGAGGGAGCCCTCGTTCTCGACGTGCGCGAGCCCGAGGAGTACGGGCGAGGATCGATCCCTGGGAGCCGCAACCTCCCCTACCGGCTGCTGGCCTCGCTCGCGGACGAGCTTCCCCGCGACCGACCCATCGTCACCGTGTGCGAGAGCGGGGCCCGGGCAGTGGTGGGGGCGAGCGTGCTCGCCGCCCACGGTCTCTCCGCCCGGCCCGTGGCCGAGGGAGGCATCCCCGACTGGAGGGAGCGGCAGGACGCAGGCAGGGAGCTCGCTCCCTCGGCCCCCTGAGGACGCGCTCGTCGGCCGGGAAGGAGGCCGAAGCCCTTTTCGCTCCGCGGCGCCCGACGGGCTCCTAGAGACGAGCAGGATGGAGCTCAGCGGGGACGATCGCCGTCGTCGAGCTTGAGCACCCGAGCGAGGATCTCCCCCACCGCCGTGAGGGGGTCGAGCGTCCGGCTCCGTACCTGATCGAGCAGCCGCAGGAGCTCGGGATCGCTGCGGGCGGCCTCCTCCAGACGCGACTTGGCCCGCTCCACGGCCAGGTTGAGCACCTCGGTCGTGAGGTGCTCCCCCCGCCGACGGTCGAGCAGGCCCTCCCGCTCCAGGAAGGCCCGGTGCTCCTCCACCGTCTGCCACAGCTCGGCTACTCCCTGGCCGCGCTCGGCCTCGGTGAGGAGGACAGGGGGCGTCCAGGCCCGATCCCCGTCGAGAGCGAGGACGGAGCGAAGCTCCCTAGCCATAGCAGCAGCCGCCGGGTGGTCCATCTTGTTGACCACGACGACATCCGGGATCTCCATGATCCCTGCCTTGAGGGCCTGAATAGAGTCTCCCGATCCCGGGATGAGCACCAGCACCACCGTGTCCGCCACCGCTGCCACCTCCACCTCGCTCTGGCCGGTGCCCACCGTCTCCACGAACACCACCTCCTTCCCGGCCGCGTCCAAGAGGAGGAGGGCCTGGAGGGTGGCCTCGGCAAGGCCGCCCACGTGCCCTCGCGTCCCCATGGAGCGGATGAACACGCCGGGATCGAGGAAGTGGTGGGACAAGCGGATGCGATCTCCCAGGAGGGCCCCCTGGGAGAACGGGCTCGAGGGGTCGACGGCGATCACGCCCGCAGTCATCCCCCGCTCCCGGACCTGGCCGAGGAGCGCCCCGATCAGCGTCGACTTGCCTCCTCCCGGCGGGCCGGTGATGCCTACGGCGTAGGCCCTGCCCGTGTGGGGGTAGAGGTCGCGGACGATCTCCCGGGCGAGGGGATGGGCGCTCTCAGCGAGCGTGATGGCCCGCGCCAACGCCCGCCGGTCGCCGGCTCGCACTCCGGCCACCAGGGCAGCCCGCGTCCAGGCCCGCCGACCCACGCTCAGCCGACTGCCGAGGCCGCGGGCGCTTGCTCGGCGAGGTCGGGCACCCGGCTCGTCATGGCCCGAGCGACGATCGCCGCGACCACGGTCAGCGCCCCTGCCCCCGCGTAGACCCAGCGCGCTCCCACGGCGTCGGTGAGGGGACCGCCGGCCACCATGCCCATCCCCATAGCTGCGAAGGTGGCGCTCATGAGCACCGTGAAGGCTCTGCCCCGCAGGTGGTCGGGGGCGCCCCGCTGGACGAGGAGCGAGTTGTACACGACCGCGGCCCCGTTCCCGGCTCCGCCGGCGGCCACGAACACGAGGGCCACCCACACGGTGGGAGAGACGCTGGCCGCGAGCGCTCCCCCTGCCATGAGGGCGACCGCCCCTGCGTACACCGTCCGCAGGCCTCGGCGCTCCAGCCAGCCGGCGGCGAGCAGGCTCCCCAGGGCCTGGCCGACCCCGGTAGCCGTCCACAGGAGCCCGAAGCCGAGGTCGCCGGCGTTGAACGAGACCTTGGCCAGCGCCACCTCGGCCACGTTGGTCGCCCCCGCTGCCAGCATCACGAGGTTCCAGACCACGAGCACGGTGAGGAGGGCGCGGGATCGAGCCACCGCCCAAAGCCCCTCCTGGAGGTCGCGCCAGTGGCCGCGGCTGGGGCTCCGCCCGGCCTGGAGCCGGGAGGACGGTATCCGGGCGAGGAGGGCGGCCGACCACAGGAACGTGGCCGCGTTCGCCCAGTAGGCTGGGTCGGGGCCGGCCGCCTCGGCCACCACGCCCCCGGCCAGGGTCCCGGCCATGATGGTCAGGTACTCGGCCGCCCGCAGCAGGGAGTTGGCCTGGGCCAGATCCTGCTCAGACACCGTGTTAGGGAGGCCGGCGTAGGAGGCTGGGCGAAAGAGGCCGGTGGCGATCCCGGCCACCGCCGCCAGTGCCACGATCTGGCCGGCCGAGTCGGCGAAGGGCAGGGCCACGAACACGATGGCCCGGGCGAGATCGGCGCCGATCATGAGCCCCCGCCGAGACAGGCGGTCGACCAGCGGGCCGAGGAAGAGGCCGATCGCCACCGCCGGCAGGAAGTCGGCTAGGAGGAGGGCGCTCACCCACCTCGCCGAGCCGGTGCGATCGAAGACATCGACGGTGAGGGCGATCACGGCCATCCAGGTGCCGACCCCGGAGGCGAGGGTGGCCAGGAAGAGCAGGCGGAAGCTCGGCCACTGCTGCAGCACGCGGCGCTGCTCGGCGAGGGCTGGCGGAGGCGCCCTCACCTCAGGCGGGCGAGGGGCTGCGCACGCGCGCCAGCGCCCCCGCCAAGACGGCGTGGTCGTCGGGAGTGCCTACGGTGACCCGTATCCCGGTGGGGGCCCCGAAGGCGTGGAGGGGGCGCACGATCACCCCCTCGCGCAACAGGCGGTCGAAGAGAAGCCGGGCGTCCTGCCCGAGATCGACGTAGAGGAAGTTGGCCACCGCCGGCTGGACCGGCGCCAGCCCCGCCTCCTCGAGGAGGCGGGCGAGCTCCTTCCGGCCCTCCCTGTTCAGCCGCCGGCGGCGCTCGACCTCGGAGGGATCGCCCAAGCTGGCCAGGGCTGCCTCCTGGGCGAGAGTGTCCAGGTCGAAGGCCCGCCGCGTCCGGGCCAGGGCCGCCACCACCGTCGGGGGCCCCACCCCGTAGCCTACGCGCAGGCCGGCCAGCCCGTAGATCTTGGAGAAGGTCCGCAGCACCAGCACCCTTCGCCCCTGCTTCACGTACTCCTCGATCGCGTCCGGGTAGCGCGGATCCTCGACGTACTCGTAGTAGGCTTGGTCGATCACCGTGAGGACGTGCTCGGGCACCCGCTGGAAGTAGGCATCGAGCTCGGCTCGGGTGGTCATCGTCCCGGTGGGGTTGTTGGGGTTGCAGACGTACACCAGCTTCGTGCGCGGCCCCACCGCCTCCAGCATCGCCTCCAGGTCGTAGCAGTGGTCGCGCAGGGGCACGAGGCGGGGGACGGCCCCCATCTTGCGGGCGTAGGTGGGGTAGCTGGTGAAGGAGGGCCAGCCGCAGACGACCTCGTCCCCCGGCTCGAGGAACGCCTGGGAGAGGCAGTCGACGAGGCCGTCCGCCCCTGCCCCCGGGGCGACCTCCTCAAGGGCTACCCCGTGCCGCTCGGCCAGGGCGGCGCGCAGGCGGTAGGCCCCAGCGTCGGGGTAGCGGTTGAGCTCGGCGAGAGCCCGCGTCATCGCCTCCCGGGCAGCGGGGAAGGGCCCGTAGGGTCCCTCGTTGGAGGCGAGCTTGACCACCCTCTCGATCCCGAGCTCCCGGCGCAGCTCCTCGACGGGCTTCCCCGGCTCGTAGGGGACGAGACCGCGCACTGCCGTCCGGACGAGCTCCTCCAAGCGGGTCGGGGGCACGACCAGACTCTACCGCCCGCCCCGGCCGCGTCCGCAGGAGCGGGGCGCCTCCGGCAGACCCCGGGCGCCGCCTTGGCCGGGGCCGGGGACTACGCCTCGAGAGCCCCGTGCCGGGCGCGGGAGGCGGCGCTCGGGGCGCTCGCCACCGGTACGGCCTCGGAGGAGCCTTAGCCTATCTGGACAGACCCGCTGGGGCCTCCAGCCTCCTCCCCGCTTCGAGCATACCGCGTCCTTTCCCCCGAGTGGGCTACGGGACCGCGTCGACACCGCGACATCCACCCGAGCCCGCCGCTTTCTACGGGACGTCGTAGGCCATGAGGATCGCATCCACGAGCTCGCTCCCCCGGCGGAAGTGGGCCTTGCGGTACCCCTCCTGGCGGAAGCCGAAGCTCTCGTACAGGGCGAGCGCCGGACGGTTGTGGGGAAAGACGTGCAGCTCGAGCTTCCTCACCCCGGTCTCTCGGGCCCACTCCACCGCCTGCTCGAGGAGCGCCCACCCGATACCCCGGCGACGGTAGCCGGAGGCGACCATCAGGCCCAGGTCGGCCACGTGGGCGCAGGCAGGGTGGGGATCCCGCGACACCGACAGCCTGCCCACGATCCCCGCCTCCGTCTCGGCCACGAACACGGCCGCTCCTGGGTAGCGGCGGAGAGCCTTCAAGTACCGGCGCTCCTCGGCCACCGACCGCCAGCTTCCCTCCGAGGCCAGCCACCCTTCCGGCTCCGCCGCCACCGCTTGGGCCAGGGCGACCAGGGCGGCTGCGTCCCTGGGGGTCGCCCGGCGGACGCGGAACTGCAGCTTCTCCCCCATCTCAGGCTCGACTGGCGACGGCGACCGCGCGCGCGAACGAGCTCCCGTCCCGGCCGGGCCCCATCCCCGCGCTCCGGCGGGCCCAGCCAGGAAGGAAAGAGGGCGTGGGGAGCGTCACCTTGACGATGGTACGGGCCCGCTGCCGCCCCTTGCCGGGAGCCCATACAGGGCGCCCGACGCTGGGCGGCCTAGAGGTCGCGGAGGAAGCTGGGAGGCTCGAGCACGTCCTCGACCGCCCGCCGCCGCTCGCCGAAGCCCGTCGCCACCACGGTCACCCAGACCTGGCCGGTCAGGCGCTCGTCCACGACGGCCCCGAAGATGATGTTGGTCTCGTCGGTGGCGCGCTGGCGAACGATCTCCGCCGCCTCGTTCACCTCGTACAGGGACAGGTCGTCGCCGCCTGCGATGGAGAGGAGGATGCCGCGGGCGCCCACGATGTCCGTCTCGATCAGGGGAGAGCGGAGGGCTCGCTCGACCGCCTCCACCGCCCGGTTGGGCCCTGTAGCGTAGCCGATGCCCATGAGGGCGTTGCCGGCGTCGGTCATGATCGTGCGCACGTCGGCGAAGTCGAGGTTGATGAGCCCAGGCATGGTGATGAGGTCGCAGATTCCCTGCACCCCCTGGCGGAGCACGTCGTCGGCAACCCGAAGGGCGTCCAGCATCGAGGTCTTGCGGTCGAGCACCTCGAGCAGGCGCTCGTTGGGCACCACGATCACCGTGTCGCACGCCTCCCGCAAAGCCTTCACGCCCTCCTCGGCCACCCGCCGCCGTCGGCTCCCCTCGAACCGAAACGGCATGGTGACGATCCCCACCGTCAGGGCGCCGAGCTCCCGGGCGATGCGAGCCACCACCGGGGCTGCCCCCGACCCGGTCCCGCCTCCCTCGCCGGCGGCCACGAACACCATGTCCGATCCCCGTAGGGCCTGCTTGATCTGGTCGTAGGCTTCCTCGGCCGCCCGCCGGCCCACCGTAGGGTCGGAGCCCGAGCCCAGGCCCTCCGTCAGCTCCCTGCCGATGTGGATCTTCACCGGGGCATCGCACAGCTGGAGCTGCTGGATGTCGGTGTTGACGGCCACGAACTCGACCTGGGAGAGGCCGGCGTCGATCATCCGGTTGACGGCGTTCAGGCCCGCGCCCCCCACGCCCACCACGCGAATGACAGCTAGGTAGGCGCCCGAGTCGGGTCGAGGCACGGCGTGGAGGAGGGGCGGCTCCGGCACCGACTCGATCCAGAGATCGGCCCGCAGCCGCTCGGCGTCCCTGGAGTCGAGCCTGGGGGTGGCCTCGGTCGTCTCGCGGAGAGCTTGGGGGGACGGCGGGGCGGCTTGCTCTTCCAGGAAGGGGGGGACGTACTCCACCGTCTCCTCCAACCCCCGGCCCCGGGCCTCGCTCGACCTTCCCTGCCGCTCCTCCTCTGCCTTCAGAGCCGCCTCGGTAGCCCGGAACAGCTCGGCCAGCGGGCCCTCACGCATGCTGGCGCGCTTTCGCGCCATTGAGCACCTCCTTCGCCAGCTCCCGGTACGCCTCGGCAGCGGGACCGGAGGGGTCGTACTTGAGGACGCTCACGCCCTTGACCGGCGCCTCCGCGTAGCGCACCGTCTTCTTGATGCGGGTCTTGAACACGAGATCCCCGAAGCTCTCCTCCAAGATCTCCACCGCCTCCCGCGAGTGCAGGGTGCGACCGTCGTACATGGTGGGCAAGATCCCCTGGATCTCGACGTTGGGATTGAGGTTCTCCCTGATCATGGTCAGCGTGTTCTCCAGCTGGACGAGGCCGCGCAGCGACAGGTACTCGCACTGCACGGGCACGATCACCCCGTCCGAGGCCACGAGGGCGTTGATGGTGAGGAGCCCGAGCGAGGGCGGGGTGTCGATCAGGATCCAGTCGTAGCGCTCCTTGACCGGCACCAGGGCCTTCTCCAGCGCCCGCTCGCGGCCGATGAGGCTGGAGAGGGCAAGCTCCGCCCCGGCGAGGTCGATGGAGGAGACGGCGAGATCCACCTCCCCGTGGTAGAGCACCTGCTCGATGGGGAGGCGATGGACGAGGACGTCGTACATCGACCGCTCGATCGTGTCCGGGTTCAGCCCCTGGCTCATGGTGAGATTTCCCTGGGGGTCGAGGTCGACCGCCAGCACCTTCAGGTCGAGCTCGGACAGGGCCACCGCCAGATTGAGGGTGGACGTGGTCTTGGCCACACCGCCCTTCTGGTTGGCGAAGGCGATGACGCGCGCCACACCTGCTCCTTGTTGGCTTTCCTCGACGCCGGGACGTAGTACGCTCAGGAGGCCCATGCCTCGGCCTCCTTTCGGGTCAGGCTAGCAGAGTCCTTCCTGGCCTCGAGCGTCGCCAGAGAAGGAAGCGAAGAGGGCCTTGCAGGCTTCTACTGCCTCCATGGCCTGGCTGCCCGCCGGCTCGGCGCGCGCCCACGCCTCTGCCTCCCGAAGGAGAGCCCGCACCTCCTCGAGCAGGACCCGGGGAGGAGCGTCCTGGCGCTCGAGGGCCTCGATGCGCTCCAGACGGGCGAGCACGGCGCGGGCCTCGTCCATGCCCCGACGGTACCCTGGCTCCAGGTGCAGGACCGTGCCGTTCCCGTGCCGAAAGCCTCACCCAGCGACCGCCCGCACGCCGAGGTAGGAGGCAGGCCGGGGCGCCAGGCCCAGGAGCGCCTCGTCCAGCCCCTGGAGCAGGATGGAGCGGTCGCCGTACATGAGCGTCTCCACCAGGGCGCGGCGGAGGAGGTCGCTCTCCTCGGCGGTGGCCTCATCCCCGCCCATCAGGCTCTTCAGGCGGGCGAAGACCCGTGCCCGCTCAGCGGGCGTGGCGCCCACGAGCACAGCCGCCCGCGCAGTAGCCGCCCACGCCCCCTCCCCGCCGCCGAGGAGAGCCTGGAGCGCCTCGCGCACGAGGTCGGAGCGGAGCGGCTCAGGGGCGAGGAGCGAGAGCTCCCAGCGATCGAGAGCCTCCCCCAGCCCGCAGTCGACGTCGCAGGCAGGAAGGCGCTCCAGGAGGTCGCGGGCCAGGCGGCCGCGGAACTCGTCCAGCCGGCTCGTCTCCCCCCTGGGCTCGGTGGCGGCGATCGGAAGCAGCGGTCGCACGCCGTAGGGGCGCCAGTCGAGGCGCTCGAACACGACCGGTCCTGCCGCCACCGCCGCCCCCGTCGCTAAGCGCAGGGCGCTGACCGCGTCTGCCAGCTCGCCGGGGGCGTCCGGCACGGCTTCCCCCGCAGCCACCACCCTCTCCAGCTCGAGCAGGCAGGCGCGCTCCGGCTCCCGGCCGAACCCGTTGGGCAAGAGCCCCCTGGCCTCAGGCCACAGCGCGGCCGGCTCGCCCGCCGCCGCCATGCGCACCCGTAGGCCGAGCCCGAGCTCGACGGCAACCGGGCAGGAGAGACCCACCAGGGGAGCGGCCGCCCCGTAGCGGTGGCGCCGGCCGAAGAGGGAGTCCTCGAGCTCCGCGTACAGGCGGTCGAACACGGCGTCGTCCCACTCGAACCCGCCGCATCCCTCTGCCACCCGGACGAGAAGAGGTAGGAGGAGGGCTCGGTAGAGCGAGGGCTCTGCCCCGACGCCGGCTCCGTGGGCGCGGGCGAGGGTCGAGGCCCCCGGCTCCCGCTCGATCTCCTCCACCGCCACCCGGGCGTCGTCGAGGCGCAGGAGCTTCTCCGCCCGGGCCTCCACGTAGCTACGCACGAGAGGCCGGTACTCGTACAGCGTGGGGCGACCCGGAAGCGCGTGCTCCTCGAAGGCGAAGGAAAGGGGAGCCTCCCGCTCCGACTCCCGATGGAGGAGAGCGAAGGCGCCCAGGCAGAAGCGCCGCACCGCCGCGTACAGGGTAGGAGAGCGTACCGACACCCCTTCCCATACAACCTGGGGCCGACCTTCCCTGCCCAGGCGGCCGATCGCGACTGACTGCGGCTGATCAACACTGACTATACGCGGAGTCGAGCTCGAGGCCAGGCTTCGGGTCGTGGATGTCGCCGCCGCCCGCGCCCTCGTACCGGCCCTCGACGACATGGCCTTCCTCGACACCGCCTGCGTAGGCCTAGCCCCCCAGCCGACGGTAGAGGCGGTGGAGGCGGTGGCCCGCATGGCCTCCCGGTGCGACGAGCCCGACGCCTCGGCCCACCACGTGGCCCTCGACCGGCTGCGGGACCAGGCCCTCGTCGAGGGCGCCAAGCTCCTCGGGGCCTCCCTCGAGGAGGTCGCCCTCGTCGAGTCGACTACCCACGGCTTGTCCATCGCCGCCCAGGCCATCCCCTTCCGGCCCCACGACAACGTCGTTATCTGCGACCTCGAGTTCCTGCAGGTCGCCATCCCCTGGGTCACGCTGGCGGAGCAGGGGCGCATCCGCGAGGTGCGGCTGGCCCGCAACGTGGCCGGGGCCGTCCCCGTGGAGGCCTTCGCGCGGGTGGTGGACGAGCGCACGAGGGCGGTGGTGGTGAGCTCGGTGCAGTGGGTCCACGGCTATCGGGTCGACCTGGCCGGGCTCCGCCGCCTCTGCCGCCAGTGCGGCGCCTACCTGGTGGTGGACGCGATCCAGGAGCTCGGAGCCCTCCGCCTGGACGTCAGGACAACCCCCGTGGACATCCTCGTCGCCGGCGGCCACAAGTGGCTGTGCTCCCCGTTCGGGTGCGGGCTCCTGTACGTGGCCAGGGAGGTCCAGGACGAGCTTGCGGCGACCTCGCTCGGCTACCTGAGCCTGGAGGAGCCGGAAGGAGGCTGGCCGCGCTACTTCGCCACCCCCGAGATCTCCCCCCTGCGGCGGTACCGCTTCCCCGCCGACGCCCGCCGCTTCCAGATCGGCGGCACCGCCAACTACCCGGGGGCAGCCGCCTTGGGCGCCTCGCTGGCGCTCGTCAACGCCATGGGCATCGACCGGGTGGAAGCCCACGTCCTGGGCCTGGCCGAGACCCTTGCCTGCGAGCTCGACCGCCTGGGCCTCGAGGTCGTCTCTCCTCCCCAGGCCCGCTCGGGGATCACCACCTTCTGCCTCGGCCCCGATTCCCACGCCAACGAGCGGCTGCTGCAGCGCCTCTTGGACGAGCGGGTACTCGTGTCCCTGCGCTACACCTCCGGCGTGGGCGGTATCCGGGTCTCGACCCACTTCTACAACGACGAAAGCGACCTCGAGCGTCTACTCTCGGTCCTGCGCCGCCTGCGCCGGCGCCGCTCGTTCGCGCCCGCCTCGCCGCGACCGGCCTAGAGTACCCGGGCGATGGCCAAGACCATCCTCTGCCTGTGCGAGCACCCTCGAGCCTCACACCGCCCGTCCCCCCTTCTTCCCCGTCTGCCCCGGCCTCCTCGCAGGGGGCCTCCGGCGGATAGCTGAGGTGCCGATCCCAGGCGTAGCCCGAGGCCCCTTGCGTCGGGCCTACGACGTGGTAATCGTGGGCGCCGGCATCCAGGGGCTGGCCCGGGCCTACGAGCTCGCCCGCCGGGGTATAGCAGGGGTGTGCGTCCTCCAGGCCAGCGACCCGGGAGCGGGAGCGAGCGGAAGAAACGGCGACCTGATCCGCTCCGCCTTCAGCTCCCGGGAGTGGGCCCGCTTCTTCCACGCCAGCCTCCGGCGGCACCGGCTCTCGGACGAGCTGGAGGCAGCCCTCCTCTTCGCCCCCGACGGAGAGCGCCTCGCCTCAGCCCACGGGCGCCGGCAGGTGGAGGCGGTGAGCGTGGCCGGGCCCCAGGGCAGAAGGCGTCTTCGCTGCGACGCGGTCTGTATCGCCGTCGGCCGTCGGCCCGCCGACGACCTCCGTCGCCAAGCGGAGCAGGCGCCCCCACCCGGGGGCGTCGTCGTCCTGGAGCCGACTACGCTGCCCGGCGCTTGCGGCGGCGCTTGACCGCGTACATGGCCCGGTCGGCGAGGGCCAGGAGCTCCTGCTCGTCCTGCGCCTGGGCGGGGAAGAGCGCCACGCCCACGCTCGCCTCCACCTGGAGCTCCCGCCCCACGAGGAGGAAGGGGTCGGAGAAGCAGGCTTCCACGCGTTTCGCCACCGCTTTGGCCGTCGCCTCCGCGGTGGCGGGGTCGAGGTCGTCGAGGAGAACGACGAACTCGTCCCCGCCCACCCGCGCCACCAGGTCGCTGTCGCGGGCAGCCGCCCTCAGGCGCTGCCCCACCGCCCGCAGGAGCGAGTCGCCGGCCAGGTGGCCCAGGGTGTCGTTCACGGACTTGAAGTCATCCAGGTCGAGGAAGAGGAGGGCCGCAGCCCGACCGGAGGCCCGAACCCGAGCCAGCGCCTCGGCGAGCCGGGCGGAGAAGGCGGGCCTGTTGGCAAGGCCGGTAAGGGCGTCGGTGGCCGCCGCCAGCTCCACCTGCTCGCGGGTCGCTCGCTCCCGGCGGAGAAGGACCTCGAGGCTGGCCTCGAGCTCCTTGAGCCTGGTGATGTCGACTCGCACGGAGGCCACGCCCACGACCTCCCCCTCCTCCGAGCGCACGGGGTAGACGTTGAGGAGGTAGTGCCCCACACGGCCCGAGCCGGGCGGCAGCTCGGCGGTGAGCTCCTTGTCGACAACGGGCGTGCCCGTCTCCAGCACGTGGCACATGATCGACTCGATCATGGCGCCGAGCTGGGGGTGGATCTGGCTCGGCGTCTTTCCCAGCATGTCCTCGACGGTGACGCCCCAGGCCTCCGCCACCGCCCGGTTGGCGAGCCGGCAGCGGCGGTCGCGGTCGCTGAAGCCGATGGCGAGGGGAGCGTGGTCGAGGATGGCGTTGAGGAGCCTACGCGTGTCCTCCTCGGCGGCCAGCGCCTGCCTGAGCTCGCGCTCCATCCTCTTGAGCTCGGTGATGTCCACCCGGATCGCGGCCGCGCCCAGGAGCTCGCCGTCCTCCCCCCGCACCGGGTAGCGGTTGAGCAAGTAGTGGCGGATGTTCCCCGAGCCGGGCGGCATCTCGGCCGTGAGCTCCTCGTTCACGATCGGCTCCCCCGTCTCCAACACCCGGCGCATGGCCGGCTCGATCTGGGCGGCAAGCTCGGGGAAAACCTCGCCCGGCGTCTTGCCCGCGATCTCGCCCAGGGAAAGCCGGCGAGTCCTCGTCACCTCCCGGTTCACCAGCCGGTAGCGACCGTCGGGGCCGACGAAGAAGATGCCCAAGGGGGCATGCTCGAGGATGGCGCGAAGGAGGGCCTTGGTCTCCTTCTCCGAGGCGAGCACTCGCTCCAGCTCGCGCTGAGCCGCTCGAAGCTCGGTGATGTCGTCGATGATGGCGGCGATGGCTACCACCTCTCCGTTCTCGTTGCGGATGGGGTAGCGGCTGGAGCGAAACACGCGCCCTCCCAGGCCCGTGACCTCCAGCCCCAGAAGCGGCTCTCCCGTCCGCAGCATCTCCCGCATGGGCGGCTCCACCTGGGCGGCGATCTCGGGATCGAGCTCGCCGATCCTCTTGCCCACGATCTCCTGGGCCGAGAGCCCGAACCAGCGGGCGTAGGTCTCGTTCACCCTCGCGTAGCGGAGGTCGCGGTCGAAGACGACGATGGAAAGGGGCGAGTCGGCGAAGAGGACGTCGAGCAGCCGGCGCTCTTCCCGCTCCCGGGCGAGGGCGTCCTCCAGGCGCGCGGCCGCTTCCCTCTCCCGCTCCAGGGCGCGCCCGCGGGAGGCAAGGAGGGCCTCGAACTGGCCGCGCACGACGGCCACCAGAACCCCGGCGCCGATCAGGGTGCCGGTGAACAGGAGCCACAGCTCGAGCGGGTGCGGGCGGGACTGGGGCCCAAGGAGGGCGGCGCTCAGGCAGACGACGATCCAGGCGCCCTGGGCCAGGGCTGCCCGGCGGGGAAGGTAGAAGGCGACGAAGCAGACGAGCCACAGGTAGAGGACGGCGTAGCCGGGCCGTCCCGAGGCCACGACCACGCCGACCATGACAGCCCCCAGGGCGCAGAGGGCGTTGAGGAGACGCCAGCCGATGCGCCGGTAGCAGAGGATGATGGCAGCGCCAAGGAGGAGGGCGGCCGCCCCCACGACTAGGACGAGCCACCCCCACCCCGAGAAGCGGTGGCCGAGGAGGCCGGCGCCGAGGGCAAGTAGCCCTTCCCCGGCAAAGAGGGCGGCCCCTGCCCTGGCCATGAGCAGAGCCCGCCGCGCGCCCGGGGGAAGCTGGGCGCGAGCGAGGCCAAGCCGAGCGCGGAGCGGAGGCTCCATGGCCTCTGCCATCGGGCGCGGGCGGCAGGGCGCGCCTCCCCCGTTCGGGGGATCCCCGGCGCCGGACGGCCTCGAGCCCGCGCTAGGGGCGAAGCACGGCGCGGCGGGGGCCGAGGACGAAGCCGAGGGCCTCGAGCAGGAAGGCGAAGGGGGAGTCGAGCACCGGCTCGCCGTCGAGGCGCTCCACCGCCAGCCGTCGCCAGCCCCGGCGACGGGCATAGCCGACGAGAGCCTCTAGCACCGGCCCAAGCCAGCTCGAGTCAGGGTCGCGGAGGGGGAGGAGCGAGCGCCCTCCCCGCTCCACGTACAGGGCCGCCTCCCCGCCCAAAAGGACGACGTAGGTCCCCTCCACCCGGGCGGCCCGGCCTGCGGCGCGCTTGGGCCAGGGAAGGGCGGCGCCGTAGGGCTGGGCAGGATCGGCAGCGGCCAGGACGAGGGTCTCCTGCTCCTCGCCCTCCTGAGGTCGAAGCTCGCGGAGGCGGTCGACGGCCCCGCCCAGCGCGAATTGGGCTCCGCCCAGCCCCTCCACGAAGTACCCTCGCCGGCACAGGCCCAGCGTCTCCAGGGC
>CAZQRA010000056.1:0-15654 GCA_964595575.1 uncultured Gaiellales bacterium
AGTCTGGGGGACTAGAGGTCGGCGGTTCAAATCCGCCCGCCCCGACTCCGAAAGTCGCTGCAAACCCTGGTCTTATGTCCTCGCGATGGGCGACAGGATCGCCGCTAGCGGGACCGGCGGTGCCAAAGACAGCCCACTCGGACTGCCACGGGTACGCGAAGAGCACCATGGCTGCGTCGCCACCTCAGGGCTGGGCTCGGCCTGTCAGCCTTGCCAGCAGGGTTCCACCGGCCTCGCCTTGGCGTGCACATGGCCCAGACAGCGCGGGCTCGGACTGCGGCACCTTCAGCGTGCTCGCGCCCTACAAGCTCCCGCCGACGCGCGGGTCGTTCTTACCCCCGTGGGCACCTGGGCCGGCTTGCCTCTCGTCACTCGGCCCTCGCCAGCCGCCGCTTTACCTCGGCCAGCTCGCTCTCGATCCTCGTCAGCTTGGCGAGGATCTCCTCCGAGTCGGTGTCCGTCCTGACGAAGCGGGAGGCGATCGCGGCCGTGAGCACGGAGAGGAACCCGATCCCGAAGAGCATGACGAGCATGGCCAGGATGCGTCCCTGGATGGACCTCGGATAGAGATCTCCGTACCCGACCGTGGTCACCGTGGCGACGGCCCACCAGATCCCGTCCCAGATCGTGGGGAAGGCTCCCTCGTCCACGAGCGACTGCGCCGCCCCGGCGACCACCACCACGAGGGCCGTCATCAGTCCCACGAGCCGGAAGGCAGCCCCGCTCGAGACGCGCTCGGCTTGGAGAGCGCGGCCCAGGATCACGGCCAGACGTAGCAGGCGGAAGAGCCGCGCAAGCCGCGCTAGGCGAAGCGCAGAGAGGAAGCTCCCCAGGGCCGGCACGGTGAGTAGGACGATGGCCACGTCGAGCCAGTGCGCCCGAAGCGCGGCCGCTTTCCTGGGGGCCACGGCCACGACGAAGGCTAGCTCGGCCACGAACACGCTCCAGATGACCCAGTTCGCGATAGCGGCGAGGTCGCGCCAGCCTTGCGCCTCGACGTCGGCCTCGATGACGAGCACTGGGATCAGCGCCAGCGCCGCCACCAGCACGACCCACTCGAAGCGATGGACGACCCGGCCCGACTCGAGCTGCCTCCACACGGCCGGTCCCCGGTTCGCCTTGGAGGCGCCCCTCCCTTCCTCGCCGGGGAGGATCGAGGTACGGCTCTCGCGCCACGGGCCGCCTGATGGCGAGGGCGGCTCTCGGTCTCCCTGGGCAGAGACCGGCGGAGAGCGTGGGAGCGGCGGCGGGCTGCGGGTTTTCCGCAAGCGACCTGTGGGCGACTACCGTTTCGCTCCTTGGTACGTGCAGGAAAACTCCTTGCATGACTGGTACGCTCGACATCTCCCGCGTCCTCGAGCGGCTGGAGATCGTCCGCCGCAAGGGATCCGGGCACGAGGCGGTGGCAGTGGTCGTGCCCCTCGCCGAGGGGACGACCGAGGTGGTCAGGGAGTTCCTCGAGGAAGGGCCTCCGTTCGACCCCCGCGAGGTCGGCCTGGAGAGCCACCGGGCGTTCCTCACCGAGAGAGAGGTCGTCTTCGTCTTCGAGACGGCCCAGGGGGCGGCGGCTCTGGAGAAGATTTTGGCGGAGCCCGAGCTGTGGGAGGTGGTGCCGCACTGGCAGCACCTGGTGGCAGGGGAGCCGCGGATCGGGCTGGCCGTGTTCGAGTGGTCGAGCCGCTCCCAGCCGGAAGCGACCAAGCCGTAGCGAGGCCGGCTCGAGCGCGAAGCCGAGGTAGCCAGCTGAGGCGATCCATGGCGAGCGAGGACGCCATCGACCCCCGGGCCGCTCGGGTACGGGAGCGTTACCGTCGGCTTCTGACCGAGGCCGCCGACCCCCACGAGTGGGCGTATGCCTGGCGCAGCGAGATCAACCGGGGCGGCTTCCGGGCCGTGGACTTCCTGCGTGAGGAGGTGGTGGAGGCCGGCAAGTGCATCGGCTGCGCCGCCTGCGTGACCATCTGCCCCGTCGACGTGTTCGAGTACGCCCAGGAGCGGCCGGTGGAAGCGCGACCCGAGGCCTGCGTCCTCTGCGTCCTCTGCGCCGAGGTATGCCCGGTACTCCGGCCCCAGGACCGCGACGTCTCCGACCTCGTCTCCTACCGGAAGCCTGCCCGGGACGAGGGCTACGGGCCCTATAGCTACGCCCTCTACGCCCGAGCCACCCGTCCTGACATCCTGGAGCGGGGCCAGGACGGCGGGGCCGTCTCCGCCCTCCTCGTCCATGCCCTCCGCTCAGGGACCATCGCCGGCGCCATCCTCGGCGACGTGCACCCCGACAGCCGCCAGCTGGGCCGCCAGAAGCTCGCCCTGAGCGAGGAGGAGGTGCTGGCCTGTGCCGCCTCCCGGTACACCTACTCGCCCAACACCCTCGCTTTCCGGGAGGCCATCCGCCGCGACGTACGTCCTCTAGCAGTGGTGGGTGTCCCCTGCCAGATCGACGGGGTGCGGCTGCAGCAGAACTCGAGCATCCGGGCGGCCATGGCCTCCTGGTATCGGTCGAGCGTGGCCTTGACCATCGGCCTCTTCTGCTCGGAGAGCTTCACCCACGAGAGCATCGTCAGGCTGGCGGAGATGGTGGACGTCCCTCCGCAGCGGATCGAGAACATCAACATCAAGGGCAAGGTGGTGGTGCGGCTGGACGACGGCAGCGTCCGCACGGCCTCCCTCAAGCGCTACCGCCAGTTCGCCCGCCCTGCCTGTCTCTACTGCCTCGACTACGCCGCCGAGCACGCCGACCTGGGCATGGGAGGGATCGGGCTCGACGGCTGGACCTACACCCTCGTTCGCACGGAGACGGGACACCGCTTCCTGCAGGCGGCGATCGCCGACGGCTGGCTCGAGACCTGCCCTGTGGAGGCAGGGCCGAGGGGGGAGGAGCTCCTTCGCAAGCTCTCGGCGGAGAAGAAGCGCAACCGTCCCCACCCGGCCCAGATGCCGACCCTGGCCGAGCGACTGGCCCTCGGCTACCTCGACCCCAAGACCTTCTACACGACCGGGCCGGGGGCTCCGCGGGAGGAGCGGGGCGGGGAGGAGGCATGAGGGACTGCCCTGTCGCCGACCTGTCGGTGATGGTGGCTGGTCAAGGCGGGGACGGGTCGCTCACCCTCGTCAACCTCGTCGGCGACCTGCTCGCCTCCCGGGGTCTCGAGCTCTACCAAGCCCGCAACGTGGCCTCCCGCATCAAGGGCGGCCACGCCGCCGCCTACCTCCGGGCCTCGGCCATGCCCCGGCGCTGCCTGGGCGACCGCCTCGATCTCCTCCTCGCCTTCGACGAGGAGGCGCTGGAGCGGGGGGCGCCGCTCCTGCGCGAGGACGGGTGCGTCGTCTACGACGCCTCCGAGGGACCGGCGCCATGGGCCCTCTTGCCGACACGGGCCACCCTGATCGAGGTTCCCTTCGGGCGGCTGGCGGTGCGCGACCTCCGTCGCGACCTCTACAAGAACAGCCTCGCCTTCGGGCTCGCCGCTCGGCTGGTGGGCGCCTCGGGCGAGGAGGCGGAGCGAACGCTGCGGGCGAGCCTGAAGCGGCTCGCCCCCCCGCTGGTGGAGGCCAACGTGGGCGCCCTCCGCCGCGGTCTTGCCTACGCCGACGAGCAGGGGATCGGTCTCGGCCGCGGCCTCTGGCGGCTGCCCGCGGGAAGGGCGGGGGAGAGGCTCTTCATCTCCGGGAACGAGGCTGTGGCCTTCGGCTTCCTCGTCGCCGGGGGGCGCTTCTTCGCCGGCTACCCGATCACGCCCGCCTCGGAGATCCTCGAGTGTCTCTCCTCGTGGCTTCCTCGGGTGGGAGGGGTAGCCGTCCAGGCCGAGGACGAGCTGGCCGCCATCAACCTCGCCCTGGGAGCGGCGCTGGCGGGGGTGCGGGCCATGACCGCCTCCTCCGGCCCCGGCATCGCCCTCATGCAGGAGGGGGTGGGCCACCTGGGCTCGGCCGAGATCGGGGTGGTGGTGGTCGACTGCCAGCGGGCAGGGCCGTCGACCGGCATGCCCACCAAGCCCGAGCAGTCCGACCTGGGGATGCTGGTCTCGGGGGCCAACGGCGACATCCCCCGGGTCGTCCTCGCCCCAGCCGACCCTGCCCAGGCGTTCGAGCTCACGGCCCTGGCCGTCGACCTGGCCGAGCGCCTGCAGGGGCCTGTGTACCTGGCTCTCGACCAGGCAGTAGCCCAGGACGCCGCGACCGTGCCCCGGTTCGACCTGGACGCCGTGCGGGTGGAGCGGCGCGGCCTCCTCGGGGAGGGCGATCTCGCCGCCCTGGAGGAGTACCGGCGGTACCGCCTGAGCGAGGACGGCATCTCCCCCTTCGTGCCCTTCGGCACCTTCGGCGGTCAGCACCTGGTGACCGGGAACGAGCGGGACGAGTGGGGGAGGGTCTCCACCGATCCCGCCAACCGGGTGAAGATGGTGGACAAGCGCCTGCGCAAGCTGGAGACGGTCATGCCCCTCCTCCCCCGGGGGCTCCCGTTCGGCGAGGCTGAGGCCGAGGTGGGGCTGGTCGGCCTGGGCATGGAGGCAGGCGCCATGGCGGAGGCGGCCGAGCGCCTGGCCGAGGCTGGGCTCCCCGTGCGGGGGCTCCAGCCCCGCACCGTGTGGCCGGTGCTCGAGGATCTCCGCCGGCTCGTCCTGGGCTGCCGCCGGGTGTACGTCGTCGAGCACAACGCCACCGGCCAGTACGCCACCATCCTGGCCGGCGCGGGGCTCCCCAGGGAGCGCCTGCGGAGCGTCCTCCGCTACGACGGGCTCCCCTTCCGGCCCGGAGAGCTGGTGGAGGAGATCCTCCGCGGGGAGGGAGGGTGAGGGCGGCGCCCCGCACCTACCCGCCTGCCACCCCTATCTGGTGCGCCGGCTGCGGGCACTTCGCTGTGCTAAGCGCCCTCCGCTCCGCGCTCGCCCGCCTGGAGATCCCTGCCCACGAGACGGCGGTAGTGGCCGGGATCGGCTGTTCGGGGACGATCCAGAACTACCTCGGCACCTACGGCTTCCACGCCCTCCACGGCCGCGTCCTCCCGGCGGCGACCGGCCTCGCCTTGGCCAATCCCAAGCTGACCGTGATCGGCGCAGGGGGGGACGGCGACGGCTACGCCATCGGCGCCTCCCACCTCGTCCATGCCTTCCGCCGCAACGTGAGCCTGACCTACGTGCTCATGAACAACGAGACCTACGGCCTCACCAAGGGCCAGCCCTCGCCCAGCCGTCTCGCCGCCTGGAGCGAGGGGGGAGAGGGGGGAGGGTGGCTGGACGGCGTCCTCTTGGGCCTGGCGATCCCCGGCTCCACCTTCGTCGCCCGCGGCTACAGCGGCTGGTTCGAGCAGCTCGAGCGCCTGACCTGCCAGGCCCTCTCCCACGCCCGCTCGGGGCGCGGCTTCGCCTTCCTGGAGGTCGTCTCCCCCTGCGTCACCTACCAGGACAGCTACCCGCGCTGGGAGCAGGTCCTCCACGACCTCGACGCCGACCCCCGGCACGATCCCGAGGATCGGGCGCAGGCCCTGGCCCTGGCCGCCGAGCTGGCTGCCCAGGGACGGCTGCCCGCCGGCCTCGTCTTCCAAGCTCCGGCGGGAGAGGCGCCCTCCCCGCGGCCGGCGCCCGCCTCGGCTCCCCTCGATCCCGGCTCCCTGCGGCCCTTCTACGAGGAGATCCTCGACCGCTATGCCTTAGCGGGCCCGCCAGGGGTGTAGGCTAGGGGCCGGTGGAAGGCGTCGCGCGCTGCTCCCAGTGCGGGCGGGAGGCTCCCCTCGACCCCGTCGAGGCCAGGCGCTGGCGCCACGGCGAGCTGATCGCGACCGGAGAGCTGGACGAGGTATCGGCAGGGCTCCTCCTCTGCCCTGACTGCCTGGAAGAGGATCGAGAGCACGCCTACGAGGAGGGGGCGGGAGACTAGGAGGGCAGTCGCGGCCCCCGCGCCAGCTCGGAGAGCATGCTCTTTGCGGTCTCCCTCGCCGCCCTTGCCCTCCTCGTGCCCGCCCTGGTCGCGGCCGGGCCGTCTCCCGCCCACAGGGACGTGGCCATCTTCTACTACCCCTGGTACGGGACGCCCGATCGCGACGGAAGCTACGAGCACTGGGCCCAGAACGGCCACGCTCCCCCCGCCGACATCGCCGCCGGCTACTACCCGTCGCGGGGCCTGTACTCGAGCTCCGACCCGGGCGTCCTTGCCGCCCAGATGGGGGAGATCGCCGCCGCCGGGGTGACCGAGGTGGTGAGCTCCTGGTGGGGCTGGGGCTCGCCCGAGGATCGGCGGCTCCCGGCCGTCATGCAGGCGGCGCGGGCACAG
Organism: uncultured Gaiellales bacterium; assembly: GCA_964595575.1. Lineage (GTDB taxonomy): Bacteria > Actinomycetota > Thermoleophilia > Gaiellales > Gaiellaceae > PALSA-612. The sequence continues at coordinate 6,271 of CAZQRA010000056.1, forward strand.
GGCCTGGAGGTGTCCATCCAGCTCGAGCCGTACGAGCGCTGGCTACGGACGGAGGAGGTGGTGGCGAGCGATCTCGCCCACCTGGCCGACCTTGGAATCCGCCGCGTGTACGTCTTCCGCCCCTTCGACGGCCTCATCGACGAGGGCGGCTGGGCGCGCCTGAACGCGGCGGCGCGGGAAACGGGGATGGAGGTCCTGGCCCAGACCGGGAACGTGGCTCGGGCGGTTGCCGCCGGCTTCGCGGGGGTGTACACCTACGACCTCCTCCGCTACCGGCCTGCCTCCTTCCGCCGGCTGTGCGCCAAGGCCCACGCGGCCGGTCTCCTGTGCGCCCCTTCGGTCGGTCCCGGCTACGACGCGAGGTGGGCCCGGGGCGATCCCCGCGTCCTCCCGCGGCGAGGGGGAAGGACGTACGACGTCATGTGGCAGGCCGCGCTCGCGAGCGGCGCCGACCGCGTCACCATCACGAGCTACAACGAGTGGCACGAGGGCACCCAGGTCGAGCCGGCGCGGCGCCCCGGCCCCCGCGGGGCTAGGGGCTCGTCACTCGTCCCCTCCTACCAAAGCTACGAGGGGGCCTACGGGCTCTCCGGGCGGGAGGCCGAGCAGGCCTACCTGCGGCGGACCCGCCTGTGGGCGCTTGCCTACCGAGCTACCGCGCCTCGCCGGTAGGCCTTCTCATCCCTTGACGACGCCGATCGGCACCAGTCGAGCCACCCGACGGGCGAGCCCGGCCCGCTCGACCACCTCCACCACCCGCTCGACGTCCTTGTAGGCGAAGGGGGCCTCCTCGGCCAAGCCCCGGGGGGAGGGACAGCGGACGACGATACCGCGGGCCTCGAGCTCCCGGCGTAGCTCGTTGCCGCCGATCCGCTTGCGGGCAGCGGTGCGGGAGAGCATGCGGCCGGCCCCGTGGCAGGTGGTGCCGAAGGACTTGACCATCGATCCCGGCGCCCCCACGAGCACGTAGCTCGCCGTGCCCATGCTGCCGGGGATGAAGACAGGCTGGCCCACCGCCCGGTACTCCTCCGGGATGTCCTCGGAGCCGGCGGGGAAGGCCCGGGTAGCCCCCTTGCGGTGCACGAGGACGCGTCGGCCGTCGTACTCTTCCACCTTGGCCACGTTGTGGGCCACGTCGTAGACCTGGCGGGTGGCCGAGGCCACGGCGGCTCCCAGCGACCGCTCCACCGCCCGCCGCACCGCGTCGGCGATCCCCTGGCGGTTGGCCCAGGCGAAGTTGGCGGCGGCGGCCATGGCCGCCAGGTACGCCTCTCCCTCGGGCGAGGAGGCAGGAGCGCAGGCGAGCTGCCGGTCGGGGAGGCTGATGCTGTAGCGCCTCATGGCAGCGTCCATGCGCCGCACGTAGTCGGTGCAGACCTGGTGGCCGAGCCCCCGGGATCCCGAGTGGATGAGCACGGTGACCTGCCCCTCGGCAAGCCCCAGCACGCGAGCGGCTTCGGCGTCGAACACCCGATCCACGTACTGGACCTCGACGAAGTGGTTGCCGGAGCCCATCGTTCCTACCTGGCCCCGGCCGCGGGCCTTAGCCCGGTCGGAGACGGCGGCGGGGTCGGCCCCGGGCAGGCACCCCTGCGACTCCGTGCGCTCGATGTCCTCCCCCGAGCCGATGGCCTGGGCGCCCTGGCGCAGCACGCGATCGAGGTCGACGTGGAAGAGCGGGCTCTCCTTGCCCGCGCCCGCGGGCACGGTGCGCGAGATCTCGTGCACGAGGGTCTCCCGTCGGGACCCCAGCTCAGCCTCCGTCAAGGGCAGGGCGAGCAGGCGGACCCCGCAGTTGATGTCGTAGCCGACCCCGCCCGGGGAGACGACGCCGTCGGGGAGCTCCATGGCGGCGACGCCGCCCACGGGGAAGCCGTAGCCCTGGTGGATGTCAGGCATGGCCAGGGCCGCTCCCACCACCCCGGGGAGGGTGGCCACGTTCTGGAGCTGGACGAGGGACTCGTCGCGGGCGATCGCCTCCAAGAGCTCCCGATCGGCGAAGACCCGGGCGGGGACGCGCATGTCGGGGCGGGCGGAGGCGGGGATCTCCCACAGGACCTCCTCGATCTGGACGAGCTCAGACGTCGAAGACGACACGGGCGTAGTAGCCATCTCCCTTCCTCCCTAGCTCGAGTCCATGGTACGTCACCGCCTTCACGAGCGGCGAGGGTCGTCCCACGCGACCCTCCACGGTGGCCCGCAGCGTGGCATCGGCGAGCTCGAGCGACCGCACCTTCTCGGGGATGAAGCCCTCCGCGTCGGCGAGGTAGACGAGCTCAGATAGCCAGTCGGCAAGGAGCGTCCCTCGGTCGGGAGACTCCACCTCCACCTCGCGGGCGGCAGGGGGCCCCTCCTCGTCGGCGCGGATCACCTCGGCCAAGGCCTCGAGGGCCTGGACGAAGACTTCCTCGGGGCTGGGGGCCTCGATCTCGAGGGCCAGCTCGCCGGTGTGGTCGAGGAAGCGGTACACGCCCTCAGTGTGGCGGACGGAGCACGTCCGCCGCGCACGAGGAGAGGAGAGCAGCCGGGACGTGGTCCCGCTCGACGCCCCTCAGGGCGGGGTGGTCGAGGTCGACCTCGATCTCCGGCCAGGAGGAGAGGGCGAGCGCGGCCGCGCCGTTGGCGCTGCCGATGCGGAAGAGCTCCTCGGTGGGGATGACCTGGCGGCGACCGGCCGTCCGGCGGGCGATGCCGTCGAGCTCCCGGAGCTCCTCCAGGGGATCGATGCGGACGTTGGAGTCCGAGCCCACGCACATCGGGATCTTTCGCTCTACCAGCCGCAGCACGGGAGCGAAGCCGTCGCCCAGGTCGGCCTCGGTGGTGGGGCAGAGGCAGACCGTGGCTCCGGCCTCGGCCAGGAGGTCGAGCTCGCGGTCGCTGGCGTGGGTGGCGTGGACGACCGTGGCGCGGGGGGAGAGACAGCCGGTGTCGGCGAGGAGCTCGATGGGGCGGAGGCCGTACTCGGCCAGACAGTGCTCGATCTCCCGCGGCTGCTCGTCGGCGTGCACGTGGAGGGAAAGGCCCTCTCGCTCGCCGTAGCGGGCGATCTCGCGGAGCCACTCGGCGGGGCAGGCGCGCACGGAGTGGGGAGCGAGCCCCACCCGAGCCCCGGCGGCTGCCAGCTCCTCGACCTGGCGCAGGTAGGCGGCTACCGACGGCTGGCGGAAGCGGTCGAGGCCGCCTCGGGCGTAGGCAGCGTAGAGGAGGACGAGCTCGATGCCGGCTCGGCGGGCGGCCTCCACGGCGGCCAGAGCCTCGGCCGGCCCCAGGTAGTGGAACTCGCCCACGGCCGTGTAGCCCGCGTCCACCATCTCCCGGTAAGCCTGGGCGTAGCTCTCTCTCACCGTCTCCGCCGTCTGGCGGGCGGCCTCGGCCAGCATGACCTCCCGCCAGGCCCAGAAGTCCCCGCCGGGGGCTCGACCCCGCAGGGCCCGCTGGAAGGTGTGGGAGTGGGCGTTGACGAAGCCGGGGAGGAAGAGGGAGTCGGCCACCAGAGCATTGTCCACCTTCTTCCAGGGCCGCGTCCCTCCAGGCGACGGAGGCAGCGAGGACGGGCGGGGGGAGAGGGCGAGGGCCGAGGAGCGGGGGTCGCTCGTCGGCGGACTATGCTTGCCTCGGCATGAGCGCCCCGGCTGTCCCGGTCCCCCTGGCCCAGCTCCCCAACGCGCTCACGGTGGCGCGCCTGGCCCTCGTTCCCGCCTTCGTCGTCTTGGCGGCCACCTCCGAGCACGGCCACAGCTGGCCGGCGGCGGCCGTGTTCGGGGCCGCCGCCGTCACCGACCAGGTCGACGGCTGGCTCGCCCGGCGCTGGGGCGTCCAGTCCCGGTTCGGCAAGTACGCCGATCCCTTGGCCGACCGGCTGATGATCGACGCGGCGGTGATCGTGCTGTTCTTCGCCGACCGTCTTCCCTGGCCGGCGCTCGTCCTCGTGGTCGCCCGCGATGCCCTGCTCGTGGCCGGCGCCAAGCTGGTCGAGCCGTACGGGTACGAGCTCGAGGTGAGCTTCCTGGGCAAGCTCGCCACCTGGGTCCTGTACGCGGGCCTGGCCTTCATCCTGGCCACCACCCGGGATGCGGACTGGCCGCTGTGGGTGTTCTGGGCCGGGGTGGCGCTGGCGGCGGCGGCAGCTTTCCTGTACGGCCTCGGGGCCTGGAAGGCGGTGCGGCGGTGAAGGCGGTGGTGATGGCAGGAGGGGAGGGGACCCGGCTTCGGCCGCTGACCTCCAACCAGCCCAAGCCGATGGTTCCCATCGTGGGCAAGCCCTGCATGGAGCACATCCTGGAGCTGCTCCGCCGCCACGGGTTCGAGGAGGTGATCGTCACCCTTGCCTTCCTCCCCCAGGCGATCGAGGGCTACTTCGGCGACGGAGCCTCCCTGGGACTGTCCATCGAGTACTCGGTGGAGGAGGTGCCCATGGGGACGGCGGGCTCGGTGCGGCTGGCGGGACGGCGGCTCAAGGACACCTTCCTCGTCATCTCGGGCGACGCCCTCACCGACTTCGACCTCTCCCGTCTGGTGGCGTTCCACCGGGAGAAGGGCGCCGCCGCCACCATCGCCCTCAAGTCGGTGGACAACCCCCTCGAGTTCGGGATCGTGGTGACGGACGAGGACGGGCGCATCGAGCGGTTCCTGGAGAAGCCCTCCTGGGGCCAGGTGTTCTCGGACACCATCAACACCGGGATCTACGTGCTCGAGCCCGAGGTGCTCGAGCACGTGCCCGCCGACCGACCCTTCGACTTCTCCAAGGAGCTGTTCCCCCTCCTGCTCGAGATGGGACGGCCCCTGTACGGCTACGTCTGCGACGGCTACTGGCAGGACATCGGCAACCTCGACCAGTACCGACAGGCCAACTTCGACGCCCTCGACGGGGCAGTCCAGCTGAGCGTGCCCGGCATCCGCCTGCGCGGGAACGTCTGGATCGGAGAGGGGGTGGAGATCGACGACCTGGAGGGCGTGGAGGGCCCAGCCTTCATCGGCAACTACTGCTCGATCTCTCCCCAGGCGACGGTAGGGGCTTACTCCGTCTTGGGCGCCAACGTGCGCCTGCGCGAGCGCTCCCGGGTGGTGCGCTCGGTCATCGACGCCTCCACCTACGTGGGTCGGAGCACGGTCATCGAGGGGGCGATCGTGGGCCGCTCCTGCGACATCCGCTCCCACGTCCACGTCCACGAGGGGGCCGCCCTGGGAGACGGGGTCATCCTGGGGGCCCAGACGGTGGTCATGCCGGGCGTCCGCATCTTCCCCTACAAGGAGGTCGAGTCGGGCGCCCACGTCCACGAGAGCCTCATCTGGGAGTCAGCCGCCTCCCCCCACGTCTTCGGACGGGAAGGAGTCTCGGGCCTCGTCAACGTCGACCTCACCCCCGAGGCGGCGGTGCGGTTGGCCGCTGCCTTGGGGACGGTGCTCCACCGGGGAGCGAGGGTGGTGGCGAGCAGGGAGTCCACCGCCGCCTGCCGCATGATCAAGCGGGCCATGATCTCGGGGGTGACCTCGACCGGCGTCCACGTGGCCGACCTGCGGGTGCTGCCGGCGCCCGTCAGCTGTCACCTCCTCCGTACCCACGGCTACGAGGCGGGCTTCCACGTGGGGACGAGCGCCGCCGACCCGGAGATGATCGAGATCCGCTTCTTCGAGCAACCGGGGATCCAGCTCACGGTGCAGGCGCAGCGAGAGATCGAGAAGCACTTCGCCCGCCACGAGGCCCGTCGCGTGGGCCCGGCCGACATCGGCGGGATCACCTACCCGGCCCGCGCCCGGGAGGAGTACGCTCAAGACCTCCTCTCCGTCCTCGACGTCGAGGCGATCCAGGCTCGCCGCTTCCGGCTGGTGGTCGACTACGGCCACTCGCCGGCCTCGTTCGTCCTTCCCCTGCTCCTCGGCCCCTTGGGCGTGGAGGCGGTGAGCGCGCACGAGTTCAGCGAGGACGCCGGCAAGGTGACGCTGAGGGAGTCGATCGGGCGGGCCAAGCGCCTGGTCAAGGCGGTAGGGGCCGACCTCGGCGCCGCCCTCGACCGCGCGGCCGAGCGGCTGCACCTGATCGACGAGCGGGGCAAGGAGATCCCCGTGGAGCAGGCGCTGCTCCTCTTCCTCGAGCTGGTGGCCGGGAGCGGGCGGGGGGGAAAGGTGGCGGTCCCGCTCACGGTCACGCGCCAGGCCGACCGGATCGCCGCCGCCCACGGTCTGGAGGTGGTGCGAACCCCTTCCGCGCCCGGGGATCTCGCCCGTGCCGCCTGCGAGGAAGGGACGATCTTCGCCGGCGCCCTGGGAGGGGCCTACATCTTCCCCGAGTTCCAGCCCGCCTACGACGCCATGGCTGCTCTGTGCAAGCTCCTCGAGCTCCTCGCCCCCCTTGGTCGACCCCTCTCGGAGCTCGTGGCCGAGCTTCCGCTCTCCACCGTTGTCCACCGGCAGGTGCCCTGCCCCTGGGCCCTCAAGGGGCGGGCCATGCGGGTGGTGGGCGAGCGGCTCAAGGATCGCGATCTCGACCTCCGCGACGGGATCAAGGCCGCCGACGAGCGGGGCTGGGTGCAGGTGCTGCCCGACCCGGTGGAGCCGCTCCTCCACATCTACGCCGAGGGCGAGACCGACGCCGACTCCGCCGAGCTCGTCCGTGAGCTGCGGGCCCTCGTCGACGAGGTGCTCCAGGGCGAGGAGAGGGAGGAGCCGGCCCTGGCCAGAATCTCGACGTTACGTTGACCCTTACTGTCTCGCCTGCTTCAATGGGCAGAGGCCCTCGACACCGTGACGAAAGGTAGCGATGGACGCTCTCCCCGACCTGACCACCCTCTCCGACGCCGAGCTCAAGCAGCTCATCGCCCGCCTCGAGGAGGAGGAGAACGAGATCTCCTACCGGCGGCGCATCCTCCACGGGCACATCGACATCCTGCGCGCCGAGCTGGTGGCGCGCCTCAAGCGGAAGGGGGAAGGGGAGCTGGCCCAGGTCGACGTCGACCGGCTGAGCGAGATCCTGGCCGGAAAGTCGTCTCCTCCCCTCGGGGAGGACTGAAGCCCGCCCGCTGGAGGCGGGCCGAGAGGGCGCGATGAGCCACGTGTACTGCACCGACTGCGGCTTTCAGAACCCCGAGGCGGCGAGCTACTGCGCCCGCTGCGGCGCCCTGCTGCGCGAGGGATCGGTGGAGGAGACGACCCTCTCCTACGTCCCCGACGCCCCGGCGGAGGCAGCGGTCGCCCCGGTCGAGGGCGTGGAGGGGCCTGCCCTCGTCGTCCGGGCCGGGGGAGGCAGGGCGGGGGAGCACTTCCCGCTCCGCGGCCAGCGAACGACCATCGGCCGCTCCCCGGACTGCGACATCTTCCTCGACGACGTGACCGTCTCCCGCCGCCACGCGGTCATCGTCCGGGCCGGGGATCGGTTCTCGATCGAGGACCAGGGGAGCCTCAACGGCACCTTCCTCAATCGACGACGGGTGGAGTCGGCGGTCCTGGACGACGGCGACGAGCTCCAGATCGGCAAGTACCGCCTCGTCTTCCTGGAGCGATGACCGCCACCCCCGTGCGCGAGGAGGCCCGGCCGGGCGATCGGATGCAGACGATCGGCGCCGTCTGCGCCCGCCTGCGCCAGGAGTTCCCCGACGTCTCGATCTCCAAGATCCGCTACCTGGAGGACCAAGGGCTCATCGCCCCCCGCCGCACGCCCGGCGGCTACCGCCTCTTCAGCGAGGACGACGTGGAGCGCCTACGCACCATCCTGCGCCTGCAGCGGGACGAGTTCCTCCCCCTGCGCGTCATCCGCCAGCAGCTCTCCTCGCCTCTTGCAGGCGGGCCCCGCAAGCGGTCGCTTCGGGCGGCGGAGGATGGGGAGGAGCTCGATCTCGCCGCCCTCTGCGCCCGGGCCCGGATCAGCGCCGATCTCGCCCGCGACCTCGAGGAGTATGGGCTCATCCAGCCCCTGCGCCGACGGGGGGAGCGCCGCTACGCCCCCCTCGAGGCGGACATCGCCGCCCTCTGCGGCCAGCTTGCCGGGTTCGGGATCTCCGCCCGCCACCTAAGGTCCCTCCAACTGGGGGCCGACCGGGCGGCGGGGCTGGTGGAGCAGGTCGTGGCTCCCTCCCTGCGCGCCCGCAGCCTGGAGCGGCGCCGGGCCGGCCTCGACCAGCTCCAGGCTTTGGGCGAGCTGGCCTCCAGCCTCACCCAGCTCCTCCTGTGGCGGGCGCTGCGGCGGATGGCGACAGGGTAAGGTCCGGGCGTGGCCGTCGATCTCAGGGCCAAGATCCGGGACGTTCCCGACTTTCCCCGCCCCGGCGTCGTGTTCAAGGACATCATGCCCTTGATCGGGGACCGGGACGCCCTCCGCGAGGCGGTGGAGCGCCTGGCCGCCTGGGCAGAGCCCCGGAAGCCCGATCTCGTGCTCGGGGCCGAGGCCCGCGGCTACATCACCGGCGGCGCCCTGGCCTGTCGCTTGGGCTGCGGCTTCGTGCCCGCCCGCAAGCCGGGGAAGCTCCCGTGGCACACGGTGGGGGTGAAGTACGCCCTCGAGTACGGCTTCGACCAGCTCGAGGTGCACGCCGACGCCATCAAGCCCGGCCAGCGGGTGATCGTCCACGATGATGTGCTCGCCACCGGGGGCACGGCCAAGGCCACGGTGGAGCTGGTCGAGCAGCTGGGCGGGGAGGTGGTGGGTCTCCCCTTCCTGATCGAGCTCACCTTCCTCGAGGGCCGGGCCAAGTTGGCAGGGTACGACGTCTTCTCCCTGATCGAGTACTGACTGAGCGAGCACTGACGGGCAAGCCGACTTGACTGGGCTCTGCGGCGGCCGACTATACGTAGCGATATGTACGACGCCCTGACGGCGAGCTACACCTTCGCCTGCCCCCGCCGTCGGCGGGCGAGCGTGCGCCTGTCCTCCTTCCGCCAGCTCGAGCGCCTCCCCGGCGCCTCCCACCCGGCGGTGTTCCGCGTTCGCTTCTCGTGCTCCTGCGGCGACGAGCACCTGGGGCTCGTCCCCCACGACGAGCTCGACTGGGCCCCGCTGGGCCTGGAGGAGGGGCAGTTCCTCAACCTCATGACCGATCGCCTGGAGCCGGTCGCCAACGAGCTCGTCGACCTCGCCGCCCGCCGGATCGCCGCCGGGTCGTGGCCGTGGAGCTTCTTCTGCTACCCGGAGGAGCGGCCCCGCCCCGTGTTTCCCTCCATGTTTCGCCTGCTCGCCCCGGCCTCGGGGCGGGGCGTCGTAGGAGTGGCGGCGCGCTGCCCCTCCTGTAGCCAGGTGTCGGTGAACCTCGTCTCCAGCGAGCACCTGGACGTCCCCTTCTACAACGACCCCCTGGTAGGAGTGGTCGAGCAGGTCTTCCCGGAGGAGGGCCCCCACAGCCTGCAGGAGCTGAGGGAGGAGCTTCGCTCGGGCCCCGTCGACGTCCGTCGGCTAGC
>CAZQRA010000057.1:0-15252 GCA_964595575.1 uncultured Gaiellales bacterium
CTCCCCAGGCCCAGGACCGAGGCCCGCACCCGCACAGCCCCGGCCCGCAGGGCGGCCAGGGCCCGGGCCACGGCCAGCTCGTCGGCGCTGGCTCCGGACCACCCCAGGCGCAGCCGCCCCCGGGCCTGGCGCCGGGCGAAGTCCACCAGGGCCTGCACCCCTTCGGGGCTGACCGGTCCGGCAGCATCGTCCAGCAGGGCCCCGCTGGCCCCCCCGGCCAGGGCCGCCTCGGGGCGAGGAGAGGCGAAGGCAAGGAGGGCGCCCAGGGAGTAAGCGAGGATGTTGGCGGCGAGGAGGAGACCGGCCAACGACGGCCGTCCGCCCTGGGCCAACACAGCCAGGGGCAGCGCCACCGTGAGGTTGGCGAAGGAGATGCCGGCGGCAAGGGCGGTGACGACGATGACCCCTCGGGCGGCCGCCACCCGCGTCGTCCTCGGTCAGGAAGGCCGCCCGTCGCTGACCGAGGCGAGCCAGGAGGCAAGCTCGGAGAGCGTTCGCCCGGCTGCCCGCAGGTCGGCCAGGATGGCCTGGCGGCGCTCGGGGCTCATGCGCGAGGTGGGGATGCAGGTGGTGAGGGCGGCGAGGGTCTCTCCGGCGGCGTTGACCACCGGCACCGAGGCCGCGTACAGGCCCACCGCCGTCTCGTCCCAGTTCTCGGCGAAGCCCTGGGCCCGGACTTGGTCGAGGATCTTGCCCAGCTCGGCCACCCCGTTCAGCCGCCGACCGGCGGGGGTGACGAGGGGCCGCCCGGAGAACAGGCGCTCCACCCGCTCCCGGGGCCAGGAGGCGAGGACGACGCGGCCGCTGGCGGAGGCGAAGGCGGGCGTCTTCGTGCCCACGTGGGTGACCAGGCGCACGGGGTGGGAGGTCTCGGCCAGGGCCAGAAAGAGCGACTCGTCTCCGTCGACCACCGCCAAGGCGATGGTCTCGTCATGCTTGGCCAAGAACTCGGCCGCTACGGTGCGGAAGGCGGTGACGATGGGAAGCTCGCTCGAGCGGGCTCCCAGCCGCAGAGCGCGGATGCCGAGCCCGTAGCGCCCCTCCCGGTCGCGGACGGCCCAGGCCCGCTCGACCAGGATGGAGCAGATGCGGTGGACCGTGCTCTTGGCGATGCCGAGCTCCCGGGCAAGCTCGGCCAGGCCGAGCGGGCCGTGGGCGGCCAAGAGGTCGAGGATGCGGAGGGTGGCGTGGACGCCGGTGGAGGTAGCTCTGGGGCTCCGCCGGCGTCTGGCGCCGGCCTCGGTATCGCCGGGAAAGACGGCCATGGCTAGCGTGAGCATACTCTCCCCCTGTGTCCCATGTCGAGAACGCTAGTCCACATCGAGAACCGAGGGCTTGACCCGAGTAGCCAACTCGTGGCATAAATCCCTGGTTCTATGGGACGCCGATCCACGTCCATGGTCGGGACCGGCACGCCGGCGCCGGTGCTCTTCCCGGCGAGGAGGCCCAGCGCGAGGGCTCGGGGTGGAGGTCGGCGGAAGACGGCAAGGGAGGGCTGATGGACCGCGAGACACGGAGAGCCATCGAGGAGTACCGCCGTACGGAGGCAGGGCCGCTCGAGAACACCCTCATCGACGAGCTCGTAAGCGGCGAGCTCGACCGGCAGGAGTTCCTCCGCCGAGCCACCATGCTCGGCCTGGGAGCGGGCACGATCGCTGCTCTGCTCCGCTACGTGGGGGAGGCCCAGGCTGCGCCCTCGGCTCTTGTCGGGAGAGCCCAGAAGCGGGGCGGAGTCCTACGCGTGGGCATGCTGCCCATCGGGGCGTCGGTGGAGCCGTACCTCCTCCAGTCGGGAGGGCCGCTCGGGCTGGCAGGCATCCCCGGGGAGTACCTCACCTTCTCCGACGTGGAGCTGCGCGTACGACCCTGGCTGGCCACGAGCTGGAAGCCGAACAAGAACGCCACCGTGTGGACGTTCCAGCTGCGCAAGGGGGTCAAGTTCCACAACGGCAAGACCATGACCGCGGACGACGTGGTGGCCAGCTTCAAGCTCTACGTGGGCAACCCCAAGTCGCAGGCCCTGTCCGTGTTCAAGGGGATCCTGGAGCCGGACGGGGTCATCAAGCGGGGGCCGTACACGGTCGAGTTTCGGCTCAACTCGCCCACGGGGGTGTTTCCCTACCTCGTGAGCCAGACCACCTACCAGTCCATCATCCAGCCCCGGGAGATTGCTCGCAGGCCCGACACCTGGGTGGCGAGCGGCATGATCGGTACCGGCCCCTTCCGCCTCAAGAAGTACGTGGACAAAAAGAGCGCCGAGTTCGTCCGCTTCCCCCAGTACTGGGGCGGCCCGGCTCCCCTCGACGGGGTCAAGCTCACCTTCTACGCCAGCTCGGCGGCCATGGTGCTCGCCCTGCGGGCAGGCCAGATCGACCTCGCCCAGCAACTCTCTGCCCAAGAGGCGCAGCCGTTCCGGAACAACCCCCGCTTCACCGTCTACTCGATCCCCACCGCCGCCCACCGGCAGTTCTGCCTGCGGGTGGACCGCGACTCCCATCGCGACCCTCGGGTGCGACGGGCGATCGCCTTCACGCTGGGGCGCCCAGAGCTCATCGAGAAGATCCTGCTCGGCCACGGCACGCTGGGGAACGACTCCCCCTTCTGGTCGAAGTTCCCCTCCACCGACCCCTCCATCAAGCAGCGCAAGCAGAACGTGGCCCTGGCTCGGGCCCTGCTCCAGGCGGCAGGGCAGCCCAACCTCAAGATCACCATCACCACCCACAACTTCCTCGACCTGCCTCAGTACGCCGCCGCCATCCAGGCCGACGCCAAGGCGGCGGGGATCGACGTCGCCTTGGAGATCATGTCCACCGGCGAGTACTACGACGGGGACCCCGCCGACTACTACGGCACCACTCCCTGGATCGTGAAGCCGGCCACGATCACCGAGTGGGGGGCCCGGGCAGTCCCCAACGTGTACATCACCTCGGCCTTCATGTCGGACGGGATCTGGAACGCCTCCCACTACAAGAACCCCGAGTTCGACTCGGCGGCCCGCACCTACCTCGCCGCCTCCGACCTGCAGTCGCAGCGGAAGGCGACCAAGCGGATGGCGGGGCTTCTCCTGCGCGATACTCCGGTCGTGATCGCCTACTTCATCAACTACACGACGGTGTCGTCGTCCAAGGTGAAGAACTACGTCCCGGACGGGATCTCGCACGTCCGGCTGGCGAAGACGTCCTTGGGCTAGCGTGAAGGCATCGGGGAGGGCGGCGGGCTGCGCCCCGGCCGCCCTCCTCCTGAACCCGAGGCTCGCTCCCATCGCACGCTACGTCCTCAAACGGCTCGGGCTCGCCCTGATCACGCTCGTCCTCCTGAGCATGATCGTGTTCGCCATCGCCCAGCTCCTTCCCGGCAACGTGGGCAGGGCGATCTTGGGTCCCTTTGCCACCGAGGAGGCGGTGGCCCAGCTCAACCACGAGCTCGGCGCCGATCGACCGGTGGTGGTCCAGTACCTGGACTGGGCTTCGGGCGTGCTCCGAGGCGACTTGGGGATGTCGCTGGGACGCCAGGTGCCCGTGTGGGAGGCGCTCCGCCCCGCCCTCGCCAACTCCCTGAAGCTGGCAGGGCTCGCCTTCCTGATCACGGTTCCCCTGGGCATCCTGGGCGGGGTGGTGGCCGGGCTGCGGACGGGAAAGGCCACCGATCGCACCATCACCGTGGCGGGCCTCTCCCTCTCCTCCATGCCCGACTTCGTGACCGGCATCTTCCTCATCCTCGTCTTCGCCATCTGGCTTCGCTGGCTTCCAGTGACTGCCCAGTGGGAGGAGGGGGCAGGCCCTCTCGACCAGCTGCGCCATCTCCTCCTCCCCGCCCTCACCTTGGCCATCGTGCTCTTCGGCTACATCGCCCGCATCACCCGGGCGGGCGTGGTAGAGGCCTTGGACAGCGACTACGCCCGCACCGCCTTCCTCAAGGGGCTGACGCCGGCGGTGGTGATCCGAAGGCACGTGCTCCGGAACGCGCTCTTGCCCACGATCGCGGTGATCGCCACCCAGGTCGGGTACCTGGTGGGCGGCCTGGTCGCCATCGAGGTGCTCTTCAACTACCAGGGGATCGGCCTGCTTATCTACGAGGCCTCCCAGCAGAAGGACTTTCCCCTGCTGACGGCGGGCGTGCTCGTGGTGGGGGCCGCCTACCTCGCCGTCACCTTGGTCGCCGATCTCCTCTACGCCGCCTTCAACCCGCGGATCCGGTTCGGAGGGCAGGAATGAGCGTCCCGGGGGCCGAGGCAGCCCTGGCTCGGGAGTACCGCCAAGCAGCTCGGCGGGAGCGGCTACGGCTCCTCTCCCGCTCTCCCAGCGTGCTCGTGGGGACGGCTGTCGTCGCCTTCTGGGTCGTCTGCGCCATCTTCGGCCAGTGGATCGCCCCTCACGATCCCGTCTTCGACAACGACTTTCCCCTCAGCCAGCCGCCCTCGGCTGCCCATCCCTTCGGCACCGACACGAACGGCCGCGACGTCCTCTCCCGGGTCATCGCCGGGTCGCAGGACGTGCTCATGGTCGCCCCCGCCGCCACCCTGCTGGGTACGCTGCTCGGCACCGGGCTCGGCCTGGTCACCGGCTACTTCCGAGGGCTGGTGGACGACGTGGCGAGTCGAGTGATCGAGGCGGTGCTGGCGCTGCCCCTGGTAGTGATCGCGGTGCTCATCGTGACCGCGGTGGGAAGTCGCTCGGAGTGGGTGGTGCTGGTGACCATCGGGATCGTCTTCGCGCCCCTCATCGCCCGCACCGTGCGGGCAGCCGTGCTGGCCGAGGCTCGTCTCGACTACGTGGTGGCCGCCAGGCTGCGGGGGGAGCGGGCACCCTACATCATGCTGGTCGAGATCCTTCCCAACGTCCTCCCCCTGGTCATCGTCGAGTTCACCGTCCGCCTCGGCTACGCCATCTTCGCCGTCGCCACCCTCACCTTCCTCGGCTACGGCATCCAGCCCCCCTCTCCCGACTGGGCCGCCCAGATCAACGAGTACTGGACCTTCATCGACCCGTACTGGTGGATGACCTTCTTCCCGGCCCTGGCCATCGCCACGCTGGTCGTGTCGGTGAACCTCGTGGCCGACGGCATCCGGGAGGTCTACGAGCGATGACCGCCTCGCCGCCCCCACCCGTTGTGGCCGTGCGCGACCTCGACGTCGTCTACGCCGTGCGCGGCAAGGACCGCCAGGTCTTGCACGGCGTCAGCCTCGAGATCGGCCGCGGCGAGTCCTACGGCCTCGTGGGCGAGTCGGGATGCGGCAAGACCACCGTCGCCTTGGCCCTCGTCCGCTACCTCCCCCGCAACGGCCGGATCACCGGAGGTAGCATCGCCGTGGCCGGCCAGGACGTCCTCGCGCTGGGCCGAGCTGACCTCCGTCGCTACCGCGCCGAGACGGCAGCCATGGTCTACCAGGACCCGGCGGCGGCGCTGAACCCCTCGCTCAGGGTGGGGCGCCAGGTGGAGGAGGCGTTCGCCGTGCGGGGGCTGGGGCGCGCCCAGGCGAGGGAGCGAGCGTTGGAGGCCCTCGCCCGTGTCCAGATCGCCGACCCGGACTCTGTCATGGAGCGCTACCCCCACCAGCTCTCGGGCGGCATGCAGCAGCGGGTCGTTATCGCCATGGCTCTCGCCAAGGACCCCGCCCTCCTCATCCTCGACGAGCCCACGACCGGGCTCGACGCCACCGTGGAGGCCGAGGTGCTCGACCTCATCGCCAGGCTCCAGGCCGACCTCCACACCGCCGTGCTCTTCATCAGCCACAACCTGGGGGTGATCGCCAAGATGTGCGAGCGGGTGGGGGTGCTCTACGCCGGCCGTCTGGTCGAGGAGGGCCCGGTGGAGGCCGTGATCCACGATCCCCGCCACCCCTACACCGTGGGCCTGATGCGCTGCATTCCCCGGGGCGGCGTGCGCAAGGACCACGGCCGCTTGGACACGATCCCCGGCTTCCTCCCCAGCTTGGGCGAAGAGCGGAGAGGCTGCGTCTTCGCCGAGCGCTGCGCTCTGGCCGAGGAGGTCTGTCGCCGGGAGGAGCCTCCGCTCCAGCGGATCGAGCAGGGACACGCCAGTCTCTGCCACTTCCCGGAGCGGGCGCCCGAGCTTCCCCGGGCGAGCGGCGCGGACGTCGATCTTGCCCCCGTCGACCGCTCCCGCCCGCCGCTCGTCCGCGTCTCCCAGCTCAGCAAGGTGTTCCGGCAGCGGGGCCAGGCGATCAACGCCCTCGCCGACGTGTCCGGGGAGATCTGGCCGGGGGAGACCCTGGGGCTCGTGGGCGAGTCGGGGAGCGGCAAGACGACGCTCGCCCGCCTCCTCCTCGGCCTGACGGAGCCCACCGCCGGGACGGTGGAGCTGGAGGGACGCCCCTTGAGCTCGCGGGCCGAGCGCCGCTCGCGGGAGGAGGCTCGCGCCCTCCAGATCGTGTTCCAGAACCCCGACTCGGCCCTCAACCGCCGGCACTCCGTCCGCCGCATCCTCCGTCGGGCGCTCCGGCGACAGGCCGGCCTGGCCGGCGCCGCGGCCGAGGCCCGGCTGCTCGAGCTTTGCCGCTCCGTTCGCCTGGCCGAGCGCTACCTCACGGTCAAGCCCGGCCAGCTCTCGGGCGGCCTCAAGCAGCGGGTGGCCATCGCCCGCGCCTTCGCCGGGCACCCCCGCCTCGTCGTCTGCGACGAGCCCACCTCGGCCCTGGACGTGTCCGTGCAGGCAGCCATCCTCAACCTCCTGGTCGAGCTCCAGGCCGAGCACGGCGTCGCCTACCTCTTCATCTCCCACGACCTCGGGGTCGTCCGCTACCTCGCCGACCGCATCGCCGTCCTCTACCTCGGTCGGCTCATGGAGCTGGGGCCCGCGGAGACGGTGTTCCAAGGCCCCCACCACCCCTATACGGAGGCCCTCCTGTCGGCGGTGCCGACCATCGACGGCGGCGGCCGGGAGCGCATCAAGCTGGAGGGGGAGATTCCCAGCGCCGCCTCGCCCCCGTCGGGCTGCGTCTTCCACACCCGCTGCCCCCGCAAGCTGGGGAGGGTGTGCGAGGAGGTGGAGCCGCCCCTGGCCGAGGCCGAGCCCGGCCACCTCATGCGCTGCCACATCCCCCTCGAGGAGCTGCGGCGCCTGCAGGTCGAGCGCTTCCAGAGAGAGCAGGTGCGAACGTGAGGATCCGAGCTGTCGTCCTCGAGCGCACGGGGGGTCCCCTCGTCGTGGAGGAGATCGAGCTGGCCGAGCCGGGGCCGGGCGAGGTGCTCGTGCGGCTGGGGGCAAGCGGCGTCTGCCACTCCGACCTCAATGCCGTCGACGGCACCGCCGAGACCCGCTGCCCTGCTGTGCTCGGCCACGAGGGGGCAGGCGTGGTCGAGGCGGTGGGAGCGGGCGTGAGGCGCGTTTCAGTGGGCGACCACGTGGCCCTGTCCTGGGCTCCCTCCTGCGGGGAGTGCGAGGAGTGCCTACGCGACCTTCCCCACCTGTGCGCCACTGCCTGGCCGGCGATGGCTACGGGAGGCCTCATGGACGGCACCACCCGGCTCTCCCGGCGGGGCGAGGCCGTCTACCACTACTCGTTCCTCTCCACCTTCGCCGAGGCCTGCGTGGTCCCCGAGCGCTCCTGTGTTCCCATCCCCAGGGACGTCCCCTTTTCCGTCGCCGGCCTCGTCGGCTGCGCGGTCGCTACGGGGGTGGGAGCCGTGTGGCGGACCGCCGGCGTGCGCCCCGGCGATCGGGTAGCCGTGCTCGGCTGCGGGGGCGTAGGGCTGTCGGCCCTCATGGCGGCGGTGGCGGCGGGGGCAGAGCCGGTGGTGGCCGTCGACCCGGTGCCGGCCAAGCTGGAGGTAGCCCGGTCGCTGGGCGCCAGCGCCGGCGTGGAGTGGACAGGAGAGGCCGAGACGACGGCAGAGGCGGTGCGAGAGGCGGCCGGAGGCGGGGTCGACGTCGCCATCGAGGCCACCGGCCGACCCGAGGCGATGGTGGCGGCGTTCCTCTCCACCCGGGCTCGGGGAGCAGCGGTGCTCATCGGCATCCCCCGCCGGGATGCCGTGCTCGAGCTGCCGGCTCTGACCATCCCCCGCCTGGAGCGGCGGGTGTTGGGCTCGATCTACGGGTCGTCCCGGCCCGAGCGCGACTTCCCTCGCATCCTCGACCTCTACCGGCGCGGGCGCCTGCCCCTGGATCGGCTGGTCTCGCACCGCCTTCCTTTGGCCGGGGTGGAGCAGGCCTTCGCGCTCATGCAGGGGGGCGAGGCGCTGCGGGTTGTTCTCGACCTGGAAGGAGGAGGCTCGTGACCGGCGACGATCTCGACGGGCGCATCGGCGAAGGCTGGGCTGGTATCGCCCCCAACGGAAGCCACGTGAACGTGGTGCTCGCCCGACGGGGGTCTCCTACGGCGGCGGCGGTGGTGAGCATGCTCGCCCACCCTTCCCCCGGGCACACCCCCGTCCTCTGCTGCGTGGGGGCGACCGAGCAGGAGTACGAGCCGATCTGGCCGCCCACCCTGATGATGAACAAGGCAACGGCCCGGGGCGAGCGCCACCAGACGATCACCTGGGGCGCCGCCCAGCTCGGTATCGGCCAGGGGGTGCTGGACGCGGTAGCCGACGGCTTGCTCGAGGCTACCGGGGATCTGTACGTGCTCGTGGCCGTGTGGATCGATCCCCGGGCCGACGACGAGACGGCAGTGCGGCTTTCGAGCAGGGAGGCCGTGCGCAAGGCGATCGGGGTGTGCGTGGAGGGCCGCGACCGGGAGGCGGCGGCGCGCCTCGTGGCCCAGCGCGACCAGCTCCGCAACCCGTTCTACAGCGGCCGGTGAAGATCGCCGCCATCGAGACCCGGGTCTACCGCTACCCCCTCGACCCTCCTCTGCGCGTGGCCTGGGATCCTCAGCCCCGTTCCTACCAGGAGGCGACGGTCGTCCTCGTCCACACCGACGAGGGGATCACGGGGCTTGCCTCGGGCGGGGACGGCCTCCCTGACCGGGCCCTCCTCGAGCGCCTCCTGGTGGGGATGGATCCCCTGCGCTCGGAGGTGGTGCGGGAAGCGCTGGAGACGGTCGACCTCCACGGGGCCCGCCCGTGGGCGGTCGAGGTAGCGATTTGGGACGCGGCCGGAAAGGCGCTGGGACAGCCCCTGTGGAAGCTCCTCGGCGGCCGCAACGACCGCCTGCTTGCCTACGCGTCGGCCTGCGAGCCGGTGGCGAAAGAGGAGCGGGTGGAGCGCACCCTCTCCCTGCTCGAGCAGGGGGTGCGGGCGGTGAAGCTGCGCTTCCACGAGCGCGACGTGCGCCGCGACCTGGCCCTCGTCCGGGCGGTGCGGGAGGCGGTGGGCGAGGGCATGGAGATCATGGTGGACGCCAACCAAGGCTGGCGGATGCCGGGCGACCGGGCGCCCCGCTGGGACGTCGCCGAGGCGGCTCGCTGCGCGGCGGCGCTGGAGGAGCTGGACGTCTACTGGCTGGAGGAGCCCCTGCGCTGCGACGACGTCCGCGGCTACGCCTCGCTGCGGGCCCAAACCTCGATCCGGCTGGCGGCCGGGGAGCTCGTCCGCCAGCCCCACGAGGCCCGCGACCTCGTCGTCCACGGCGCCATCGACGTCGTCCAGGCCGACGTCCTTTTCGTGGGAGGGATCGGAGGCTGTCGGCGCATCGCGGCCCTGGCCGACCTGCACGGACGAGCCTGGTCGCCCCACACGTGGTCGAACGGCCTGGGTCTGGTCGCCAACCTCCACGCGGCGCTTGCCTTCTCCACCGTGCCGTTCATCGAGGTCCCCTACGACCCGCCTCGCTGGACCCCGGAGCGGCGCGACTGGCTCCTTCCCCAGCCGCTGGAGATCGCTCGCGACGGGACGGTGGCGCCCCCGCCCGGGCCCGGTCTGGGAGTCTCCCTCGATCTCGCCTCGCTCGAGCGGTTCCGGGTGGCCTAGGCGTGGATGCAGCCCCTCTCCTTTGCCGGCCAGGCTCGGGCGGCCGCTGTCGTCGGCCTGGGCGAGCGTCGGTACCTACCTTGGACTCGCTCCAGGGCGTCCAAGGTGCTCTCTACCGTCCGCGCCCAGGAGAGGGAGGCGTACCATCGTGGGCGTGAGCGGGCGCTGGCCGGGGCGCCCAAGCTCGACCGAGAGAGAACGCGACCGAGGAGGACAAGGAGGAGGAGGATGGCAACGACCGAGGTTCCTACGACCGTCCGTGACGCGCTCGCGGGGCTCCACGTCCGCTCGCAAGCTTTCATCGACGGCCGGTACGTCGATGCCGTGTCGGGTGGCACCTTCGACTGCGTGAGCCCGATCACGGGCGAGACGATCGCCCGCGTCGCCGCCTGCGACGCCGAGGATGTCGACCGGGCGGTACAAGGTGCTCGAGCCGCCTTCGAGGCGGGCGTGTGGTCGCGGCTTTCGCCCAAGAAGCGGAAGCGGGCACTCCTGCGCCTGGCGACCCTCATCGACGAGCACGCCGAGGAGCTCGCCCTCCTCGAGACCGTGGACATGGGCAAGCCGATCCGGGACGCACGGCGGGTGGACATCCCCCTCGCCGCCGAGTGCATCGCCTACTACGGGGAGGCGATCGACAAGGTGTACGACGAGGTGGCTCCCACCGATCCCTCGGCCGTGGTCATGGTGGTGCGAGAGCCCCTGGGGGTGGTGGGCGCGGTGGTGCCGTGGAACTTCCCTCTGCTCATGGCGGCCTGGAAGCTGGGGCCGGCGCTTGCCACCGGAAACTCGGTCGTCCTCAAGCCGGCCGAGCAGTCGCCCTTGACGGCGCTTCGGTTGGCCGAGCTGGCTGCCGAGGCGGGGATCCCCCCAGGAGTCCTCCAGGTCGTACCCGGCTTCGGCGAGACTGCCGGCCAGGCGCTCGGCCGCCATCCCGACGTGGACATGATCGCCTTCACCGGCTCCACCGAGGTGGGAAAACTGTTTCTCCGCTATGCGGGAGAGTCGAACATGAAGCGCGTTGCTCTGGAGTGCGGGGGCAAGTCGCCGCACATCGTCACCGCTGACAGCGACCTGGAGGCGGCGGCCAAGGCCGTGGCTTGGGGCGTCTTCTACAACCAAGGCGAGGTCTGCAACGCCGGCTCGCGCCTGCTCGTCGAGCGCGCGGTCAAGGAGGAGTTCCTGGAGCGGGTGCTGGAGGTGGCACGGGGGATCAGGCCCGGAAATCCGCTCGATCCGGGAACGCGGATGGGCGCGATCGTCGATGCGACCCAGCTCGCGCGAGTGCTCGGCTACATCGAGGTAGGTCGAGCGGAGGGAGCCTCGCTCCGTCTCGGCGGCTCCCGCGTGCTCGAGGAGACGGGGGGATACTACGTCGAGCCGACGGTGTTCGACCGGGTCTCGAACGACATGCGCATCGCTCGGGAGGAGATCTTCGGCCCCGTCCTTGCCACCATCCCCTTCGACCATCTGGAGGAGGCGGTCGCCATCGCCAACGACTCGGTCTACGGGCTGGCCGCCGCCATCTGGACGAACGACGTCAACGTCGCCCACACTGCCGCCCGCCGCCTGCGGGCCGGGGTCGTCTGGGTGAACACGTTCGACACCGGCGACATCAGCGTCCCCTTCGGCGGCTTCAAGCAGTCCGGCTTCGGCCGGGACAAGTCGATCCACGCCCTCGACAAGTTCACGGACCTCAAGTCGATCTGGCTACAGCTTCGGCAGTGAGCGACCAAAGCCGAGCCACCGCCCTCTCGCTCACGGGCAGAGGGAGCCGGAGCGGACGAGCGCGACCACGGGCTCCAGGTCCTCGGGGACAGGCTCCCCCTCGCCCTTGAACGGGACCAGCCGACGCAGCTGCTCGCGGGCGGAGCCGGTACCGGCGCCGAGCCGGCTTCCGCGGAGGTCGATCGCCTGACAGGCCACCACCAGCTCGATCGCCACCAGCCGCTCGCCCAGGGCGACCATCTCGGCCAGGCGGCGGGCGGCCAGGGGAGCCATGGTCATCCGGTCCTCGATCCCCTCCTGGTGGCTGGAGCTCACCAGCTCGAAGGAGACAGGATGGGCGAGGAGGCGAGCCTCGGCGGCCAGGGCCTGGGCGACTACGCCCAGCTCGGCCAGCGAGTCTTCGGCGAGGCCATGGCGGGCGGCCAGCCCCAGGGGAAGCCCCGAGGCGCTGGCGTTGAGGAGCTTGAGGGAGCGCTCGCAGGCGCAGGTCAGGACCGGAGCCAAGGCCAGGCGGGCGAAGTCGAGGGCGGCGGCGAGGGGCACGATGTCGAAGCTCGAGACCGACACGATCCGTCCTTCCTCGGCCACGACCAGGGGATTTCCCTGGTGGGCGTTGAGCTCGACGGCCAGCGTGCGCAGGGCATGGTCGAGGGCGTCGCGAGCGGCGCCGTGGACCTGGGGGAGGCAGCGGAAGGAGAGGGGATCCTGGAGGTTGCGGGCCGCTCCCTCCTCCCACAACGAGCTTCCCTCGAGCAGCGTCCGCACGCGAGCCACGGTGGCGGCGAGCCCCGGGTGGGGCCGAGCCCGGGGGACGGCAGGGTGGAGGATGCTCAGGTTGCCGGCGAAGGCCTCGAGATCGAGGGCTCCGGCCACGTCCAGAGCGTCCAGGAGCCGGAAGCAGTCGGCCAGGGCCAGGGCGGCCAAGGCCGTGGAGAAGGCGTTGGAATTGAGGAGGGAGAGGGCCTCCCCTGCCGCCGGAGAAAGGTCGGCCACGATCCCGTGAGCGAGATCGGCCAGGGGGGCAAGGTCGCCCTGCCCGATCGAGCCGAGGAGGCGCACCACCGGATGCCGACGCGCGTTCAGCGCCTCCACGACCCGCAGCAGGAGCTCGGGGCGGGCGCAGGTCGTGCCCTGGGCGAGGCCGTTCGCCAGCCGTAGCATGGTCGCCCGCACCACCTCCTCGGGGGCAGGCGGCCCCTGCGCCACCCGGTGGTCGAGGATGAGGGCCCGGTTGAAGGCGACCGCCTCCTCGGGCCCTACCCTGACCTCCCTGCGGGCGCCTACCCCGGTGGTGAGCCCGTACACCGCCTCTCCTCGAGCCAGGGCCTCCTCGACCACCCGACGCGCGCGGGCGACCCGGTCGAGGGCCTCGGGGGCCACCTCGACGCGCTCGTAGGTGCGGGCCACCCGCACCACCTCCTCCAGCGTGAGGTCCTGCCCGGTGAGGACGACGGTCATCCCCACGCCGCCCGCGCGGTCTCGGCTACCACCCGAAGCTTTGCCTCCTGGTCCTCGGGGCCGAGGGGGCTTCCTGCCACCGAGGGGGCGAAGCCGCACTGGGGGGAGATCGCCAGCCGCTCCCAGGGGACGATGCGGCTTGCCTCCTGGAGGCGGCGGCGAAGCTCCTCGACCGTCTCCCGGCGCCTGCTCTTCGTCGTCACCAAGCCGAGCACGACCACCTTGTCCTCGGGCACGTGCCGGAGCGGCTCGAACGAGCCCGACCGCTCGTCGTCGTACTCGAGCAGGAGGCGGTGGGCCTTGACCCGGGGGAACAGCCGCTCGGCCAGCCACTCGTAGCCTCCGGCGACGAGCCAGCGTCCCATCTGGTTGCCCCGGCAGAGGTGGAACCCGAAGGTCACGTGAGGAGGGTGGCCCTCCATGAGGGCGTTGTCGTAGCCGAGCCCGAGCTCGAGCCGCCGCTCGGCCGGCCAGCCCCGCGACTCGTAGAAGGCGCGGTAGCGCTCGTCGACGAGGAGCGGGTACTGGGGGGCGTCGATCTGGATGTAGCGAGCTCCTAGGCGCACGAGCTCCTCCACCTCCTCCCGGAGGATCTGGGCCACGTCGTCGATGAACGACTCCAGGGTGGGGTAGACGGAGCGAGACCGCTCGTACTCCCAGAACTGGGCAAAGAGCGTGGGGCTGGGCAAGGTGACCTTGAGGACCCGGTCGGTGCGGCCGCGGGCGTAGGCGAGCTCCTCGGCCGAGAGGAAGCGTCTGCGCCGTAGTCGGGAGACGACGGCCAGGGGCGGCCGCTCGATCTTCAGGTCGCCCAGCTCGTCACTTCGCCACTCGCCCCACAGGAAGGCATCGAGGTTCCAGTCCCCGAATCCCTCCACCGCCTCCACCATCTGGCTCTGGAAGGAGAGGCGGCGCATCTCCCCGTCGGTGACGACCTCCAAGCCCGCCTCCTCTTGGAGCCGGAGGGCCGCGTCCACGGCCGCGTCCTCGATCTCCTTGAAGGCGGCCGCGTGGATCTCGCCCTGGGCGTACCGCCGGCGGGCCTCCAGAAGGTGGGGGGGCCGATGCAGGCTGCCGACGACCTCTGCGCGGGCCTCGAGCACGATGGGTGAACTGTAGAGACAGAGACACGGGCTCAGGGGCGAGGCGGGCTTGCCGAGGGTCGGGGTGGCAGGCCGGGAGCGGCATCGCCTCCCTTGCGGAGGTGGATGGCCACCCGTCCCGGCGCCTCCTCCACCGCATGGACGATCCAGGGACGGCCGTCCACCTGGGAGCGCCCGACCCCGCGTCCGTAGACCGATCCGAGGCGGAAGGAGCAGCGCCGCCGTTCGACCCGGGACCTTGAGGGCCGGCGCAGGCGGCCTATAGACGATGGTGGCGGCCGGGCTACCGGTCGCACCTCGTCCACCGACACGACGACGAAAGGAGGGATGGACATGGCGCGCACAACGAGTCTCGTTCGTGACCCCTTCCTCGCCGATCTTCGTGCGATGGACGACCTCTTCAACCGCTTCTGGGCGATGACCGGTCTTCGCCGAGTGACGGGCTTCACCCCGGCGATCGACGTCCGCGAGACCGAGGACGAGTACCTCGTGCTCGTGGACCTTCCCGGCGTGAAGCGGGAGGACGTCTCGATCGAGCTCGAGGACCAGCTTCTCACCATCTCCGGCACCCGAGTCCCGGTCGAGATCGGCGAGGAGCAGCACGTCGAGCGGCCCTACGGCTCGTTCATGCGGACCCTGAACCTGCCCAAGGGCGTGGAGTCGGACGCGATTCAGGCGAGCTACGCCGACGGCGTGCTGGAGCTGCGCATCCGCAAGCCGGCGGAGCAGCGGACGAAGCGGATCCCCGTCCAGGTGGGCGGCCACAAGGAGCTGTCGCAGTGACCTGGGCGGAGGCCACCCCGGCGCCGACGGCGCCGGGGCTCCGCCGCTCGCGGGAGCGACAGGCTCCGCCGCTTTGGCGTCTCGTGGATCGCGTCGAGCTCCAGTGCCGGGCGTGCGGCTACGGGGCCGTCGTGCGGGGCGATCCGCCGGAGTGCCCCATGTGCCATGCCAACGACTGGGTGCCCCACCGGTTGCCTCGCCTGAGGAGCGAAGGAGCAGAGGTAGCGGCTGTCGCGCGCTGACCCTTCCTCTTCGGGCACCATCCGGGTTGGTGGACACCCTCTCCGGCGAGGAGATCCGGGCCGTC
>CAZQRA010000058.1:0-15079 GCA_964595575.1 uncultured Gaiellales bacterium
CGGCCAGCAGGGCGCAGGGAAGCAGTCGTGACAGGGGCGGCCGCAGGTACACTCGCTGTCGCGGAACCATACGAAAGGAAAGGTGAGGCCATGCCCAGAACGAAGGAACGGGTGCGGCTCGCCGCCTCGGTAGCCCGACCCTACGTCGAGCGGGCCCTCCGCGACGACGAGTTCCGCCAGAACGTCAAGGCCGCGTTCACGGCCATTCGCGAGATCTACGAGCACCTCGCTCCCCCGCGAGGGGTGGCCGCCATCGCCAGCCGTGTCGCCTCCGACGAGGAGATTCAGCACAACCTGCGGCGGGCCCTGGCCGAGCTTCGCCATGCCGCCGAGCGGCTGCAGGCGCAGAGGCGCCGCTCCCACCGCCTGCGAAACGGCCTCCTTGTCCTCGGCGGCCTGACCCTCGTCGCCCTGTTCAACCCGATCACGGGCCCGGACGCCCGGCGCTGGCTTCGGGCCAGGTTGGGCAGGGGGGAGCACCTCCTCGAGCCGTCCACTGACGGCGGCGTGACGGCGTAGGGATCGCTTCCCGCGTCCCCTGGCGAGGGCGCGGGAAGCGTGCGGAGCCTTGTTGAGAACCATTCTCATTTTACGCTAGTCTTCCACCGTGCCCCCGCCCGCGACCCCGCCCCTCCCCCGGGGAGCACGGCTCACGCTTCAGCGCCGAGCCGTAGTCAAGGCCCTCGAGGAGGTCTCCGGCCGCTTCACCGTGGCCGAGCTCCACGAGCGCG
Source organism: uncultured Gaiellales bacterium (assembly GCA_964595575.1). Classification (GTDB taxonomy): domain Bacteria; phylum Actinomycetota; class Thermoleophilia; order Gaiellales; family Gaiellaceae; genus PALSA-612. Next base: position 732 of record CAZQRA010000058.1, read on the forward strand.
CCCGCCGCCGCTACCCCGGCCTCGGCCTCGCTACCACGTACCGGACGCTCGAGCTCCTGCGCCGAGCAGGCGCCGTGCGCTCCCTTCTCGACGAGGATGGTCGGAGCTACATCCGCTGCCACCCCGGTCACCACCACCACCTGGTGTGCGTGGGTTGCGGCTCGGTGGAGGAGACCGACCTCTGCGGGGCGCCTCCCGCCGACGAGGTCCGGCGGCGGCATGGCTTCCGACCCACCGCCCACGAGCTCGCCATCTACGGCCTCTGTCAGAGCTGCGGGTGACCTGGATCGCCCTCCCCTTCGCCTTCGCCACCGTCCTTTCCACCTTGGCCGGGGGGGCGCTCGCCTTCAGCCTACGCCGGGAGCTCCAGACCGTGGTCGCCCTCACCGGCGGAGTGGTGGTGGCGGTGGCCCTGCTCGATGTGCTCCCCGAGGCGGTGGAGGCGGTGGGAGACGGGGAGCGGGTGGGCCTCCTCGCCGGCGCCGGGTTCCTCTCCTTCTTCCTTGCCCACCGCCTACTCGTCCTCCACCACCGCGATCCGGAGGCCCTGGCCCGCAGCCACGAGCACGTGGGAGTCCTGGGCGCCGCCGGCCTCTCCCTCCACAGCTTCATCGACGGCCTGGGTATCGGTCTTGCCTTCAACCTGTCGACGAGCGCAGGCGTGCTCGTGTTCGTGGCTGTCGTAAGTCACGACTTCGCCGACGGGTTGAACACCGTCGGCTTCATCCTCCGCCACGGGGGAGCGCCCAGGAAAGCGCTCCTGTGGCTGTCCGTGGACGCGGCAGCACCCCTCCTCGGCGCCGTGGCCGGGGCCCTGCTCGAGGTGGACGAGCCCACGCTGGGGCAGCTCCTAGCCCTCTACGTCGGCTTCTTCCTCTGCATGGGAGCCACCGACCTCCTTCCCGAGGCCCACCAGCACCCCTCGTGGGGGCGGGTGGCCTTGACCCTGCTCGGCTTCGCCGCCGTCCTCGTCGTCGCCCTCCTCGCGCCCCACTAGCGCCGTCGGTAGGCCCGGACGACCACCTGGCCGGCCACCGCCAGCATGAGGAGGGCGAACAGCCGCCGGAGGGTGACCTGGTCGAGCTCCTTGGCCACCACGCCGCCGCCCACCACCCCGGCGATGCCGGCTGCGCCGAGGGCGAGAGCTGCCCGCCAGCGCACGTTGCCGTAGCGGTGGTGGCGCCAGGCGGCGACGACCACCGTGGGCAGAATGGCAAGGAGGGAGGAGGCCTGGGCGTGGAGCTGCTCCAGGCCCAGGACGAGGGCCAAGGTGGGCACGAACAGGATGCCGCCCCCCACCCCGAAGAGCCCGGCCAGGACGCCTGCCAGGGCGCCGATCGCGACTGCAAGAGCGATCTCCATCAGAGGAGGAGGCGCACGGCCACGGCCACGAGTAGGCCTGCGAACGCCAGCGACAGGGTTCGGTTGGCGAGCCGCTGCTGAATGGCGGCGCCGGCCACGGCGCCGAAGGCAGCCGGTACCCCTACGAGAGCGGCGTCCACCGGCTCCAGGTCGCCGTGGATCCCGAAGAAGATGACCCCTTCGAGCGCGATGAGGCCGATGGCCGCGATCGAGGTGGCCATGGCCGGCCGCTCCGAGTAGCCGCACCACAGGATGAGAAGCGGCACGATGACGATCCCGCCCCCGACCCCGAAGAGCGCCCCGAAGAAGCCCGCGGCGAGGCCGATGGCAAGGAGGCGCACCGGCGTATTCTACGCGGGTGGAGCCCGACCTTCTGCTCGCTCGCGTAGCCGAGCAGCCGGGGAAGACGGCCCTCATCCTGGACGTGGACGGGACCCTCGCCCCCATCGTCCCTCGACCCCAGGAGGCCTCGGTACCGGAGGAGACCCGGCGAGAGCTCCGCCGCCTGGCGGGTCGGTATGCCCTGGTCGCCTGCCTGAGCGGACGACCAGGGAAGGACGCCGCCCGGGTGGTGGGGGTGGAGGGGATCCGCTACGTGGGCGAGCACGGCCTCGAGCTGGAGCCGGAGGCGGCAGGCTGGGCGGGGAAACTGGCAGCGTTCGCGGCCGAGGCCGGCTGGCCGGCCGAGCCGGGGAAGCGCTTCACCCTCTCCTTCCACTACCGCGACCATCCCGACCCTGCCGCAGCCGAGGCCCAGCTCCGGCGGATCGCCGCGCGGGCCGAGGCTGCCGGCCTACGGGCCCGGCTGGGCCGCAAGGTGCTCGAGGTGCGGCCCCCGCTCCCCGCCGACAAGGGAACGGCCGTCCGCCGGCTGCTGGCCGAGGCAGGGCTGCGGAGGGCGCTCTACGCAGGGGACGACGCCACCGACATCGACGCCTTCCGCGGCCTGGACGGGCTCGACCTGGCGGTGCGGGTGGCGGTGGCGTCCGACGAGGCTCCTCGGGAGCTTCTCCGCCGGGCGGACGTGGTCGTGGCGGGCCCCGAGCAGCTTCTCGACCTGCTCCGCCGTCTCTGACAGCGCTCCAGCTCCCACGTCCCAAAGTGCCAATTGACACGAGCACCCGCCCCGCCTAGAGTGGCGCGCCCACGTATCGGGAAGGAGGTGCTCTATGCGCTACGTCGCCGCGCTCGTGGCCGCCCTCGCTTTGGCCGGAGGAGCGAGCGCCGCCACCGTCAACTACTACGGGTACGCCTGGCTTAGCTACACCCAGCCGCCCGCGGGGACCTGCTCGGGGTGGCCGGCGGGGACGGCCTGCGCCGGCTGGAACTACTGGGACTACAGCCAGATCGACGTCCGCACGACCACCAACGTCCCCTTCGGCTTCATCTACACCACCGGCTGGATGCACCTCCGTTGGGTGTGGGGAAGGGGAACGTTCACCGTCCTCTGGAGCGCTCTCGGCTCGGGGACGACCCACTACAACCGTCCCGCCTGCGATCGCCCGGCTCAGCCCTCCTACGTCCAGTGCCGGGCCATCATCGTGTAGGAGGAGGCCGCCATGACCAGCATGACGAGGAGGCACCGACGGCTTGCCGCCCTTGCCCTCGTGGGAGCGGGCGCCTTGGCCCTGGGCGTCTCGGCCATCGTGGCCGGGATGGGGCAAGAACCAGGCTCCCCCTCGCCGACGGGGCTGGACAAGGTCTCGAACCGAGGCCGGCCGGTCGACCTGCGAGGGCTTCCCCCGCTCGAGCGCCGTCTCCTGGACGCAAGCGGGGTGGTAGCCGCCGCCAGGGCCCTGGGCTCGGCCGGCCGGGTGGCGGTCTACACCGCCCTGGGGAGGAAGGGCGCCACCTGCTACCTCACGGGAGCGCTTACCCCCGAAGGCGGCCCCAGGGTAGGAAGCGTCCTCTGCCCCGACCCCGGGGCCAGGCCGGCCTTCCCCTCCCCCGAGGCTCCGGTGCTCGACCTCTCCACGTACGCCGTCCGCGAGGGAAGCCGTGAGACGCGGCTCGTCGAGCCGGCGGGGATCGCCGCCGACGGCGTCGCCCGGGTCGGCTTCGTGGCGGCGAGCGGGAAGACCCTGTGGCTACCGGTCGTCGACAACCTCTACGGGCAGCCCCTGCCGGAGGCGGGGCCGTTCGCCGTCGAGTCGGTGACCAAGGTCGTGGCCGTCGATCCCTCGGGGGCGACCGTGTACGAGCGGCCGCTCGACCTGGGCGGGTAGCCGCGGCCGGGAGCTAGCATCGCCTCGGTGCACCTGACCGAGGCGGTGCTGGCTCCCGTGCGGGCTCGCTACGGCGAGCCGCGCGTCCTGCGCTGGCAGGGGGAGATCTCCCGCCAGGAGCTGGCGGTAGCCACCCGCGACCCCCGCCGTACCCACGACGTCACCCTCTTCGTCTTCAACGGCGAGCGGCTCGCCCTCATCCGCAAGCCCCACTTCCCCCCGGGTGTATGGCGGACGCCGGGAGGCGGGATCAAGCCGGGCGAGGACTTCCTGGACGGGGTCTACCGCGAGGCTCGGGAGGAGATCGGCGCGGACATCGAGCTCCGTCGCTACCTCCTCCTGGCCGAGGCCACCTTCTTCTGCGACGGGCGGCGACTCGACTGGCGTACCCACGTCCTGTCGGCAGTCACCGAGGCGGAGGCGCTCCTCCCCCGCGATCGCCGGGAGATCGCCGAGGCCCGCTGGGGCACCCCGGCCGAGCTGGCAGGGCCGATCCGCGCCCGGCTCCTCGCTACCGGTCGCGCCTTCTGGCGCTACCGAGTCGCCCTCCACGACGCTGCCCTAGCCGCCCTCTCGGCGTAGCACCTCCCAGGCTCGGCGCACGTCCTCCTCGGTCGTCCGGGCGTTGCCGACGGCCAGGCGGAGGACGTAGCGGCCGTTCAGGCGGGTGTGGGAGATGAAGATCTCCCCGCTCGCGTTCACCCGCTCGAGCAGGGCCTCGTTCTCTCGGTCGGATCCCTGGCGACGGAAGCAGACGACGGAGAAGGGTCGAGGCGCGCACAGCTCCCACCCGGGCTCGGCCCGCACCCAGCCCTCGAACAGGGAGGCCAGGCGGACGTGCTCCCGGACGAGGCGCTGCAGCCCCGACCGCCCGTAGCAGCGAAGGACGGCCCACAGCTTGAGGGCTCGGAAGCGCCGGCCCAGCGCCGGCCCGTAGTCGCCCAGGCTGTCCACCTCGTCGGAGGTGCGCAGGTACTCGGGGACGAGGCTGAAGGCCCGCTTGAAGTCCGCCGGCCGCCTCGTCCACAAAAGCGAGCAGTCCATCGGGGTCAGCATCCACTTGTGGGCGTTGACGACCAGGGAGTCGGCCAGCTCCACCCCCCGGCGCGACCAGGCAAGCTCGGGGCACACCCAGCCCGTCCCTGCGTAGGCGGCGTCCACATGGAGCCAGCTGCCGGCCTCGCGGCAGGCCATCGCCACCTCGGCTACGGGATCGACCGAGGTGGTCGAGGTGGTGCCCACGGTGGCCACCACGCAGGCCACGTCCGAGAGGTCGCCGAGGGCATCCGCCCGCATGCGGAAGGCGGCGTCCACAGGGACCTTGCGCACCTCCATGCCCAGCATCCTCCCCGCCTTCTCCACCGAGGAGTGGGCGTGCTCGGAGCAGACCACTGCCTGGCGGCCGGTCGCCTGGCGGGCGGCGACGAGGGAGGCCAGCGTCGAGGTGGAGGCGCTGTCCTCGATGTGGCCGTGCCAGCCGGAGGGAAGCCCCAGGAGCTGGGCGACCCAGTCCACCACGTGCAGCTCGAGCTCCGTCAGGGCCGGCGAAGCCCGCCAGAGGATGCCGACCGGGTTGAGGGTGGCGGCCAAGAGCTCCGCCAGAATGCCCGGCTCGGAGCCCGTGACGGCGAAGTAGGCGAAGAAGCGGGGCGACTGCCAGTGGGTGATCCCGGGGAGGATGACCTCGTCGAGGTCGCGCAGGACGGCCGAGAACGGCTCGGGCTCCTCGGGGGGGGCAGCCGGAAGGCGGGAGCGGATCTCCCCTGGAGCCACCCGGGAGAGCACCGGGAGCTCCCCCACCCGCTCCAGGTAGCGCGCGGCCCACTCCAGCGCCGCCTGCCCGTCCTCCCGGAAGCTCACCCCCTTCGCCTCCTCGCGATCTCCTCCCAGGGGCGCGTGTTCAGGACCTGCTCCCGGGTCAGCCAGGCCCGCCGCGCCTGGGCGACGCCGAGGTCGATGAAGGCGAGGTTAGAGGCCCGGTGGGCGTCGCTCGTCACGACCAGCGCCACCCCAGCCTCCCCGGCCAGGCGAGCCAGCCGATCGGGGAGGTCGAGCCGATCGGGCTGGGAGTTGATCTCCAGGGCAGTGCCCGTCTCCACGGCCTTGTCCAGCACGCGCTCCAGGTCGAGGGCGTAGCCTTCCCTGCTTCCGATCTTGCGCCCTGTGGGGTGACCGATGCAGTCGACGTGGGGGTTGTCCATGGCCGCCAGGATGCGGGCGGTGGGATCGCGGCCGAAGCTCGTGTGGATGGAGGCCACCACCCAGTCGCGCTGGGCGAGAGCCTCGTCCGAGAGATCGAGGGAGCCGTCGGCGCGGATGTTGACCTCCACGCCTCGCAGGAGACGGAAGGGGGCAAGCCGGCGGTTGAGGGCCTCGATCTCGGCGTCCTGCGCTTCCAGGCGGCCGTCCCGCAGGTGGTGGGCATGGTCGGTGACGGCCAGGTAGGCATAGCCGCGGGCGCGGGCGGCCACCGCCATCTCCTCGAGGGTGGAATGGCCGTCGGCCGACCAGGTCGAGTGGGCGTGCAGGTCCCCGCGCAGGTCTTCCGGCTCCAGGAGACGGGGGAGCGCTCCCTCCCTGGCCGCCTCCAGCTCGCCTGCGTTCTCGCGGAGCTCGGGGGGGATGTACTGGTAGCCGAGGAAGGCGTAGAGATCCTCCTCCTCGGCGTGCCTGACCACCTCCCCCGTCTCTACCACGGTCACGCCGTACTCGGACACAGACAGGCCTTGGCGCACGGCCTCCTCGCGCAGGGCCATGTTGTGCTGCTTGGAGCCGGTGGAGTGCTGGAGCAGGTTGCCGTAGCACGCGGGCGGTACCACCCGTAGCTCGACGCGCAAGCCCTCTCGGGAGACGACGGCGGCCTTGGTGCCACCCCGGGCGACCACCTCGGCCACCCAGGGAAGGGACACGAAGCCCTCGATGAGAGCGTGGGCATCGGAGGCGGTAGCGATGAGGTCGAGGTCGCGCACCGTCTCCTTGCGGCGACGGACGCTTCCCGCCTCCGACACCTTGACCGAGGCAGGATGGTCGCGGAGGGCCGCCACCGCCTCCAGCGCCGCCGGCAGAGCGACGCCGAGGAGGGTCCGCGCGGGAGCGGCTCCCGCCTCTGCTCGGGCCGCCAGCGCCCTCAGCACCTTTTCCTCGGTCTTGGGCCCCAAGCCGCTGAGCGCGCGTAGCCGCCTCCCCTCCGCCGCCTCCCGCAGCTCCTCGAGGGTCGTGACTCCCAGCTCCTGCCAGATGCGACGAGCGGTCTTGGGGCCCAGGCCGGGCAGGCGCACGAGCTCCACCACCCCCGGCGGCACCAGAGCCTTGTGCTTGGTCAGCGCCCGGACCTCGCCTTCCCTCACGATCTCCAGGATCTTTCCCTCCAGGGTGCGCCCGATTCCCTGAAGCTCCTTGGCCTTGCCCTCCAAGGCGAGCTGGGCGACGGAGGCGCCGGTCTCGCGGATCCGGGCTGCCGCTCGCCGGTAGGCGAGCACGCGGAAGGGGTCCTCCCCCTCCAGCTCGAGGATGTCGGCCAGGAGCTCGAGCTGGGAGGCGACCTCGGCGTTGGAGGGAAGCTGGTCGGCCACGACGGCGATGATACGGGGAGCCGTGCGCGCCACCGTCTGCCTTCCCACCTACAACGAGCGCGAGAGCCTGGAGCCCATGCTGCGGGCGCTGGGGCGCGTCCTTCCCCGGGAAGGGCGGGTCCTCGTCATCGACGATAGCTCCCCCGACGGGACCGGCGAGCTGGCCGACCGGCTGGCGGCAGAGCTCGCCTACGTGGACGTCCTCCACCGACCGCGCAAGGAAGGCCTGGGCCCGGCCTACATCGCCGGCTTCCGACGGGCCTTGGCCGAGGGGGCAGAGCTCGTGCTGGAGATGGACTGCGACTTCTCCCACGATCCGGCCGACGTGCCCCGCCTCATCGCCGCCTCCCGAGAGGCCGACCTCGTGCTCGGCTCGCGCTACGTGGCCGGCGGCAGGGTGGAGAACTGGAGCTTGCCGCGGCGGGCCCTCTCGGCCGGAGGGTGCTGGTACGCTCGGGCGATCCTGGGCATTCCCGTGCGCGACCTCACAGGGGGCTTCAAGTGCTTTCGGCGCCGGGTGCTGGAGGCGATCGACCTGGACGCCGTCTCCTCCCGGGGATACGCGTTCCAGATCGAGCTCACCTACCGGGCGATCCGGGCCGGCTTCCGGGTGAGGGAGATCCCCATCACCTTCGCCGAGCGGATGGCGGGGCGCTCCAAGATGAGCCGAGCGATCGCGGCGGAGGCGGCCTGGAAGGTACCGGCGCTGCGGCTGGCCGCCCTCCGCGGCAAGCTCTAGGGATCCCGATCGAGGCCTGGAGACGACGGGGGGCGCGCCCATCCCAGAACCGAGGGCCGGCGCAGAGCGAGGTCGAGCCGGAGGCGAGGAGCCTCGCTACCATGCCCGCTCATGATCGAGGTCACCGACGCCACCTTCGAGGAGGTGGTGCTCAAGGCGGAGAAGCCCATGGTGGTCGACTTCTGGGCCCCCTGGTGCAGCCCCTGCCGGGCGGTGGAGCCCATCTTCGAGCAGCTCGCCGCCGAGCAGGATCGGGTGCTCTTCGCCTCCCTCGACATCGACCGCAACATGGCCACCGCCTCCCGCTACGGGGTGCTCTCCATCCCCACCGCCATCCTCTTCGAGGGCGGGCAACCCAAGGTCACGGTGGTCGGGGCAAGACCCCGCTCCTACTACGAGAAGGTGTGGGCCCCCTGGCTCGCCCCCTAGCCTCCTCGCCCTCGCCGACCGCCCTCGCCCACCGGAGCCCGGCCCAAGCGGGCGAGGAGGCTGGCCTTGACAGCCGGCCACTCGTCGTCGGTGATCGCATACCAGGCCGAGTCGCGCACCCGGGCCCGATCGTCGCCGACCAGCATGTGCTTCCGGAAGATGCCCTCGAAGCGGGCAGGAAGCGCCTCCAGGGCCGCCCGCGAGCGGGCGTTCCCGGCGTCCGTCTTGAGCTCGACCCGCATGCAGCCGAGCCGCTCGAAGGCGTGCTCGAGCAGGAGGAGCTTGGCCTCGCGGTTGGCCCCCGTACCCCACAGGGAGCGACGAAGCCAGGTCCACCCGATCTCCAGGCCGCGGTGCTGGGGGCGTAGGGCCAGGTAGCGGGTGCTGCCGACAGCCTTGCTGGTCGTCGCCTGGAGGATGGCGAAGGCGGCCTCCTCGCCCCGTCGCGACCGCTCGAGCGCCTCCTCGAGCCACGCGCGGAAGGCCTGGGGGCTACGGGAGGGATCGCAGGGCATGTACGACCAGTCCATGTCCCGGGCAGCCTGGTACAGGTCCCGCTCGTGCTCGCGGGCGAGCGGCTCGAGGACGACCACCTCGCCCACCAGGCGAGGACGAAGCTCCTGCCACACGCCGCCAGCGTAGCGGGGAAGGAGGCGCCCCTGGCTACTCCTCCCCTACCGCCCGGGTCGCCGCCACCGCGTCCAGCTGGTTCGCGTGGTAGAGGCACGCCGCCTCCGCCGTCTTGGCAGCCCGGATCTCGTGGTGGCAAGCCACGGCGTGGAGGAGCTCGGCCCGCAGCTCTCCTGGAAGCCTCTGCGCCCCCTCCTCGATTAGGCGCAGGCCGAGCTGGACGTGGCCGAGCAGCCGCCCCTCGGGGGTGGCCGGAAACCCGGGGCCCGGCGTCAGCTCCACGGTACGTCCCACGTCGTGGAGGAGGGCAGCGGCCACCAGGAGGTCGGCGCGGAGCCGAGGATGGAGCTGACAGAGGTCGCGGCAGATCGTCGCCACCGCCACCGTGTGCTCGAGGAGGCCGCCGGCGTAGCCGTGGTGGCCGTCCGGGGAGGCGGGAAGGTCTCGCATCCTCGCTCGGATCTCCGCCGCCCCCAGGACGCTCGTCGCCGCCTCCCGGAGGCCGGCGTGGGCGATCTCCGAGGCCAGGAAGTCCAGGAATCCCTCCAGCTCGTCGGGGTCGCGACGGAGCGCGGGCACCAAGGAGCGGGGGTCGACGTCCGCCCGCTCCAAAGCGCGCACCTCGAGCTGGAGGCGGCGTCGGTAGCGTCCCACCCGGCCGACCACCCGCACGGCGTCTCCCTCGCCGAAGCGGGCATCGAGGAGATCCACGTCCTGCCACACGCGACCCTCGATGCGACCGCTGCGATCGACCAGCTCCAGGGCTAGGTACTCGCTGCCCGCCCGTGTACGCAGGCGCCGCTTGCGGGCGACCGCGTACACGCCCTCGACCAGGCGGCTCTCCTCGAGCTCGGCGATCGCGCTCACGGAGGGCGAGTCTAGGGGGAGCGGCGGATGCTAGGCTGGCCGCTCGTGGCCCGCGTCTTCCCGTTCCGTGCCGTCCACTACGACGAGCGGCGGGCAGGGCCGCTCGAGCGCCTGGTGGCTCCCCCCTACGACGTGATCGACGCCCGCGCCCGGGAGCGCTACCTGGCGGCGAGCCCCTACAACGTCGTCCGCCTGACCCTGCCCGAGAGCGAGGCCGAGGCAGCCTCCCTGTGGCGCTCCTGGCGGGACGAGGGCATCCTGACCCAGGAGGAGGAGCCGGGCCTGTGGTGGCTCTGCCAGGAGTACGTGGGCCCCGACGGGGTTGCCCGACGGCGAGAGGGCCTCGTCTGCGCCGTGGCCGTGGAGCCCTACGCGGCTCGTGTCATCCTCCCCCACGAGCGCACCCACGCCGGCCCCAAGGAGGGGCGCCTGCGCCTCCTGCGGGCGGTGCGGGCCCAGCTCGAGCCCATCTTCCTGCTCGTCCGGGGTCGCCTCCCGGGACCCTCCGGCCGTCCCCTGGTCGAGGTTGAGCTGGAAGGGGTCCGCAACCTCGTGTGGCGGGCCGACGCCGGCGCTCTTTCCTCGCTCGAGGACGCCACCCTGCTCATCGCCGACGGCCACCACCGGTACGAGACCGCGCTCGCCTTCCACGCCGAGGAGGGGTCGCCGGCGAGCGGCCTCGTCCTCGCCGTCATCGTCCCCAGCGAGCAGGAGGGGTTGACCATCTTCCCCACCCACCGGGTGGCCCGCCGCTTGGCCCAGGTTCCGGCCGGCCGAGAGGCGCCAAGCGTGGAGGAGGGACTCGCCTCCCTGCCCGAAGGGCGCGCGGCCTGCGTCCTCTACCGAGCCGGGCGGGCCCTCGTGGTGGAGGGGAAGGAAGGGGAGCTGGACACAGCCCTGGTCGAGCGGCTGGGGCCGGAGGGCGTCTCCTACACCCCCCGGGCAGACGAAGCTATCGCCGCCGTCGACAGCGGCCTGGCCGAGGCCGCCTTCCTCCTCCGCCCCCCCACCTTGGAGCAGGTGTGGTCGGTCGCCGAGCGGGGCCAGACGATGCCCCAGAAGAGCACGTACTTCTACCCCAAGCTCCCCTCGGGGCTCCTCTTCCTGCCCCTGTGACCGACTGGCTGAGCCTCTGCCGGGCGGCGCGGGACGACGTGCGGGCCACGCTGCGGCGGCTACCCACCCGAGCGGCACGGGAGCGGGTCGTGGGGACCGGGGAGGGCGGGGACGAGACTACCGCCATCGACGCCGAGGCGGAGAGGGTCGTGGTGGAGAGGCTGGACGCCGCCGGCCTCGACTTCGCCCTGGTATCGGAGGAGCTCGGGTTTCGCGCCGCCCGGGCGGGGACCGCCTGCACGGTCGTCCTCGATCCCATCGACGGCTCCATCAACGCCAAACGGGGGATCCCCTACTTCGCCCTGTCCATCGCCGTGGCTGACGGCCCCACCTTGGGCGACGTCGTCTTCGGCTACGTGTACGACTTCGGGTCGGGCGAGGAGTGGACGGCCGGTCGAGGGCAGGGAGCGCGGCTGAACGGGGCCCCCTTGGACGGAGCCCTCCCCCGGGAGCGGATCGAGCTTCTCGCCCTGGAGGCCACCAAGACCCAGCTCGTGGCCCGCCACGCTCCCAAGCTCGTCCCCCTGGCCGAGCGGCTCCGCATCATGGGCTCGCTGGCCCTCTCCCTCTGCCACCTCGCCGCCGGCAGGGTGGACGCCGTCTGCTCCCTTCGCTCGGCTCGCTCGGTGGACATCGCCGCCGCCCAGCTCGTCGTCCGCGAGAGGGGGCTGGCCATCGAGCTTCCCGATCGAGCCCCCCTCCTCGCCGCCCCCCTCGACCTCGGCCAGCGCTCGCGGGTCGTGGCCGCGGCCACCCCGGAGCTGTGCGTGAGGCTGTCAGCCGCCCTGCGGTGAGGGCAGTCCGGGTCGGCACCTCAGGCTGGAGCTACCGCCACTGGCTGGGAAGCCTGTACCCCGAGGGCCTGCCTGCCCAGCGGTGGCTCGAGCACTACGCCACCCTGTTCGACACCGTCGAGGTCAACGCCACCTTCTACCGGCTCCCTGACCGCGCCACCGTGGCCGCCTGGGCCGAGCGAACCCCGCCCGGCTTTGTGTTTGCCGTCAAGGGGAGCCGGTACCTGACCCACGTCAGGCGCCTGCGCGATCCCCGCGAGGGTATCGAGCGCCTGCTCGCCGTGGTCGAGCCCGTCCAGGAGGCGGGGAAGCTGGGCCCCTTCCTGTGGCAGCTCCCCCAAGGCTTCGTCCGGGACGAGGAGCGGCTGGCCGCCTTCCTCGATGCCCTTCCCCCCGGCCGCCACTGCCTCGAGTTCCGTCACCCGAGCTGGTTCTGTCCCGACGTGTACGCGCTCCTGCGCGAGCGGGGGGTGGCCCTCGTCATCGGCGACCACCCGCAGCGGCCGTTCCAGGCTCGGGAGCTGACCGCCGACTGGACCTACCTCCGCTTCCACCACGGCGACCTCCCCGACAGCGGCTACTCGGATCGGGCCCTCGAGGCCTGGGCGGAGTGGATCGACCGCTGCCGGCAGGAGGCAGACGTGTACGCCTACTTCAACAACGACTGGGCCATCGGCCTCTCCCCCGAGAGCGCCCGGACGTACGTCGACTTCGCCCGTCGCTTCCGGACGCGTACGATAAAGCCATGAGGCGAAGGGTCTCCTGTCTCCTCGTCGCCCTGGCGGCGGCTGCCGTCGTCGCGGCGCCCAGCTCGCCGGCAGCCTCGATCCCGTTCAAGGCGGTGCTCAAGGCGCCCAAGACGAACCCCAAGGTCAACGTCCGCTGGTACTACTCGATCACGGTCACCGACCTCAAGGGGCGGCCCATTCGGGCCACCGTCACCGCCCACATCCTCGACCCGCTGGGCGGCGTCCACCCGGTCGACTACGGGCCCACCCAAAAACCCATCCTCAACTTCCCGTTCAAGGGCACCTTCCGCGACTGGCTCACCTTCCCGCCCGAGTCCAAGGGCTTCACGCTCACCATTCGCTGGACGATCAAGGCGCTGGGCGCCAAGCGCGTCCTCAAGCGGGTCGTCGTCCCCCGCCCGTGACCGCCCCCGGGGGCGTCGAGGTCGTCGTCGACCACGTGTCCAAGTCCTTCGAGGAGGGGCGGATCACGGCTCTCGTGGACGTATCCCTCCAGCTCGAGCCCGGCGACTTCGTGTCGCTGATCGGGCCCTCGGGCTGCGGCAAGAGCACGCTCCTCAACCTCATCGGGGCCCTCGACCGGCCCGACACGGGCACCATCACGGTCGGGGGCAGGGACCTGAGCCAGATCCCGAACCTGTCCGAGTACCGGGCCGCCACGGTGGGGTTCGTGTTCCAGTTCCACCACCTCATCCCCACGCTCAACGCGGCGGAGAACGTCCAGGTGCCGATGATGGGGCGAGGCCTCTCCCGCGGCCAGCGGGAGCGGAAGGCGCTCGCCCTGCTCGAGGACTGCGCCATCGCCCACCGCGCCAAGGCCTCTCCCGCCACCATGTCGGGGGGAGAGCGCCAGCGGGTGGCCATCGCCCGGGCCCTGGCCAACGACCCCCGCTTGCTCCTCGCCGACGAGCCTACAGGGGCCCTCGACTCGGCCACCGGGTCCCAGATCATCCAGCTGCTCCTCCGCCTGCGGGAGCAACGGGGGATGACCATCCTCCTGGTTACGAACGACGAGGAGGTGGCGGCTGCCGCCGACCGCACGCTGAGGATGCGGGACGGCCGCGTCGAGCCCGTAGGCGCGACTCGCGTCCCAGGGCCTCCAGGCGCTACTCCCGCCGTAGGGCCTCGATCGGAGTGAGGCGGACCGCCCGCCAGGCCGGGTAGAGGGCGCCGAGGGCCGCCACTCCCAGGGCGAAGGCAAGTCCCCAGGCAAAGACGCCGGCCGTGAACGCCGGCTCGGCGAGCTGGGAGAGGTTGCCCCGCTCGGTGAAGACCTCGGCCGCCAGGTAGCCGAGGGAGAGACCGAGGGCGAGGGCGAGAACGCCGATGCCCAGGGCCTCGCCCAGGATGAGGCCGGCGATGCGACGGCCCGGCCAGCCCACCGCTCGCATGATGCCGATCTCGTGGATGCGCTCGAACACCGACATGGCCATGGTGTTGGTGACGCCGATCCCGCCCACGATGAGGGCGAGGAGGGAGAAGATCCAGCCCGCGTCGATGATGAGGCGGCTGGAGGTATCCACCCGCACCACCTGGCCGGGCTCAGTCACGGCCACGACGCCGGGGATGGCCCGCTCGATGCGGCGGGCCACGTCCTTGGGCCTCGATCCCAGCTGGGCGGCGACGCCGAAGGTGGTGACCTCGCCGGGGCGCTCGGCGATGGCCTGGACGACGGGGAGGTCGAGGACCATGCCGGCGTCCACGAACCGGTTGCCGCTGTGGTAGAGCCCGACCACGCGGAAGGCCCTGTCCTCCACGTGCACCGTGTCTCCCAGGCCCAGGTGGAGGGTGCGGGCGCCGGCGTCGCCGAGCAGGGCCTCGTCGCGCGCCCGGGCGCCCTCGGCGGCCTCGCCACGCGCCTCACG
>CAZQRA010000059.1:0-12771 GCA_964595575.1 uncultured Gaiellales bacterium
CACGAGTTCACCACCCTACCCGGCGTGCGCGAGGACGTGACCGACATCATCCTCAACCTCAAGAACCTCGTCTGCCGGCTCCACGGAGAGGCGCCGGAGATCGAGGTCCGTCTCCAGAAGAAGGGACCAGGCACGGTGACGGCCGCCGACATCCAGGCTCCCGCCGAGCTCGAGATCCTCAACCCCGAGCTGGAGATCGCCCACCTCTCCGAGCGGGGCAAGCTGGAGCTGACCATGACCATCGGCCGCGGCCGCGGCTACGTCCCGGCCGAGCATAACCGCGGCTCGCAGCACACGATCGGGGTCATCCCCATCGACTCCATCTTCTCCCCCGTCCGCCGGGTCGCCTACGACGTGGAGGCAGCCCGGGTGGGCCAGCGTACCGACTACGACAAGCTCGTGTTGGACGTGACGACGGACGGGACCATCGGCCCTCGGGAGGCCGTCGCCCAAGCCGCCGAGATCCTCATCCGCCAGCTTGCCATCTTCACCGACATCGAGCGGATCGAGGGGCTGGCGGAGACTGCGGGGGAGGCGGCGGCCGAGCCGTCCTTGGCCCACGGCATGGAGAACTTCCCGATCGAGGAGCTCGAGCTGGGCGTCCGCTCGTACAACTGCCTGAAGCGGGTCGGCATCGAGACCATCGGAGACCTCGTCTCCAAGACCGAGGCCGAGCTCGCCGCCATCCCCAACTTCGGCAAGAAGTCGATCGAGGAGGTCAAGGAGACGCTGGCGGCGCACGGCCTCAGCCTGCGGGGAGAGGAGCCGATCTCCTGACATGCGCCACCAGCGGGCGGGCAAGAAGCTAGGACGAGACTCGGCCCACAGGCGGGCTCTCTACGCCAACTTGGCTGGGGCGCTGATCGAGCACGGCCGGGTGCAGACGACTGAGGCCAAGGCCAAGGCCGTCCGTCCGGTGGCCGAGAGGATGATTACCCTGGGACGGCGAGGGGATATTCACGCTCGCAGGCAGGCGCTTGCCTTCCTCCGCTCCCAGGAGGTCGTCCACAAGCTCTTCTCGGAGGTGGCGCCTCGCCTCGCCGACCGGCCGGGCGGGTACACGAGGATCGTCAAGCTGGGTACCCGGCAGGGAGACGGAGCGCCCATGGCCTACCTCGAGCTGGTCGACTATGTGCCGAAGGCCCGCCCCGCCCCGGTCGCCCGGCGCCAGGCCGAGCAGGCGACCGCCGGCCGCTAGGAGGCCGTCTTTGGCCGGCGTCCCCGCCGGCCGGGTCGCGGGGGCGCGGCCTTCGGTCGCCCTCCGGAAGCTTGCCCGGAGCACGCCTGCCTGCGGACTGGCGAGGGCCTTCGGGGGAGCGCCCGCTCGCGGTAGGAGCCCGGGAGCATGCGCCTCAAGTTGACCCTCGAGTACGACGGCACCGGCTTCCACGGCTTTGCCTTCCAGCCCGGCCTGCGCACGGTCGAGGGCGTCCTCCGTCAGGCCCTGGCGGCCACCTTTCCCCGGTTCGAAGACCTGGCCGTGGCCGGGAGGACGGATACCGGCGTGCACGCCCTCGCCAACGTCGTCAGCGTGGAGGTCGAGGGAGGGCCGCCTCCCGAGCGGACGGCCGCGGCCCTGAGCGCGGCCTTGCCGGAAGACGTGGCCGTGATCGCGGCCGAGGGGGTAGACAGCTCTTTCCACGCTCGCCGCTCGGCCCGCTCCCGCAGCTACCGCTACCGTCTCCTCCGCCGCGGTCAGCGCTCGCCCCTGGAGCGGCGACGGGCCTGGTGGTACCCCCGCCCGCTCGACCTGGAGGCGCTCGCCGAGTCGGCGGCGATCCTGGTCGGCGAGCACGACTTTCGGGCCTTCACCCCTACGGATAGCCAGCACCAGGTGTACGTGCGGCGCGTCATCGCTGCTTCCTGGCACGAGCGGGGCCACCACCTCGACTTCGAGATCACCGCCGACTCCTTCCTGCGCCATATGGTGCGGACGCTCGTGGGCACCATGGTCGAGAGAGCCCCCGCCGACGTCGCTCGTCTCCTCGAGGGCCGACCGCGGGCGGAGGCGGGCAGGAGCGCTCCTCCCTGGGGCCTGTACCTGGTGCGAGTCGACTACTGAGCGCAGGACCCGCGGACGCGTCGTCGACCCTGGACAAGCCGGCCTCGCCACGGCCCTGGGGGCAGCGGCGCAAGCGAGGGCGTCCGGGCTAGGATCGGCTGCGTGCGCTTCCCCGTCGTCCTCTTCGATCTCGACGGCACCCTGATCGACTCGGGCCCGATGATCGTCGCCTCCATGCAGTACGCGGCCAGGACCGTGCTGGGCCGCGAGATCCCGGAAGAGCTCTTGGCGGCGGCGGTGGGGGGACCGGGCCTCGTCGCCCAGATGCGGTCGCTCGACCCCGAGCGCGTGGAGGAGCTCGTGGAGGCGTACCGGCAGCACAACGAGCCCCTCCACGACCAGCTGGAGGCGTTCTGGGAGGTGGTCGAGGTCCTTCCCCGCTTGCGGGCCCAGGGCAGGCGTCTGGGCATCGTCACCGCCAAGCGGCTGCAGACGGCGCGCCTTGCCTTCCGGCGCCTGCCCGGCCTGGAGGAGAGCTTCGACGTGATCGTGACCGCGGAAGACACCGAGCGGCACAAGCCCCACCCCGATCCCATCCTCGAGGCGCTCGCGCGCCTCCGCGCCCGACCCGAGGAGGCCGCCTACGTGGGGGACTCCCCCTTCGACGTTCAGGCCGCCAAGGCGGCCGGCGTGTTCGCCGTGGCCGTGGGCTGGGGCAGGATCCACTCGCTGGAGAGGCTGCGTCGGGAGGAGCCCGACGCCATCTGCGAGCGGGCGGAGGACCTCCTTGCCGTGCTCTGAGGCCGTGGCCGCCCGGGCGGCGGAGCTGCGCGAGCTGCTCGCTCGCGCCTCCATCGCCTACTACGTCGAGGACGAGCCGATCATGTCCGACGAGGAGTACGACCGGCTCTACGACGAGCTCTTGCGCATCGAGCAGGAGTGCCCGGAGCTCGTCACCCCCGACTCCCCCACCCAACGGGTAGGGGCTCCTCCCTCGGAGCGATTCGAGAAGGTGGCCCACCTGCTGCCTATGGGCTCCCTGGAGAAGGTCACGTCAGACGATGCCCTGGCCAAGTGGGCGGAGGACGTGCGCCGACGCCTAGGAACCGACGAGCCCGTCGCCTACGTCGTGGAGCCCAAGATCGACGGCCTGGCGGTCAGCCTCCTGTACGAGAACGGTCTCTACGTGCGGGGGGCGACGAGGGGAGACGGCGAGCGGGGAGAGGACGTGACCTCCAACCTCCGCACCATCCGGGCCATTCCCCTGGCGATGCGGCTGGCCGAGGGCGAGCCTCCCCCCCGCCTGGTGGAGGTGCGGGGAGAGGTGTACATGCCCCTGTCGGGCTTTCGGGCCTTCAACGAGGAGCTCCAGGCCCAGGGAAAGCCGCCGGCTCCCAATCCCCGCAACGCGGCAGCGGGCTCGGTGCGACAGAAGGACTCGAGCGTCACCGCCTCCCGTCCTCTGTCCATCTTCGTGTACGGGGTCGGCTACCTGGAGGGGGTCGAGCTCGAGTCCCAGTGGCAGACGCTCCTCTGGCTCCGAGCCCACGGCTTTCGCACCAACCCCCACGCCCAGCGCCTGGAGTCGATCGAGGAGGTGGCACGGGCTTGCCAGGCGTGGGCCCGGCGCCGGGCCGAGCTCGACTACGAGATCGACGGAGTCGTGGTCAAGGTCGACTCCCTCGACCAGCAGCGGCGGCTGGGGGAGCTCCACGGCCGTCCCCGCTGGGCCCGCGCCTACAAGTGGCAACCCCAGGCGGCGGTGACGAGGCTGAAGAAGATCCACATCCGGGTAGGCAGAACCGGCGCCTTGAACCCGTGGGCGGAGCTGGAACCCGTTCAGGTGGGAGGAGTCACCGTCACCACCGCCACCCTCCACAACGAGGAGGACATCCACCGCAAGGACATTCGGGAGGGGGACTGGGTCCTGGTGCAGCGGGCGGGGGACGTGATCCCGCAGGTGGTGGGACCCGTGCTCGAGCGGCGGCCGCCCGATGCCAAGCCCTTCCACATGCCCGAGCGCTGTCCCCTGTGCGGGGCCAAGGTGGTCAAGCCCGAGGGGGAGGCCATGCACCGCTGTCCCAACCGGGCCTGTCCCTCGCGGGGGCTGGAGACCTTGATCCACTGGGTGGGAGCGGCCATGGACATCGAGGGGGTGGGGGAGCAGCTCGTGCGGCGCCTGTGGAGCGAGGGACTCCTTCGCTCCCTGCCCGACCTCTACCGCCTGAGGCCCGACCAGCTCGAGCGGCTCAAGGGCTTCGGCGAGGTGTCGGCCGCCAAGGTGGTGGAGGCGATCCAGCGCTCCAAGGGCCAGCCCTTCCACCGCGTCCTCTTCGGCCTCAACATCCCCAAGGTGGGCTGGGTCATGGCTCGCAACCTCGCTCGCCACTTCGGCTCCATCGACCGCTTGATGGCGGCCACCCGGGAGGAGCTGGAGGAGGTGGAGGGCATCGGCCCCGAGCGGGCCGAGCTCATCGCCGAGTGGCTAGCCGAGGAGGAGAACCGGGCCTTGGTCGAGGAGCTACGGGCGCTGGGCCTGCGCCTCGAGGAGGAGGCGCCTTCCGCCGCGGGCCCGCTGGCCGGCCGCACCTACGTCATCACCGGCACCCTGGAGAAGTACTCGCGAGAGCAGGCGAAGGCGGCCCTGGAGGCTCTGGGGGCCAAGGTGACGGACTCGGTCTCGTCCCGGACGACCGGGCTCATCGTGGGCGAGGAGCCGGGGCAGTCGAAGCTGACCAAGGCCCAGCGCCTGGGCGTGCCTCTCCTCGGCGAGGCCGACCTGGACGCTCTTCTTCACGCGCGCTAGGCCCCGCTCGTCGCTCCCTCGCCCTACGAGTGGAGCACGATGGTTACCGTCCGCGTCCCCCACAGCACGGCGTCGCGGCGGGTGGGAACCCAGACGTCGATGCGCAGCCCCTTGATCGCCGGGCCGGTGTCGGCCGCCACTCCTTCCCCGTAGCCGGGGATGGTCATGCGCGACCCGAGGGGAATGACGGCGGGGTCGACGGCCACTACCCCGGGCCCCACGGGAAGGCCGGTGGCGGTGGAGCCGGCGAGGCTGTAGGCGGTGGCAAGCACGGTGAGGACGCGCCTCCCCTGGAGGGGGAGTCCCTGCGGCGCGGGAGGCGAGGCCTCCTCGAGGCCCTCGTCCTGGGGAGCCGCGGAAGACCGGGGAGGAGGCGAGAGCGCCTTCGCCGTCTCCGCTGCGGCCTTGGCCTGGGCGGCTTGAGCCCGAGCCTCGGCCAGGGCAAGCTGGCGCTCGCTGGCCAAGCGTTCCGCCCGCACCCGCTCGATGTAGGCGAGGCGCTCGGCTCGAGCCGCGGCCAGGGCTGCCTCCCGCGCTCGTGCCTCCCGGCGCAGCCGGGCCAAGGCCGAGGCGCGATCGGCCAGTCGGCGGAGGATCTCCTCCACTGCGCTCCGAGCCTCCCTGGCGGCTCGGGCGACGGAGGCGGTGGCGTCCGCGGCCCGGTCCAGGCTGTCGAGGCCGTCTAAGGCCTCGTCCAGGGAGGCGGCGCCAAGCAGGACCGCCAACGGGTCGGGGCTCTCCTCCACGTACAAGCGCCGTACCTGGTTGGCGAGTCGGGCCCGGGCGCTTGCCAGGGTCGCCTGGGCTGCCGCCAGTCGGGCGAGCTGGGAGGCGCGCTCCCGCTCTACAGCCTCGATCTCGGCATCGACGCGGAGAGCCTGGGCGCGAGCCTGGGCCAGGCGACTGTCGAGGGCGTAGAGCTCGAGGACGAGGGAGCGCTCCTTCGCCGCCAGGGCCGAGGCTCGAGCGGCGAGGGCGCCCGGCCGCTCGGCGGCGCCCGGCGCGGGCAAGCCGAGGAAGGCAAGCGCGAGGACAGCGAGGAGCGCCCGCCGAGCGATGCTCTCCCTTGCCGGCAAAGCCGCAAGAAGGTAGCACAGGTCGCGACATCGTGCCTGTTTCCGGCGCCGGGCGGGCCCCCATCCTCAGGCTCCGGGAAGCATTGGGGTTGCCCTTGTCCGCCTCGATTGCTAGGCTGCCCGGCCAATGACGTACCGGCCCCTCCCGGTGCGCCAGCGTGAGCGCGCTCGACCGAGCCCGCCGGCCCTCGGCTGGCGGCGGCTGGCGGTCCTTCTGTCGGCGCTTCTGGCCGCTTCGCTCGCCGTTGTGCCGGCGCTCGCCAACCCTCGCATCGAGGCCAAGCGGGCCGAGGCAGCGCGCGTCCTCGCCGACATCCGGGCCCTCGACTCTCAGCTCGAGAAGGCGATCGAGGCCTACAACGGGGCCACGGTGCGGCTTGCCCAGATCGAGCGCCAGCTGAGGGTGAACAAGCGCGAGATAGCCGTCGCCCGCGACAACCTCCGCACGGCTCGCGCGCGACTGGCAAGCCGGCTCCGCGAGCTGTACATGGCCGGGGACACCGCTTCCACCTTCGAGCTTCTGGTCGGGGCTACGAGCATGGACGACCTCATCGCGCGGCTGGACACGATCGACCGGGTGTCCGCTGAGGACGCCCAGGTGCTGGCCGAGGTCAAGCGGTTTCGGCGTGAGGTGGCTCGCCGCCGCCTGCTCCTCCAGCAGGCGCGGGCTGCCCAAGCCCGGGTGGTAGCCGAGCGGGCTCAGGCCAAGCAGCGCATCGAGGCCGGCCTGGCCGAGCGGCGGCGGCTCCTCTCCTCCATCCAGGGAGAGATCGAGCGACTCCAGGCAGAGGAGCGGCGGCGCCAGGCGCGGCTCGCCGCCCAGGCCCGGGCCCGGCTGGCAGCTCAGCGGGAGGCCCAGCAGCGGGCGTTGGCGAGCACGGTCGTGGGGGCGGCGGCGGAGACGCCCGAGGCCACCGTGCTTCCCCCCGCCCGGTACGGCGGCGTCGTCGGCATCGCCATGCGCTACTTGGGCATCCCCTACCGCTGGGGCGGCGCTTCTCCGGCGACAGGCTTCGACTGCTCCGGGTTCGTCATGTACGTGTACGCCCAAGTCGGGGTCTCCCTGCCCCACCATGCTGCCTCCCAGTACGGCTACGGCGTGCCCGTGCCCAAGGACCAGCTCCAGCCGGGGGATCTCGTGTTCTTCGACGGTCTCGGCCACAACGGCATCTACATCGGCGGAGGCCAGTTCATCCACTCGCCGCACACAGGAGACGTGGTCAAGATCTCCAGCCTCTCCGACCCCTGGTACCAGGCCAAGTGGGTCGGCGCCCGCCGCATCCTGTCGTGATGCCGCCGATCGGGGCGGCCCTGAGCCCCATCGACTTCTTCTGGATCTTCTTCATCCTCGTGTCCCTGCAGCCCATCCTGCAGCGGGAGGTGCTGGCGGCGAGGAGGAGGCAGAGCCTGGCGGCCCTGTCGCGGCGCCGGCAGGGGACGGTGATCACCCTCATTCACCGCCAGGAGACGATGTCGCTGCTCGGCTTCCCGCTCGTGCGCTACATCGACATCGACGACGCCGAGAGCATCCTGCGGGCGATTCGCGACACCCCCAGGGGGCATCCCATCGAGATCATCCTGCACACGCCGGGAGGGCTGGTCTTGGCTGCCACCCAGATCGCGGCCGCCCTAGCCGACCACGACGGCAAGGTCACGGCGGTCGTGCCTCACTACGCCATGAGCGGCGGCACCCTCATCGCCCTGGCCGCGGACGAGATCGTCATGGACGCCCACGCCGCCCTGGGCCCGGTCGATCCTCAGATCGGTCAGTACCCGGCAGCCTCCATCCTGGCGGCCCTCGAGTACCCGGGCGAGCGGGACGATCAGACCCTCATCCTCGCCGATATCGCCCGCAAGGCGCTCGCCCAGGCGGAGGGGCTCGTCCGTCGTCTCCTCGAGCGTCACTTGGACGCTGAGCAGGCCCGGGAGGTCGCGCGTCTTCTGGCCACGGGGAGGTGGACGCACGACTACCCTCTCCAGGCCTCGGACCTCCAGGCTCTGGGCCTTCCCGTCCGCATCGGCGTTCCCGACGAGGAGCGGGCTCTCCTTGCCCTGTACCCGCAGCCTCGAGGGCGTCAGCCGGCGGTGGAGTACGTCCCCGGGGTGCCCGAGCGGCCCACCTTGCCTCGGCGTCGGGAGCTTCCCCGCTCGGGCGGCCGCCGTCGCCGCGGCTAAGGGCAGCTCAATCGAGGTCTTCCAAAGGCGGCTCCGATCTGGTAGGAATCCCGAAGGAAGCCGTTACTCCTCCAGGCGGGAGGTGCCAGGATGAGGGCCGGCCGCGACGAGCAACGCCCCGCCGGGACTGGGGCGCTGTGTCGACCGAGGAGCGCTCGGGGGCCGGGGAGGAGGCCGTGCCCCGGGGCGGAGCGGGCCGCATCCGTGGGCTGGAGGAGGAGCGAGCCGAGGTCGAAGAGAGGAAGCTACGAGGAGGGAAGGAGGTAGACCATGGCTCTCCTTGAGCGTCGATCGCTTGCGCCCGAGCGGTGGGAGTCGCTGCTCGAGCTCGATCAGGTGGTGGATCGGGTGCGGCGGATGCTCGACGAGACGTTCGCCACCCTGGTTCCGCCGGTGCTGACCCAAGGACTGTGGTCGCCCCTCGTCGACATCGAGGAGACCGAGGACGCGTACCTCGTGGAGGCAGAGCTCCCCGGCGTCAAGCGCGAGGACGTGGACGTCGAGGTCATCGGCAACGAGCTGGTGATCAGGGGCGAGGTCAAGGAGCGGGAGCGCACGGGCGTCCTCCGCCGGAGGGCACGGCGGGCGGGACGGTTCGAGTTCCGAGCCACCCTGCCCGACGTGGACGCCGACAGGATCGAGGCCACCCTGTCCGACGGCGTGCTCACGGTTCGGGCGCCCAAGGTCGAGCAGGCCAAGCGGCGGACGATCCCGATCAAGGCGGCCTGAGCAGGGGGGGCTACCGCCGCGGCAGCCTCGCGGCGGCGCGCCCCGCCTCAGCCGTACAGGGCCTGGATCTCGTCTCGGAACCGCTCCTCGCAGATGCGGCGGCGCAGCTTGAGGGTGGGGGTCACCTCCCCCTCCTCGAGGGCGAAGTCGCGCGGCAGGATGGCGAACCGCTTGACCTGCTCGAACCGGGCCCGGTCGCGGTTCACTCTGTCGACCACGCTCTGGATCAGGGCCCGTACACGAGGATCTTCGTGGAGCGCGTCGGGATCGACGGCCGCTCCCTCCCGTCGCGCCCAGGCTAGGACCTCGTCCCGGTCGAGGGTGAGGAGCGCCACCAGGTAGGGGCGCCGGTCGCCGACGACCAGCGCCTGGGACACGTACCGCGAGGCCTTGAGGTCGTTCTCGATGTTCTGGGGAGCGATGTTCTTGCCGCCGGCGGTGACGATGATGTCCTTCTTGCGGTCGGTGATGCGAACGAAGCCGTCGGGGTCGATGTCGGCGATGTCGCCGGTGCGCAGCCATCCGTCCGGGTCGAGGGCGTTCCGTGTCGCCTCCTCGTCCTTGTAGTAGCCGGCGAACACGGTCTCGCTGCGGACGAGAAGCTCGCCGTCCTCTGCCACCTTGACCTCGAACCCGGGCAGGGGAAGGCCTACGGTGCCGAAGCGGAAGGCGGTCGGTCGGTTGACGGTGGCCGCTGTCGTGCACTCGGTCAGCCCGTACCCCTCCAGGATGAGGATGTCGAGGTCGTGGAAGAGCTGGGCGATCTCGGGGGCGAGCGGGGCCCCGCCGGAGATGGCCACGCGCAGCCGACCGCCGAGCCTGGCCTTGACCTTGGAGTAGACGAGCCGGTCGCAGAGCCGGTGCTGGAGGCGCAGCAGGAGGGGAAGAGGGCGGCCTTGCTGACGGAGGAGGCTGACCTCGCGGCCGACGGCGAGGGCGAAGTCGAGGAGCCGGCGCTTGAGGCCCCGGGCCTCCTCCAGGCCGGTCACGATCGCCGCCTGGATCTTCTCGTACACCCTGGGCACGCTGGGAAAGACGGTCGGGCGCACGGCCAGGAGGGCCTCGGCCACGCGGTAGGGATCGGCGCAGAAGGCAACGGTGTAGCCGAGGTAGGGGGCGGTGAGGTGCATGAGCCGCCCGAAGTTGTGGGCCAGGGGCAGGTAGAGGAGCATGAGGTCGCCCTCGGCGACCACATCCTCGAGCTGAGCCACCGAGGCGACCATGGCGTAGTAGTTGCGGTGGCGGATCATGCAGCCCTTGGGGGGGCCGGTCGTGCCCGAGGTGTAGAGGATGGTGTAGAGGTCCTCCTCCTCCACCTGGGCCTCCGCCTGGGTCAGGGCGTGGGGGTGGTGGGTGGCGAAGGCCCGGCCCTGGCCGGCCAGGGAGTCGAGATCGGCGAACGTGAGGAGGTGGCGGAGCGTCGGCAGCCGCTGCCGGGACTGCTCGACCTTGGCCTTCCCCTCCTCGTCCTCGCAGACGAGGGCAACCGCCTCTGCGTGCCCCAGGATGTAGGCGTAGTCCGCGGCCGAGGAGGTGGGATACAGGGGCACGGAGACCGCCCCCACCAAGGCCAAGGCGAAGTCGCAGAGGGCCCACTCGAGGCGGGTGCGGGCGAGGATCCCCACCCGATCCCCCCTCTCCACCCCCAAGGCCAGGAAGCCGTTGGCGAGGGCGTCCACCGTGGCCGCCGCCTCGTCCCAGGCTACCTCCTCCCACCCAGCCTCGGTCTCGCGCAGGTAGGGAGGAGCCTGCCGCCCGGCGGCCACGGCCTCCCGCCACAGGGATCCGATCGTCCGCCTGCCGGTGGTGGGGGAGCAGGGGCGGACGGTGGGGACTGCGGCCTCTGTCACGCTTGGCCGGAGCTTAGCCGCGGTCACGCAGGGATGGAAGCGCGGCGGCCGAAGTAGGGTACCCCTACAATCGGTCAGGCGATGCGAACCACCTGGAACGGCGCGATCAGCTTCGGGCTGGTCGTCATCCCCGTAGGCCTAGCTCCGGCCACCAAGCCGGCGGCGAGACAGGCAGACGTCTCGTTTCGCTTGCTTCACCGCGACTGCCGAGCTCCCATCAAGCAGAAGCGCTGGTGTCCCCTCCACGACCGGGAGGTCGGCCCCGAGGAGGTGGTACGGGGCTGGGAGGTGCGCAAGGGCGAGTTCGTGATCGTGGAGGACGCGGAGCTGGAGGCCATCGAGCGGGACGCCAGCGGCCGGGCGATCGAGATCGAGCGGTTCGTGCCTGCCCAGGAGGTGGATCCCGTGTACTTCGACCGTCATTACTTCCTGGTGCCGGGAGCCGCCGCGGCAGCTCGCCGCCCCTACGCCCTTCTCCTCCAGGCTATGCGGGAGACGGGCACGGTCGCCCTGGGTCGCTTCGTCCTCGCCGGCAAGGAGAAGCTGGCCCTCATTCGTCCGCGGGGAGAAGCTCTCGTGCTGGAGACCCTCTTCGCGGCCGAGGACGTGTACTCGGACGCCGAGATCGCGGAGGCGGTGTCGGCGGTGGAGACGAAGCCGGAGGAGCTCGCCCTCGCCCGCCAGGTGGTGGAGAGCCTGGCCGGGGAGCTCGACCTGGCGGCGCTCGCCTACGAGTACCGCCGCGACCTCCGCTCGCTCCTCGAGGAGAAGCTCCTGGGGGCCGAGCGCCCGGCCGCGCCGGCGGCGGTTGAGGAGGCGGTGGTGGTCGACCTGATGGAGGCGCTTCGGCGCACGGTGGCCGAGGCCAAGAAGAGCAGGAAGAGCAAGGAGAGGAAGAAAGCCTCCGCCCCATCGGGGCAGTCGACCGAGCGGGCAAGGAGGGCCGCGACTCCTAAGACCCGCTAGCCAGCCTTCTCCGCTCCGCTCGCGCCGACGGCGCTAGGTTCCCGCTCGGGCTGCCTTTGCAGCCTCGAGCTGGGCCTGGAACAGCGTCTTATCGATCTTTCCCTGGTAGATCGGCACCCCCTCCTCGAGGCAGAGGCGAATGACCTCCTCGCGGTCGATGCCAAGCTCCTTGGACAGCTCCTCGGGCGTCAAGTGGTTCGCCATGCTCGTCCTCCTGACACGAAGAAGGCCCGCCGGCACGGGTGCTCTGCGGGCCTAGCCGTGGGCTTTCGGTGATGGTGGGCGTCAACGGGCCCACGCCTGAACGTCGCTCATCTCTCCCCAGCATAATCACCGGTCGTGACCGGCGCAAAGCTCCCCGGTCTGGCCGAGCGGCGGGCGAGGGTCAGGGGGGTCTCAGTCCGCTACTTCGTGGGCGGAGAGGGACCCTCGATCGTGCTCGTGCACGGGCTGGGCGGCGGGGCGGCGAACTGGGTGGAGATCGCCCCCGTCCTCGCCCGCAGCCGGCGCGTCCTCTGTCCCGATCTTCCCGGTCACGCCGGCTCCTCCCCCCTCCGCGGGGCGACCTTGCGGGCCCTGGCCGAGGTGGTGGCGGCGCTGGTCGAGGAGGAGGAGATGGCGCCTGCCGTTGTCGTGGGGCACTCCCTGGGCGGCGTCGTCGCCCTCTGGCTGGCGGCGGAGCGGCCCGATCGCGTACGCGGGGTCGTCCTCGCCGGCGCGGCCGCCATCGGGGCTCGGACGCTCCTTGCTCGCGCTTTCGTGCCCGCCGTCGCCCTCCTCCGGCCGGGGCGGCTGGTGGCGCCGGCCCGCGGCCTCGTGGCCCGCTCCCCCTGGCTTCGGCGCTTGGTGTTCGGCGGCTGGGGGGCTTCCCGCCCCGCGGCCCTGTCGCCGGCGGTGGTGGAGGGCTTCCTCGCCCCCCACGAGCTCCACACCGGGACCCGCGCCGTTGCCAACGCCCTCCTCCGCGGCGAGCCCCTCGACCTCGGCCGCGTCCGTTGCCCCTGTCTTGTCCTGTGGGGGGCTCGCGACCGGCTGGTGCCGCTCACGGTCGGCTTCGAGTACGCACGCCGACTGGGGGCTCCTGTTCGGGCGATCGCCGACTGCGGCCACCTCCTCATCGGCGAGCGGCCGGACGCCTGCATCGATGCGATCGAGGACTTCCTAGAC
>CAZQRA010000060.1:0-12595 GCA_964595575.1 uncultured Gaiellales bacterium
GCTGTTGTTCCGGAAGTCGTAGAGGCTGGCGAGCGAACGCCGCCCCACGAGGTCTTGGAAGAAGTGCTTGGTGGTGTCGTCGGTGGCGATCCCCGAGGGGACGATGCAGCCGACGCGGCCGGCGGGGCTGATGAGCGAGCGCATCGCCTCGGCGAAGATGGAGTAGGTGTTGACGTCGCCGCGGCCGCAGAGGGGGAAGCGGCCCGAGTCGCGGACGAGGTGGCTCTCCCCGTCGGCGCGGCGGAGGGCGGCCTTGAAGGCGGCGTAGGCGGCGGGGTCCTCGAGGGCGAGGGCCTCGATCAGGCGCGTCCGCTCGGCCTTGTTGCGGGCGCCGGCGATGTCGGGGTGGGTCTCGGCGAAGAACTCCTTCTCGTGTAGCTCGACATGCTCCCACGGCGGGTTGCCGAGCACACAGTCGAAGCCCTTCTTTCCTGCGAACACGTGCGGGAACTCGACCTGCCAGTGGAAAAATTGGTACTCGTCGGCGAGCCGCTCGATCTCCCGCCGCACGTCCTCGGGGACGCTCGCCGGGTCGCGGGCGAGGCGGCGCAGGATGCTCTGGGTGATCTGCGGCGCGCCCCTGACCTTGCGCTGGACGAAGGCGGCGCACCAGGCATCGGCGAGGAGCTTCGCCCGCTCGTACTCGGCCGATGCCTCGAGGGCGCGGAAGCGGCGCTCCTTTGCGTGCAGGGCGGCGATGGTGTCGTCGGGGGCATGCTCGAGGGCGGCGGCGTCGTCGGCGAGCGCCGTCTCGAGCTCGAGCACCTGCTCGTCGAGGGAGAGCTGGCCCTCGCGCTCGCCCCTGTTTCGCTTCCGTAGCTCGCTTGCCACCTTGCGGTCGTCGCCTGCGATCGGCTGGAAGGCCTGGTCGGGGATGCCCGAGGCGAGGAGCTCCGGCGTCACGCCGAGGAGCGAGTTGCCGCAGCGGATGTGGCTGTCGAGGAAGGAGAGGGGCCGGCCCGGGTCGAGGGCCTCCATCCACAGGGAGACCTTGCACAGCTCGACCGCCATCGGGTTCAGGTCGACGCCGTAGATCGAGCGGCCGACGACGTCGCGCAGCGCCGCTCGGACGGCCTCGGGGGCTGGCTCGGCCTCGCCGGTACGGATCGCGGCCAGCCTGCGGGCGATCCGGTGCGCCGCGGCGACGAGGAAGTGGCCGCTCCCGCAGGCGGGGTCGCAAACCCGAAGGTCGAGGATCGCCCGCTCGGGGTCGGGGGCGGAGACGGCCTCGTCGAGCACCGGCTCGAGGGCGGAGTCGAGGAGGGCCTGGACGAGGCTCGCCGGGGTGTAGTAGCTCCCGGTCGTCTTTCGCTCGTGGCCGGCGGCGGTTGAAAGCTCGAAGGAGGCCGTATCGACGCTCAGCTCGGGGTGGAGCTCGAGCAGGGACTCGTACACGGAGCCGAGCTCCTCGGAGCCGAGGTTTCGGTAGTCGACGGCGCGAAGCACCCGGCCCTCCTCGGTGAAGGCGAGCGAGCGGACGCAGGCAAGGAGGTCGGCGTTCGCGAGCTCGGCCTCGGCGAGGTGCGGGACCGCCTCCTGCGACCAGAGGAAGCTCCCGAGGGCGGGCAGGCCGAGCTCGGGGCAGCCCCCCTCCTCGCCCAGCGAGCGCATGACCAGGCGAAGCGCCTGCCAGAGGTCTGCGTGGCGGCTTCCGCGCCGGCGCTCGGCGAGACGACGGAGGCGCCGGGTCGAGTAGAAGCGCTGGTAGCGGGATCTCGCCCGCTCGTCCGCGGCCGGGTGGTGGAGGAGCTCCCGGTCTTCTGCCACGAAGAGGAAGAGCAGGCGGTAGACGAGGCGCAGCAGCTCGCGGTAGTAGTCCCGGGTCGCAAGCTCGCCCGAGCGGAGCGCCTCGCGGAGCGCGCCGTTTGCCGGGTGGGCGAGGAAGCCCCGCCCGAGGGCTGCGATCGCCTCCTCCACCCCCTGCCGAAGCCCCTCGAGCGCGCGCGTCCCCTGCTCGGCCGCCGCCTGCGACCAGCGCTCGAGCCAGCACTCGGCCGGCCTTTCTGCCTCGACCCGCGACTCGTGGCAGAGGAGCCAGAGCAGGACGAAGTCGGAGTAGACCTCCCCCTCCATCATCCGCTCGAGGTCGAGCTCGACGTAGGCCTGGCGGGTCAGGCTGGTCGAGTCGCGGAGGATGCGCAGGGAAAGGCCGTTGGAGACGAAGCCCCACAGGTGCTCCTCGGAGCGGTTGAGGAGCTCCTGGACGAGGCTGTGGGGGGAGCGGGCGGCGGCGCCGGCAAGGCCGGGGGTGCGCCGGTCGAGGGGGACGCGGAAGCCGACCAGGTGGATCGGCACCTGCCCCCAGGCGTGGGAGACGGGGTAGCTTCTGCCGTCGAGCTCGATCGCCTTCGCCGTCTGGAGGCGCCCGTAGCCGAGCTCGGAGAAGAGGGGAAGGAGCCAGCGCTCGCGGGTCAGAGTCGTCCCCGGGTCGCCTTGGGGGAGCCTCTCGGCCGCCTCCCGAAAGGCCGCCCATGCGCCCACGAGCCGGTTCCAGGAGCGGGTGATGGCCTCGCCCAGGCGCTCGCCGGGGTCGAGGTGGTAGTCGCCGGGAGCGGTCCCAGGCAGGCTCCCGTCGCCCGCCGCCACCCGCTGGAGGAGGTCGGGGGGAAGGAGCGCCCCTTCCGTCCGCACCGTGGTGAAGAGGTCGCGGCGGCGGGTCTGCATCAGGCGGCGGGGAGGTAGACGTAGACGCCGACGAGGTCGGGCGGGAGCTTCGGCTCCACCGTCTGGCGGACGCCGGTGACACGCGCTCCGGCCCGGACCCGGCGGTGGGCCTCGAGGAGGGCCTGGGCCCGGGCGCGGGCCTCCGCCTCCAGCTGGGGGAGGAGGTGGTCTACCCCCCCGAGGACGCGCCGGACCGCCTCCCGGGCGAGGTCGGGGGCGAGGTTGGCGGCGGGCTCGGCAGAAAGGAGGGCCTCGGCCGCCTCGGGCTCGAGCCACTCGGCCCGCTCGGGGGGGCCGGCGAAGGCAAGCAGGCGACACTCCTCGGCGAGGAGGCGGCGCTCGTCCTCGCCGCGGCGGGCGACGAGGTCGAAGCGGAAGCGGACGAGGAGGGCGGTCGTCCGCCGCTCCACGGCGCGGGTGCGGATGGCCCCGGCCCGGCGGGCGGCGCCGTCCTCGATCGGGTCGAGGGCGGTCTCGACCACGTAGGAGGCG
This sequence comes from uncultured Gaiellales bacterium, assembly GCA_964595575.1. Taxonomy (GTDB): domain Bacteria; phylum Actinomycetota; class Thermoleophilia; order Gaiellales; family Gaiellaceae; genus PALSA-612. Next base: position 3,157 of record CAZQRA010000060.1, read on the forward strand.
AGGCCCTCGACGAGGGGATGGGTGCGGGAGAGGTAGAGGACGCCGTCTGGGACCGGGAGCTCGAAGCGGGCGGTAAGGCGGGCGTCGATGCCGGGGCCGAGGGCGTCGCGGAGCGCCCTGGGGACCTCGGCGAGGTCGAAGGTCACCGGGTCCCGGCCGGAGACGGTCGCCCCGTGCGCCCGCAGCGCCCCGGTTACGAACCGGGCGACGTCGACACCGGAGCCGATCGCAGAGCGGGTCTCCTCGAGCTCGCGCGCCACCTCCTCGACCTTGATCGTCTCCTGGGCGAAGAGGGTGCGGGAGCGGCGCTCGCGCTCGGCGGCCAGGTCCCACTCCCCGTGGAAGGCGTCCCGCCGGGAGACGAGCTCCGGCTCGGTGAAGAGCGCAAGTTGCTCGCTCCGCCCGCGCAGGAGGAGCCCCTCCAGGATGGCCTCGAGGACGGCGTTCGAGTCCACCGGCACGGGCACGGAGACGCCCAGCGAGTCGCGGATGGCTCGGTGCTTGCGCAAGAGGACGTCGAGGACGATGCCGTCGATCTGGTTGTCCCTGCCCCAGTAGGTGAGGACGCGCACCCGCTCCCTGGGCTGGCCGAAGCGATCGACCCGCCCCTCGCGCTGCTCGTGGCGGGTGGGGTTCCAGGAGAGGTCGTAGTGGACGACGGCGTCGAAGTGGTCCTGGAGGTTGATGCCCTCGGACAGGCAGTCGGTGGCGATAAGGACACGCCGCTTGGCCTCGGCGAGGGCGAGGACGCGCTCCTCCCGGGCCTCGGGCGGAAGCCGGCCGGTCACGGCCTCGACCTCGACCTCCCCCGGTAGAGCTCGGCGCAGGGCGTCCTTCACGTACTCGGCGGTGGCGATGAAGCGGCAGAAGACGATGGGGTGGAAGCCGTCCTCCACCAGCTCGCGGACGAGCTCCACCCCCTTTTCCAGCTTGGCGTCCCGCTCGCCGGCAAGGGCGTCGGCCTCGCGGGCGAGGTCGAGGAGGCGGCGGCGGCCGCGCCCGTCCTCCTCCTCGCCGGGGTCGGCGCCGGGAGAGACGTCCGCCCCCTCGGCGCTCTCCTCGTCTGCGAGGTCGAGGACCGACCGGCGCCCGATCTCGTCGGCCTCGTCGGGCGTCTGGGTGTCGGCGGGCTGGGCCCGGGTGCGAAGGGTCTCGGCGGCCGCGGCCGGGCTGGAGGCGAGCGCGCGCAAGAGCCCGAGGGCCGCCCACCAGCGCACCCGCCGGCGCCGGAGGTCGCCGCCGGCGGGGTCGCGGACGGTCTCGCGGGCGAAGGCGAGGACGCGCTCGAAGAAGCGCTTGTAGTCGGGGTGGAGGCCGTACGTCTCCTCCCTCGTCTCCCGGGCGGGGAAGCGGGTGTCGCCGAGGTAGTGCTCGATGTCGGCCCGGCGGCGCTGGACGAAGTGGCGGGCGAGCCGGCGCCGCTCGGCCGCCCGCTCCTCGCGGGAGAGGTCGTCGGGGAGCTCGGCGAAGGAGGGGTGGAGGAAGCCGATAAGGGTGCGGAAGGCCTCCTCCTTGCCCGAGTGCGGGGTGGCGGTGACGAGGACGAGATGGCGGGCAGGGTCGCGGGCGAGCCCGGAGAGGAGCTGGTAGCGCTGGTGGCGGCCGCCGCGGCCGGCGGCAGGGTCGGCGCAGGTGTGGGCCTCGTCGACGACGACGAGCTCGGGGCAGGCGCGCAGGAACTCGTCCCGGCGGCGGTCGGACTTGATGTAGTCGGTGGAGACGACCGTGAGCGGGTGGCGCTCGAACAGGGACTCGCCCAGGCGAAGCCCGCGCTCGAGCCGGGCCGCCGTGCCGGGGAGGACGAGCTCTGCCTCGAGGTGGAACTTCTCGCGCATCTCCGCCTGCCACTGCTCGGCCAGGTGGGGCGGGCACAGCACGCACAGGCGCTCGACCTCCCCCTGGTCGAGGAGCTCGCGGGCGACGAGCAGGGCCTCGATCGTCTTGCCGACGCCAACGTCGTCGGCGATCAAGAGCCGCACCGGGTCGAGCTTGAGGGCCATGAGCAGGGGCACGAGCTGGTAGGGCCTGGGCTCGACCGCGATCCGGCCGAAGGAGCGGAAGGGCCCGGCGCTTCCGCGGAGTCCGAGCCTGATGGCGTCGCGAAGGAGGCGGCAGGAGCGGTGGTCGCCCACCTCTCCGGGGTCGGGGAGGTCGAAGGCGGCGGGCGCCACCTCCTCGAGGGCGGGGAGGACGCCGGCGATCTCCTCGTCGCTGCCGCCGAGGGGGCGGAGGACGAGGAGGTCGTCCTCGGACTCGGGGAGGACGACCCACTCGCGGCCGCGGGCACGGACGAGGGTGCCGGGGGCGAAGATCACGAGGCCGCCTCCCGCAGCCTGCCGAAGACGCTCGGGTAGCGGGCCACGATCGGCTCCCAGGGCTCGTCGTGGCGCAAGCGGACGACGGTGTAGCCCGCGTCCTCCAGCCGGGCGGTCGCCTCCTCGTCCCGCTCGGCCACGTCCCGGTAGTCGTGCACCGGCCCGTCCAGGAACACGACCGTCTGGTGGGAGGCGTAGTAGAAGTCAGGCCTCGCCCGACAGGCGCCGATCAGGTACTGGGCGTCGGTGGGGAGCTCGAGGCCGTGCTGGTCGAGGAAGGCGAGGAAGCGGCGCTCGAGCTCGGTGTCGCAGCGGGCACGCAGCCGGTCGAGGTGCTCCGCGCGCGAGAGGCGCACCGGCGAGATCTCGACGACCGCGGAGGCGAGGTCGAGCAGGCGCTCCCGGATGAGCTTGCGGTCGAGGAGGGGATGGTCGAGCTGGTTCTGGTAGCTGAGCAGGCAGTCGTAGCAGGCGGCCTCGCAGTCCTCCCTGGCCCCGGGGGCGCGGCCGAGGTCCTCGCCCGTGGCCGGGTCGAAGTGGCAGAGCTCGAGCGCCGCTCTTGCCACCTCAGCGAGGGCGTCGGGCTCGGCGACGAGCTGGCGGAGGACGCCCGCCCCGCCCTCGGCCGCCTCGTAGAAGAGGATCAGGTGGCGGAAGGCGCGGCTGGGAAGGGGCTCGGCCGCGAGCTCCGACTCCTCGAGCTGGAACGCAGCCTGGATGCCGGCCTTGAGGGCGGCGGCGAGCGAGGCGACTTCCCCGTTGGGCCAGGGGCCGGGCAGGGGCTGGAAGAGGAGGGCGTTGCGACGGTCCTCGACGTAGGGGATCACGCGCTGCTGGGCCGGGCTCAGCCGGTCGTGCTCGTCCTCGACCGCCGCCTGGTCGCTCCTCGCCCAGTAGCCGCGCTCGGTGTCGAGGACGAAGCCGAGCCGGGCGCGGTCCTTGCGGCGGCTCCAGCCCACGTTGACGCGCCACAGGGTGGCGGCGCCGCCGTAGGCGAGCTTCGCGTAGGGCACGCCGTCCTTGACGACGTGGGCGAGCCGCTCGCCGAGGCCGTCCCTTCTCGCGAAGCGGACGCCGGTCCAGATCTCGAAGCCCTGGCGCAGCCGCTCCTCCTCGTCGGAGTTGATCCGGTCGCGGCGCTTGGTGGAGACGTTCTGGAGGCGGAGCAGGCCCGTGATCGGCGGATCGAGCGGGGCTGCGCAGCGCTCGCAGAGGTCAGGGCCGGGCTCCTCGCCCTCGACCGGGTGCAGGTAGCCGCAGGAGGAGCAGCGCTTCACTGCGACCGTGGGCAGGCGGTTTCGGTCCACCCGCGTGGCCGGGAGGAAGACGCGGTTGATGATGTACCTCGACCCCTCGTGGTAGACGATGCTGCGAGGGCCGAACTCGGAGATGGCGAGGAAGCGGGGCCGCTGCACGAACTCGTCCCGGCCGCGCCGGCCGGGGATGAAAGCCGAGAGCGGCAGGCGGGGGAAGTTGTAGCCGGGCAGGAAGCCCTCGCTGGCGAAGTAGCGGTAGCTGTAGAAGTCGGACTGGTAGCGGCTCTCGCCCTCGGTCTCGCCGCGCAGGAGGGCGAGCTGGGTCTCGGCCTGAGCCCGGAGGCGCCTTGCCTGCTCCTTCTCGTGGGCGGGGCGGGAGGCGTCGAGGATGATCGCGTGCTGGGCCGCCTGCGTGGCGAGGGCAGCCCGGTAGAGGCTGCGCCAGCGCTCGCAGGCCTCGTCGAGGGCGCGGTGGGCGCTTCCTAGGACGTGGTCGAGCCAATCGGGTGAGTACCACCCCGCCCCCTCGAGGCCGGGAATGGAGGCGAGCAGCCGCTGGCAGCGGGGCCGGGCGCGCTCGACCACGGCGGGGTCGGTCAGCGCCGCGCGCAGCGAGTCGGCGAGCTCGAGGGTCGGCTCCTCGCCCGAGAGGTCGAGCACGTCGGCGAGGGAGCTTCCCAGGTCCTGGCCGGTCTCGGCCAGCCAGACGGCGTGGACGTGCGCCCGTACCAGATCCTCGTTCGCGAGGTCGAGCCGGGGCGGCCTGACCTTCCCGGACACCATGAGCAGCGGCCGGCGGAAGAAGTACTGGTCGTGGGAGTTGCCGGCGCCGCAGTAGCTGAAGACGAGCGCGGGCTGGCCGCTGCGGCCGGCGCGGCCGCTTCGCTGCGCGTAGTTCGCCGGCGTGGGCGGGACGTTGCGCATGTTGACGACGTTGAGCTCGGCGATGTCCACTCCCAGCTCCATCGTCGGCGAGCAGAAGAGGACGGGCAGCGTGGCCTGGCGGAACTCCTCCTCCCGCTTCTTGCGCTCCTCGGCCGGCACCTGCGCCGTGTGCTCCCGGGCCCGGATCCCCTGGCCGCCCGCGGCCACGTCCCGGTAGAGCTCGACGAAGAAGGGGTTCGTGCGCCCTCCCTCCTCGGGGAGGTTGGGCACCCGGATCGGGTCGTGGAAGGCGCGGGTGCCGTCGCCTGCCTTCCAGCGCATGGCGGCGGCGGGCAGCTGGTAGCCCGGCACCTGCCCCTCCTGTCTCGGCTCGTCCACGACGACGACGAGGCCGGCGATTCTGAGGGCCTCGAGCAGGTCGCGGATCACGGCGTCCGTCTCGTCGAGGGAGAGCTTCCGGCGGTAGGAGGAGAAGGTCGTCGTCCGGCGCAGGAACTGCCCGAAGCCGCCGCGGGCAGAGAGGAAGACGTTCCCGCGGTACTCCTGCGCTGCCCGTCGCCGCGGCCGCGGGTAGAGAACCGACGCGTGCACGGGCTTTTCGTTCTCGTCGATCGTCCACGGCTCGCGGAGGCGCTGCGCCGCCCGCTGCTTGAGCCCCTCCTGCCAGACCGGATCGAGGTAGTCGACTCTGATGCAGAGCTCGCGGCGCATGTGGTCGAGCAGCACCTTGGCCACCCCCGCGCGCTCTTTGGGGGAGGCTCCGGCCAGGGCAGGGTGGGCCTCGGCCCAGACGTCGTCGGCTCCGGCAAGGTCGTCGAGCGCCACGTACTCGATCTCGAGCAGCCCGCACTGCTCGAGGTTGGGGGCGGTGATGCGCCAGCCGCGCTCGAGGTCGCGGTAGAGCCGGTAGCCGAGGACGTCGCGAAGGGCCCGGTCCGTGTCCTGGCGGGCGGCGAACCTGACGTCGGGGTCCAGGGCGTACAGCTCTAGGGGAAGGTCGAGTGCCCGGAAGACCGCGACCGGCAGCTCGTCGTGGGTCAGCCCCTCCGGCGCCTGCAGGGCGGCTCGGTAGAGGGCCGAGCGGAGGAGGCCGACCTCGACGAAGTCGTTGAAGTGGCCGGCCTGGAGGGAGGCGTCCTGGCGGTTGTCGCTGAAGGAGAGGAGCTTGCGCGCCTTCTCGGGCAGGGCGTCGTCGGCGCGGAGGCTACGGACGGCGGCCAGGCTCAGGATGGTGGTCGCGCTCGACCGGCCCCCGGCGCTGAGCGTGAGCAGCTTCCCGAAGTCCCTGGGCCGGCGGCCGGCGTGGGAGACGCCGCAGCGCAGGCAGAAGCGAAACGGCGCCGGTACGACGTGGCAGGCAAGCCCCTCCGAGGCGTCGCGTCCGTCCGGGCCGAGCACCGCCGGGGCAGGCAGGTACTTGCGGAACGAGCTCTTGATCCGCTCGCGTCCGTCGGCGAGCTCGAGCCAGTCGTCGGGGAGCCGCTCGAGCTGCTCGCCGGGATCGTCCGGCCAGGGGTGATCGCTGCTCGCGTACAGGAAGGCGACCTCGGTGCGATCGTCCGTGAAGACGTCGAGCAGCTCGCGGGGCGTAAACACGCGGGCGCCCGTGTCGGGATCGACCTGGCGGCGAACCGTGTAGTACTCCTGGCCGCACTCGTAGCAGAAGGCAAGCGGGAAGAGGAGCTTCTCCCGGCTCCCCGGCACGTACTGCTGGAATTGGGTGGTGACGTAGCGCTCCTCCTCCGGCTCGAGCGAGGCGTAGACCGTCTCGCCGCGGCTGAAGAACTGGTGCAGGCGGAAGGCGAAGGCGGGAAAGCCGGTCTCGGGGTCCTGGGTCTCGTAGCCGGCGAGGAGGGTCTCCTCGATCGCCTGCCGGCAGCGCTCCTCGGGGAGTCCGGTGAGGGAGGCGAGAGCCGCGGCCACGCCCTCCTCGCCCGTGATCGGTCTCGGCTCGGCCCGCACCAGCCTGCCCGTGCCGGGCTCCTGGGCGAGGCCGAGGGTCGTCTCCAGCCAGCGCGCCAGGGGGTCGGCGGTGAACGCCTCGTAGTCGCCTCGAGGAGCGCGGCGGCTCGGGTCGGCCACCCGGTCGCGGAGGGCGGAGAGGAAGGCGGGGTCGTCAGGGTCGGCAGGCCTCGTCGCCCGGCGGAGCGACTCTCCGATCACGTGGTCAGGGTGCACCTCGGCCCCGAAGAGGAGGGAGGCCACCCGCGCCACCTCGGCCTGCTGCTCGGCGAGCGTGCCGGGGCCGGCGAGGGTGGCCGAGGTGCCGATGCACTGGAGGTGGGCGGCCTCGGTCGCCTCCCGCAGGCGCCGGGCGAGCAGGGCCACGTCGGCTCCCTGCCGGCCGCGGTAGGTGTGGAGCTCGTCGAGAACGAGGAAGCGCAGGCCCTCGGCTGCGCGAACGAGCCTCCGCTCGAACGGCCGCGTCAGGATGAGCTCGAGCATCGCATAGTTCGTGAGCAGGATGTCGGGCGGCGAGGCGGTGATGCGGTCGCGCTCCTCGTCGGCCTCTTGCCCGGTGTAGCGGGCGAAGGTGACCGGGGGACGTCCCTGCGGATAGCCCAGGCAGAGGAACTTCTCCAGCTCGCCGAACTGGCTGTTGGCGAGGGCGTTCATGGGGTAGACGACGATCGCCTGGATCCCCTTGCCCGAGCCCCGGCGGAGAACGTGGTCGACGATGGGGACGATGTAGGTGAGGCTCTTGCCCGATCCCGTGCCGGTGGTGAGGACGTAGTTGGCGCCGGTGCGGGCGATCGCGATCGCCTCCGCCTGGTGGCGGTGGAGGCGAAGCGGCTTGCCCTCCGGGTCCTCGAGCGTCTTGTCGCGGCGGAAGATGCGCCTGCACTCGGGGTGGAGGACGCCCTCGTCCACGAGCTCGTCGATCGTCTCGGCCGGCTCGAAGGCGGGGTTGAGCTGCACGATCGGGTCGGGCCAGAGGAGCCCGCGCTCGAGCTCGTCGTCGACCAGGGCGCGGATCCGCGGATCGCGGATCCAGACGAAGCTCCGCGTGTACTCGGCGAAGTCGCGGACGAGCTTGTCGCGGAGCTCGAAGACGTTCACCAGGCGTGTCCCCAGGGGCGCGTCCTCGCTCTCGGTCCGGGCGCAGGGGCGCGGCGACGGGGCGACCTCTGGCCCCCTCCTCGTGCGGCCATGTCCACGCGAACGTATATACGGACAGTCGGCGACGCGCAAGCTCGCCCTTACGCCGGGGGAGGTGGCGGGGCCCGCTCCGGGGCCCTTGGGCGCCGCGCAGGACCCCACCGCCTGCCCGCCGCCTGGTCGGCCCCGTCGGCGTAGGCTAGAGGCGTGCGCGCGCCGCCGGTGGTTCGGGGAGGGCTCCTGGCCCGGCTCTCTTCCCTCGTACTCGGCCTTGCCCTGTTCGCGGCCGGGATCGTGGCCTTCCTGGAGGCGGGGCTTGGGCTTCCCCCGTGGGACGTCCTCCACCAGGGGATCGCCGAGCGGACACCGCTTTCCTTCGGGGAGGCCAACATCGCCGTGGGGGTGAGCGTGCTCGCAGTGGCCTGGCTCCTTGGGGCCAGGCTGGGGATCGGCACCTTCGCCAACGCCACCCTGATCGGGGCCTTCGTCATCGCCTTCACCTCGATCGAGGCCGTCGAGCGGCTGTCCGAGCAGCCGCTCCCGCTGCGGGTGGGGCTCCTTTCGGCCGGCGTCCTTTTGACCGGGATCGGCTCCGGCTTCTACCTGGGAGCGGGTCTGGGAGCAGGGCCTCGCGACTCGCTCATGGTGGTAGGGGCGCAGCGGACGTCGATTCGCATCGCTGTGGTGCGAGGTGTCCTCGAGCTCTCGGCCCTTGCCGCCGGCCTTGCCCTGGGCGGCACCGCCGGGGTAGGCACGGTCGCCTTCGCCCTGCTCGTGGGCCCCGCGGTCGAGGGCTCGCTGTGGGCGCTCACCCGGGCGGGCCTGGCGCTGCCGGCGCCGACTCCCGCCTAGCCGGGGGCGGGCTGGGCTGTCCGGCCCAGCCGCGATGCTTGTATCCGTGATTCCTGAGCGCATCGTTCGCTTTCCCGTGCGCACGGTCCTCACCGTGCTCGGGGTCGTGCTGGCGGTCTGGCTCCTCCTCCAGGTGGTGTGGACGACCCGCCAGGTCATCACCTGGATCCTCATCGCCGTCTTCTTCGCTCTGGCCCTCAACCCGGCGGTGGAGTGGCTGCTTCGAAAGGGGGTTCCCCGCCGCGGCTACGCGGTGGCGATCGCCTGTCTGGCCGTGCTCGTCGCCTTGGGGCTGGCGGGCTGGCTCGTGATCCCTCCCCTCGTCGACCAGGTCAACGACTTCGTGCGCAAGGTCCCCGACTACATCGAGGATTTGACCAAGGGGCGGGGGAAGCTGGGCTTCCTGGAGACGAAGTACCGCATCGTGGAGCGGGTCCGCGAGGCCGTTCAGGAGGGCGACGCCGCCAAGAGGATCTTCGGGCTCTCGGGTACCGCCATCTCGGTGACGAAGAGCGTCCTCACCATCATCGCCGCCATCGTCACCATCGTCGCCCTCACCGTCTTCCTGCTGCTCGAGGGCCCCGTGTGGACGGAGCGCATCTACTCCCTCTTTCCTCCCGAGACGCAGCCCCGCTGGCGGGCGGTGGGCCGGGACATCGCTCGGGCAGTGGGCGGGTACGTGACCGGGAACCTCCTCATCAGCGTCATCGCCGGCATCTCCTCGGGGATCGTGCTCTGGATCATGGGCGTTCCCTTCGTCCTCGCCCTCGGGCTCCTCGTGGCCATCCTCGACCTGGTGCCGTTGGTGGGCGCCACCATCGCCGCCGTCGTCATCTCGACCGTCTCCTTCCTCCAGTCGGTCACCGCCGGGATCGTCGTCCTGCCGACGGGGATCTTCGGCACCGGCACCCCGATTGACGGCATCCTCACCGTCGTGTCGGTGACGCTGGCGCTCGCGCTCTTCGTGCGCGCCATGCTGGTGCTGCCGGCGGCCGCGCTCGAGCTGCCGTTCGGGCTCGCCGAGGCGATGCG
>CAZQRA010000061.1:0-11458 GCA_964595575.1 uncultured Gaiellales bacterium
GTTTAGCCCCTGGGAGCGCTCAGGCGGCGGCCCAGCCCAGGCGCAGGCGGAGGGCGTCGCGCAGGCGCTTTGCCTGCTCGTGCTCCGGCTCCAGGTCGAGCGCGCCCTCGGCCAGGTCGAGGGCCTCCTGGAGGAGTCCCCGGGCGTAGGCGAGCTGGGCCAGGGCGATGAGCGAGGTGGCGTCGGGGCGCTCGCGCGCCAGGGCCAGCCACTCCTCGGCGGCGGAGTCGAGAAAGCCGCGGCGCAGGTACATGCCGGCGAGAGCCTGCCGTCGTTTGCGGCTGTCCACGGCCACCCGCTCGTAGACGCCCAGGCAGGCCTCGAAGGCCGAGATCTCCTGCACCCGGAGGAGGGCCTCGAGCACGGTCTCGGCGGTGGCGGCGCAGGCGGCGGGGAGCGAGGGGGGAGGAGGGCCGCCCCTCCTTGCCTTTCCGAAGGCGGCGTAGAAGGCGCGGTCGTCCTCAGGGACCCCCGCCTGTCGTGCCCGCTCTAGAGCCTGGGCCAGCTCCTCCCTGCCCAGGAGGGCGGAGGCGAAGAGCTCCGCCGAGGCGGCCTCCCTGCCCAGGGGCTCCTCCGGCGCCCGGGTGCGAGCCAGGGCCACGACCTCGGCGTAGCGGCGCCGGGAGAGGAGGGCCTCGAGCAGGCCCACGTGGGCGACCGGGTTCGTCGGCTGGCGCTCGAGCACGCGCCGAAACCACGCCTCCGCCTCCTGGGAGCGACCCGCCTCGAGGTAGGCGATCCCCGCCAGGAGCATCGCTCCCGGTCGCTCCTTGGGGAGCAGGGCTGCGATCTCTCCGTCGTCTACTCCCCGGGCGACGAGGGAGGACACGAGGGGGAGGACGGGCGCCAGGTAGTCGGGGTACTCCCGCAGCGAGCGCCGCCACAGGGCCTCCGCCTGGGGAGCGTCCCCCTGGGCCCGCCGCAGCTCGGCCAGGAAGCCGAGGGCGAGGTACGTCCCCGAGCCCACCGTGGCCACGTACTGGGCGGGGGCGTCTCCCATCTCCAGGCACCTGCGGGCCAAGCGCTCGGCCTCCGCCAGGTTCCCCTCCTGCCAGGCGCAGAAGGCGAGCTCGAGTACGAGGTCGGTGTGGTCGGGGAAGGCGGCCAGCCCGGCCTCGATGGCGGCCCGCGCTCCCTCCAGGTCGCCGCTCGCCCGCCTGACCGAGGCCAGCCGGGAGACGAGGAGGGAGGCGTAGCCGACCGTGGTCCAGCCCTCTCCCAGCCCCTGCCAGGCCTGCTCGAAGCACTCCCGGGCGCGGGCGGTCTCGCCCAGGCGCACGTACTCCGAGCCCAGGTTGAAGGCGGTGAAGGGGCTTGGCGCCTCCTTCTGCTCCCGCTCCAGGAGCTCGAGGTTGCGGCGGGACTTGTCCTTCTCGCTGATCCTGCCCTTGAGGTAGCCGTAGTGGAGGACGCGGATGGGCACGGTCTCGAACCGCTCGGGCAGGTAGGTGGGCATGCGCTGGGTCTTCTGCTCGTGGATGCGTCCCTCGAACCGGTACTGGGGCCGGTTGCGAAACAGCCGCAGGGCGAGGTGGGTGACCGCGGGTCCCGTCTCGTCGCCCCCGGTGTAGTTCGTCCAGACCAGGTGGAATCCCTCTCGCCAGGTGCGGCCGAGGAGGGAGCGGAGGAGGGGGGCGTCCTCGGCCACCATGTGCTCGTCGGCGTCCAGGTAGAGGATCCAGTCGCCGCTCGCGTGGTCGAGGGACACGTTCCTGGCGTCGGCGAAGGAGCCGTTCCAGGGGAAACGGACGACCTTGGCTCCGTACCGCTCGGCGATCTCCACCGTCCGGTCGGTGGAGCCGGTGTCCACCACCACGATCTCGTCCACGTAGGGGGCGACCGGCTCCAGGCAGCCGGGCAGCATCTCCTCCTCGTCGCGCACGATCATGCACAGGGAGAGGGTGAGCCCTTGGGCGGGCCGGGCCCGGCCGGCCACCGCCCGAGCCCGCCCGAGGAGCGGGGAGACGAGCGCCCGCAGGGCCGGTGGGGCCGCCGACGGTCTGCGCCTACGGGCCCGGGCGGCGGCCAGGTTGTCCTGGGCGTGGGGCAGGGCGGGATCGAGGCGAACAGCAGCTCGGAAGAGCCGCTCAGCCTCGGCGGTCGCTCCCAGCTCGTACAGGAGCACGCCGGCGTAGTTGAGGAGGAGAGGCTCCCTCGGGTCCTCCTCGAGGGCGGCCAGCAGCCCGCCGGCGGCGGACGCAAAGAGCGGCCCCCAGGCGGTGGGCGGTCCCTGGTTGGCCAGGGCGAGCTCGGTCAGGCGGGCGCGGGCCTGCAAGCGCCGGTGGGGGTCGGGCCAGGACGCCACCTGGGCGAAGGCCTGGGCCAGCGAGCGCCGCTCCCTGATCTCGGCCGCCGCTCGCAGGAAGAGCTCGTCCAGGCGTCGGCGCCAGTCGGTGTCGGTGAGGGCGGAGTCCTGGGCGAGGGCGGCGGCGCGAATGCTCATGGGGCGTCCTTCTGGGCGAGGCGGGCAGCCTCTTGGAGGGCGGCGATGGAGGCGGGGACGATCCGCCGGGCGCGGACCGGGGGCCGGCCGCACTCGACGAAGGCGTCCGCGGCCAGCTCGAGGGCGATCGAGGCCGTGTCGACGGCCTGGACGAGGGCGACGTCGGCCACCTGGGCCGGGTCGATCCCCGCCCGCGCGAGGGCGCGGGCGAGGAGCTCCTCTCCCCCCTCGAGGCTGGGGGCGGCCACGGCCAGGGTGGTGTCTGCCTCGGCCGGGAAGGCGCGGGCGTAGGCAAGGAGCGCGGGCTCCCACGTCTCCGAGCGGTCGAGGCGGGCGTGGACGGCGAAGAGGATCCCTCGGCGCTCCGCCGGGCCTGCGGGGTGGACGAGGCGTACGGGGACGCGACCGGCCAGGCCCTGCAGCCGCCGCCGCGCCTGGGCCGCCGCTCTGTCCCAGCTCCAGGGCTGGGCGTGGAGGCGGGCGGCCTCCGCCTTCTCGGCCCGGGCCTTGGGATCGGCGGCCCGGCGGAGCGCCTCCACCAGGGCGTCGAGGTCGGGCTCGAGCAGCTCTCCCTCGCCCGTCAGCCTCAGCTCGCTGGGGGGGAGGGGGGCGGGCCGGGCGGGAAGGCGCCAGGCGCAGGCCTCCGTCACCACGTCGTCGGTGGGCCCGCCCGCGGTCACGATCACGGGCAGGCCGCAGGCGAGGGCCTCCAGCACCGGGAGGCAGAAGCCCTCGCCCCTGTAGGGCTGGACGAGGACGTGGGCGGCGCGGTAGAGGGAGGGCATGTCCTCTGCCGAGAGGTCCTCCTCGATCTCGATGAGCTCGGGGGCGTCGGGCAGGGAGCGGAAGCGGCGGAGCATGTCCTCCGCCGTCTGGCCCCGGTAGAAGGTGTCTCCGCAGGCCCCTTTGACCACCAAGGCTACGTCGTCGGAGGATCGGAAGGCGCGGGCGAAGGCGGTGAGGAGGATGTCGATCCCCTTGCGGTAGATGGTGCCGCCTACGAATAGGAACACCGTGCCCTTGTCGGTGGGCAGGAAAAGGCGAGGCCCGTGGGGCGTGAAGCGGTCGAGGTCGACTCCGTTGGGGACCACGTGGACGAGTTCCGGAGAGATCCCTGAGCGCAGGAAGGCCTGCCGCGAGCGCTCGCTCGGCGTCCACACCTCGTCCACTCGCCGGCGGATCTCCTCCACCCAGTCCACGGGGATCTCCCCGTACTCCCACGGCTGGTAGAGGACGAGGGGGCCGCTACTCCCCGGGGCGAAGGAGGGGGGCCAGCAGGAGGAGACGGTGGGGACGTCGAGGACGGTAGGCGGGGAGTCCGGCGCCTGCCTGAGGACGCACGATCCGACCGCCTCGAGAGCGCGGGCTATGCCGTCGTTGACGACGGCCAGGGAGTGGCTTCGGCCCCAGGGGCCTCGCCAGGCGCAGAGGGTAGGCGCCGCCCGCCGTTCGCGCCGGCGGGCCAGGAGGTCGCGGGCAAGCTCGCCGACAACCGCGGCCATCGCCTCGGGGCCGAAGCGGTCGACCAGCTCCTCCCTGGCCGAGGCCGCCTTGGCCGCCACCTCCGGCCCGCCCGCCGCCACCGCCAGCAGCGCCTCCGCCAGGGCCTCCCGGTCGGGCTCGAACCAGCGCTGGCCGTGGTAGTGGGGCGGGACGAGGGCGTCCTTGGGCACGGGCACCACCTCTCCCTCCACGAGCCAGGAGTTCCCCTCGTGCATGAAGTCGAGGACGCCCCCGAAGCGGCTGGCGATGGTGGGAAGCCCCATGGCCATAGCCTCCATGTAGGGCCGGCCCCAGGCCTCCCCCCGGCTGGGGAGCACGTAGGCGTCCACCGACGCGTACAGGCGGGCGAGGTCGAGGGGAGAAAGGACGTCGGCGAGGATGAGGACGGGGGCCGCTCGCCTCCTCCCAAGCCGGCTATCGATCCGCGCTCGGATGGCCTTCTCGTCCATGCCCGAGAGGGACAGGCACTTGAGGACGAGGCAGACGTCCTCGCCGGGGGGGAAGGCGTCCGCCCAGGCGTCGAGGAGGACATCCCAGCCCTTCCGGTCGCTGAAGTCGAAGCTGGCCAGGAAGGCAAGCTTGCGTCGCCCGGGAAGGGGGAGGGGCTCGTGCCCCGGCTGGAACAGCTCGAAGTCGATGGTCTCGGGGAGGACGCGCAGGCGTTCGCGGGGAACGCCGCCCCGCTCGAAGGTGTCGACGTTGAAGGAGCACGGCACCCACACCTCGTCCACCTCGAGCAGGCGGGCCACCCACCCCCGGGGGATGCTCGTGGTCTCGAACATGGTGCGGGCCACGTTGGCGGCCCCGTCGACCAGGGGTTGACCCAGGCGGGGGACGGCGTGGAAGACGGCCACGTGCTCTCCCTGGGGGAGGGGCCGCCTCGAGGCCCGAAGGACGGCCTCAAGCTGGTCCCCCCCCGCACCCGACGACACGGGCGAGGTACGAGTCTCCCTGGCCACGGCCGGCCTCCCCGCCCGCTCCAGGGCAAGCAGGAAGGCGCGACCCTCCTCGGCGTACCCGGAGGGCTCGAGGAGGGGGCCGTACCAGACGAGGGGAAGCACCGTCTCGCCGGCGGCGGGGGGGCGGGACGCACGGGGCGTGGTCGAGGTCGGCAGCGGCGGGGAGACGGTCATCGGCTGTGCCCTCGTCATGGCCTGGCTCCCACGCGGCCGGCTCGGACGACCTCGAGCACGGCCCCCCAGAACCGCTCCGCCCCCCGGTCGAGCTCGCCGGGCGCGTTCTCGATCCACCACCGAGCGCCGTTCGCCGGGGTGGTCACGAGCTCGAGGCCGGCGGCCCAGGCCTCGACCAGGATGCGGGGAAAGGGCTGGGCTCGGCGGGGCAGGAAGACGAGGGTGCGGTAGCGGGCGAGAAGCTCGGGTAGCTCGGCGTAGGGCACCTCGTCGAAGACCCGGACGTAGGGCCCGGGCTCGGGCGCGTAGGGCCCCTTGCCGTAGAAGTCGAGCCGCCGTCGGGTCCGCCGCGCCCAGGCTACCGCCTCCTCGTAGCCCTTCCAGGGCGAGGTCATCTGGCCTACCCACACCGCTCCCCGGCGGGACCTCGCTCGCTCGGCCGCGGCCCGGAAGGGGGCGAGGTCGAGCGGGGCTGGGCAGAGCATGGTGGGAGCGGTCACCGGCCAGCGGAAGAGGTCGCGGTGGAGGGGGGAGGCGAAGAAGACGAGCGCGGAGCGGGCAAGGAGGAACCTGCGCAGGCCGGGGTCTCCCGCCTCCCACCAGTCGGGCACCACCTTGAACACCGGTCGGTCGCCGAAGCGCTCGGCGTCGGCGAGGGAGTACTGGTTGCTCTGGTTGACGACGTAGAGGTCGCAGTCGGGATCGACCGCCCCGGGCGGGCAGGGCACGATCTCCACCCCCGGGGGAGCCGCCGCGGCCCGGGCGTCGGCCGAGAGCTCGGCCCCGCCGATCTGGGGCCACTCGTCCCGAAGCCACCCTGCCCGCAAGCGAGCCCGGCGCCGGGGGGAAGGCCGGCGGGGACTGGCTCCGTTCTCCGAGCCCGGGCGGGCTTGGGCCCAGCGCGCCTCGGCCATGGCTCGAAGGAGCGAAGCGCCGTCGGCGCCTACCCGGGGGAGGGAGCGGAAGGGCTCCCGGGGCAAGCGGTGGGAGTAGAGGCAGGCGACCTGGGCGGCCAGGGCGCTCGTCGTCTCCTCGCTTCCGGGCACGGCCAGCACCACCACCTCGGCGCTGTCCTCGCCCTCCAGCCCCGCTTCCTTGACGATGGGCCCGAGAGCCTGGGCCGCCTCCTCGGGCGTCACATCGGGGGCGTAGACAAGCAGGCTGGCCGCGTCCTCGGCTCCGAACACCTCCCCGTAGGCCCGAAGGAGGGAAGGATCGTCCAGGAGCTCGTCGGCGAAGGCGAGGACGAGAAAGCGGGGCGCGCCTTGGGTGGAGGACACGGCCTCCCTGTAGTCGGCAGCTCCAGGCGACGCTTGAGCCGCCCAGCCCAGGCCTCGCCCCCTCCTCAACTTGGCCCGCCCTCGGCCGACTACCGGCTGGCGGCGGAATCGTCCCGCCTGGCAGCCACCGCATGGAGCGAGGTCTACATATCGCCGCCTCGGGCATGCTCGCCGAGCAGGCTCGTCAAGACCTGATCGCGAGCGACCTGGCCAACGTCTCCACTCCCGGCTACAAGCCGGGGCGGGCGGCGCTGGGGCCGTTCGGGGAGCTGCTCCTCCTCGAGCGAGGATCGGGCGCGCCCGTAGGCGCAGCCGGGCTGGGCGTGCACGTGGCCGAGACCCGCCTCGACCTCTCCCAGGGACCGCTCGAGGAGACGGGCGACCCCCTCGACATCGCCCTCGACGGCGAGGGCTTCCTGGCCGTGCAGACACCTGCCGGGGTGCGCTACACCCGGGGCGGCCGCATCCAGGTGGACCCCGAGGGCAGGATCACCACCGCCTCCGGCCTGCCCCTGCTGGATGAGCAGGGCCGGCCCATCGTCGTCGGCGCCGCCACCCCGGTCGTCGCCCCCGACGGCACCGTGTCCGCCGACGGGAGGACCGTGGCCAGGCTCGCCCTCGTGTCCCTCCGTGACCCGGCACGGGAAGGAGAGGGCCTCTTCGCCGGCGCCCCCGGGCCACGGCCGACCGGTACCGCCGTTCGCCAAGGTGCCCTCGAGGGGTCGGGGGTCGATATCGCCCGAGCCATGGTCGACATGCTCGTCTCGCTGCGCGCCTTCGAGGCCCTCCAGCGGGCCATCCGAGCCATCGACGAGACCCTGGGCCGGGGCATCAACGGGGTGCAGCCATGAGCGAGGGCGCCGTGGCCGGCACGCGGGCGGCGCGGCTCCTCGCCCACCTCGAGCGGCAGCTCGAGTCGGCCCGGCGGCTCCTAGCCATCGTCCTCGCCCAGGCCGAGGCTATTCGGGCCCAGGACGTGCCGGGCCTCCTCGCCCGGCTGGTCGACCTCCAGGGGGAGCTGGCGCTGCGGCGCGAGCTGGAGCGGGAGCGGGAGGAGATCATCGAGGAGGCGGCCCGTCGCCTGGGTATCGGGGAAGAGAAGGTGGATCTGGAGGCCGCCCTCGAGGGGGCGACGCCCGAGGAGCGAGAGCGGGCCCTCCGTCTCTCCGCCGAGCTCAGGGGGGTGCTCGTCCAGGCAGGGCGTCGCCACGAGCAGAACCGCCTCCTGATCCGTCAAGAGCTGGCCTTCCTGGCCCATCTCATGCGCGTCCTCCAGGGCCCTCCCCAGGGCGCTTACTCGCCCGAGGGCTGGGCTTTCGTCCCCCAGGTCGCTCGAGCCGTCGACGCCAGGGCCTAGATGTCCCTCTCCACCTTCCTCGGCCTGGAGACCGCCCTGCGGGGGCTCCTCGCCCACCAGCGGGCGCTCGACGTCACCGCCCACAACATCGCCAACGCCAACACCATCGGCTACACGCGTCAACGGGCAGAGCTGCGGGAGACGCCACCCTACGACGAGGTCGGGGTGGCGGGGGGCCTGGGCACGGGCGTGGACGTCGTGGCGTACGCCCGGGCCAGGGACGCCTTCCTCGACACCCAGGTACGGGCCCAGCGCATGCTCGTCTCCTACTACGAGGCCCGCGAGGACGGCCTCCGCCAAGTCGAGCTCGCCCTCAGCGAGCCCTCCGACAACGGCCTCTCCTCCCTGCTCGGCCGCTTCTGGTCGGCCTGGCAGGACGTGGCCACGACCCCCGAAAGCCCGGCCACCAGGCAGGCCCTCGTCCAGGCCGGCATCGCCCTGGCCGGGGGTCTCCAGAGCCTCCGCGGCCAGCTCGTTACCGTGGCCTCTCAGGCCCAGGACGCCGCCACCCTCACGATCGGGGAGCTGAACGACGTGGTGGCCGAGATCGCCGCCCTGGACGGGCAGATCACCACCATGGTGGCGTCCGGCCTTCCCCCCAACAACGACCTCCTCGACCGGCGCGACCTCTTGCTCGACCGGCTGAGCTCGCTCGTCAACCTGACCAAGACCGACGAGGCCGACGGCTCGGTGACGCTCAAGGTGGGCACCTTCACCCTCCTCCAGGGAGGCGTCCAGACGGTGGTCGGCTCCGTGTCGGACCTGGGCAGCGACCTCGCCTCCGGCAAGCTGGCCGGCCTGGTTGCCCTCGAGCAGACTATCGCCGGCTCCGGCGGCTACATCGAGCGCCTGGACAGCGTGGCCGCCTCTCTGATCCAGGCTGTGAACGCCGTCCAGCTTTCCGGCTACACCCTGGCGGGGACGGCGGCGACCGTACCCTTCTTCGTCGGTACGAGCGCCGCCGACATCGCCGTCGACCCTTCCCTCCAGGCCGATCCCAGCCTCGTTGCCGCTTCCAGCCAGCCGGGCCAGCCTGGAAACGGGGAGAACGCCCTCGCCGCCGCCGCCCTCCGCGGCCAGGCCACGGTGGACGGAGCCTACGCCTCCCTCGTCGCCTCCATCGGTAGCGACGCCCAGGACGCGATCCGCAGCGCCGCCAACGCCGAGGTGCTGGCGAACGCCTTGGAGAACCGCCGCGACTCGGTCATCGGCGTCTCCCTGGACGAGGAGATGACGAACCTCGTCCGCTTCCAGCGCGGCTACCAAGCGGCGGCCCGGGTCCTGTCGGCGATGGACGAGATGCTGGAGGTCCTCATCACCCGCACGGGGAGGGTGGGGCTGTGAGCGAGCGGGTCACCACCTCCATGAGCGTGCGCCTGCTCCTCGCCGACCTCATGGCCTCGGCCGACCGCCTGAGCGCGACCCAGCGACGGATCGCCTCGGGGAAGGCCATCACCGTCCCCTCCGACGATCCCTTCGCCACCGCCCGGGCCCTCGAGCTTCGCTCCTCGCTCGAGGAGTACCGCCAGTACCAGCGCAACGTGCGCGAGGCTCAGGCCTGGCAGTCGGTGGTGGACGGGGCGCTGGGCCAGATCAGCGCCTTCCTCCTCCGGGCCCGCGAGCTCCTCGTCCAGGGCGCCACCGACTCGGCGGGGCCGGCTGCCCGCGAGGCCATCGCCGCCGAGATCGACCAGCTGGTGGCGGCGGTGAAGCAGGCCGCCAACGCCCAGTACGCGAGCCGCTACGTCCTGGCCGGGACCCAGACCACGACCGCCCCTTACGACCAGGCCAGCGACGCGTACGCAGGGGACACGGGCACGGTGGTCAAGGAGATCGGGCGGGGCGTGCGCGTCGATGTCTCCCTGGCCGGGGTGAGCGTGGTCGGCGACGGGTCCACCGGCCTCATCGCCGCCCTCCGCCAGATCGCCGCCGACCTCCGGGCAGGGAACACGGCCGCCCTGCAGGGGGCCGACCTCCAGGCTTTGGATGCGGCCCACGACACGGTCACGAACGCCCGCGCCATCGTGGGGGCCCTGGGTACCCGCCTGGAGGCGGCGGCCGCCCGCCTGGCCGAGCTGGAGGAGTCGACCCTCGTCCTCCTGTCCGAGACCGAGGACGCCGACATGGCCAAGACCCTGATCGACTACTCGACCCAGCAGGCTGCCTACCAGGCCGCCCTCAAGGCGGGAGCGCAGCTCATCCAGCCGTCCCTACTCGACTTCCTGCGATAGAGGCTCGAAGGAGGTGCCATGAACATCGCCAGCACGCGGTTCGGGACCTTCGAGGTGGCCGATGAGGCGATCCTCGAGTTCCCGGACGGGCTCATCGGGCTGCCCGGAACGCGCTACGCCCTGGTAGCGCGGGAGGAGCAGCTCCCCTTCTACTGGCTCCAGTCGGCGGAGCACGAGGAGATCGCCCTGCCGGTGACGAACCCTTGGCTGTTCTTTCCCGACTACGAGATCCACGTGCCCGACGACGAGGCCCTTGTGCTCGGTCTCAGCGCGCCCGAGGAGGCCGACGTCCTCTGCGTGGTGCGCGCGACCGAGAGCCCGGCGAATGTGACCATCAACCTGGCGGCGCCGATCGTCGTCCACCGCCGCTCTCGGCGTGGGCGTCAGATCGTCAACGGCGCCCCCGGCTACAGTGTCCGGCAGCCCCTCTTCTCGGAGGTGGAGCTGGAGGACGCTCGACCGGCGGCGCCCGCCGTCGGGGTGCACGTGACCGCCGTCTAGGAGGAAGGCCATGCTCGTCATCTCGCGCAAGCCCGGAGAGAGGATCCGCGTGGGGGAGGACGTCACCATCGTCGTCCTCGATGTGGCCGGCTCGACCGTTCGGCTGGGCATCGAGGCCCCCAGCGAGGTGCGCGTCCTTCGCCAGGAGGTGCTCGAGGCCATCGAGGCCGAGAACCGGGCAGCCGCGGAGACGGGCGTCGCCAGCCTCCCTACCAGTCCCTCCGCTTCCTAGACGCAGAAGAGGAAAGGAATCGTCCCATGTCCCTTCGCATCCAGAACAACATCGAGGCCTTCAACGCCCACCGACACCTGGTGGGGACGAGCGAGAAGCTGTCCAAGGCCATGGAGCGCCTGTCCTCCGGCTACCGGATCAACCGGGCCGCGGACGACGCCGCCGGCCTGGCCATCAGCGAGAAGCTGCGGGCCCAGGTGGGAGGTCTCCAGCAGGCCCAGCGCAACGTCCAGGACGCCATCTCCCTGGTGCAGACGGCAGAGGGGGCGCTGGGCGAGGTGCACGCCATGCTGCAGCGGGTGCGCGACCTCGCCGTGCAGTTCCAGAACGGCACCCTGTCTGCGGCCGACAAGGCCGCCATCACCGCCGAGGTGGCTCAGCTCTGCGCCGAGATCGCTCGCATCGCCTCTCAGACGAAGTTCAACGGCATCTCCCTGCTCTCGGGCGGGGCCACCATCACCTTCCAGGTGGGAGCAGACGACGGCCAGAGCTTGACGGTGGCCGCTTCCAACCTGTTCGGGGCGGGTACGACCTACGAGATCAACTCGGCCATCTTCACCTGGACGAGCGGCGTCACCCTGGCCTCCATCGACGAGGCCATCGCCAACGTGTCCGACGTGCGCAGCACCTTCGGGTCGGTGCAGAACCGCCTCGAGCACACCCTCAACAACCTGGCCACCTACGAGGAGAACCTGGCAGCCTCCGAGAGCCGGATCCGGGACGTGGACATGGCCAAGGAGATGGTCAACTTCACGAAGCTCCAGATCCTGCAGCAGGC
>CAZQRA010000062.1:0-11372 GCA_964595575.1 uncultured Gaiellales bacterium
CTGCTCGAGGAGCGGCTGCCCGGCAAGGGGACGGGCGGTCTCGACGAGGGCGCCTCGCAGAGCCGAGGCGTCGAGCTGGGGACGGGCCTGCACCAGCCGGGCGGCGGCAGCGGCGGCGACGGCGGCGGCGGCGCTGGAGCCGCTCACGGTGACGAGGGCCTGCCTTCCTCCCCTAGGCGCGGAAGGAGCGACCGTGACCAGGCCGACCCCTGGAGCCACCAGGTCGGGCTTGGGCTGGCCGGCCAGGCCCGGGCCCGCCGAGGAGAAGGGAGCCACCGAGGCCAGCTCGGGGTTGTCCTGGAGGCGAGCCCGCCCCACGCTGAGGACGAGGCGACGCCCTCGCAGGGCCGCTGCCTCCGCCTCGCCCGCTAGGCCGGAGGGAGCTGCTAGGACCGCCACCCGGCTTGCGCCCGACCCGAGCGCGCCCGCGGGCAGGGACCCGCCGGCCACCAGGACGAGCCCTGCCCCGGCACGGGCGGCGGCCTCGACGGCCGACTCCAGGCCGGGCCCGCCCGAGAGGAGAGCTGCCCGACCGGCCACCCGGCTCAGCCCGGCCTGCGTCACGAGCCCCCGGGGCGGGCGCCCCGGGGCGGGTACCACCTCCACCGTGGCCGGCTGGGGCAAGGCCGCCGAGAGCAGGGAAAGCTGGCCCCGGGACACGACCTCGAGCCCCGCGCGAATCGAGGCGGGGACGGCGGCGACCTGGGGGCGGAGGTCGACCGCGCCGACGGCCAGGGCGAGGGGAGCCCCTCCCGGCCCGGCCACGGTCCCCAGGGGGCTTCCTGCCCGCCTTCCGCCGTTTCCGGCCGGGGCCACGACCAGCGTATCGAGGGCGGTCGCTCCCTCCACCGCCCGGGCCAGCGGCCCGTCCGCGAACGCCGCCCCTGCGTCGGCGACCCCGAGGAGGGCGACGCGGACGGCGTCGTGGGCATCCCCGTTCTGGTTGGGGTCCACGGCCCGCTCCAGCCCAGCCACGATCTGGTCGGTGCGGGCGTGCTGCGACCACCGCCCGGCCGGGTCGCGCTGCCACCCCGCGATCCGGATGGGAAGCACGGTGGCGTCGGGAACGAGGCCGATGGGCGCCCCCTGCTCGTCCCGCCCCAAGAGGATGCCCGCCATGGCGGTGCCGTGGCTCTCCCGCGACGCTGGACGGCCGGGGCGGGCGCGCGGCCTGGCGTCGATCGAGCCGTCCACGAGGTCGAACCCGGGAAGCACGCGCCCGCCCAGGAAGGGGTGGGCGCGGGCGACCCCGGTGTCGAGGAGGCCGATCGTCACCCCCCGGCCGGTGAACGGGGAAAGGCCTATCGACGGCGGCGAGGGAGCGGCGGTCGCCGCCACAGAAGCAGGGTAGGCCGCCCGCACCGGAAAGACGCCGGCTACGTCCGGCTGGCGCTCGAGCGCGAGCTGGGCCCGCGAGTCGAGCACGGCCGAGAAGCCGTTCACCACCCGCAGGAAGCGGATCTCGGGAACGACCGCCACCCCTGCCGAGGCCAGGCTCCGAAGGAGCCGCTCCTGGGCGGCGAGGGCCGCCCTCGTCCACCGCCGCTCCTCGGCGTCGGAGGCGACACCCCCTGCTTCCCTGACCCGTTCGGCCAAGGAGGGAGCAGCGAGGAGGACGATCGCCCGCTGGCCGAGGACGGAGGGGCCGCTCCCAGGCAGGAACGCCCTCCACCCCGCCGCCGTGGCTGTGGGAGGAGGAGGAAGCCGACCCTCCTCGAGGGCCAGGAAAGCCCCCACCGCCCCAGCGATCCCCAGCGCGAGCGCCGCTCCGACCAGCCTAGACGGAGGCGTAGGCATCGGCGAGCAGAGCCTGGGGAGGGGAGAGCGGCCGCACGTAGCGGGCAGCCGAGGCGATCATGGCCGCGTTGTCGGTACACAGGGAGAGGGGGGCCAAGGCGGCGTCAGGAAGCGAGGCCCGAAGCTCGGAGTTGGCCGCCACGCCACCCACGACGGCGATCCGGTCGAGGCCGAGGGCCTCCGCCGCCAGCCTTGCCCTCTCCACGAGCTGGGAGACGATGGCCCGCTGGTAGGAGGCGGCCAGGTCTGCCTTCCGGCGCTCGACCTCCGCCTGCCCCAGGCGGCGGGTCGTGTAGAGGAGGGCGGTCTTGAGCCCGGAGAAGGAGAGGTCGAAGCCGGGCACTCGCGCCACGGGGAAGGAGAAGGCCTCGGGATCTCCCTGCCGCGCCAGCTTGTCCAAGGCGGCTCCGCCTGGATAGCCGAGGCCCAAGAGACGCGCCCCCTTGTCGAAGGCCTCGCCGGCGGCGTCGTCGAGCGTCGATCCCACCACCCGGTAGCCGGCCCGGTCGCGCACCTCGAGAAGCAGGGTGTGGCCGCCGGTGGCAAGCAGGCAGAGGAAGGGCGGATCGACCGGGTCGGGCTGGAGGAAGAGGGAGGCCACGTGGCCGTGGAGGTGGTCGACCGGGGCCAAGGGGACGCCGAGACCGAAGGCAAGGGCCTTGG
The DNA here is from genome assembly GCA_964595575.1 of uncultured Gaiellales bacterium. Classification (GTDB taxonomy): domain Bacteria; phylum Actinomycetota; class Thermoleophilia; order Gaiellales; family Gaiellaceae; genus PALSA-612. The sequence goes on from CAZQRA010000062.1 coordinate 2,461, forward strand.
CGGCCGACAGCCCCACGAGCAGGGCGCCGATCAGCCCCGGCCCCTGGGTGACCGCCACCAGCCGCACCTCCGAGAGCGCCGTCTCGGCCTCGGCCAGGGCGGCCCGTACGACCGGCGAGACGAGCTCGAGGTGGCGGCGGGAGGCGACCTCGGGCACTACCCCGCCGAACCGGGCGTGGAGCTCGGCCTGGGAGGCGATCACGCTCGAGCGCACGCCGCCCTGCTCGTCCACCACCGCCGCCGCCGTCTCGTCGCAGGAGGTCTCGAGAGCGAGGATCACGGCGGCGAGAGGGCGAGGACGCGGGAGCGGAGGACGAGGCGGAAGCTCCGCCCTCCGTCGGCCGTCGACCAGAGGAGGCCTGAGGGCGGGCTTCCTGCTCGGGAGGTGGTGAGGAGCCAGCCGTGCCTCGCATCCGGGAACGAGACCGCCACCGGAGCGTAGCCACGAAGGGGGGCCGAGCGCCGCCAGGAGCTGCCGCCGTCCCTAGTGGAGAGGACGGTGATCGTGCCCCGACCGCAGGCCGGGCAGAAGCCGACGAAGACAGCCGCGCCGCCGCCGAGCACCGCGAACGGCCCCGAGTAGTTGGAGATCGCGGGCAGTCGGGGCCGCAGGGCATCGAGGTTGGCAAGGACTGCACGCCACGTGCGGCCTCCGTCACGGGAGCGGATGACGTCGTACCCTTCGCTGCCGGCGGCGGCGCCGCGATGGAAGAGCGCCCAGACGGATGCGCCCCGGCAACCGAGCTCGGCAAGCGGACCTTCGCCGCCGGTGTCGAGGCGCGCCCGCAGCGCCACCCGCCAGCCTCCTGCGGCACGCCTCCAGACGACGTTGCGCCGCGCAACCCACGTTCCCCGCCGCGTGGCGCACACGGCCTGGAGCGAAGCCGGGGCCGCAAGCGCTCGCCAGCGCGCGCCCCCGTCGAGGGTCCGTAACAGCCGACCCCGACCGTCCAGGCCGTAGGCCCGGCGAGCGTCGACCGCGTCCAGGACCACGAGCCCGGGGGTCGACACCAGCCGGAAGCGGCCCTTGCCGCGGGCCCGGTAGACGGCCCCGCTGGCCAGGGCGAAGGCAGCGCCGGAGGCGACCGCGTCCAGGCCGCTTGCCCGCAGGGACGACACCCGCCGCCAGGTCCTCCCCCCGTCGGTCGTGCCCAGGATGCCCCCGGCCCCGGCTGCGAAGCCGCGGCGGAGATCGGCGAAGGCGACCGCGGGTCGAGTGACGGCGGGAGGCCCAGTCGCGGCCCCCACCAGGGAGGGACAGAGCACGGCCACGGCCAGAGCGGAGGCGACCGTCGGCCTCAGCGCGAGACCTCCTCTACGTGCGCCTCGCGCCACATGACCAGGGCGTCCTCCCGGTTGTCCGTGTAGTAGCCGCGGCGGACGCCCTGGGGGCGAAAGCCGAGGCTCTCGTACAGGCGGATCGCCGGCAGGTTGGAGACCCGCACCTCCAACGTGTACCCGCGCCGGCGGTCGTTGGCGGTGCGGGCGAACACCTCGCCCAGAAGCCGGGTGGCGATTCCCCGCCGGCGCCGGTCGGGGGCGACCACCAGGTTCATGACGTGCCAGTCCTCCACGTGCCGGGACACGATCACGTACCCCACCAGCCTCTCTTCCTCCCCCTCGAAGGCCCCCAAGCACAGGGAGGAGGGCTTGGCCACCTCCCCCGCGAACATCGCCCGCGACCAGGGGGCGGGCATCGACCGGCGCTCGATCTCCTCCACCGCGTCCAGGTCATCCATGCGCAGGCGGCGGATGACGATGGTCTCGCTCACCGGGCCAACGAGCGCTCGGCGTCGGGGGCGCGGACGTAGATCGGCTCCACCGCTTCGGCCGGCCCGAAGTTGCGGGCAAGCCGTGCGTGCAGCCGAGCACGGGGCAGGTGGACGAGGTCCTCGTCGGGGGGAATGTCCGCTCCCGCCGCCTCCAGCAGGCTGCGGTAGCGAACGGCGCCGTCGCCGATGCACACCGTCCCCGGCTCGAGCACGAGGTCGCCAGGAGGGAGAGCGCAGGGCCGCCCCTCGACCAGGGTGAACACCTCCCGGCGACGAGCGTCGATGACGGGCAGCGCCCCCGGCAGCGCCGAGGCCAGCGCCTCCAGGGTGGACACGCCGGCCACAGGCACCTCCAGCGCCAGGGCCAAGCCGCGGGCGGTGGCGAGGCCCACGCGGATGCCGGTGAAGCTGCCCGGCCCTGTCCCTACCACCAGAGCCTCGATCTGGCGGGGCTCGGCTCTCGCCTCGCGCAGGAGGTCGTAAGCCGCGGCCAGGATCGTCACCGCCCGTGCTGTCCGCTCGCCCACCGGCTCTCCGTCACGGACAAGGGCGACGGTGGCGACGGGGGTGGCCGTATCGAAGGCGAGAACGAGGCCCGGCCGCATGCGCCGGTCAGATTATCCCGCCTCGAGCCCGGCTAAGAGCTCGCTCCGCTCGCTCTCCAGCTCGATCCGTCGCCGGTGCTCGTCCACGTGGGTCAGACGGACGCGCACCAGGGGATCGGGCAGCCATTCCTCCCCCGCCTCCGGCCACTCCACGAACACGATCGCCCCCTCGAAGTACGGCTCCAGCGCGGCCCAGTCCGCCTCCGTGAGTCGCGGCAGCCGGTACAGGTCGAGGTGGGAGACCGGCACCTGCCCCTGGTAGCGGCTGCCGACGGTGAAGGTGGGGCTGGTCACCGGCCGGGCGACCCCGAGGGCCCGACAGGCGCCCCGGATGAAGGTCGTCTTGCCCGACCCCAGCTCGCCGGCCACGGTCACCACGTCCCCCGGCTGCAGCCGAGCGGCCAGCCGGCCGGCCACGGCTTCTGTCTGCTTGGGCGAGGCGCTGGTGATCTCGATCAGGGCCAGGCAGGCCAGCCTAGAAGAGGCCGAGCTGGACCGCCGGCTCGGCGGCCAGAGAAAGCTCGAGCGGCTCGGCGGGCGCTTGGGGGAAAGCGAGCTCGCGGCCGAGGAGCTCGGGGATGCGCCTGAAGTCCTCCTCGAGCACGGCCAGCATGGAGGGCGTGTACAGGGCGGCCGCCGGGTGGTAGAGGGGGTACAGGAGCACCCGCCGGGCGCCGATCATCACCTCCTGCTCGCGGCCGTGAACGCGGGTGATGCCGAGCTCCCTGCCCGACAGGAGCTTGGTGGCGAAGTTCCCCAGAGTGGCGATTACCTTGGGGGCCACCGCCTCGATCTGGCGAAAGAGGAGGGGCTCGCAGGCCTCGATCTCGTCGGGCATGGGGTCGCGATTCCCGGGCGGCCGACACTTAAGCGTGTTGGCGATGTAGACGTCCTCGCGGCTCAAGCCGATGTCGGCGAGCAAGCGATCGAGGAGCTTGCCCGCCTGGCCGACGAAGGGGAGGCCCTGCTTGTCCTCGTGGAAGCCGGGTGCCTCCCCTACCAGCATGAGGTCGGCCCGCGGGTTTCCCACCCCGAACACGACCTGGGTGCGGGTCTGCGCGAGCCGGCAACGGGTGCACACCGATGCCTGCTGGCGGAGAGACTCGAGCATCGGCGCGAGTCTAGAGCGGGCTGCGGACGGACGTGGCCGAGGGAGGTCGGCCGGTCAGTGGCCGCAGCCGCAGGAGCCGCCGCAGCAGCCTCCGCCGCCCCCGAAGCTCGGCTGGGGGGACTCGCCGTGGGTGGCGAAGACCGAGAGCTGGCGGCGCACCTGGGACGAGCCGCAGCCCGGGCAGTCCGGGTCCTGGCCGTTCCGGACGAGCTCCTCGAAGCGCTCCTCGCAGGCCATGCACACGTACTCGTAGATGGGCATCGCCCCAAGTCTACGCGTCGCCGGCCGGAAGCGGTAGGATAAGGGAAGCCCGGTATCCGCTAGGGAACTGGAGCCTCCATGTTCGACAGCGTCGCCCTCATCGGAGCTACCGGCCGCGCCGGCTCGGCCATTGCCGCCCGGTTGCGCCAGCGCGGCCTGTCGCTGCGGGAGCGCGACGCCGATCTCGTCCTCCTCTGCGTTCCCGACGCCGCCATCGCCGAGGCGGCGGCGGCTGTGCCCCTGGGCCCGTGGATCGCCCACGTGAGCGGGGCAACGCCGCTCTCTGCCCTCGACCCCCACCGGCGCCGCTTCAGCGTCCACCCCCTGCAGACCCTGGTCAAGTGGCGGGGCCCGGAGCAGCTGGACGGGGCCTACGCGGCCGTGTGCGCCGAGACCGACGAGGCGAGAGAGCGGGGCTTCTGGCTGGCGGAGGCCCTGGGCCTCGTCCCGTTCGCGCTTGCCGACGACCGGCGAGCCCTCTACCACGCCGGCGCCGTCATCGCCTCCAACTACCTGGTCACCCTCTACCGGGCGGCTGCCCGCCTGCTCCGGGACGCCGGGGCTCCCCCAGAGGGGCTCCTACCCCTCATGCGCCGCACCATCGACAACGGCTTCGAGCTCACGGGGCCCATCGCCCGGGGCGATCGAGGCACGGTGGAGCGCCATCTAGCGGCCCTGCGCGCCCGCCACCCCGACCTCGAGCCCCTGTACCGGGCGCTGGCGGAGGCGACGGCGCCGTGAAGGTCGCCCGCGCCATCGCCGAGGCTCGGGCCTACCTGGCCGAGCGCCGAGCGGGGGCTCGGGTGGGCCTCGTCCCCACCATGGGCGCCTTCCACGCCGGCCACCTGGCCTTGCTCGCGGCCGCTCGAGCCGAGTGCGACCTCGTGGTCTGCAGCCTGTTCGTCAACCCCGCCCAGTTCAACGACCCCCGCGATCTCGCCTCCTACCCCCGGGACGAGGCTCGCGACCTCGAGCTGGCCGAGGAGGCGGGAGTCGACCTCGTGTTCTTACCCCCGGTCGAGGAGATGTACCCGCCCGGCTACCAGACCTGGGTGGAGGTGACGGAGCTCGGCTCCATCCTCGAGGGGGCCTTCCGCCCCGGCCACTTCCGGGGCGTGGCCACCGTCTGCCTCAAGCTCTTCAACATCGTCCGCCCGCAGGTCGCCTACTTCGGCCAGAAGGATGCCCAGCAGGTGGAGGTGATCAAACGCTTGGTGCGCGACCTCGATCTCGAGCTGGAGCTGCGGGTGGTTCCCACCGTGCGGGACGCCGACGGCCTTGCCCTCTCCTCCCGCAATGTGCTCCTCACGCCCGAGGAGCGGGAGCGAGCCCTCGCCCTGCCCCGCGCCCTGGCCACCAAGGACCCGGCCAGGGCGCGCGAGCTCCTCGCCGACCTCGACGTCGACTACGTCGAGGTCTGCCCCTTCGACCCGCCCGTCCTGGCTGCCGCTGTGCGGGTCGGATCCGTTCGCCTTATCGACAACGTCCCCCTGGAAGGAGGATCGCCATGAGCACCCGCCCCCGTACGCCTGCCCCCGCCACGCCCGCTCCCGGCAAGCTCCCCTTGACCGACCTCGCCGACCTCAAGCGGCGCGGCCAGAAGATCGTCATGGTCACCGCCTACGACGCCCCCAGCGGCCGCCTGGCCGACGAGGCCGGCGTCGACCTCGTGCTGGTGGGGGACTCGGCGGCCATGACCGTGCTCGGGCACGACTCCACCGTGCCCGCCACCATGGAGGAGATGCTCTTCCTCGCCAGGGCGGTCACCCGCGGCGCCCGCCGGCCGCTGGTGGTCGCCGACATGCCCTTCGGCTCCTTCCAGGTCTCCGACCAGGCCGCGGTCGCCAACGCGATCCGCTTCGTCAAGGAGGCGGGGGCGGATGCGGTCAAGCTGGAGGGGGCCGGGCCGACCCTCTCACGGGTGCGGGCCATCGTCGGCGCCGGCATCCCGGTCATGGGCCACCTGGGGCTGACACCCCAGTCGGCGACCCTGCTCGGCGGCTTCAAGGCCCAGGGACGGACGGCGGAGAAGGCCGTGCGGCTGGTCGAGGACGCGCGCGCCCTGGAAGCGGCCGGCTGCTTCTCGCTCGTGCTCGAGTGCGTGCCGCCGCCGGTCGCGGCCCGTATCAGCCGCGAGCTCTCCATCCCCACAATCGGCATCGGCGCCGGACCCGGCTGCGACGGTCAGGTGCTCGTCTGGCACGACCTCCTCGGCCTGTCGGAGCGAACGGGTCCCCGCTTCGTCAAGCGCTACGCCGACCTGGCCGGGGAGGTGCGCAGAGCGCTCGAGGCCTACGCGGCCGACGTGAGGGCGGGAGCCTTCCCCGAGGACCGGCACACCTACGCGATGGCCGAAGGAGAGCTGGCCCTCTTCGAGGAGGCCCTGGCCGCCGGCGTCGGCGGCGGATAGGCGCGGATGGTCAATATTGCCCAGGAAAGCCCCGTAGCTCCGGTTTAGCCTCCGCACCCCACGTGGGTGCGACGGCCAAGACGATCGGGATCTTCTACCTCGTCCTCATCGTGTCGGGGGCGGTAGTCGCGCTGGCCGTGGCCTGGTCGACGCTCGGCCGTCGCCGCCTTCACACCGACCCCAAGCGTCTCGCCGAGCGCGAGCGCCTCTGGATGGCGGCGGTGCTGGCCGCGCTCGCCGCCCTTCTCTTCTCCACCATCTTCTTCGCCCCCTACGGCGAGAGCGCCGGCCCCGGAAAGCAGGTGGTGCGTGTCGTCGCCTCCCAGTTCGCCTGGGACGTCCGGCCGAGCACGGTCGAGGCGGGCGTTCCGGTCGAGTTCCGGCTGACCGCGAAGGATGTCACCCACGGCCTCGGCATCTACGACCGAGGCGGCGTCCTGCTCAAGCAGGTGCAGGTGCCGCCCGGCCACGAGCAGCGGCTCGTGTACACGTTCGACCGGCCGGGGACGTACCGGTTTCTCTGCCTGGAGTACTGCGGTTTCGGGCACCACCTGATGGAGACCACGATCCGGGTGGTGGCACGGTGAGCGTGGAGACGCCGAGCACGGCGCTCCCAGGCAAGCCGCCTCTCGACGATGCCGGCCGGGAGGTCGCCCGCCGTCTCACCCTGCGCTACCTCGCCGCCTCGACGGCCATCTTCCTCGCCGCCGGTCTCCTCGGCCTTCTGATCCACAACAGCACCGCCGACCTCGGCCGACTGGACGAGAACACCTGGTACGCGCTGATGACGGCGCACGGCCTGGGCGCCTTCGTGGGCTGGGCCGGCTTCGCCGTCATGGGGCTTTCCTGGTGGGTGTTCGCCTGGGTGGGCTTCCCCATCCGCCGTTTCGGCCGGGCGATGGCCGAGGCCGCCTTCTGGCTGATGGTGCTCGGCGTGGCCGGCGTCCTCGTGACCACGCTGGCCATGGACTACGCCGGATCGTGGGTCTTCCTCTACCCCATCTCCTTCCACTCGGCCGGGCAGTGGAGCGACGCCGCCGCCGGGCTCTTCTCCGGCTCGGTGCTCCTCGTCGGCCTGGCCATCGTCACCTGGTGCCTGGGCATCCTGCACACGGCGGTCGGGCCCGCCCTCCACGCCGTCTCCCGCTCCATCCCCAACCGGCTGGGCGTCGCGCTCGGTTTTGGCTACGTGGCGCCGCGGCGGTTCGCGACCAACCCCAAGCCGGTGCCCTACCCGGTGATCCCGTTGGCCGTGATCGGGCTGGGGATGATCGTGGCCACCCTTCCCCTGGCCGGCCTGCTCGTTCAGAACATCGTCCAGTCGATCGACCCCGGGGTGACGGTGGACGCGCTGTTCGCCAAGAACATCCTCTGGTGGTTCGGTCACCCGGTCGTCTACCTCCTCCTCTTCCCCGCCGCCGCCGTCTACTACCTGCTCATCCCCCGTTACGCCGGCCGGCCGCTCGTGGCCGGCAACGTGGTCGCCATCGCCTGGGCGATCGCCCTCGTCGCCAACGTCCTCGTCTGGGCCCACCACATCTACCTCGACTACCCGCACGGCACCGTCCAGGGGGCGCTCAACATCGCCATGCAGCCGATGACGTTCGCGCTCACGCTGCCCTCGGCGCTCTCGCTCTACAGCCTCGCCTTCACCGTGTGGCGGTCGAACTTCACCTGGAACGCGGCGTCCACAGCTCTCTTCCTCGGCCTCGTCGGCTGGCTGGTAGCGGGCCTGTCGGGCGTGGTGAACGCGACCATCGCCTTCGACGAGGTCGTGCACAACACCCTCTGGGTGGTCGGCCATTTCCACCAGATGGCCCTGCTCAACATCGGACTGGCCGTGATCGGCGCCACCTACGCCTTCCTGCCCGAGCTGACCGGCAAGCCCCTGTACAGCGAGGCAATGGCCCGCTGGCACGTGTGGCTGACCTTCCTGGCCGGCACGGCCTTCTTCGCCGTCTGGCTGGTGCAGGGGCTGGAGGGGGCGCCCCGCCGCTTCGCCGTCCTTCCCAGCCGGTTCGACACGGGCACGCTCGTGGCCGTCCCCTTCACCTTCATCCTGGCAGCGGCCCAGCTTCTCTTCGTGTGGAACATCGTCCAGACGGTGCGCGGCGCCGGCGCCCGGGAGCGGCGGCCGCTTTCCGCCTACGACCGCGAGGCCGTGCTCATGCTGGCCGTGCTCGCCTTCGCCGCCCTCATGTTCGTAGCCGGCGTGTTCGTGGGCCGGGCGACGAAGAAGACGGGCGCGACCCCCCAGCCGGCCGCCGCCGGTGAGGAGGAGGCGATCGCGCGGGGGAAGAGGGTCTTCGCCTCGGCCGGCTGCGGAAGCTGCCACACGCTAGCCGCCGCAGCCACCAAGGGCACGGTGGGTCCCAACCTCGACACGACAGCGCTGACCGCACCCCAGATCGCCCAGGTCGTCACCAAGGGCCGCCCGGCCAAGGGCATGCCCTCGTTCGCCGCCACGCTGAGCGACGACGACATCCGAGCGGTGGCAACGTTCGTGGCCCGGTCGAGGCCCTGAGCGAGGCGCGCCCGGCCCCGACGCGCCCGCGGAGTGGCCGCGCGCCCACGGGTGCGCGGCGGCGTCGATCGTGAGATCGAGCTTCTCGCCGAGATCGGACGTGGCGCGTACGAGCTGGCGCCGTTCGGGACCGACGACGCGGATGCTGCCTGCGAGGTGATCCGCCGCTACGGCGATCTCGCCCTCGGCCTCGCCGACGCCTCCATCGTCGTCCTCGCCGGCCGCTACA
>CAZQRA010000063.1:0-11129 GCA_964595575.1 uncultured Gaiellales bacterium
GCGAGGTAGGGACCGACGGCGCTCCAGGCCTCCTCGAGCACGCCGTGGCCGGCGAGGCAGCGGTACACGCTGGGGACGCGCTCGCTACCGTACACAGCCCGGATCTCGGCGAAGAGGGGGTGCTCGTGCTCGGGAAGGAGCGGGCGCTCGGGGAGCTCCACGGGAGCCTGGCCCCCTTCGGGGAGGGCAAGCGGCGGCAGAGGCTGCCGGGGAAGCTCCCCCTCCAAGGCGAGGAGGAGCGAGGCGACGAGGAGGAGGGATGGCAGCTCCTGGGCGAAGGGAAGGACGAGGTCCCGCACCGTCCGGTCGGGGGCGTAGGGGATCGGTACCCGGGGGGCGGCGGCAAGCCGCCCGGCGATCTCCTCTTGGCAAGGGTGCTCGTAGAGGGCCCGGGCCTGGAGCCAAGCCTCGACGAGCGCCTCGGGATCGGCCGCCAAGGCCGTGAAGAGGGCCGGTACCAGGGGAAGCCGGCTACGGATGTCGAGGAGAGCCGCGGCCGCGAGCCTCTCCGCCTCTGTCCGGGCTGGAGAGGACGGTAGCTCCGTCATGGATTGCATACTGTATTCTCCTGGCCGTGGCTGGGATCCTCCACGACCGCGAGCCCCTCGTCCGCAACGCGAGCGCGGTCGCCACCGAGCTCATCCGCCAGGCCATCCTCGACGGCAGGTTGGCTCCCGGCCAGCGGCTCAAGGAGGAGGAGCTGGCGAGGGAGCTTGGAATCTCGCGCACGCCGGTGCGAGAAGCCCTGCTCGTGCTCCAGGCCGAGGGGCTGGTCGACGCGGCTCCCAACCGGGGAGCAGCCGTTCGCGTCCACACCGCCGAGGACCTGGACGACCTCTACCAGCTCAGGGCTCTCCTCGAGGGGCACGCTGCCCGGCGGGCGGCGATGCGGATCGACGACGAGGTGGTGGCCGCCCTGTGGGCAAGTTGCGAGCGGTTCGAGGCTGTGGCCAAGGAGGGAGAGGTGGCCGATCTCGTCAGGGAGAACCTCTTCTTCCACAACACCGTCCTGGAGACGGCCGGGAGCACCCGTCTGGCGGCCATGGTGCGCAAGGTGATCGAGCTTCCCCTCGTGTACCGCTCCTACATCTGGTACTCGCCCGACCAGCGGCTGATCTCCGTCCACTACCACCGCCAGATCGCGCGGGCGCTAGAGGCACGGGACGCCGAGCGGGCGGAGCTCCTCATGAAGGAGCACGTGTTCGAGGCCCGCGACTTGCTCGTCGCCCGGGTGCGGGAGCTGGAGGCAGGCGAGTGACCGAGACGACGGCGGCCCAGGAGGCGCAGGCCCGGGACACGAGCGGGCCCGGCCCCCTGGCAGGGGTGCGGGTGATCGAGCTGGGCATGCTGCTAGCGGGGCCGTTCACCGGCCGGCTGCTCGGCGACATGGGGGCCGAGATCATCAAGGTGGAGCCACCCGGCCAGCCCGATCCCCTCCGCGACTGGGGCAAGGCCCGCTACCAAGGGCGGTCCCTGTGGTGGCCGGTCCAGTCCCGCAACAAGAAGTGCGTCACCCTCAACCTCCGCCTGGAGCGGGGTCAGGCGCTTCTCCTAGAGCTCGCCAAGCGCTCCGACGTCTTGGTGGAGAACTTTCGGCCGGGGACGCTCGAGCGCTGGGGCTTGGGGCCTGACGCGCTGTGGGAGGCCAATCCGAGCCTCGTCATCGCCCGAGTCTCGGGCTACGGGCAGACGGGGCCCTACGCGCCCCGAGCCGGGTTTGCGTCGGTAGCCGAGGCCATGGGCGGGATCCGCTACATCAACGGCTTCCCCGGCCAGCCACCGCCCCGTCTCCACATCTCGTTGGGCGACTCCCTGGCCGGCATGTTCGCCGCTATGGGGATCCTGGCCGCTCTCTACAAGCGGGACGCGCTCGGCTTCGGTCGGGGCCAGGTGGTGGACGTGTCCTTGATGGAGTCCTGCTTCGCCCTGCTGGAGAGCATGGTGCCGGAGTACGACCGCCTCAAGATCGTCCGAGGCCCGGGCGGGACGGGCCTTGCCGGGGTCGCTCCCTCCAACATCTTCAAGTCCCGGGACGGCAAGTGGATGGTCATCGCCGCCAACGCCGACAACGTCTTCCGCCGCCTCTGCCAGGCCATGGGTCGACCGGAGCTGGCCGACGACCCGCGCTTCGCCACCCACCTTGCCCGCGGCGAGCACCAGGAGGAGATCGAGGCCATCGTCGCCGCCTGGGCAGCGGAGCGGGACGCGGCCGAGATCGACCGGGTCCTGAACGAGGCCGGAGTCATCTGCGGCCCCATCTACACCATCGCCGACATCTTTGCCGACGAGCACTACTGGGCGCGGGAGATGCTCGTCAAGCACGTCGACCCCGAGTTCGGCGAGTACATCGGGCCGGGGATCGTGCCCAAGTTCTCGGAGACGCCGGGACAAGTACGCTGGTCGGCGACCTGGGAGGAGGGAAGCCACAACCGGGACGTCTACTGCGGCCTCCTGGGCCTGACCGAGGAGGAGCTCAGGAGCCTCGAGGAGGAAGGCGTCCTGTGAGCGCAAGGAAGGTGACGATCTGCGACGTCGGGCCCCGGGATGGGCTGCAGAACGACCCCAAGATCCTCGCGCCCGCGGTGCGGGCGGAGCTGGTGGATCGCCTGGTTGCCTGCGGCCTTCCTCGCGTCGAGGCGGTGAGCTTCGTCAACCCCGCCCGGGTGCCCCAGATGGCCGGGGCCGAGGAGGTGGTGGCTCACATCCAGCGGAGGCCTGGCGTCGTGTACGCCGGCCTGGTGCTCAACGAGAAGGGGTACGACCGGCTGGCGGAGGCCGGCCTCGACGAGGTGCACTACGCCTTCGCCGCCACCGAGACCTTCAATCGGAGAAACCAGAACGCGAGCGTGGACGAGTCGCTCGACACAGCCGCGCGCATCATTGCCCGCGCCCACAAGGACCGGATCCGGGCCACCGCCACCATCGGGGCCTCCTTCGGCTGCCCGTTCGAGGGCAAGGTCGACCCCGGACGGGTGCTCGACCTCGCCGGTCGGCTGGCGGAGGCAGGAGCCGACGAGGTGGTGCTGGCCGACACCATCGGTGTCGCTGTGCCCCGTCAGGTGAGGAAGCTCACGGAGCAAGTCTCGCGGCTGGGCCGGCCCGTAGGGGTGCACCTGCACAACACCCGCAACACGGGCTTCGCCAACGCCTACGCAGCCCTGGAGGCGGGGGCGACGGTCTTCGACGCCTCGGTGGGAGGGATCGGAGGCTGTCCCTTCGCCCCCCGGGCCACCGGCAACATCGCCACCGAGGATCTCGTCTACCTCCTCCACGGCGAGGGCGTCGACACCGGGATCGACCTGGAAGGCTTGGTCGCCGTCGCCGTCTGGCTGGAGGGGATCCTCGGGCGCGAGCTCGAAGGTCAGGTCTACCGCGCGGGGACGTTCGCCCCCGTAGCGGCGTGAACAGGAGGAACCGAATGGCCTACAGGCTGGGAGTCGACGTGGGGGGAACGTTCACCGACCTCCTCCTCGTGCACGACGAGACCGGCGCCATGTACCGGGTCAAGACCCCGTCCACTCCGGCGGATCCCTCCCAGGGGGTGCTGGCCGGCGTGCGCAGGATCTGCGAGGAGTCGGGCATCTCTGCCCAGGAGATCGCCTTCATCCAGCACGGCACCACCGTGGCCACCAACGCCATGCTGGAGGCCAAGGGCGCGCGGGTGGGCTTGATCACGACCCAGGGCTTCAAGCAGATCCTCCACCTGGCTCGCTCCCAGACCCCCGGCCCCCTGGCCGGCTGGATCATCATGATCAAGCCTGATCCGCCCGCTGCTCTCGAGGACACCCGGGAGGCGAGGGAGCGGATGAGCGCCCAGGGCGAGGTGGTGACGCCGGTCGACCGCGAGCAGGTGAAGGAGATCGTGCGGGATCTCGTCGAGTCAGGAGTGGAGACGCTCACCGTCTCGCTCATCAACTCCTACGCCAATCCCGCCCACGAGCGCGAGATCCGGGACATCATCCACGAGCTCTACCCCGGCTTTCCGGTCACCATCTCCTCGGACGTCCTTCCCGAGTTCCGGGAGTACGAGCGAACGCTCACCGCCTGTCTGAACTCGTACGTACGCCCTCGCGTGGAGGCCTACGTGCGGCACCTCGACTCGTCCCTGAAGGAGATCGGGGTGGCAGGGCAGCTCAACCTGCTTCGCTCCGACGCCGGCCTCATGACCGCCCAGGTCGCCTCCGAGCACCCGATCTACGGGATCCTGTCGGGGCCCGCCGGCGGCGTCGCCGGCGCCCTGTACGTGGCCCGGCGGGCCGGCTACGAGCACATCCTCACCTTCGACATGGGCGGCACCTCCACCGATGTCGCCCTCTGCCAGAACGGGCAGGTCACCATCGAGCGGCAGACCGAGGTGCCCTATGGGTGGGGCCTTCCCGGGGAGGTGATCCCCATCAAGGTGCCGAGCGTGAACGTGCGCTCGGTGGGCGCCGGCGGCGGCTCCATCGCCCACGTGCCCGAGGTCACGGGGGCGCTGCGGGTGGGGCCCCAGTCGGCGGGCGCCGACCCGGGGCCGGCCTGCTACGGCAAAGGAGGGACCGAGCCCACCGTGACCGACGCCAACGTGATCGTCGGCCACCTGCCCCCGCAGCTCCTGGGCGGCGAGATCCAGCTGGACGTGGAGGCGGCCAAGGCGGCGGTCAAGAAGATCGGCGACGCCCTGGGGCTCGACGTCTACCAGGCGGCCCAGGGGATCCTGGACATCGTCAACGAGAACATGGCCGGGGCCCTCCGGCTCGTCTCTGTCCAGCGGGGCTACGACCCCCGCGACTTCGCCCTCGTCGCCTTCGGCGGCGCAGGCCCCATGCACGCCAACGCCGTGGCCAAGGTGATGGGCTCCTTCCCCGTGATCGTGCCCCCCGCGCCCGGGCTTCTCTGCGCGACGGGCGATCTCGTGGCCGACTTCCGCGGCGAGTTCGCCCAGACCTTCATCCGCACCATCGACCGCACGAGCGGGGAGGAGCTTCGGGCGATCATGGAGCGGCTGGGAGAGGAGGCGCGTCGGTGGCTGTCGGAGGAGGGCATCCCTCCCCAGGCCCAGCGGGTCTCCTTCAACGTCGACATGCGCTACTACCGCCAGGGATACGAGATCCCGGTCGAGGTCGACCCCGCCCTCCTCGCCGGCAACGGCACCGCCATGCTGGCGGAGCGCTTCAACCAGCTCCACGAGCAGTACTACCGGTTCAAGATGGAGGGGACGACCTGCGAGATCGTCAACCTGCGGGCGATCGGCTATGGGGACGTGCCCAAGCCCCGCCTGGCCCAGGCGGAGGAGGAGGCTGGGCCGGACGCCTCCCACGCGGTCATCGACGAGCACGCGGTGTACTTCGACGGGGAGTGGCTGCCCACCCGGATCTACGACCGGGCCAAGCTCCTGCCCGGCAACCGCATCGAGGGCCCCGCGGTCGTCACCGAGTTCGACTCCACCACGGTCGTCCTGGCCGGGTTCCAGGCCCGGGTCGACCCCTTCTTCAACCTCGTCATCAACCCCGTGAGCAGCTGAGGAGGCTGGGCGTGAACGGCGTCAAGGTCGCAGAGATCCCCGACATCAAGGTCGATCCCGTCACCCTCGACATCATCGAGGGGGCGCTCAAGAGCACCCGCTTCGAGATGGACGCCACGCTCTTTCGCACCGCCATGAGCCCGGTCATTCGGGAGCAGCACGACGAGTTTCCCATGATCACCGACCCCAACGGGCGGATGGTGGTGGGCCAGTTCGGCTCCTACATCGCCGAGATGCTGGAGAGGTTCGAGGAGCCGATCCGGGAAGGCGACGTGATCATGACCAGCGATCCCTACAAGTGCGGGGGAGCGATCTCCCACGTGAACGACTGGCTCGTGTGCCTTCCCATCTTCTGGGAAGGCGAGCTCATCGGCTGGGCGAGCATGTTCGGCCACCAGATGGATGTGGGCGGCCCCCTTCCCGGCTCGCTTCCCACCGGGGCCAAGACTATTTTCGGCGAGGGGCTGCGCATACCCCCCGTCAAGTTGTTCCGCGAGGGCGAGCCCAACAGGGACGTCCTCGACCTCATCCTCAACAACGTCCGCCAGCCGGAGATGAACCGGGCCGACCTCATGGGCATCGTAGCCGGCTGCCGGACGGCGGAGAAGCGGGTACACGAGCTCTGCCAGCGCTTCGGCAAAGAGACCTACCTCGCTGCCTGCCAGGCCCTCCTCGACCGCACCTACAACGCCATGGCCAAGCTCATCGTCAACGCCATCCCCGAGGAGCCGCAGTCGTTCGAGGACTGGATCGACGACGACGGGCTCGGCCACGGTCCCTTCAAGATGAAGCTCACGATCTGGAGGGAGGGCGAGCACGCCTACTTCGACTGGTCGGGGACCGACCCCCAGGCGATGGGCCCGGTGAACTTCTACCTCTCCGAGGCCATGTTCAAGATGTTCATCGGGGTCTACCTGATCATGGTCTTCGACCCCCAGATCCTGTTCAACGACGGCTTCTACCCGCTGCTCCACATCATCATCCCCGACGGGTGCCTGCTCCATCCCAAGTTCCCCTCCGCTCTTGGCTGTCGCACCCATGCGCTCACCCGCCTGTTCGACATCCTGGGAGGAGCGCTCGCCCGCAGGAGCCCCGAGCACACCACGGCGGCCGGCTACGGCACCAGCCCTTACATGCTCTACTCGGGCTGGGACCGAAACGGCGAGTTCTTCTACCTCATGGAGATCTCCTACGGCGGTATCCCCGGTCGGCCGATCGGGGACGGCATGGACGGCCACTCTTGGTGGCCCCTCTTCCAGAACATCCCCACCGAGTACCTGGAGGCCTACTACCCGGTCAGGATCGACGGCTATACCACCATCACCGACTCGGGTGGAGCCGGCTTCCATCGGGGCGGAAACGGGATCGAGAAGCGCTACGTGTACCTGGAGCCAGGCGAGGTGTCGATCCACGACGACCGCTGGCTCACCTACCCCTGGGGCATCCTGGGAGGAAAGCCGGGTCGGCGCTCGGAGAAGATCCTCGTCCGGGCAGACGGTACGACGGAGCGTCTTCCCTCCAAGTGCGACGAGGTCAAGGTGGAGCCGGGGGACATGCTCATCTACCGCACCGCGGGAGGCGGTGGCTGGAAGGATCCCCTCGACCGTCCCGTGGAGAAGGTGGTGGCGGATGTGCGCAAGGGGCTTGTCTCCCGGGAGAAGGCCGAGTCGGATTACGGAGTCGTCATCGATCCGGAGACGCTGGAGGCAGACGAGGCGGCCACTGAGGCCCTCCGGGAGCGGCTGCGAGGGGAGCTGGGCCCGATTCTCGACTTCGACTTCGGGCCGCCGCTCGAGGAGATCCTGGCTCGGGCCCGCGAGGAGACGGGCCTCGAGCCTCCGCGCACGCCCGAGCCGCTCCCCTGGGCGCCCATGGAGTCGC
Organism: uncultured Gaiellales bacterium; assembly: GCA_964595575.1. GTDB lineage: Bacteria > Actinomycetota > Thermoleophilia > Gaiellales > Gaiellaceae > PALSA-612. The sequence goes on from CAZQRA010000063.1 coordinate 7,385, forward strand.
CGGAGGAGGCCATGCGCCGCGTGCGCGAGTACGGCGACCGCCAGATGACGCGGACGGAGTAGCAGTGGAGCGGCGCCTTCCGGGCTTCCACGGCAGGGCGGGCTTCGGCAGGCGGCCCGCCCTGCTCGTGGTGGACGTCAACCTCGGGTTCACCGATCCCAGGTCGCCGCTCGTCTGCGACCTCGAGGGGGTGGTGGCGGCCATCCAGCGGCTCTTGAGCGAGACGCGGCGGGCGGGATTGCCGGTGGTGTACACCACTGTCGCCTACGACGCCCTGGGCAAGCGGGCGGCGAAGGCGTTCATCGACAAGGTGCCGGCGCTCCTCGCCCTGGAGGTGGGAAGCCGGTGGATCGAGATCGACCCCCGGATCGCCCCCCTCCCCCACGAGCCGGTTCTCGTCAAGCTGTTTGCCTCTGCCTTCTTCGGCACTCCGCTTGCCAGCCTCCTCGCCGCCGAGGAGGTGGACAGCGTCATCGTGACCGGGGCTTCGACCTCGGGCTGCGTGCGGGCGACGGCGGTGGATGCCCTCCAGCACGGCTACCGGCCGATCGTGCCCCGGGAGGCGGTGGGGGACCGCGATCCTCGCGCCCACGAGGCGAACCTCCACGACATCGACGCCAAGTACGGAGACGTCGTCTCCCTGGACGAGGTAGTAGCCCGCCTGGAGGAGCTGGCGGCCGCCGCGGCCCGGGCATGATCGTCCGAGACGCAGGCCGGGCCTGGCAGGTCGTTCTCCAGACCGACCACGCCGACCTCGCCGGCGCCTTCGCCTCTGCCTGGGCCGAACGGGGGCCCCGCCACGCCTCCCTGGTGGTAGCTGCTACGCGCCACGACGACGGCTGGGCGGTGTGGGAGCGGGCGCCCCTGGTCGATCCCAAGACGGGAGCGCCGGTGAACTTCCTCGACGTCGACGTGCCCACCCACCTTGCCTTCTACAGGGCGGCTATCGCTGCCGTGTCGGCGGAGGATGCCTATGCCGGCCTCCTCGTGTCCATGCACGGAGCCGGCATCTACCGCCAGCGGTACGGCACCGACCCCGCTCTCGGCCTCACCCGAGCTGCCCAGGTCAAGGACGAGGTGGAGGCCTTCGTCGCCGAGCAGGAGGCGGGGTACGTCCGGCGCATGGCCGAGGCGGGGGTGGACGAGGAGCGGCGCTGGGCTGACTACCGGCTGCTCCAGCTGTACGATCGCCTCTCGCTCTTCTTCTGTACCCGCGACCTGGAAGCGGGCGAGGAGGCAGAGCTCCCCGGCCTCCGCCTTACCCCCCTCGGCCCCTGGCGGGTGGTCGCGGAGCCCTTCCCCTTCGCCCAGAGCCCCGCCCGCTTCACCTTGCTCCGCTACCTCGTGCCCAAGGAGGCACGCACGAGCGAGAGCCTGCGGCAGGCGCTTCGGGAGCGTGGCCCGGAGCAGGTCGACATCACCGTCGAGGCGGCCTGAGGACGGGAAGCGATGGAGGGCATGGTCGAGGTCAACGGGGTCAACCTCTGGTATCGGGTGAGCGGCCAGGGCGAGCCCGTGGTGCAGATCCACGGGGCAGGGTTCGGGCACTTCAACTTCGATCCGGTGACGCCCATCCTCGCCCGGCACTTCCGAGTGATCGACTACGACATGCGGGGCTACGGGCGCTCCGACCGCCCCGTGCAGGCCTACGACATGGAGGTGTGGGCCGACGACCTGGCCGGGCTCATGGACGCCCTGGGCATTCCCCAGGCCCACGTCCACGGCACCTCCATGGGCGGCATGATCGCCATCGTCTTCGCCGGCAAGTACCCCGAGCGCACGACCTCCGTAGTCATCAACTGCGCTGCCGCCAAGCTGGGCGCCGCCGGCAAGCTCGTCTTCAAGAACTGGATCGACATCGCCCGCCTCGACCCGGAGGGGCCGGGGAGCCGCATCCTGGCCGAGCTCATCACCTGGCAAGCCCTCTCCAAGCGCTTCCTGGAGGAGCAGGGCGCGGACGCGCTCGCCACCCAGATCCAAACCATCCTGCGGGAGTCGAACCGTCTTGAGGTCTTCACGGCTGCCTGCCAGGCCATGTGCGACATGGACCTCACCCCCTGGCTTCCCCGGATCACGTCCCCAGCCCTCGTCCTAGGAGGTGACGAGGACGTGATGACTCCGTGGGACCAAGGGCCCGCCGGCGTAGGCCAAGAAGGGATCTACCAGGGGATCCCCGGCGCGGAGAAGCACGTGATCGCAGGCGCCGGCCACTCCACCATCTTCGACTCCACCGAGGAGCACGCCAGGGTGGTGTCGGAGTTCTTCGCCCGCCACAGCGCCCGCGGCGGGGCCTGAAGTGCCCGCCGTCGAGGCCTACGGGGTCGAGCCTATCCCAGCTGAGCTGCGCACCGCGCGCTGGCGCGACCTCTTCGCCATCAACTTCACCTTCTTCCTCAACCCGGTCATGTACCTCTTGGGCGCGTTCGCCGTGGTCGACGGCGGACTCCCCCTGGGTTGGGCGGTCGCGGCCATGGTCTGCGGGCAGGCCCTCGCCTATGCGCTGCTCGTGGTCGTCGCCCAGCCTGGGGTCGACTACGGCCTTCCCGGACAGGTGGCGATGCGGGCGACCCTCGGCTTCTGGGGAGCGCGCCTTCTCAGCTCGCCCTACCGGGTGGTGGCCGCCACCTACTGGTTCGCGGCCCAGGCCCTCACCGGCGCGCTCGGCTTCCAGGCCGTGATCGAGGCGATGGGGGGAGGGCGTCCTCCGCTGGTGCCGACGGCGCTGGTCCTGGGCGCCTTCCATGCCGCTCTCGCGGCAGCCGGCTTCGACGTGATGCGGTGGCTCCTGCGCGTGGTCTTGCCCGTCTCCCTCGCCTTCAGCGGCGTGCTCGTGGCCCTCTTCCTGACCGCGAGCTCGCCTGACTACGCGATCTCGCGCGTGCTCGACTCTCCGGACCAGCGCCTCACGTGGACGGGGTTTGCCACTTACGTCACCGTGATGTGCGGCGCCTCGCTCACCCTCGTCACCAACGTAGCCGACTTCTGCCGGTACACGCCCACCCGCCGCGACGTCCGCCTGGGCCTGGCCGCCTCCGCGCTCTTGGCCGCGGTCGTCACCACCTCCGTGGGGGGGTACGCGGCCGCCGCTACCGGGGAGACCAACCCCTTTGTCGCCGTTGCCGACCTCGTCCGCAGCGAGGCCGTGCTCGTGCTCATCCTCGGGGCCATCGTCGTCCAGGGCATCGCGGCCAACGTCACCAACGTCTACACGGCCGGCATGTCCCTGGTCAGTAGCGTTCCCCCTCTAGGTCGGCTACGGGCCACGCTGGCCGTGGCCGTGGCCGCGATCGCGCTCACCCTCTTCCCCGACTTCGTGACCGAGGCCCAGACGTGGATCACCCACCTCGGTAACGTCGCCGCTCCCCTCACCGGAGTCGTCCTCGCCGACTACCTGGTGCTCAAGCGCCAGCGGCTGGACGTGGACGGCCTGTTCGACCCGCAGGGGCCGTACCGCTACCTCAAGGGCGTCAACGTGGCCGCGCTCCTCGCGGTGGCGGGGGCCGTGGCCGTCTACTACATCCTGCCCCAGAGCTGGCTCAAGGTCGCTTTCGGGGTCGGGGTCGGGGCCGCCTCCTACCTCGCCCTCGTCCGGCTCCGGTCCCTCGTCGGGCTCGGTGGTGCCCCGACCTACGCCGCCACCGGCTCCTGCCGGCGCTCGGGCTGCTCCCCGTAGGCCGGGGGCTGGGCCCCTACGGAGCCGCGGCGGAAGGGGAGCGACACCCAGCGCTCGGAAAGAGGGGCTAGG
>CAZQRA010000064.1:0-10047 GCA_964595575.1 uncultured Gaiellales bacterium
CCTCGATCTTCACCGAGGTCACGGCCGCCCCCTCCAGCGAGGAGAGGAGCACCCGGCGAAGGGAGTTGCCGAAGGTGTACCCGAAGCCGCGGTCGAGCGGCTCGATGACGAACACGCCTCGGTTCTCCTCTACGTGCTCGTGGACGATCTTGGGAACCTGAAAGTCCATCAGGCTTGTACGCGTGGCCATGCTGTCCTTTCCCTGACGGGTGGTGGTTACTTCGAGTAGAGCTCGACGATCAAAGACTCCTGGACGGGGGTGTCGATCTCCGATCGATCGGGCAGCTTGAGGATCTTGCCGGCGAGCCCGTCGTGGTCGGCCTGGAGCCAGGGGGCGACGGAGGCGGTCAGCTCGGTGGCCTCGCGCACGAGCGGCTCCGCCGGGCTACCGGGCTTGAGGGTGATGACGTCGTTCGGCTTCACCTGGTAGCTGGGGATGTTCACCCGCCGGCCGTTGACGAGGAAGTGGCCGTGGCGAACGAGCTGGCGGGCCTGGGCCCGGGAGGCGGCGAAGCCCAGGCGGTAGACGACGTTGTCGAGCCGCGTCTCCAACAGCCGCAGGAGGTTGTCGCCGGTCACGCCCGACTTACGGGCCGCCTTCTCGTAGTAGGTGCGGAACTGCTTCTCCAAGAGGCCGTAGTAGCGCCGGGCCTTCTGCTTCTCCCGCAGCTGCAGCAGGTACTCCGACTGCTTGATCCGACCCCGCCCGTGCTCCCCGGGTGGGTAGGAGCGGCGCTCGATGGCGCACTTCTCGGTCAGGCAGCGCTCCCCCTTGAGGAAGAGCTTCATGCCCTCCCGCCGACAGAGCTTGCAGACTGGGCCGCGGTAGCGGGCCACCCCTAGACCCTCCGCCTCTTCTTTTGGCGCACGCCGTTGTGGGCCTGGGGGGTCACGTCCTTGACGCTGATGATCTCCAGGCCGGCCGCCTGGAGCGACCGGATGGCCGTCTCCCGCCCCGACCCCGGGCCCTTGACGAACACCTCCACCTTCTGCAACCCGTGCTCCATGCCCTTGCGGGCGGCCGAGTCGGCCGTCACCTGCGCGGCGAAGGGGGTGGACTTGCGGGAGCCCTTGAAGCCGGCCGATCCCGCCGATTCCCACACGATGACGTTCCCCTCCCGGTCGGTGATGGTGACGATGGTGTTGTTGAACGAGGTCTTGATGTGGGCCTGGCCCACGGCGATGTTCTTCTTGACGCGGCGACGCCCGCGGCCTCGAGCCGCCTTGCGAGGTGGTGCCATGGCGCTACTTCCCCTTCTTCTTCCCGCGACCGACCGTCTTCTTGGGCCCCTTGCGGGTGCGGGCGTTCGTCTTCGTGCGCTGGCCTCGCACGGGAAGCCCCCGGCGGTGGCGGAGACCCCGGTAGCAGCCGATCTCCATGAGCCTCTTCACGGCCTGGGCCCGCTCCCGGCGGAGGTCGCCCTCCACCTCGAGGTTGGCGTCGATGTAGCGCTGGAGCTTGGTGATCTCCTCGTCGGTGAGGTCGCGCACCTTGGTGTCCGGCGACAGGTCGAGCTCGGCGCACATCTTGAGCGCGGTGGTGCGGCCGATGCCGTAGATGGCGGTGAGGCCGATCTCAAGCCGCTTGTTGCTGGGCAGGTTGACGCCGGCGATACGGGCCATGGTTTCCTTCCTCGCTCCTCTACCCCTGCCGCTGCTTGTGACGGGGGTTGGTGCAGATCACCATCGTCCTGCCGTGCCGGCGGATCACGCGACAGCGCTCGCACATGGGCTTGACCGAGGGCCTGACCTTCATCGGTACCGGTAGGTGATGCGGCCCCGGGTGAGGTCGTAGGGGGAGAGCTCCACCTTCACCCGATCCCCGGGCAGGATGCGGATGTAGTTCTTGCGCATCTTCCCAGAGATGGTGGCAAGCACGCTGTGGCCCCCGTCCAGCTGGACGCGGAACATGGTGCTGGGGAGCGCCTCCACGACTTCGCCTTCGACCTCGATTTTCTCTTCCTTGACCGGCATCCTGTGCTCGCGACGGCCGCCCAGAGGGCGGGACACGCAAAAACACGGCGCAGCACGGCTGCGCCGCAGGCCCTCATCGTAGCAGAACGGGAGCCGCGGTCAGGACCCGCGGCCCCGTCTCGGTGATCGCCACCGTGTGCTCGAAGTGGGCAGAGAGGGAGCCGTCCCGGGTGGAGATCGACCAGCCGTCCTCGTGCACCACCACCTCCGGCCCTCCGGCCGTGATCATGGGCTCGATGGCGAAGGTCATGCCCTCGGCCAGGAGCGGCCCCCGCCCCGGCGGCCCGTAGTTGGGAATCTGCGGCTCCTCGTGCATGGAGCGGCCGACCCCGTGGCCGACCAGCTCGCGGACGACCGAGAACCCGGCCTCCTCCGTGACCGTCTGGATGGCGTGGGAGATGTCGGAGAGGCGGTTCCCCGGGCGGCACTGCTCGATGCCCGCCTGGAGGGCGGCCTGGCAGGCCTCGAGCAGCCGCTCCGCCTGGGACGAGATCTCCCCGATGGGGAAGGTGTAGGCCGAGTCGGCGACGAGGCCGTCGAGGGTCACCCCCACGTCCACGGACAGGATGTCTCCCTCCTGGAGGGCGTAGGGACCGGGGATGCCGTGGACGACCACCGCGTTGGGCGAGGCGCAGATGGCTGCCGGATAGCCCCGGTAGCCCTTGAAGGTGGGCACCCCTCCCTGCGACAGGATGTACTCCTCGGCGAGGGCGTCCAGCTCTCCCGTCGTCACCCCAGGGCGGGCGTGCTCCCCCACCAGCGCCAGCGTCTCCGCCACCACCCGCCCGGCCCGGGCCATGGTCTCGATCTCCTGCCTCGACTTGCGGACGATCATGCCCGGTCGGCCTCCTCCGCCCGCTCCAGGGCGAGCTGGATGTCCCGCCACACCTCCTCGATGGAGCGGTCGCCGCGGATCCCCACCACCTTGCCGGTGGGCAGGTAGTGGGCGATCAGGGGCTCCGTCTCCCGGTGGTAGATCTCCAGCCGTCGCCGGATGACCTCGGGCGTATCGTCGGCCCGTCCCTCCGCCTGGGCCCGTTTGAGCATCCGCTCCGCGCAGACCTCGTCGGGAACCTGGAGCTCGAGCACGACGTCGAGGGAGCGGCCGAGCTCCTGGAGGAGCGCGTCCAGGGCCTCGGCCTGGGCGAGGGTGCGGGGAAAGCCGTCGAGGACGAAGCCGCGACGGGCGTCCTCCTGGGACAAGCGCTCGCGCATGAGGGCGATCGTGAGCTCGTCGGGCACGAGCCCGCCCGCGGCCAGGATAGGCTCCACCCGGAGGCCGAGGGCCGTCTTGCGGGCCACGGCCTCGCGGAACATGTCCCCGGTGGCGATGTGGGGGATCCCGTACTCGCCGGCGATGCGACGGGCTTGGGTCCCCTTGCCCGACCCTTGCGGGCCCAGGATGAGCACGCCCAGCGCCAAAACCGGCTAGCGCAGGAAGCCCTCGTAGGAGCGCATCATCATCTGCGACTCCATCTGGCGCATGGTGTCGAGGGCGACCCCGACCATGATGAGGAGCGATGTCCCGCCGAGGAAGGTGCGGGTGGCCTGGGAGAAGTCGAAGAACTGGACGAGGAAGGTGGGAAAGACGGCCACGAAGGCAAGGTACACGGATCCGGGCAAGGTCAGCCGCGTCAGCACCCGGTCGAGGTACTGGGCGGTGGGCGGGCCGGGACGGATGCCGGGGATGTAGCCCCCGTGCTTGCGCAGGTTGTCGGCCTGGTCGATGGGGTTGAACTGGACCGCGGTGTAGAAGTAGGTGAAGAGGATGATGAGGAAGCCCTCCAGGAGCAGGTAGCTCGCGTCCTGGGGGGTGAACCAGCGGTTGATGAAGCTCTGGGTCTGGGGGAAGAACTGGGCGATGGTGGGCGGGAAGGCCAGGATGGCGGCGGCGAAGATGATGGGGATCACCCCGGCCATGTTCACCCGCAAGGGCATGTAGGTGGTGCCGCCGCTCGTCATCCGTCGACCCACCACCCGCCGGGCGTACTGGATGGGGATCCGCCGCTGCCCCTCCTGGATGAAGACGACCGCCACCGTGACCGCCAGGAAGACGAGGGGGAAGAAGAGCTTGGTCGTGGGGCCGCCGTTCAGCCAGGCGCGCACGGTCGTGGGGGCGTCCGCCAGGATGGAGGCGAAGATGAGGATGGAGATGCCGTTGCCGACGCCCCGCTTGGTGATGAGTTCGCCCATCCACATGAGCAAGGCCGTCCCGGCGGTGAGGGTGATGACGATGAGGACGACCCGCCCGGCGTTGGCCTCGAGGGCGTTCTGGCGCTTGAAGAGGTAGGCGTAGCCGAGGGACTGCATGGCCGCGAGGCCCACGGTCAGGTAGCGGGTGTACTGGTTGATCTTGGCGTAACCTGCCTCCCCCTCCTTCTGCAGCCGCTCCAGGGTAGGAACGACCACGGCCAGGAGCTGGAGGATGATGGAGGCGGTGACGTAGGGCATGATGCCCAGGGCAAAGAGCGAGAACTGGGAGAGGGCGCCCCCGGAGAAGAGGTTGAGGAGGCCGAGCACGGTCCCGCCCTGAGCCGAGAAGTACTGCCTGATCTGGTCGGGATCAACGCCGGGAGCCGGCATCCACGAGCCGAGTCGGTAGAGGGCGAGGATGGCGGCGGTGAAGAGGAGGCGGCGGCGGAGCTCGGGGACGCGCCAGGCGTTGGTGAGCCAGGAGAGCATGCCTAGCTCGCCTCAGGCGAGGCAGCTTGCCCCCGATGCCGCCTTCCCTTCCCGGATGCCGCCTCCCGCAGGGGGAGAGCTCGCCCTCCGGCAGCCTCGATCTTGGCCACCGCCGTCCTCGAGAAGGCGTGGGCGGACACGACCAGGGGCTTGGTCAGCTCCCCGTGGCCCAGGATCTTCACGTCCCGGCGCAGGCTGCGGATGAGCCGCGCCCGCTTCAACGCCTCGGGGGTCACCTCAGCGCCGGCGTCGAACACCCGCTCGAGGTCGCGGACGTTCACGCCTTGCGTCAGCGTCCGGTGGGGGCCGATCGGCAGCGCGTCCTTGGAGGTGGCGCCCCGCTGCTTCCCCAGGCGCATGTACAGCGGCATCTGGCCGCCCTCGAAGCCGGGCCGCATCGTGTGGGAGCCGCTCCGCGCCTTCTGGCCCTTGACCCCGCGGCCGGCGTAGCGGCCGTTGCCCGAGCCCAGGCCCCGGCCCACCCGCTTGCGGGGCCGCCGCTTCTGGGCAGGAGAGAGGGTGGACAGGTTGACCTCAGCGGGCACCGCGACCTGAGACCTCCTCGATCCGAACGAGGTGACGGACCTTGCGCAGCATACCGAGGAGCTGGGGCGTCTCCGGTCGCTCCACGGAGCGGCCGATGCGACCCAGGCCCAGGGCGCGCAGCGTGCCCCGGTGCTTTTGAGTCTGGCCGATGGCGCTTCGTACCTGGGTGATACGGAGCGTCCTCACTCCGACGCCCCCTTGCCTTCCTCAGGCCTGGGCCGAGACGGGAGCACCTCGGTCACCGTCTTTCCCCTGGCCCGGGCCACCTCCTCCGGCCGCCGCAGCTTCTTGAGGCCCTCGACGGTGGCCTTGAGCATGTTGATGGGGTTGGTGGTGCCCAGGCTCTTGGCCAAGACGTCCCGCACCCCGGCCAGCTCCAGCACTGCCCGCACCCCCCCGCCGGCGATGACGCCGGTGCCCTCGCTGGCCGGACGGAGGAGCACCTTGGCGGCGTCGAACTCGCCGATCACCTCGTGGGTGATGGTCGTGCCCTTCTTGGGCACGGTGAACATGTTCTTCTTGGCGTCCTCTACCGCCTTGGAGATGGCCAAGGGTACCTCTCGGGCCTTGCCGTACCCCACGCCCACCCGCTCGACCTCGTCGCCGATAACGACGAGGGCGGTGAAGGAGAAGCGACGGCCGCCCTTGACCACCTTGGCCACGCGGTTGATCTCCACCACCCGCTCCTTGAGCTCGCGGGTCTCGGGTAGCTCGGTCATGGTCAAAACCGGAGTCCTCCTTCGCGGGCGCCCTCGGCGAGCGCCTTCACGCGTCCGTGGTACAGGTAGCCGGCGCGGTCGAACACGCAGGTCTCGATGCCGGCCTGGGCCGCCCGCTCGGCGAGGAGTCGTCCCACCGCCCGGGCTTGCTCGGTCTTCGTGCCCTTGAAGCTCTTGGGCAGGTGCTGCCAGCTGGCGGCGGCCAGCGTGCGGCCGACCGTGTCGTCGACGAGCTGGGCGTAGATGCCCACGTTGGAGCGGAACACGACCAGCCGGGGGCGCTCCGCCGTTCCCGAGATCTTGCCCCGGACTCGGCGGTGGCGCCGGAGCCTCGCCTCCCGCGTGGTCAGCCTGGCCATCACGCCCTCTTTCCTACCTTGCGGCGAACGTGCTCGCCCTGGTAGCGGATGCCCTTGCCCTTGTAGGGCTCGGGCGGCCGCACGCGGCGGATCTCGGCTGCCACCTGGCCCACGAGCTGCTTGTCGATCCCCTTGACCACGATCTGGGTAGGAGCCGGCACCTCGAAGGAGATGCCCTCGGGAGGCGCGATGACGACGGGGTGGGAGTAGCCCACCGCCAGCTCGAGATCGCTCCCCCGCAGGCTCGCTCGGTAGCCCACCCCGTGGATCTCCAAGCGCTTCTCGAACCCCTTGGTCACCCCCTCGACCATGTTGGCGATCAAGGTGCGGGTGAGGCCGTGGAGCGCCCGATCCTCTCCTCGGTCGGTGGGCCGACGAACGACCAGGCGACCGTCCTCTTGGCTGACCGTGATCCGAGCGGGCACCTCCTGGGAGAGCTCGCCCAAGGGCCCGCTCACCTGGACCCGGCCGGGCGACACGGACACGGAGACGCCGTCGGGGATCTCGATGGGCTTGCGTCCGATCCTGCTCACAGGCTCACCATACGAAGCAGATGACCTCGCCCCCGATCCCCTTCGCCTGGGCGGCCCGGCCGGTCATGACCCCGCTCGAGGTGGACAGGATGGCGGTCCCCAGACCGCCCAGCACCCGGGGCACCCGGTCCTTGCGGGCGTACACGCGGCGGCCCGGCTTGGAGACGCGCTTGAGATCGGTGATGACCCGCTCCCGGTTCTTCCCGTACTTGAGCTCGATGACCAACACGTCGAAGCTCTTTCCCTTCTCCACCCGGTAGTCGCGGATGTAGCCCTCCTCCTTGAGGATGCGGGCGATCTCCACCTTGAGACGCGAGGAGGGCATCTCCACGGTCTCGTGGAGCGCCCTGTTGGCGTTGCGGATGCGGGTGAGCATGTCGGCGATGGGATCGGTCAGCATGGTCTCGCTCTCACCAGGAGGCCTTGGTCATGCCCGGGATCACGCCCTGGTGGGCGAGCTGCCGCAGGCAGATACGGCACAACCCGAACTTCCGGTACACGGCCCGCGGCCGCCCGCAGCGGTTGCAACGGCGGTAGCGCTGGGTCTTGTACTTCGGCGGCCGCTGGGCCTTCACGATCAGCGACTTCTTGGCCACGTCTCAGGTCTCCCTCCTTCGCTCCGCGAACGGCAGGCCGAGCGCCTTGAGGAGGGCGTATCCCTCCTCGTCGCTCTTGGCGGTGGTGGTGATGGCGACATCGAGGCCGCGGATCTGGCTGATGTCGTCGTAGCTGATCTCAGGGAAGATGATCTGCTCGCGGATACCGAGCGAGTAGTTGCCCCGGCCGTCGAAGGAGCCGGGATCGAGACCCCGGAAGTCGCGGATGCGAGGCAGGGCGATCGAGATCAAGCGGTCGAGGAACTCGTACATACGGGCGCCCCGCAGCGTCGCCCGCACGCCCACGGGCATGCCTGCGCGCACCTTGAAGCCGGCAATCGATTTGCGGGCTCTGCGCACCTGGGCCCGCTGGCCGGCGATGAGGCTGAGCTCGTGGATGGCGCTGTCCAGAGCCTTAGCGTCGGTCTTGGCCTCGCCCACCCCCATGTTGAGCGTGATCTTCTCCACGCGGGGGACCTCCATGATCGAGCGCAGCCCTAGCTCCTCCTTGAGCCGAGGTCGCACCTCGCGCTCGTAGAGGAGCTTGAGGCGGGGGACGTAGCCGTTCTCGCTCACCTCTGCCCGCCCCTGTCGATTTCCTGACCGCAGTCGCCCCGCTTGCAGACGCGCACTTTGACCGTGCGCCCCTTGACCTCCTTGAACCTCGCTCCCACCCGAGTGGGGCGGTTGCACACGGGGCACACCACCATCACGTTGGACACGTCGATGGGGGCCGGCTTCTCGATCACGCCTCCCGGCTGGATGGTGGTGCCGCCCATGCGGCTTGCGTCCTTGACCGGGCGGGGGCGGGTGTGACGCTTGACGATGTTGAGGTTCTCGACCACCACTCGTCCCTCCTTGGGCCGCGCTTCCAGCACCCGCCCTTGCTTGCCCCGGTCCTTGCCGGCGATCACCTGGACGAGGTCGCCCTTGCGCACCTTCATCGCTCGAGCCACCTACAGCACCTCCGGCGCCAAGGAGACGATCTTCATGAAGTTCTTCTCCCGCAGCTCTCGGGCCACCGGGCCGAAGATGCGGGTGCCGCGGGGGTTGCGCTGGTGATCGATGATGACGGCTGCGTTCTCGTCGAAGGCGATGGTGGTGCCATCCTCCCGAATCTGGGGCTTCTTGGTGCGGACGATGACGGCCCGGACGACGTCCCCCTTCTTCACCTGGCCCTGGGGGCTCGCCGACTTGACCGTGCCCACGATGATGTCCCCCACCCGAGCGTAGCGACGGCGGGAGCCCCCCAAGACCCGGATGCACAGGATCTCCCTGGCTCCGGTGTTGTCAGCTACCCGGACGCGCGTCTCCTGCTGGATCATCCTACTTCGCTACCTCGATGATCTCGACCAGCCGCCAGCGCTTCGTGCGCGACAGGGGACGCGTCTCCACGACGCGGACGACATCGCCGACCTTGGCCTCGTTGCGCTCGTCGTGGGCATGGAGCTTGGTCGAGCGGCGGATGATCTTCTTGTAGCGAGGGTGGGCCTTGAGCGTGTCCACCCGCACCACGATGGTCTTGTCCATGGCGGCGGAAACCACGACGCCCCGGCGCTCCTGGCGCTTGCCCCGGACCTTCTCGGGCTTGGGCAGGCGGACGAGGGGGGATCGCTCCTTCTCCTGGGCGCTTTCCGACCGAGCCCGCCGGCGCCGCTCACCCCGGGGAGGCCGCTCGCCACTGCCGCCCGTGGTCGCCCGAGAGCCCTCCCCAGCCGAGGCCCGACCGGATGCCTGAGCCGCCGGCTCCCCCGAGTCGGAGGCAGGCTTGGTCTCAGCTCCCTCCACGGCCTCCTGCTCTTCTCCGCTCCGTGCCTGGTCTGCCATCCTCTACCTCTTCTTCCTCGTCTTCGTCGTCCGCTCTACCTTCGGCTCGCGCTCCCGCTTGACGGTCAGGATGCGGGCGATTTCCCGCCGCGCCAGGCGCAGGCGAGCCGTGTTCTCGAGAGCTCCCGTGGCGGCCTGGAAGCGAAGGTTGAAGAGCTCCCGGCGCGTCTCCGCCAGCTTGCGGTCAAGGTCCTCGTCGCTCAGGTGCCGCAAATCTCGTGCCTTCATGTCCTCTCCTCGGCCGGCGCGGGCCTAGTCGAACAGGTCGCCCTCGCGCCTCACGACCTTGGTCTTAATGGGAAGCTTGGCCCCAGCGAGGCGAAGCGCCTCCCGCGCCAGCGGCTCGGCTACGCCGGTGAGCTCGAACATGACCCGGCCGGGCTTCACCACCGCCACCCAGCCCTCCGGCGATCCCTTCCCCGAGCCCATGCGCGTCTCGGCCGGCTTCTTGGTGTAGGGCTTGTCGGGGAAGATGTTGATCCACACCTTCCCGCCGCGCTTGATCTTGCGGGTCATGGCCACCCGAGCAGCCTCTATCTGGCGGTTGGTGAGCCAACCCGGCTCGAGCGCCTTGAGGCCGAAGTCCCCGTACTGGACCACGAGCTGGCCCTTGGAGATCCCCTTCATGCGGCCGCGGTGGTGCTTGCGGAACTTGGTCTTGCGCGGCATCAGCATCAGGCCTCGACCTCCTCCTCGCCGGGGAGGGCATCCGCTGGGGAGACGTCGGCCTGCCCGCTCGCGAGCTGCTCCTCGTCAGGCAGTGCCTCCTCCACCGGCCCTGCCCCCTCGCCCGGCTCTCGCGCCGGGCGGG
>CAZQRA010000065.1:0-9673 GCA_964595575.1 uncultured Gaiellales bacterium
CGAGGCGATCTCGATGTGTCTCCACAAGGAGAACGTGTGGATCGACCTCTCGGGGTGGTCGCCCAGGTACTTTCCTCCCCAGCTCGTACAGTACGCAAGCTCGCAGCTGAGCAGGAAGGTGCTCTTCGGCTCCGACTTTCCCCTGCTCACCCCAGAGCGCTGGCTGGCCGACTTCGAGCGGGCCCCGTTCAAGGACGAGGTACGGCCGCTCATCCTCAAGGAGAACGCGGTAGCGCTGCTCGGTCTCGGCTGACGCGTGCACGAGGCTGACGCCGCTCCGTATGCGCCCAGGGAGAACGAGCAGGTGGCAGGCGTCCCTCTGAGCATCGTGATCCGACGGGTCCGGCTGGGGCTCATCGTCGGCTCGCTCACCGCTCTCGCTCCCCTCTCCATCGACCTCTACCTGCCGGCGCTTCCCCAGCTCACGGACGACTTCGGCGCCAGCGCCGCGGAAGGGCAGCTCACCCTGACGGCCTGCCTGGCGGGGCTGGCGCTGGGGCAATTGCTCTCGGGGCCGCTGAGCGACCGCCTGGGACGCCGCCGGCCGCTCCTCGCGGGACTCGCCGCGTACTCTGCCGCGTCGGCAGCTTGTGCCTTCTCGCCGTCCCTTTGGGTGCTGGTCGTGCTGCGGCTCGTGCAGGGGCTGGCGGGAGCAGCCGGGATCGTGATCGCGAGAGCGATCGTGCGCGACCTCCGGTCGGCGGTGGCGGCGGCGAGGGTCTTCTCGCACCTCATGCTCGTGACAGGCATGGCTCCCATCCTGGCGCCGATCGTGGGGGCCCAGATGCTGCGCGTCGTCTCGTGGGAGGGGTTGTTCGTCGCCCTCGCTCTCCTCGGCCTCGTCTTGTTGCTGGCCACCGCCATAGGTCTGGATGAGACGCTGCCGGCCGGTCGCCGGCGGGGCGGCGGGCTCGAGCTCCTGCATGCCTTCGGTGGGCTTCTCCGCGATCGGGTATTCCTGGCCCACACCCTCGTCATGAGCTTCACCTTCGGCGGGATGTTCAGCTACATCGCGGGCTCGCCCTTCGTCGTCCAGGGGATCTACGGCGCCTCTCCGCAGCTCTACGGCGGCGTCTTCGGGTTGAACGCGGCCGGGCTGGTCGCGTGCGGCCAGATCAACGCAGCCCTCGTCGGGCGGCTTGGTCCCCTGCGGTTGCTCGCCTTCGGGGTGGCCGTCTTCGCTGCGGCCGGCCTCTCCCTCTTGGCCGTGGTGCTGGCAGGCGGAATCGGCCTGGCAGGGATCCTGCCGTGCCTGTTCGCGGTCGTGGCCAGCCTCGGGTTCGTGATGCCGAATGCGACAGCTCTCGCCCTCGGCGACTACCCGCATGCCGCCGGCAGCGCCTCGGCGCTCCTGGGCGTCCTGCAGTTCCTGGTCGGGGCCGCGGTGGCGCCGCTGGCAGGCGTCGCCGGCTCCGGGTCGGCCGTGCCCATGGCGGCCACGATCGGGGCCTTAGGGATAGGGGCGGTCGTCGCCCTCGCCCTCTCGGGGCGAGCGGCGGCGGGTCGGCCGGCGAAACTCGCACGGGCTCGGTGAGCCCGCTCGCTCGAGCCGCTCGCGAGGGCGTCCACCGGCCCCACCCGGATGGCTCTCCTCTCCCGGCAGGCCCTCCACGGTCAATCGTGAACGGTGGGCGCGGACGAGAGAGGACGGGCGGCGCAGGGGGCGCTCCCCGCGGTCGCAGCCTGGATGCTCCGCCTACGCGAGCCCCTCTTCCTCGAGGAGGCGCTGGGCCAGGGCGAACGCGCCGTTGGCGGCTGGGACCCCGCAGTAGATCGCGCACTGGAGCAGGACCTCCTTGATCTCGGCCGGGGTGACGCCGTTTCTCAAGGCGGCCCGCACGTGCATCTCCAGCTCCTGCTCCCGGCCGAGAGCGACGAGCATCCCCAGGGTGACGCAGCTCCGCGTCCGGCGATCGAGGCCAGGTCGGGCCCAGATGGCTCCCCAGGCGTAGCGGGTGATCAGGTCCTGGAAATCGGCGGTGAACGCGGTGGTACCGGCCACGGCCCGGTCCACGTGCTCGTCGCCCAGGACCTCCCGGCGGACACGCATTCCCCGCTCGAACTCGGACTCGCTCACGTCCCCTCGGCGAGGTGTCGCAGGACGAGGCCGGAGAGCTCGTGAGGACGCTCCACGTTCACCAGATGGGCCGCCCCGGGGATGACTCGGAGGCTGGCGGAAGGGATGCCTTCGGCCAGCAGGCGACCGTGCGCGGGCGGGGTGGCCGGGTCCTCCTCGGCCGTCACGACGAGGGTGGGCACGGCCACCCGTGCCAGCTGCTCGCGGAAGTCCCAGGTGGCGATGGCCTCGCAGCAGGCCGCGTACCCCTCCCGGGGGGTGCTCTCGAGCATCTCCCGGAAACGGAGGACGACCTCGGGCTCGGTCTTCCGGTAGGAGGGAGTGAACCACCTCTCTAGCACAGCGTCGGAGATGGAGGAGACCCCGCCCTCGCGCACGAGACGTGCTCGCCGGCGCCAGACGTCCTCGGGCCCGAACCGGGCCGAGCTGGAGACGACGACCAGGCGGTCGAGGCGCTCGGGGGCGTTCGCTGCCAGCCACAGCCCGACCGCGCCCCCGAGGGAGAGGCCGCACCAGAAGACGCGCTCGACCCCCACCTGGTCGAGGAGATCGAGGGCGTCGCCCGCCAGGTCGGACACCTCGTACGGTCCGTCCGGGACGGGAGAGCCTCCGTGCCCGCGATGGTCGTAGCGGAGCACCTGGAAGCGCTGGGCGAAGGCAGCGACGTTGGCGTCCCAGAGCTCCAGGGTGGTTCCCAGGGAGCTCGACAGCACGAGCATGGGGGCGCTCGAGGATCCCTCCAGGCGAGAACGGAGCCTCACCCTCGCGGCCTCTCCGGGACAGAGGCTCGGAACGCCGCCAATACCGAGTCCACGATCTCTTCGGCGGACCCCAGGTATCCGCCCGGATCGAGCGCCGCCTCCAGCTCGTCGGGAGGGAGGGTCGCCCGCCCGTCCGCGACGAGCTCCTCTCGCAGCGAGCGGCCGCTCGCCCGCGCCCGCGCGGAGGCCTCGGCCACTAGTCTCTGGGCCTCGGATCGTCCGAGGGAGGGAGCAAGGAGGAACGAGATCCGCTCGGCCATGACCAGCCCGCCCGCCGCCTCGAGGTTGTGGCGCATCCGGTCGGGGTCGGCCTCTACCCCTTCCAGGAGCTCGCGCGCCCAGGAGGCGGCGCCCCCTGTCAGGGCCAGGGCGTCGGAGAGGGCGCTCCACTCGGCGTGCCAGGCCGCGAGCGCCCGCTCGTGCTCGTGCTCGCCCCCCCGGAGCGCCCAGGTAGCCGCCCGGGCGCTGCGGGCGCAGGCGAGAGCGAGGGTGGCGCCGATCGGGTTCTGCTTCTGAGGGAGCGTGGAGGAGCTGCCCCCGCCTCGAACCCGAACCTCGGCAACCTCCGACTGGGCCATCAGGGCGACGTCGAGCCCGATCTTGGCGACCGCCCCTGCCGTCAGCTCGAGCCCCGCGGCCAGCTCCGCGACCCGCCCCCGGCTCGTGTGCCAGGGGGCGATCGGGCGAGGAAGCCCCAGCTCCGCGGCCAGCTCCGCCAGGACCTCGAGGCCGCGGTCGCCGAGAGCCGCCAGCGTGCCCACGGCCCCGCCGAGCTGGGCTGCAAGCCGCTCCTCGCGCACGCGCACCAGCGCCGCGCGGGCCTCGAGGAGGCCTAAGAGCCAACCCGCCGCCTTGAGGCCGAAGGTTGTCGGGGATGCCTGCTGGAGCAGGGTGCGGCCGACCATGGGGGTGCGGGCGTAGGCCTCGGCCAGGGCTGCGACCAAACGGGCGGCCTCGTCGACCTCTTCCAGGATCAGCCCCAGGGCGCGGCGGCTCACCAGCGCCGCCGCGGTGTCGAGGATGTCTTGGCTGGTCGCTCCCCAGTGCACGAAGTCTTGAGCCTGGCCCCCGACGCGGGCCCGCAGCGCGCGGACCAGGGGCTCGACCGGATTTCCCGCCCGACGCCCGTCTGCGGCCAGGGCCTCGACGTCGAAGAGCTCGGCCCGGCAGCACTCCCCTATCTCGCGGGCGGCCTCCACCGGGATGAGGCCGAGCCTGGCCTGGGCACGGGCGAGAGCGCCCTCCGCTTCGAGCATGGCTTGGAGCCAAGCGGTATCCGAGGTAGCCTCGCGGATCCGGGAGGGCACGAAGATCGCCGCGAACGTGGTCACGGCACGAAGAACGGCGTCTGCTGCTCGCCCTGAAGGCGGATGTCGAACCGGAGGCGGCCCTCCTCGAGCGACGCCGTGAGCGCCGCCCGGTCGGGATCGTCGAGCGCTGAGAGGAGGGGGTCGCGGCGGTTCAGCTCCTCCTCGTCGGGGAAGTACATGCGGGTGTAGACGGGCTTGAGGAGGCCGCGGGCGAAGACGAGCACGCTCAGGTGCGGGGCCTGGAGGCTTCCGTCCGCAGCCGGGACGGGGCCCGGCTTGACCGTGACGAACCGGTACGCTCCGGTCGCGTCCACTCCGCACCGACCCCAGCCGAAGTCTCTTCGGTAGGCGCCCTCGGCATCGGCCTGCCAGATCTCGACGAGGGCGTCGGGAACGCCTTCGCCGGCTCCGTCGAGGACCCGGCCGACGATCTCCAGGGCGCCCGGCGAGCCTGGCTTGACGAGCTCGTTCTGCGGCCGGACGGAGAGCCCGATCGCGAAGAACGGGCCCACCGTTTGCGGGGGGGTCCGGGGAAGCATCAGCGCTCCAGCGGGGTCGCGGCCGCGCCGCCGACGACGATGTCGAACCTAAACCCAAGGCACCACTCCGGCGTCGTCGTCTCCCAATCGAACGAGGAGATGAGCCGGGCCTGGGCCTTGGGGTCACGGATCGACTGCAGGATGGGGTCCGACTCGAGGAGCGGATCGCCCGGGAAGTACATCTGTGTCACCAGCCGCTCGCTGAAGGCGCGGCCGAACAAGGAGAAGTGGATGTGGGAGGGCCGCCAGGCGTTGGGATGATTCCTCCACGGATACGGGCCCGGCTTGATGGTCGTGAAGCGGTAGCGGCCTTCCCGGTCGGTGAGGCAGCGGCCCGCCCCGGTGAAGTTGGGATCGAGGGGCGCAGGGTGCTGGTCGTTCTCGTGCCGGTAGCGTCCTGCCGAGTTGGCCTGCCAGATCTCGACCAGGGCGTCTCGGATCGGTCGCCCGTCCCGGTCGAGGACGCGCCCGGAGACCACGATCCGCTCTCCGATCGGCTCCCCCTGGTGCTGGCGGGTCAAGTCGGCGTCGGCCTCCGAGACCGTGTCCGCGCCGAACACGGGCCCGGTGCGGTCGGCAAGAGCGCTCGGCAGCAGGAGCAACGGCCGTCGCGGAGCGCGGAGCTCCGTCGATCGGTAGTCGGGAAAGTAGTAGGGCGGCTCCTCTCCGCCGGCGACCAGCTCGGCGTCGTCGATCGCTTGCAGCCGTTCGATGCGGGTCACTCGCTCCTCCTCTCCTCGATCGTGGCCTCCAGGTCACGTAACTCTGCCAGCTCCCTCTCGCTCGGCGCCTCCTCGACGGCGAGGGTGTCTGCCACCTTGAGCTCCCATCCGGTGGCGGCGCGAGCGTCCGCGGCCGTCACTCCTGGGTACACCGTAGTCAGGGTGAGCTCCTTCGACTCAGGATCCGGCTCCAGGATCCCGAGGTCGGTGATGACCTGGGTCACTCCCTTGCCGGGGAGGCCGAGGCGCTCCCGCGATCCCGGCCCGTCTCCGTGGCCGACCGTGGTCCTGAAGTCCACGCGCTCGACGAAGGTGCGCGGGCTCTGTCGCAGCATGACGAAGGTCTCCCGGCAGAAGCCGGCGATCTCGGGGGCTCCTCCCGCGCCGGGAAGGCGTACCCGCGGGCGGTCGTAGTCCCCGATCACCGTGCTGTTGAGATTGGCGTACCGATCGATCTGCGCTGCCCCCAGGAAGCCGACGTCGAGCCTACCCCCTTGCAGCCAGTAGGCGAAGATCTCGGGGACGGACACGACGGCGTCCGCCGTCTCGGCCAGCTCGCCGTCCCCGATCGAGAGGGGTAGACGTCGGGGCTTGGCTCCGATCGTGCCGCTCTCGTAGACGAGGACGCAGCGTGGGGCATGCGTCCGCCGAGCCAGGTTGGCGGCCTTGCTCGGGAGCCCGATGCCGACGAAGCACGTGACCCCGTCCTTTAGTCGCCGCGCAGCCGCCACCGCCATCATTTCCTCTGGGGTGTATCCAAGGGGGGAGCTCACGCGGCGGCGACCTCCGGCAGCGCCAGGCTCCTGCGGTACTCGTGGACGTCCGCCGTGTCGAGCACGTGCCGCTGCATCCACCGGCGAAACGCGTCGCGCTCGCGGCTGATCTCGTCCCAGCGGGCGTAGAAGGCGTTGTCGCGCTGGTAGTACCCGTGGGCGTACGAGGGGTGGGCTCCTCCCGGGGCGAGGGAGACGGCGGTGATCGTCCACGAAGGCAGGACGAGGCCGCCCGGTCTCAGCTCCAGCTCCGGCACGATCTCCTCCACCGTGACCAGCGTCCGCCTGGACGCGAGCACCGTTTCCTTCTGGACGCCGAGGATTCCCCACAGCTGCACGTTGCCGCGGACGTCGGCCTGCTGGGCGTGGACGATCCCCACGTCGGGCCGCAGGGCCCGTACGGCGGCCAGGCGCTCGCCCGTGAACGGGCACGTGATCCACGCGACCGAGGTTCGCTCCGCTAGGTCCGTGCCTGCGTACCCCCGAAGGACGCCGAACGGCAGGTTGGCAGCTCCGGCCGCGTAGGCGGCCGCCATCCCGGCGTGCGAGTGCTCCTCGATCTCGAGGGGAGCCGGCCAGCCGTTCTCCACGGCGTCCCGAAAGCGGTGGAGTGATCCGACTCCGGGATTGCCCCCCCACGAGAACACGATCTTGCGCGCGCACCCCATCCCGATCAGCTGGTCGTAGATCACGTCCGGCGTCATGCGCACGAGGGTCAGGTCGCGGCGGCCCTGTCGGATGAGCTCGTGGCCGGCGGCGTGGGGGATGAGATGGGTGAACCCCTCCAGCGCCACCACGTCGCCGTCCCGCACGAGATCGGCCACGGCCTCGGCCAGGGGGACGATGGCGGCGCCCCGGGGAGGCCCATCCCGGTTGTGATCGTCCCGGCGCCCGCCGGACGGCGCCTGCCGTCTCTTCCCCTCAGGCGTCATCGATGGCGCGAGAACTATACCCCCGCGCGAGCGCCCCTCTCTTCGCCCTACCTTCCCACCCGGCGCATGACCACCGCCTGCATCACCAGGGCGAGCACGATCATGGCGCCCCAGATCACCTGGGTGTAGAAGCCGGTGAGGCCGATGGACACGATGCCGGGCTCGATCGAGCCGGTGATGAAGGAGCCGAGGGTCGTGCCGAAGATGGTGCCCATGCCGCCGAAGACCGAGGTTCCGCCGATGAACACCGCCACGATGGTGGGGAGAAGCTGGCCCTCGCCCCCCGTGGGCCAGAAGTAGCTCACCTCCAGGCCCGACACGATCCCGGCGAAGCCGGCGAGCCCGCCCAGCACCGTGAAGACCGCGATGCGCACCCGGTCGGCGTTGACGCCCATCATCTTGGCGCTCTCCACGTTGTCGCCCACGAGGTAGACGTGGGCCCCGAACCGGTGCCGGTTGAGGACGAGCCACAGGCAGACAGCGAAGCCCAGCGTCCACAGCATCTGGGCGGGAATGCGGCCGTCGGCGATGCGGCCGACGAGCATGCGTCCGACCCAGCTGCTCGACTCGTCGGTCAGGCCGGAGCCGTTTCCGCCCGTGGCCACGAGCACGATCCCTCGCCAGAAGAAGAGCGTGCCGATCGTGGCCACGAGCGAGGGGATGCCGAGCTTGACCACGACCAGGCCGTTCAGGAGACCGACGACGACGCCCGCTCCCAGCCCGGCCAAGAGCCCAAAGAGGGGATCTCCAGGGGTCTCCACGAACACGAGGGCGGCCACGGCCATGACCGAGGGGAAGGAGAGGTCGATCTCTCGCGCGATCACGACCAGGGTCAGCCCGAGGGCCATGATCGCCGTGAAGGGAACGGTCGACATCAGCGAGGAGTAGATGCGGTCGTCGGAGAGCCACGTCTCTGGGGCCTTGACCGCGTAGATCACCCACAGCAGGAGCGCCATGGCTACGGTGCCGAGCTGGAGGCCGTACCAGCGCAGGACGAGGCTGCGCGGCGGGCGCGTCAGCCGGCCAGCCCAGGGGAACCGCGCCGGAAGCTCGGTCGCCTGGCGCGCCATCTCAGGAGGCGGCCGCCAGCGAGCCCGTGTGCGCCACCCTCCGCATGATGTCGATCAGCCCCTCCAACGTGATCTCCTCCTTCTTGAACTCGCCGGCGACCCGGCCGCGGTCGAGAATGACGATCCGGTCGGCGACGGGGTGGACGTGGAAGATGTTGTGGTCGATGAAGATGCAGGCTTTCCCCGCCGCCTTGATCTCGCCCACGAAGTCGAGCACCTTCTGGGTCTCGGTGAGGAGAGATTCATGGTCGGCTCGTCGAGGATGATGAGCTCGGCCTGGAAGTGGAGGCGCGGGCGATCGCGACGCCTTGGCGCTCCCCGCCGGACATGCTGCCGACGACCGTCCGGGGCGTGACCGCGGCCGATGTGAACCGGAGGAAGCCGCGCATCAGCTCCATGGTCTCTGCCTCCATCCCGGCCACGTCGAGGAAGCCGAGCCTGGTCGTTCGCTCACGCCCCATGAAGATGTTGCGCCACAGGGGCTGCTGGTCGGCCAGCGCCTTCTCCTGGTAGACGGCCTCGATCCCGAGCTCGCGCGCCCGGTGGACGCTCAGGTGATCGAGCCTCTCTCCCCTCCAGTAGATCTCGCCTCGCGTCGGCTGGTGGTAGCCGGTGATGATCTTGATCAGGGTCGACTTTCCGGCGCCGTTATCGCCGAGCAGTCCGACGATCTCGTTCTCTCCCACGCGGAAGTCGACGTCCTGGAGGGCGTGGACCTCGCCGAACGACTTCCAAATGCCGCGCAGATCGAGCAGGTTACCCATGTCACCAACGGTGGCGGAGAGGCGGCGGCGACCCTGTCGGCCGCCGCCGCCCGCTCCCGCTAGCTAGCGGATGACCCTCCTCACGAGCGGCTCGATCTGGGCCACGTTGCTCTTGTCGACGAGGCCGGAGCCCGTGTCGATGTGGAGCCCGGCGAACTTGTAGAGCTTCGTCAGGCAGATCTGGAGGATCGGCAAGTACCCCTGCAGCCACGGCTGCTGGTCGAGGACGAGATCCGTCCAGCCTCCCTTGATCG
Organism: uncultured Gaiellales bacterium; assembly: GCA_964595575.1. GTDB lineage: Bacteria > Actinomycetota > Thermoleophilia > Gaiellales > Gaiellaceae > PALSA-612. The sequence continues at coordinate 9,203 of CAZQRA010000065.1, forward strand.
CGGTCACCGTGGCCGGCGAGAGGTCGAAGCCGAGCACGACGATGTCGTTCGGTCCCTTGCGCGCGGCCTTCAGGTAGGTCTCCGCCGTCGCGGTCAGCCCGCCGTGGTCAGTGACCACCACCTTCACGTCGGGATGGGACGATACGTAGGCGCTGAACACCGGGACGCCGGCGGCTGGATCCGCGTTCGTCTGCTTGTTGATCTCGATGTAGTCCACCTTCAGCCCAGCCTTCTTGAACGCGTCGATCGCTCCCTTCGTACGGAGGCCGCGCGTGGGCTGAGACAGAAGGCCCCACACCATCGCCCGGTCGCCTCTCTTCAAGCCGAAGCGCTTGACCCCCTCCTGGGCGAGGTTGAAGCCCGAGGCGTAGAGATCCTGTCCGACGTAGCCGAACCCCTTGGCCTTGTACTTGGGGCTTCTGCCATTCATGTGGGTAGCCTGACCGTGATTCGGCCGCAGCAGAGGTGGAT
>CAZQRA010000066.1:0-9629 GCA_964595575.1 uncultured Gaiellales bacterium
CGAGCAGGGGGCAGGGCTCCTCGCTCTCCCCCGCGCTGCCACCGCTGAGCTCGTAGTCGAGCCGGCCGGGCTCGCCTTCCCGCGCGCCCTCCGCTCCGGCTCGCGGTCGACCCTCGTGCTCGCGCTCCGCAGCCTGTCGTCGCGCCCGTTGTCGGCCACGGTGGAGGTGCGTCCCCGGTCGGGCCGGGGATGGGCGGTGAGGGCGGAGCCCCGCCGTCTTGCCCTCGCTCCCGGGGCCAGGACGGTCGTGCGCGTCCGCGCCCGGTCGGCAGGGAGCGAGCGGGGCCTCGCCCAGGGAGTCGTCCTCGTTCGGCCCAGCGCTGGGCCCGTCCTGCGCGTCCCCTGGGCGCTCGTGCTTGGGCCCCCCAGGGGCGATCTCCTCGGCCGTCCCCGCCTCCTTGCCCACCCGGCTCGCGCCGCGCCCTCGCCGCCCGTCCTCGCCTTCGCGGTGGGCAGGGACGAGGGCGTCGCCCGCCTCGACGTCGAGCTCGTCGACCCGGGGGGGCGCCGGCTCGGTCTCGTCGCCCGGGCCCGGCACCTCCTCCCCGGCCGCTACGCGCTCCCCCTCCCCGGCCTGGAGCCTGCCCGGGGAAGGCTGCCCGAGGGTCGCTACCTCCTGCGACTCGTCGCCCACGTCGCCGCCGGCGGAGTGATCGCCAGGTCGGTACGGCTGGAGGTCGAATAGTCGATATACACAGGCGTATACTCGACCCCGCCGCCTCCCGCGGCCCATCCAGGAAGGAGCGAACGTGTCCACAGTCGAAGCCGGCGTTTCCCACCTACGCGAGAACCCCTTCCGCATCGCCCAGCAGCAGCTCCGGCTGGTGGGGGAGACCTTCAACATCGACCCCAACCTCATCGCCGTCCTCGAGCAGTGCAAGAAGTCGGTGGTGGTGTCGGTGCCCGTCCGCATGGACGACGGCTCGATTCGCACCTTCGAGGGCTATCGGGTTACCCACAACATCGCCCGGGGGCCCTCCAAGGGCGGAATCCGCTACCACCCCGACGTCACCTTGGACGAGGTCAAGGCCCTGGCCATGTGGATGACCTGGAAGTGCGCCCTCATGGGCATCCCCTTCGGGGGCGCCAAGGGGGGCGTCGTCTGCGACCCCAAGCGGCTCTCCGTGGGCGAGCTGGAGCGACTCACGCGCCGCTACACGACCGAGATCATCACCGAGATCGGGCCCGAGCGGGACATCCCTGCCCCCGACGTGGGCACGGGGCCCCGGGAGATGGCCTGGATCTTCGACACCTACTCCATGAACAAGGGCCACTCGGTGCTGGGCGTCGTCACCGGCAAGCCGCTCACGGTGGGCGGCTCGCTGGGGCGGCTGGAGGCGACCGCCCGCGGCGCCCTCTACTGCCTGCTCGAGGCGCTGGAGAAGCTGGCCATCGACGTGCGCGGCCTGCGGGTGGCGGTGCAGGGGTTCGGGAACGTGGGGAGCTACCTCGCCCGCTTCCTCCACGAAGAGGGGGCGACGGTCATCGCCCTGTCCGACTCGACGGGCGGCATCTACAACCCGAAGGGCATCGACGTCCCCGCCGCCATCGTCCACAAGCGGGAGGCGGGGACCCTGCGCGGGCTGAAGGGGACGGAGCCCATCACCAACGAGGAGCTCGTCCTCCTCGAGTGCGACGTCCTCGCCCCCTGCGCCCTCGAGCAGGTAATCACGGCCGACAACGCCGACCGGGTCAGGGCCAGGATCGTGCTGGAGGGAGCCAACGGCCCCACCACCCCCGCCGCCGACGACATCCTCGAGGAGCGCGGCATCCTCATCCTTCCCGACGTCCTGGCCAACGCCGGCGGGGTCGTCGTCTCTTACTTCGAGTGGGTGCAGGGGCTGCAGGAGTACTTCTGGAAGGAGGCGGAGGTGAACGAGAAGCTGCGCGAGATCACCTCCAACGCCTTCCAGGCCACCTGGGCCGTGCGAGAAGAGAAGGGGACGAGCATGCGCATGGCGGCCTACGGGCTGGCGGTGGCGCGGGTGGCCGAGGCCACCACCACGCGGGGGCTCTACCCGTAGGGCGGCGCCCGCGTGGACGAGGTACAAAGTGCGGCACGAGAGGATGCCGGACGCCACTCGCTCCGGCCACGGCGCCGAGGTGGCACAATAGTGTTCCTCTGTCACAAACCTCGACACAAGGAGTTGCTGGAGTGGCCGATCGGCTGACGGTGGGCGTGGCGGCGCGGCTGAGCCGCTACCTGCAGGTGCTCACGCAGGCTAAGAAGATGGGCAAGGACCGGATCTCCTCCCAGGAGATCTCCGACTACACCAACATCAACGCGACCCAGATCCGGCGCGACCTCTCCACCTTCGGCAAGTTCGGGAAGCGGGGGGTCGGCTACAACGTGGACGGGCTGTTGGCCGAGATCCGCAAGATCCTGCGCACGCAAGGGCAGCACAACATCGCCCTGATCGGCGCCGGGCGGCTCGGCCAGGCCATCGCCAGCTCGCCCATCTTCGCCGAGCACGGCATCAACATCGCCGCCGTGTTCGACCGGGACCCGGAGGTGATCGGGAGACCCATCGGAAACGGGGTCGTCCAGGACGTGAGTCGGCTCAAGGACGTCGTCCGGGAGAAGAACATCATCGTGGGCGTCCTAGCCGTGCCGGCGGCGGCCGCTCAGGAGGTGGCCGACGCGCTCGTGGACGCAGGCGTCAAGATCATCTTCAACTACTCGGAGGCCCTCCTCGACGTCCCTCCCGACGTCCAGGTTCACACCTCGAACCCGGCTGTCGAGCTGCTGCACGCCCTCTACTTCCACCTCGCCTGAGGCCGTGGGCCCCGGGAGGCTCGCCCGCGCCGTCCGCGGCGAGCAGACGTCGCTCTCGGGGCGACGCGGCCTCGTCGCCTCCCAGGGAGAGAATGGGCACGACGACGAGGGAGACGAGGTATGCGCATCCTCCTGTGGCATGGATACCTGCTCAGCGGGACCGGCTCCAACATCTACACGCAGGCCGTCGCCCGCGAGTGGAGCCGGGCCGGCCACGAGGTGGTCGTCCTCTGCCAGGAGCCCGAGCCGGAACGCTTCGATCTCGCCGGGGCGAGGGTGGTGCGTCCCCACCTTCCCGGTCGCATCCTGCCTGTGTTCGTGCTCGATCGCTACCAGGGGTTGGACGCCCGCCTGCTACCCGACCTCAGTCCCGCCGAGCGGGCGCGCTACGTGGAGGCGAACGCGGCTGCGGTACGCGGCCTGCTCCCGGCTGATCTTGTCTTCTGCAACCACGTCCTTCCCGGCGGCGCTGTAGGTCGGGAGAGCGGCGCCCGCTACGCGGTCAAGGTCCACGGCTCGGAGATCGAGTACGCGATCCGGGGCCGGGTGGACTTGGTGGAGGAGGCTGCCTCGGCCCTGGCGGGGGCAGAGGCGGTGTTCGTCGGCTCCGAGCACGCCCGCCAGGCGCTGGCCGAGGTCGTGGGCCCTGTGCGGCGCGTGTACGCGGTGCCTCCGGGAGTGGACGTGGCCACCTTTCGACCCAAGCCCCGCGAGCAAGCGCTCGCCGACCTCCTGGACGAGTGCCGCCGCGACCCCCCCAACCCGGGGAGCGCCAACGAGCGCCTCCCCGACGAGGGCAACGCCGAGCGGCTACGCCGCTTCTTCGACAGCGACCGACCCACCGTCCTCTACGTGGGCAAGCTCCTCTACAACAAGGGCGTCCACCTCCTGCTCGAGGCCCTGCGCGGCCTGGAGGCGAGAGCGCTCGTCGTCGGCTTCGGCGACTACCGGAGGAGGCTCGAGCGACTGGCGCCCGCGACCGTCCTCTTCACCGGCCCCCTCGAGCACCGCCACCTCGTCAACCTCTTGTCGCTGGCGGACGTAGCGGTGGTGCCCTCCATCTTCCCGGAGGCGTTCGGCATGGTGGCGGCGGAGGCGGCCGCCGCCGGATGCCCTCCCCTCGTGGCCCGCCACTCGGGGCTGGCCGAGATCGCCCAGGCGCTGGAGAGCGCCTACCCGCCCGAGCTCCGCCACCTCGCCTCCTTCCCCACCGGAGACTCGATCGAGCTCCAGGAGAGGCTCCACGATCTCCTGTCGCTCCCCCGGGACAAGCGCCGGGAGCTCGGGGAGATCGCCCGCCGGGTGGCCTGCGAGCGGTGGTCGTGGACGAGCGTGGCCAGGCGCCTCCTCGATCCCTTCGAATAGCCTTTCCGCCCAATGGGCGAAGCGCAGAAGGTCCCCTGGCCCGAGCTCTTGCGGGCCGCCCGGGAGCGGTACGAGTCGGCTGTCGACCTCACCGTGGCGGTGGAGGAGGAGTTCGCCATCCTCGACCCCGAGACCCTCTCCCTCGTCAACCGGTTCGAGGAGCTGCAGGCGGCCGCCCGGGGTAGCGCGCTGGAGGAGCACCTGGTGGGAGAGCTGATCGCCTCCGAGGTGGAGGTGCGCACCGGCCGCTGCGAGACCTTCCACCAGGCGGCCTCGCGCCTCGTGGAGCGGCGCCGTCAGCTGCTCGAGCTGGCAGGGCGGATCGGGGTGAGGCTGGGGGGCACGGGCACCCATCCCTGGAGCCCGTGGCAGGAGCAGCGGATCATCGATACCCCCCACTACCGCCGAAACGACGAGATCCTCCGCTACGTGGTCTGGCGCAACAACACCTTCGGCCTGCACGTGCACGTGGGCATCCGCGGCTCCGACCGGGCGGTAGCCGTCCAGAACGCCCTCCGTGGCTTCCTGCCCGAGCTTCTGGCCCTCTCTGCCAGCTCGCCGTTCGTGGAGGGGTGCTACACACACCTCCACTCGGCCCGGACCCAGATCTTCACCCGCATGTTCCCCCGCTGCGGCGTGCCCGACGCCTACGAGGGGTGGGAGGGGTTCGAAAGCTACGTGCGGGCCCTCTACCAGACGGGATCGATCGACGAGCACACCCAGCTTTGGTGGAGCGTGCGCCCCCACCTCGCCTACCCGACCGTCGAGATCCGGATCTGCGACGGGCAGCCGCGCGCGGGCGAGGCCCAGGCGCTCGCTGCCCTGGCCTACGCCCTCGTCGCCCGGGTGGCGCGGGCCGTGGACGAGGGCGAGCCCCTCCCCGACCATCCCCACCGGATGATCGAGGAGAACCTGTGGCGGGCGATCCGGCACGGCCTCTCGGGGGAGCTGATCGACCTGCGCACGCTGGCCGTGCGACCGGCCCGGGCGGCGGTCGAGGAGCTCATCCTCTGGGTGGAGCCGGTGGCGGCCGAGCTGCACCTGGAGCACCTGCTCGCCGTTCCCCCGGCGAACGCGGCCGAGCGGCAGATCGCCCGCTACGAGCAGGGAGCGACGCTGGAGCAGATCTACGCCGAGCAGGTAGCGGAGACGGAGGAAGTGGAGGCAGAGGCGAGGGAGACCGTCGGTGGCTGAGGAGAAGGAGGGAAGGGCAGGGAAGGAGGCGCCGCCCAGCGCTGAGGAGCTGGCGAGCCAGCTGCGCGAGTACTTGAAGCAGGCCAAGGTCGCCGACCTCATCGTCCAGCAGCTCTACCCCCTGAGCTCGCTCGGGTTCTGGCGCCTGAGTCGGGAGGGGCGCGACCTCGCCCAGGCGAGGCTCGCCATCGAGGCTGTGCGAGCCCTCTTGGGGGTCCTGGAGGGCGAGGTCTCGAAGGAGCTCATGCGCGACCTTCGCCAGACCCTGGCCAACCTCCAGCTTGCCTACGCCCAGGCGGCCAAGGAGGCGGAGGGGAGCGACGGATCCGGTGCAGGCTGAGATCGGCATCATCGGCGGGTCCGGCTTCTACACCTTCCTCGACCAGGGGGAGGAGGTGGAGCTGGAGACGCCGTACGGGAGGCCCTCGGCGCCGGTGGCGGTGGGCGAGCTGGGGGGGAAGCGGGTCGCCTTCCTTCCCCGGCACGGACGGCGGCACGAGCTTCCCCCGCACCGCATCCCCTACCGCGCCAACCTGTGGGCCCTGAAGGAGCTCGGCGTGCGGCGCGTCCTCGGCCCCTGCGCCTCGGGGGCGCTCCGCCCGGATCTGCGACTGGGCGAGTTCGTCGTCTGCGACCAGTACGTCGACAGGACGTGGGGTCGGAGCGACACCTTCTACGAGCACGCGCCCGTGACCCACGTGTCCGCTGCCGATCCCTACTGTCCCGAGCTTCGACGGCTGCTCGTGGAGACCGCGCGGGAGCTCGGCATCCCCGTCCGCGACGGGGGCACGGTGGTGGTGATCCAGGGGCCGCGCTTCTCCACGCGGGCCGAGTCGCGCTGGTTTCGGGCTATGGGCTGGGACGTGATCAACATGACCGCCTACCCCGAGTGCCAGCTGGCCCGCGAGCTCGAACTCTGCTACGCCACCGTGGCCATGGTGACCGACTACGACGTGGGGGTGGAGGGCGGCGAGCCGGTCAGCGCCGAGCGGGTGGTCGACGTGTTCCGCCGCAACAACGAGCGCTTGCGCGAGCTTCTCTGCGCGGTCATCCCCAGGATCGGCCCCCAGCCCGAGGACGTGTGCGCGACGGCCCTGCGCGCCGCCCGCGTCTGAGCGCTCCTCTTGGCCGAGCCCGGCGCCGGGGCCCATAGGCGCGAAAACTCAGGGACTGTCCCTCGGCCGTGTCCGGTGTGGGCGTGTCCTCTGTTGGGATTGAGCCAATGCGTTGCAGTTTGTGCGACGCGATTGTGGATTCATCGCCGCAGGTTTGCGAGCGTCCTCGCTGTGGTGCCAGACGGGCGCAGCCCCCGTCCGGGGTGTGGGGTCAGACCCTGTTCCAACTGACCCTGTTCCAACTCCGGAGCAGGTGCCCGAGGCGCCGCCGCCGCCGGGAGAGCCGCCGGCGGCGAAGGCGAACCCCCGCCCGCCCGCGCTCAGGGCCCTCTCCTGGAGCGGCCAGCTCGGCCTCGGCCAGGGCGGCCCCTCTCTCGGTCTCACGGTCAACTGCTCCGAGGTCGAGGTGGAGGTGGGCCAGACGGTTTTGCCCCTCCTCTCCGGCTTCGCCAAGGCCTCGCGCAGCCTGCGGGACGGGACGACCACGCTCCTCGTCGGCGCCAAGGCGGGGAAGTACGGCGCCGGCTTCGAGTCCGGGCTCTATGTGAGCTTCGACCGGCGGGGGAGCGTCGCCGACGTGGGCTGGAAGTTCGGGCCCAAGCTCGCTCCGTCGGCCGCAGGCGGCAAGCTGAAGCTTTTCGACGACACGGTCAAGCTCAGCTTCATCAAGAGCGGCGCCCCCGCCTCGCTGAGCGCGCTGCCCCAGTTCGGCGGCTGAGGGGCGAGACCGCCCTCCGCAGGGATCGCCGGCACGACCCTCGGCGGCAAGGGCGGCGGCTGGCATCGGCCGCCGCTTCCTTGCACAATGGCGAGTGGAGGCGGGCGTCATGGCCATCGTCGGACGGTCGGAGGAGCTGGCGGCGATCGAGCGCCTCCTCAACCGCGGCCGCGGCATCCTCCTACTCGAGGGGGAAGCCGGGATCGGCAAGACGACGCTCTGGCGGGAGGGGGTGCGGCTGGCGGAGGGCCGCTCCTTGCGGGTGATCGCCGCCCAGCCGGTCGGCTCGGAGACGGACCTCTCCTTCGCCGCCCTGCGCGATCTCCTCGACCCGCTCTTCGAGGAGGTGGCCGACGAGCTTCCCCCGCCGCAACGGTGGGCTCTCGCCGTGGCGCTCCTTCGCGAGCAGGCGGAGGAGCGGCCTCCGCAGGCGGGGGCCGTCGCCGCCGGCGCTCTCAGCGCCTTGCGGGCCTGGGCGCGGCGAAAGCCGCTCCTTCTCGCCGTGGACGACGTCCAAGCGCTCGATCCCGCCTCGGCGAGAACGCTCGCCTATGCGCTCAGACGCCTGGACGAGGAGCCCCTCGCCGCCCTGTTCACGCAGAGGCGGGAGGCCGGGACGTCCTCTCGCCTCCTGGAGGGGATCGCCCCCGACCGACTGACCGTCTGCCCGCTCGGCCCGCTGTCTTTAGGCGCCCTCGGCCGGCTCCTCCAGGGTCGGCTGGGTGCGTCTCTCCCGCGCTGGCAGTTACGCAAGCTGCACGAGGCGGCCGGGGGGAACCCGTTCTACGCCCTCGAGCTCGCCCGAGCCCTCGAGGCGGGAAGCACCGATCTCTCCCCCGGTGATCCCCTACCCGTGCGGGGAAGCCTGCGCGACCTCCTCCGGCGCCGCTTGAGCGTCCTTCCCTCCGCTGGTCAAGAGGCGCTTCTCGTCGCCTCGGCGCTCTCGTCGGCGACCGTCGACGTGCTCGGGCGCGCCCTCGAGTGCGACCCGCTCTCGCTGCTCGAGCCGGCGCTCGAGGCGCAGCTGGTGGAGGTGGAGGGGGAGCGTCTGCGCTTCTCCCACCCCCTACTCAAGGCCGCCGTCTACGACCTCGCCTACGCCGACCGGCGGCGCCGCATCCACCGCCGCCTGGCCGAGCTCGTCGCCGACCCGGAGGAGCGCGCCCGCCACCTGGCGCTGAGCGCTGAGGCGCCCGACGGGGACGTGGCCGCGCTGGTCGAGCAGGGTGCGCTGACGGCCTTCGCTCGGGGAAGCCCCGCCGCCGCCGCCGAGCTGGCCCATCAGGCAAGACGCCTCACCCCGCCGGAGAGGTGGGAGGACGCCGCCCGCCGGGCGCTGGCCGAGGTCGAGTTCCAGTTCGAGGCGGGAGACACCGCCCAGGCGGCGGCGCTCCTGGACGAGCTTATCGCCGGCGCGCCTGCGGGGCCGAGGCGGGCGCGTCTCCTCAGCCGGCGGGCGCGCATCCGCCACTTCGGCGAGGATATCGGCTCCAGCGTCGAGCTCCTCCGCCGCGCCCTCGCCGAAGCCGGCGACGACGCCGGCCTCCGGGCCGAGATCGAGGAGGGTCTCGCCTGGGGCCTGCTCCTCGTGCGCAGGGATCTCGCGGCCGCCCTCGACCATGCCCGCTCCGCCGCCGGCTTGGCCGAAGGGCGGCAGGACCGGGCCGCGCTGGCGGAAGCGCTGGCCGCCCAAGCCCTGCTCGAGCTTGCTCTGGGCCTCGACTGGCAGGGGGCGATGCAGCGGGCGCTGGCGCTGGAGGAGGCGACGCTGCACCTGCGCGTTCTCCGCCATCCCAGCTTCGCCCACGGCTACTGCCTGAGCTGCGCCGACGAGGTCGAGGCTGCCCGCGGCGTCTTCGAGCAGCTTCGCCGCCGCGCCGAGGAGAGGGGGGACGAGAGCGCCCTGCCGTCGCTCCTCAACCACCTGACCCTGGTCGAGCTTCTGGCCGGCGACTGGGCGCGCTGCGATCTCTACGCCGAGGACGGCTACGCCCTCGCCGTCGAGACCGGGCAACGGCCGGCCCAGGCCTCCATCCTCGCCAAGAGGGCGATGCTCGCCGCCCGGCGCGGCGACGCCGACCAGGCGCGGGAGACGGCGGCCGGGGCGCTCGCGCTCGCGGCCGGGTCCCGCTTCGACCCCGCTCGGCCTGAGCGGGCGCTCGCCCGAGGCGGCGAGACGGCGATCTGGACGCTCGGCTTCCTCGAGCTCTCCCTCGGCCGCCCCGAGGGGGCGCACCGCTACCTGGCGCCCCTCGCCCGCGCCCTGCTCGCCTGCGGGCTGGAGGAGCCGGGCGAGGTGCGCTGCCTTCCCGACCTGGCCGAGGCGCTCACCGCCCTCGGCCGCTGGGACGAGGCGGAGGGGGTCGTGCTGCGCCTGGAGGCGTGGGCGCGTCGGCTGCGGCGTGCCTCCACCCAGGCCGCCGCCGGCCGCTGCCGGGGGCTGTTGCTCCTGGCCCGCGGG
>CAZQRA010000067.1:0-9346 GCA_964595575.1 uncultured Gaiellales bacterium
CGACTGGGTCGTCGCCTACTTGGGCACGATTTGGGCAGGAGGGGTCGCGGTCGGTCTCAACTCGCGGCTGTTCGAGCGGGAGCTCTCGGTGATCCTCGGCGAGAGCGAGGCGCGCTTCCTCTACTGCGAGCCCGGCTCCTCGGCTCGGCTCGAGCCCCTGCTCGCCGACGTGTCGGCTCCCCCTGCCCTGGTTACGAGCAGCGAGCTCTCGGCAGCGCTCGCCACGGCGCGGCCCATCTCGCCCCTGGTGCGGGATGCCGGCGACCCCGCAGTCTGGGTCTACACCTCGGGCACCACGGGGAGGCCCAAGGCGGTCGTCCACGCCCACCGCATGGTACGGGGGACGCCGGAGTTCGCGCGGGAGGTGCTGAAGGTGGGGGAGGAGGCCAGGATCTTCGCCTCTTCGAAGCTCTTCTTCGCCTACGCCCTGGGAAACGGCCTTTTCGGCGGTCTCTCGTCGGGGGCTACGGTCGTGCTCGACTCCGAGTGGCCCACCGCCGAGCGGGTAGCGACGGTCGTCGAGCGGCACGCCCCCACGGTGGTTTTCAGCGTGCCAACGCTCTACATGAAGATGCTCGAGACCGGTGTCGCCGGAAAGCTCGCAGGGGTGCAGCACTTCGTCTCCGCGGGAGAGACGATCCCCGAGGCGGTGGCGCGCGAGTGGCAGCGAGCGACGGGGTCGCTGCCCATCAACGCCTGGGGAGCGAGCGAGACGGTGGTGCTCATGCTCTACTGCCGGGGGGCCACGTGCGTCCTCACGCCTGCCCCCCACGTCGACGTCCGCCCGCGCCTGCCGTCGCCCGAGAACGGGGCGCCTCAGCGGATCTGGCTACGGCACTCCTCGGTCGCGGTGGGCTACTGGCAGCGCCCCCAGGACGAGCAGGATGCGTTCGAGGACGGCTGGTTCTCGCCGGGAGACCTGTTCCGCCCGCACGAGGGCGGCCGCTGGGAGTTCTGCGGCCGCAGGGATGACTTGGTCAAGATCTCTGGGCAATGGGTGAGCACGATCGACATCGAGCAGGCGCTGGCCAAGGCCTGCGGCGAGACCGTCGCCGAGCTCGCCGCGGTGCCGTTCACGAACGCCCGGGGGCTGACGTCGATCGCCGTGTTCGCCGTAGCTGCTCCCGGGCGGTCGCGGACGGCTGCTCTCTCGCTGGAGGCCGGGATCGAGGCGCTCCCTAAGCTACGGCGGCCTCGCCGGGTCTTCTGGCTTCCGGAGCTGCCACGGAGTGCCACCGGCAAGCTGCGGCGAAGCCTGCTGCGAGAGCAGTACCTCGAGCCTGCGGAGAGAATGGGGGCGTGACCGGCCTCGGACGCGAGCTCGAGCTGGCCAGGGCTGAGGCTGTTCGCGCCGCCTTGGCCGCCGTCGAGGATCCGGAGCTAGGTCTCGATATCGTCTCCCTGGGGCTCGTCTACGCCGTCGAGGTCACGGGCAACCGCGCCCGGGTCACGTACACCCTAACGTCCCCGGGCTGCCCGTTGGCCTCCTCGATCGAGCGCGGCATCGCCGAGGCGGCCCTCGGCGTCGACGGGATCGACCGGGTCGACACGGAGCTCGTGTTCGATCCTCCTTGGTCCCTCGATCGCGCGAGCGAGGACGCGAGGCTGGCGCTCGGCTTCCTGGGCTGAACGTAGGAAGGAGGTGCCATGAAGGCGTACCTGCTGGAACAATTCGGAGCCGACCTGGTCGAGCGGGAGGTGGCAGACCCGGTCCCTACCGGCCGGGAGGTCCTCGTGCGAGTGCTCTCGAGCGGCCTCTGCCACTCGGATCTCCACTTCCAGGAGGGCTTCATCGACCTCGGCGGAGGCCGGCGCCTGGGCGTCGAGGAGATCGGCATCGAGCTGCCCGCGGCGCTGGGCCACGAGGTGTACGGGTCGATCGAGGACTTCGGGCCCGAGTCGGGCCTGGGCGAGGCAGATCGCGGCCGGCGAGTAATCGTCTACCCCTGGCTGGGCTGCGGCGAGTGCGCCCTCTGCGCCTCCGGACGCGACAACATGTGCCCGGTGCAGCGGGGCATCGGCGTCCAGAGGCCGGGCGGCTTCGCGGAGAAGATCCTCGTGCGGGAGGCCAAGTTCCTCCTCGACGCCGAGGGCATCGACCCCCTCCTCGCCGGCTCCTACGCGTGCTCGGGGCTGACGGCGTACTCTGCCCTCAGGAAGCTGGGAGCGATCCAGGACGAGTGGATCGCCATCCTCGGCTTGGGCGGCGTGGGCCTCATGGCCTTGACCATCGCCAAAGGTCTCGGCTTCCAGCGCGTGGTCGCCATCGACATCGACGAGGGCAAGCTGGAGCAGGCGAGGGAGTACGGAGCCGACCGCACCTTCGACGCGAGAAGCGGAGACCTCGTGCAGGCGGTGGCCGAGGAGGTGGGGAAGCTGGCGGGGGTCGTCGACTTCGTCGGCACCAGCGAGACCGCCCTCCAGGCCGCGGGGATGCTCGGGGGGGGCGGCGTCTCCGTGACCGTGGGCCTGTTCGGGGGCGAGCTCCGCTTCCCGCTACCGGCGCTGGCTGTCCAGCAGCTCCAGTTCAGGGGCTCCTTCGTGGGCACCCTGGCAGAGCTCGAGGAGCTGCTCGGCCTCGTCCGGGAGGGACGGGTCAAGCCCATCCCCGCCCGCCGGGTCCCCATCTCCGAGATCAACGAGAGCATGCGGGCCCTGCGCGAGGGGCGAGTCACCGGCCGCGTCGTCCTCGCGCACGCCTGAGCGACGGAGCCGGCCGCCGGGGTCGAGCGCCGCCTCGGTCCCCCGGCGCCTGGGTGCCTAGCCCCAGATCCGGCGGGCGAGGTCGCCCACGAGGCGCAGCTTCGCCTCCTGCTCCTCCAGGGTCATGGTGCGGGCGATCTCGCCGGAGGCGAAGCCGCACTGGGGACTGATGGCCAGCCGCTCGAGCGGCACGTACCGCGTTGCCTCGTCCACGCGGGCCACGAGCTGGTCGGGGTCCTCCAGCCTGCCGTCCTTGGTCGTCACCAGGCCGAGCACGATCTCGTGGTGGGGGAGGACGTCGGCGAGAGGCGCGAACGTGCCCGCGCGCTCGGTGTCGTACTCGAGCAGGAGGCGATCGACGTTGGTCAGCCGGGGGAACACCTCCTTGGAGATGACCTCGTATCCTCCCGTGGCCGCCCACATGCCGCCAGGCGCGTTGCCGCGGCACATGTGGATCGCCCGCGTGACGCCGGAGAGGCCCTCGAACACGAGGTTGTCCAGCTCGGCGTCGACCACGAGCTCGTGGGCCATGTCGTGCCCGTGGGCCTCGAACGCCGCCCGGTTACCGGGATCGATGTGCCACTGGGCGTAGTTGGGGGCGTCGAGCTGGATGTAGTCGCACCCCAGCTCCACCAGCCGGTCGATGACGTGCTCCCGGAGGATGCGGGCGACGTCCCGGATGAAGTCGTCCGAGGTGGGGTAGGCGTCGGCCGAGTACTCGGGGTGCCAGTAGATGCGATGCCAGCTCGGGGCGGGGATCGTGTACTTCGTGCGGACGTGCGCGTGCGCCTTGAGGAACGCGTACTCGTCGCCCACGATGTCGCGCTCGACCTCCAGGCGCCGCGTCACGAACGGCTCCTGAGGCGGAAGCGCCGACGTGTCCGCCGGCTCGCCCGATCCCGTCTTCCACAGGCCGCGCCAGCCGGAGCTGGCGTCGAGGAACTCGAATCCCGAGACCGGCGCCCGGAAGAGCGGGTCGTCGATGATTGGGATGAGGGCGATCCAGCCGTAGCGGCGGAACTCCCCGTCGGTGATGGCCTGGATTCCGGCCCCCTCCTGGAGCGCGATGGCCTCCAGAACTGCCCGGTCCTCGATCCTGCGCAGCTCCTCGGGAGAGATGGCGCCGGCCCGCGCCGCCTCCCTCGCCTCCAGGAGGTAGTCGGGTCTCAGCAAGCTACCGACGACATCCGCCCGCACCGTGGCCATTCCCGCTGTCATGAGAGCCTCCTCCTACCCACTGTCGAGACCGCCTCGAGAGGCCGAGACTCGAGAATACAAAGCGGAGGGTATAAGATGCGCGCCGCCGTGCGGGACGTCGCGGGCAAGGGCGCCTTCATCACCGGGGGCGCAAGCGGAGTGGGACTGGGTATGGCCAAGGCCTTCCTGGCGGCCGGCATGCGGGTGGCGATCGCCGACATCCGCGCCGACCACCTGGAGCAGGCGGTGGCGGAGCTGGGCTCCCAGGTGCACGCGATCCAGCTCGACGTCACCGACCGGGAGGCGTTCGCGCGGGCCGCCGACGAGACCGAGCGCGCGCTGGGCAAGGTCCACGTGCTCTGCAACAACGCCGGGGTCAACCTCTTCAACGACATCTCCGAGGCGACCTACCAGGACTGGGATTGGATCCTGGGGGTCAACTTGGGAGGCGTCATCAACGGCGTGGTCACATTCGTGCCTCGGATCAAGGCCCACGGGGAGCGAGGACACGTCGTCAACACAGCCTCCATGGCGGCGTTCATCGCCGGCCCCGGGGCAGGCATCTACACCGTGTCCAAGTTCGCCGTCCTCGGGCTCTCGGACGCCCTGCGCTGGAGCCTACTGCCGCACGGGATCGGGGTCTCGGTCGTCTGCCCTGGACTGGTCAAGAGCAAGATCTACGAGAGCGCCCTCGTGCGACCTCCCCACCTCTCCACCCACGTGACCCCTCCCGACGAGGAGATCATGAGCATCCTTCCCAGCCTTCACGAGGCCGGCATGGATCCCGAGGAGGTGGGCCAGAAGGTCCTGCGGGCGATCCAGCGCAACGACTTCTACGTGTTCACCCATCCCGACCATCGCGACGAGCTGCGGGCGATCTTCGACGAGATCATCGCCGCCTTCCCCGACGAGCCGGTGCCGCCCGAGCGACTTCGGGTCGAGGAGATGCGGCGGGCAGGCAAGGCCCGGGCTCTTGCCTCCTGGCCGGGCGACTGAGGAGACCGGCGTGGAGGACGTCGAGGGTAAGACCGCGTTCATCACCGGCGGCGCCAGCGGAATCGGCCTGGGCATGGCGACGGCCTTCGTCCAAGCGGGGATGAAGGTCGTCATCGCCGACATCCGGCGTGACCACATCGCCGCCGCGCTCAGGAGCTTCGACGAGGGCGGTAGGCGGGCGAGCGTCCATGCCATTGAGCTCGACGTCACCGACCGAGATGGATTCGCGCGCGCCGCGGACGAGGCGGAGCGCGTCTTCGGCCCCACCCACGTCCTCTGCAACAACGCGGGCGTAGGCATCCTGGGGCCGGCCAAGCTCGCCCGCTACGACGACTGGGACTGGGGCCTGGGCGTCCTGCTGGGAGGAGTCGTCAACGGGATCCAGACCTTCCTGCCGCGGTTGCTCGCCCACGGGGAAGGCGGCCACATCGTCAACACCGCGTCCATGGCCGGTGTGCTCCCCATCGCCGGAGCTGCCATCTACATCACCGCCAAGGCGGCGGTCATCGGCCTCTCCGAAGCTCTGCGGAGCGAGCTCGCCGAGGAGGGGATCGGAGTCTCCGCCTTCTGCCCTGGGCCCGTACGGACGAACATCCACGAGGTCGGCAGGATGCGGCCGCACCACTACCGCGACTCGGGCTACCTCGAGCACGAGCGGAAGCTCGAGGAGCGCCCGAGCTCGCCCCTGTGGATGGATCCCCTCGAGTGCGGCCGGCGCGTGCTTCGAGGCATCCTTCGGAACGACCTCTACATCTTCACCCACCCCGAGTTCCGGGGGGGAGCCGAGGAGCGCTTCCAAGCGATGCTGGCCTCCTTCCCAGACGAGCCTCCCAACGAGGAGCTGGCAGCGGAAATCAGCTTCCTCCTCTCCAACCCTATCTTCCGCGAGGTGCTCGACCGCCGCGGTCCATGACCTCCCGAGAGAGCCGCGCTCGACCGCCCCAACCTGGTCATTGACAGCTCCTGCACATGCGCTTACGCTGATTGACCCAATCGGGTGATTGACTCAAGCCGATGAGCAAGGAGGGCACATCGAAGAGGGTCGATCGAAGCCCCTAGGCGGGCGAGCGCGATGTCTGGGCGAGGGCTCAGGGTCGTGCGCACGGGAGGAGAGCAACGGAGGCAGAAGGAGGTAGGCATGCGTCCCCAGAGCAGAGTCAGGCTCCCCCGATGGCAACTCCTAGCGTTGGCGCTGATCGCGGCTGCCGCGCTGGTGGCGGTCGGCACCGCCGGCGGCGCCAGGCCGACCATCCCCAAGGAGCTCCTCGACTACCAGCTCTACGTCGGCGGCAAGGGCAAGGCGGACCCCAAGAAGTCGCCGGTCGTCCTGGGGTTCATCAACGGCCAGGGCGGCCCGCCCAACTTCAACTTCCCCCAGCCGACGAGCGTCATCGAGGCCGGGGTGAGGATGGTAAACGCGGAGCTGGGCGGCGTCCAAGGGCATCCGCTCGTCCTCAACAAGTGCTTCATCGCCCAGGCAGAGGAGGAGGGAGTGCGCTGCGGCCAGCAGATGGCGAACGACAAGCGGATCAAGGCCGTCCTGTTCGGAGCCGTGGTGGTGGGCAACCAGTCGTTCTACGCCACCCTCAAGGGCTCCAAGCCGGTGATCGGAGGAGTGGCGGTCAGCGGCGCCGACCCGGTGGCCAAGAACGCCTTCTTCCTCAACGGTAGCCAGACCAGCGTGCTCGGACCCTGGGGCACCTACACCAAGCGCTACCTCCCGAACGTGAAGACCGTCGCCATCGTCTACCCCGACCAGCCCGGGGCCGATACGGCGGCGTTCGCGCTGAGGAAGGCGATGCAGCAGGTCGGCGTGAAGGTGACCATGATCGCTACCCCGCAGCTCGCCACCGACCTCTTGGGGCCGGCGACTCAGGCGAGCAGCGCCGACATGATCATCCCGGCTCTCGGCTTCACCGACTGCGTGCCCTTCGCGCGGGCCCTGGACCAGATCAGGTACTCGAAGCCGGTCGTGTCCACCCCGCTCTGCACCTTCATCCCGCCGCAGGCGTACGCGAGCGGAGACCTGCCGCAGTGGACCTACGGCATCGCCCAGACCCTGGTGAAGACTCCGGGGCCCCAGGCCAAGCTCTACCTCAAGAAGGGCTTGCAGTACGGGACGACCGTGGCCGACATGGTCAACCCGTTCGCCGAGCTCGCCTGGGAGGAGCTGCTCGTGACCGTCAAGCTCATGAACACGATCCCCTTCTCGAAACTGAGCCCGCAAACGGTCGCGGCCGCGTTCAGGAAGTTCCGCGGTCCCCTGGTGCTGGCGGCGCCGTTCGTCAATTGCGGGAAGGCCTCGCCCGGGGAGCCGGCGGTGTGCGGCAACATGACCCAGTTCTGGCACTACTTGGGCAAGGGCAAGTGGAAGCAAGCCTCGCCCTGGCTGAGCCCGCCGTCGAGCAAGTAGAAGGGAGGCCTGCGGCGGGCTCGGCTTCGGCCGGGCCCGCTGCTCCTCCCCTGGACTGAGCACAGTGCAGGACGTCCTCCTCTACGCGCTCCTGGGGCTCGGCGCCGGCGCGCTGATCGCCAGTCTCGCCCTCGGCCTCGTCCTCATCTACCGCGGGTCGGGGGTGATCAACGTGGCCGTGGGCGCCATGGCCATGATGGGCGCCTACTTCTTCTGGGCGTTCAAGACAGGCTACTTCGGCTTCACGCTCTCGTCGGCGCCGGCGTTCGTCCTCACGCTGGTCTGGATGGCCCTCCTCGGGGGCGCTGTCGAGCTGGCGATCTTCCGCCCCCTCCGCAACACGGCCCCGCTGGCCAGGCTGGCAGCCTCCCTCGGTCTCCTGCTCGTCCTCCAAGCGGTGGCGATCGTGGGCTTCGGCAACGAGCCCAAGTCGGCGCCCGCCATCTCGGCCAGGCTATCGGCAGAGACAGTCACGATCTTCGACCGGGTGGTTCCGCTCGACCGCTTCGTGCTCGCCGGGATCGTGCTCGTGGTGACGGCGGCGCTGGCCACCCTCTACCGCTGGACCCAGTTCGGCCTCTCCACCCGGGCGGCGTCGGAGAACGAGGTCTCCGCCATGCTGGCCGGCCTCTCGCCCGGCCGACTTGCGGTCGCCAATACCGTGCTCGCGAGCGTGGTCGCAGGCGGGCTCGGCGTGCTCGTCGCGCCCCTCATCACCCTCGACGCGGTCACCCTGGCCTTGCTGGTCGTGCCCGCGCTCGCCGCCGCCCTCCTGGCAGGGTTCACCTCCTTCTTCATCGCCTGCGTCGCCGGGCTGGCCATGGGCGCGGCCCAGTGGCTGATCGTATACTGGCAGACCCAGAGCTGGTTCCCCACCGACGAGGGCGGGGGGCCGGTGCGAGGGGTGTACGAGCTCTTCGTCTTCCTCGTCATCGTCGTCGCTCTCTTCCTGCGCGGGGCGAGCCTCCCCGGGCGGGGCGAGCTGGTGGAGAAGCGCCTCCCCGCTGTGCCGCGGCCCGAGGGGCTGCTCAGGTCGGCGGCGCTGGGAACGGCTATCGCCGCGGTGGCTCTCATCGTGTTTCCCTACGACTTCCGCCAGGCCCTCATCAACTCCCTCCTCGGCGTCCTCATCTCCCTCTCCCTCGTCGTCATCATCGGCTTCGTGGGGCAGATCTCGGTGGCCCAGCTCGCCTTGGCAGGCGCCGCGGGCTTCACCATGTCGCACCTCACCACCGACGTGGGCGGCGTGTGGGCCGAGTTTCCCATCTCCCTCCTCATCGGGGCGGCGGTGGCCACGCTCATCGGGCTGTTCGTGGCTGTGTCGGCCCTGCGGGTTCGGGGCGTGAGCTTGGCTGTCGTCACGCTGGCGGGAGCCGTGGCCCTGGAGCAGTTCGGCTTCCTGAACTCGAGATGGGGCGGGGGTCCCCGGGGCTCGCCGGTCACCCAGCCTGAGATCGGGGCCCTCAACCTGTCCCCTGACGCTCCCTTCCGAGGCTTGGACGACAAGCTGCCCAGCCCGGTGTTCGGCTTCCTCGTGCTGGGAGTGACGGTGCTGCTCGCTCTCTACGTCGCCAATGTTCGCCGATCGAGCCTCGGTCAGCGTATGCTGGCCGTGCGCTCCAACGAGCGGGCTGCCGCCGCGGCGGGGATCAACGTCCGCAACACGAAGCTGGCCGGCTTCGGCATCTCCGCCTTCATCGCTGGGATGGCAGGGGCGCTCTACGCCTACAACTTCGGCTCGGTCAGCTACACGCGCTTCGGGGCCCTGGCGGCGCTCGGCCTCATCGCCTTCACCTACTTCGGCGGGATCACCATGGTCTCGGGAGCGGTCATCGCCGGTATCGGCGCGGCCGAGGCCCTCTTTCCCCACGCGTTCCGGACCTGGTTCGGTCTGTCGGGGACCTGGGCGCTCTTGGTCGGAGGTATCGCCCTCATCGTCACCCTGCTCTTCAACCCCGAGGGCATCGCTGGAACGGCGTGGAAGAAGAAGCAGCAGAAGAAGCGTGAGCGCAGGGTGCGCTCCGATGTGGTCGACAT
>CAZQRA010000068.1:0-1610 GCA_964595575.1 uncultured Gaiellales bacterium
CCTCACCGGCTACTTCGCCCTGGCCGAGCGCCTGGACCCCGAGGCCCTGGCGGCGGCAGCCGGGGCAGCCCTCCTCTCCTTGGCCCAGCGCCGCCTCTCCTCCCAGGTGCGAGCCGTCCGCCGCCGGACGCGGCGGGTGTCGGGGACGATCGAGCTTGGAGACGGCGCCACCCTGCCCATCGACCGAGACCTCCTCACCGCCGCCCCCGAGGCAGCCCTCCGCGCTCTCGTCGCCGCCGTCTGCGCCTTGGCCCTCGCCCTCGTCCTCGCCCGGCTGTGAGCGCGTAGGATGGAGCGAGTGCTGCGCTGGTCTCGCTCGGACGCCACCGCCCTCGAGCAGGAGCGGGCCAAGCTCCGCGCCCTCGTCGAGGAGGAGCACCGGCAGCGAGCCGCCGAGCTCAAGCGGGCACTCGCGGCCGCCCGAGCCGAGCTCGCGACGGCCGTGGCCGAGGAGGCGCGCCGCCTGGCCGAGGAGCGGCGGCGGGAGCTAGACGAGCGCGAGGAGCGGGCGGCGGCGGAGTTCTCCCTACGCCTGACCCAGGCCCAGATGCGGGTGGAGGAGCGGCTGGCCGCCTGGACCCAGGACCTGGAGCGGGCCCGAGGCGAGATCGAGGCCCAGATCGCCCAGCTCGAGGAGCGCCAGCGCCGGCGCCTAGCCGAGGTCGAGCGCCAGCTGGGCGAGGTGGCCAAGGGCGTCGCCTCCGAGATCGAAGCCCAGCGCGCGGCGGTGGCCCAGCTGCGCGAGCAGGTCGAGAGGGCGGCCAAGGAGGCGGTGGAGGCTGCGACCGGCGAGCTCGAGCAGCTGGCCGCGGAGCGCCGCCGCGCCCTCCACGACGTGGCGGAGCGGCTCCGCCGCCGCGAGCGGGAGCTGCGCGAGCAGCTCGAGCGGGAGGAGGCCGAGGCCCTCGCCCGTCTCTCGGCCAGCTTCGCCGAAGTGGAGCGCCGCCAGGCCGAGCGGCTGGGCCGGGCCTTGGAGCGAGAGGCGTCCCGGATCGTGGAGCTGGCGGCGGCCGAGTTCGACAAGGCCATCAAGGGGGCCCGGGAGGAGGCCGCCAAGCGCCTGCAGCGGGAGCTCGATCGGGCGGTGGCCGCCTTCGTCCGGGAGGGCGAGCGGGCGTTGGCCGAGCACGCTGCCCGAGTGACCGCCGGCCGGGGAGGAAGCTCGTAAAGCTTTCTTTAGGACTTCTCCAGGACGCCAACTTCCCTCGGCAGGGTTCGTCTAGGAAAGCACGAACCAAGGGGACCCGTGAGCGAGATGACCCAGATAGCGGAGCCGGACTTCAGCGAGCGCCTCAAGGTCGAGAGCTGGCGCCTGCACGTGTTGATCGAGGCGGGCTACCCGCTGCCCCTGGCCGAGAAGCTGGCCCACTCCAGCGCCGACCTGCACCAAGCGGTGGAGCTGCTCAAGCAGGGCTGCACGCCCGAGCTGGCGGCCGAGATCCTCCTCTAGGCAGGGCTCGCCGAGCGAGGCCGCCTCCGCCCGCCTGCGCCTCTACCATCTCCTCGTGGCCAAGGTGGAGGCGATCGAGTACGGCGACCGCAAGGTCTACACCGTCTCCGCCTTCAACCGCGGCGTCGCCACCTGGCTGGAGCGGCTGCCCAGCGTGTGG
>CAZQRA010000068.1:1627-9081 GCA_964595575.1 uncultured Gaiellales bacterium
AGGGGAGGTGACCGAGCTTCGCCGCCACCCGCGCTGGCAGAGCGTCTTCTTCACGCTCAAGGACCCCGGCGACGGCGCCTGTCTCGCCGCCCTCATGGCCCGACACCAGTTCGACGCCCTCCGGCTCGACCTCGTGGACGGCGAGCGGGTGCACGTGTACGGTCGGGCCGAGCTGTGGCCGAGCCGGGGGGAGCTGCGCCTGCGAGCGTTCGCCATCGAGCGGGTGGGCCTCGGCCGACACCTGGCCGCCCTGGAGCGCCTCAAGCAGAAGCTGGCCGCCGAGGGCCTGTTCGCCCCCGAGCGCAAGCGACCCTTGCCCCGGTTTCCCCGGCGCATCGGCCTCGTCACCGGCAGCGACGCCGCCGCCAAGAGGGACGTGGTTACCGCCATCACCACCCGCTTTCCCCCCGCCCGGCTGCTCGTCGCTGAGACCTACGTGCAGGGGCCGCGGGCAGCGGCCGCCATCGTCGAGGCGCTGGCGGCGGTGGCCGCCCAGCCCCAGGTCGACGTGGTCGTCCTCGCCCGGGGTGGAGGAAGCTTCGAGGACCTCCTCCCCTTCAGCGACGAGCTGGTGGTACGGGCTGTCGCCTCCTGCCCAGTGCCGGTGGTGTCGGCCGTGGGCCACGAGCAAGACACGCCCCTCTGCGACCTCGCCGCCGACGCCCGAGCCTCCACCCCTACCGCTGCTGCTCGGCTCGTGGTGCCTGACCTGGACGAGCTCCTCCAATCCCTGGAGCGGCTGCGCACGGGCCTGGAGCGGGGGGCCAGGCGAACGCTCGAGCTCAAGCGAGAGCGCCTGGAGCGGGAGCGGGAGCGCTTGGGGGCGGTCGCTCGGCTCCGCGTGGAGCGGCACCGGGCCGGCCTGGAGGTGCTTGCAGCCAAGCTGCGAGCCCTGTCTCCCCGGGCCACCCTGGAGCGAGGCTACGCCATCGTCCGCCGTCAGGGCCGGCTCGTCCGCTCAGCCGCCTCCCTCGCCCTCCGCGACCGGGTCGAGGTCGAGCTGGCCGAGGGCGGCTTCGCCGCCACCGTCGAGGAGCTGCGGGCATGAGGGGAGGGTAGGGCCATCAGCGCCGAGCCCAGCTTCGAGGCGGCCGAGCAGGAGCTCCGTCAGATCGTGGAGCGCCTGGAGGGAGGGACGGTACCGCTCGAGGAGGCGATCGCCCTCTGGGAACGGGGAGAAGCCCTCTACCGCCTGTGCCGGGAGCGGCTCGAGCAGGCCGAGGGCAAGGTAGAGGAGCTTGCCAGGCGGGCAGAGCCGGAGGAGCCCTCCCCCTAGGACGCCGCGGCGGCGCCCCTGCCCTCGACGCCTCCCTCAAACCCGGCCCGAGGAGGCCAGGCGCCTGCCCAGGGCGACGAGGTCGTCGACGGCGCGGGCAGGATCCCCGCTCAGCGCTACCGTCTCCGCCCCCTCCAGCTCGACCTCCACCCGGCCCCCGAAGACGACGCAGCGAACCCCGGCCTGGGCGCAGCGAAGAGCCACCCTGCCCGGAGCCTTCCCCGTCCAGGTCGTCCGGTCGACCTGGCCCTCCCCGGTCACGACCAGATCGAACCCGCTCGGGTCGAAGCCGATCTCGTCCAGCACGAGGTCTGCCCCGGGGAGGAGCCTGGCCCCCAGGAAGGCCAAGGCAGCCCCCAGCCCGCCGGCCGCCCCTGCCCCGGGGAGCTCGGCGTAGGGACGGAGCTCCTCCCTGGAGAGGAGTCGCTCTTCCAGCTCCCGGGCCTGCTCGGGGGTCGCTCCCTTCTGGGCCGAGAAGAGCCGGGCAGCGTCGACCAGGGGGACGAGGGCATCGCAGGCGACGAGCGTAGGGGCGGGAAGCTCCCGGACCACCTCCAGGAGCCCAGCTCCTCCGTCCACGGTGGCCGTCCCTCCCAGCGCCACGAGAAGCCGGGGAGGGCGGCCGACGGCCAAGAGGAGCTTCCCGAAGCCCCGGCTGGAGGCAGCCACAGGGTCGAGCAACGTAGGATCGAGGGGGATCGCCTGGGCCGACTCGACCACCGCGGTGCCGTCCGGCAGGGAAAGCCACCGCGCCCTCCGTGGCCGACCGAAGGCATCGCAGACGTCCGCCTCGTGCCAGCGCCCGCCGCAGGCCGCGTACAGCGCCGCCATGGTGCCCTCGCCGCCGTCGGCCACAGGCAGCTCCGTCGCCTCCGCGCCACCCTGGCGAAGCCCCTCGGCCAGCGCGGCCGCGGCCTCCTGAGCAGTGAGGACGCCCTTGAGGCTAGCGGGGCAGACGAGCGCTCGCACCATCTCTCTCCGCCATGCCGTGCCTGCCCTGGGCAAGCACCTCGCCCGCCTCCACCGCAGCCGGCATGCGCCTGAGCGTGGCGAAGGAGATCCCCTCCCGGCCCAAGAAGAGAAGACCAAAGCCGATGCCCACCGAGGCCTCGATCGCCTGGAGCCCGATACCGAAGGCAAACCCCATGGCGTAGGGGACGCCGTACTCGACGAGGGGAAGCGCGATGGCCGCCTGGAGGAGGCCCACGTTGCCCGGCCACAGGGGCAGCACCGTGGCCACGTTCATGAGCACGAGGACCAGGCCGGCGGCAGGAAGGTCGAGCCCAAGGTCGAAGGCTTGCATCGTCGTCCACACGGCCAGAAGCTGGCACCACCACCCGAGAAGCTGGAACCAGACGGCCGCCGCCGACGCCAGCGGCCGCCGCATCACGCCCAGCCCGTGCCTCCCCAGGGCCAGCAGGCGGCGCAGGGCCCCCAGGTCGTCGAGCTGGCTTCGCTGGTGGTGGCGGGCGGAGAGGAAGGCGAAGACGAACAGGCCTCCGCCGATGGCAAACAGGATGGACAGGCTGGTGATCGCCCAGTGGGGGAGCTTGGCCGTAGCGAGGACCCACACCACCAGCGCCGCTACCGGGAAGAGGTCGAAGACCCGGTGCGCGACCACGCTGCCTACCAGGGTGGGCCACGCCCCCCTCCGGCCCGGCATGTGGCGCACGAGCACCGCCACCCGGGCCAGCTCCCCGACCCGGCCGGGCAGGGCGGCATTGGCCATCAGCCCCACCGAGAAGGCCGAGAACACATGCCCGAACGGAGGATGGGGAGGAGGTAGCGCCTGTCCGATCACAGTGCGCCAGGCGAGCACGCGGGCGATGACGGACAGGAAATTGAAGCCGAGAGCAGCCAGTACCCACTCCCAGCGCACCGCCTGGAAGGCGTGCCCGGCCTGATCCCAGTCGGGCCCAGCCAGGTACAGGGCGAGACCCAGAGCCGAGACGAGGGCCGCGGCCACAGCCAGCCGGGCCCAGGAGGCCGCCAGAGCTGCCAGCGCCCTCACCCCTCCCCGCCCGCCCTGCCGGTACGACGGAGCACGAGCTCGTACACCTCGAGCAGCCTCCTTCCCACGTCGTCCCAGGAGTAGCGGGAGCAGGCGAGCTCCCGGGCGGCCGCGCCCATAGCCCGGCGGCGACCCTCGTCGGCAAGGAGCGAGGCCACTCCCTCGGCCAGGGCGGCGGGGTCGCCCGGAGGGACGAGGATGCCGGTGTCCTCAGCGACCACCCCCCGGTAGCCGGGGATGTCCGAGGCGACCACGGGGGTGGCAGAGGCGAAGGCCCGAGTGAGCACCATGCCGAAGCTCTCCATCCCGAGAGAGGGAGCGACGAGCGCCTTGGCCCGTGCGAGCTCGGCCGTGAGGTGGCCGTCGGAGATCCAGCCAAGCACGTCGATACCCTCCTCGGGCACCCGCAGGCGGGTCATGAGCAGGCGCACGGCCAGGGGATCGGCGCCGATGACCCGAAGGCGGGCGCCGGTGCGCTTGTACACCGCCGGCCAGGCCTGGAGCAGGATGGGCAGGCCCTTGCGAGGCTCGTGCCGGCCGATGAAGACGACGCGATGGTCACGGTCTCCGGGATCGGCCGCCGGAGGGATATCCACCCCGTTGGGGATGACCTCGTACTCTGCCGGTAGCCACCGGCGGGCCGACTCCCGGGCTTGCTCGGAGACGGCGATCCGGTAGTCGATACGCTCGATGAGGAAGCCCCACAGGGGCAGTCCCAGCCGATGCCAGTTGAGCGCCCCGGACGCGTGCCAGGTGGCCACGATAGGGCACCGGGCCAGGACGAGGGCGGCCACGCACACAGCCGGGGTCATGGGCTCGTGGAGGTGGAGAAGGTCGAAGCGCTCGCGCTCGAAGACCCGCCGCAGCCGCACGGGCATGGCCGGCGTGAGGAGGATGTTGGGGAGCGAGCCGTTGGCAGGCACGATCACCGAGCGGCCCACGGGGATGACCTCCGGCGGAGGGTCGCCGTGGCGGCCCAGGCGGGGATGGAGGAAGCGGGTGAAGGCGCCGGGCGGGTCGTTGCCCATCACCAGCCGCGTCTCCACCCCCAGTCGCCGCAACGCCTGGGCTTGGCTCTCGGCGTGCTCTACCACGCCGCCGGGGAACGACCAGGAGAAGGGAACGACGATCCCGACTTTCACGCGCCAAGTCTAAGGGTCGCTGGGGAGGACCCTCCACGCTCCCAGGGCGGCTGCCCTGAGCGGTAGAGTCGCGAGGTGGCTCTCCACCGTCCTGGCGAGCGGCACGTCCTGGAGGCGCCCGAGGGCCTGGCCGAGCTCCACACCCACCTGGGCGGGTCGGTGGCCTCCGACATCCTGTGGAGTCTCGCCCACGAGCAGGGGATCGCCTTGCCGGTCAAGGACTACTGGGAGTTCGACCGCCTGGTCACCGTCTCCGACCCCCGGGGCGTGGGGGGCTTGGACGAGCTCGACCAGATCTACCACTGGACGGAGCTCATCCAGTCGAGCCCGCTGGCCGTGGAGCGCTCGGTACACGCCACCATCGGCGGCGCCTACCGCTCGCAGGGGATCACCACCCTGGAGGTTCGCTTCAACCCGATGAAGCGAAACCGGGGCGGCGAGCGCGACCTCGACCACATCATCCTGGCCGCCGCCCGGGGGCTCGACCGGGCCGCCCTCGAGTACCCCCAGGTACGGGCCGGGCTCATCCTCATGATGGACCGCACCTTCGCTCCCCGGCAGAACGAGGTAATCGTGGAGAAGGCGATCCGGTGGGCGCCGCGGGGGATCGTGGGCATCGACATCGCCGGCCCCCGCCCCCGGGGAGAGCGCTACCCGTACCGCGACCTCGCACCCCTGGTCGAGGAGGCGCGGGCAGCCGGCCTCGGGATCACCATCCACGTGGGCGAGGAGGGAGGCCGCTACGGCGTCGAGGAGATCGGCGAGGTGGTGGAGACGCTCAGGCCCGACCGCATCGGCCACGGGATTCTCGCCGCCCAGGACGAGGGGCTCATGGAGGCCCTCCGTCAGGCGGGAGTCGTGCTCGAGATCTGCCCCACCTCCAACCTCCTCACCAGGGCCGTGTCGGGGGAGGAGGAGCTGCGGGAGACGATCCGCCGCTTCCTCGAGCACGACGTCCTCTTAACCGTAGCCACCGACGGCCCGGAGATGATGCGAACGCGCCTTCGCGACGAGCTCGAGCTCCTGCTCCGCATCGGCGCCCTCAACGAGCAGGAGCTGCGGAGGGTCAACGCCCTCGGGCACGAGGCCTCGTTCCTGCGCCGGGCCGCCCAGCTCGTGTAAGACCGGGCTGCCCGGCCGGTGTAAGCGGCGAAGATACGTCTTCCGGTCAATAGGCAGCCGGGCGTGAGGACGGTAGCGTCGTGCCCATGTACGACACGCTGAAGGGCGCCATCCCCACGATCACCGCTCGCCAGCGCCAGGTCATCGAGCTGATCGCGGCAGGCTGCTCCAACGAGGAGGTGGGAGCCCGCTTGGGCATCTCCCCCAGGACGGCCAAGGCTCACGCGGACGCTCTGCGGCGGAAGCTCGGCGTGACGCGGCGACGGCAGATCCCGGTGGCCTACCGAGCCGTGACCGGCGAAGATCCGCTGGCGGCCACGCTCGCCTCGATGCGCGCCGGTCGCACCGACTGAGGAGCGCCGGTGCCTGCGGCGGATCTGCTCGCCGCAGGCACCGGCCTGCTCGAAACGAGGCCGCCCACCGTGTACGGTCCGTCCGACAGGGACAGGTCCTCGGTGGACAGCGAGCGCGTCGACAGAGACGTCGTCGAGGCTGGGCGGAGCCACCTCATCGAGCGCCCGCGCTTGACGCGGCTCTTGGACGAGACGCAGGCCCGGATCATCATGTTGGTCGCCCCCGCCGGCTACGGCAAGACCACCCTGGCTCGGCAGTGGCTCGCGGGCCGCCGCCACGGCTGGTACCGGGGGACGCCGGCGGCAGCCGACGTCGCCGCGCTCGCCGTGGGCCTGGCCGCCGCCGCGAGCGCCATCGTCCCCGGGGCGGGAAAGCGGATGGGCGAGCGGCTGCGGGCGACGGGCACGCCCGAGCAGGACGTCGAGCCCCTGGCGGAGCTCCTGGCCGAGGACCTCGGCGACTGGCCCCAGGACGCCTGGCTTGCCTTCGACGACTACCACTTCGCCTGCGAGTCGTCCTTTGCCGAGCGGTTCGTGGCCCGGGTGCTGGCGCTGTCGCCGCTTCGCCTGTTTCTGACCAGCCGCAAGCGACCGAGCTGGGCGACCACGCGGCGGCTCCTCTACGGCGAGATCTACGAGATCGGTCGCAGCCTGCTCGCCATGAGTAAGGAGGAGGCCGACCAGGTGCTCGCCCACCGCAGGGGCACCCAGGCAAGCGGGCTCGTGGCTCTCGCCGACGGGTGGCCGGCCGTGATCGGCCTGGCCGCGCTCACGGACGACACGCACGTCCCCGAGGGGAGCCTTCCCGAGGCCCTGTACACCTACTTCGCCGAGGAGCTGTACCAGGCAGCGGCGCCCGAGGTGCGGGCTGCCCTGTGCCGACTTGCCCTGTCCTCGACGGTGAGCGTGCCCGTAGCCGAGTCGCTGCTCGGGGAGGAGACCGAGCGCGTCCTCGCCGAGGCTCGCCGGCTCGGCTTCCTCGTCACCTCCGGGCAGGGGACCTACGACATCCATCCGCTCCTCCGCGCCTTCCTGGAGGAGAAGTTCAGGGAGAGCGCGGGCGAGGAGGAGCCGCAGGTGATCGAGCGCCTGGTGCTGGCGCACATGGCCCGCGAGGAGTGGGACGAGGCCTTCTCGCTCATCGAGCGGTTCTTCGCTTCCCACCTCCTCGTCGCCCTCCTCGAGGCCGCGCTGCCGCGCATCCTCCGGGAGGCCCGTCTCCCTACGCTCGCCCGCTGGGTGGAGCTGGCAGCGTCGCGGCGGGTGAGCGCGGGCGTCGTGGATTTGGCCGAGGGCGAGCTCGCCTTCCGGGAGGCCGACACCGGCCGAGCCGAGTCGCTCGCCCTCGAGGCGGCCCGCCGCTTGGGATCGGCGCACGGGCTCACGTCGCGCGCCCTCTTCCTCGCCGGCTTGAGCTCCCACCGGGCCTACCGCGACGAGGTGGCCCTCGCCCACTTCGACCAGGCGTTCGACACCGCCCTCGACGAGCACGACCGCCGCCAGGCGCTCTGGGGCCGCTTCCTTGCCACGGTCACGCTAGAGCGTGAGAC
>CAZQRA010000069.1:0-1341 GCA_964595575.1 uncultured Gaiellales bacterium
CGGAGCTCGGGCTCGGGTCCATCCCCCCGACGACGAAGAACCAGCGTGGGCAGCCGCTCCCCGGCGGTGTGACCGTCGCCGAGATCGAACGGTCGGCGGTCCTCTCGTTCCCCGCCCTCGCGCGACTGCGCCTGGGTTCCACGGAAGAGGCTCAGCGAGCAGCACGTACCGTCCTGGCGGCGCTGGCGATCCTCGGGGACCGATCGGCGTTCGGCGGGTCAGGCCTGTTCCTCCGCTCGGGATGTGACTTGGTCAAGACCTCCGATGATGTCGCTTGGATCCGTGCCGGCGGCTCGGCAGAGCCGCTCGAGATCGGTCGCGCGACGGCGCTGGAGCTGCTCAAGCTGGCGCTGGCGCGTGCCCAGGAGGCTGGGATCACTTGGCACAGCGAGCCCATCCGCTTGCGTCCTCGGGCGAACCTCCAGCGGGCGATCGACGACGCGTTCTTCGCGGGCATCGAGGAGTCTGAGGGGGACTGAGGTGCCGCTCGCGATCGATGTGGAGCTGCTGACGGGCACGTACGAGGCGGGCCTCGGGGGGGACAGGCCAGAGTGGCCCCCGCACCCGGCGCGCGTGTTCTGCGCTCTGGCGGCGCAGGCGCGTGCGGAGGAGGAGCGGGAGGCTCTTCGATGGCTCGAGCGACTGGATCCTCCCGCGGTCCTCGTCCCGGAGGCGCGGGCGAGCGTGCTGCGCGGGTTCGTTCCCACCAACGCGATCGCGCATCGGGGCGGCGGCACCTACCTCGCCAGGACGAACGGGGCCCGTGTTTGGCCGCGGGCGCTGCCAAAGGCGCCTGGGTTCCGTCTGGCGTGGGAGGACGCCACGGTGAGCGCCGAGGTTCTCGAGCACCTCCAGGCGCTCGCATCGCGGGTCGCATACGTCGGCCGGCCTCCGGGGATGGTTCTGGTCCGGGTGTCGGGTGAGGTCATCGGTGCGGTGCCGGAACAACGCAGGCTCGTTCCCGCACCCACGGGCCCCTACCTGCTGCGGGTTCCTTACCCCGGCTACTACGACGCGCTGTCGATGGCCTTCGATGCGGGTCAGCCGGCGGACTCGGTCTCCAGAGCCCGTCCGTACATCGAGCCCTCGGTCGAGGAGGTGGTCGCTCGCACGGCGGTCCGGGGTCCCTACCACCGCCTGTTCACCCTGGGGTTCCCGCCGGGCTCCGGCATCGCCGGATGGCACGCCGCGCGCATCACCTCGGCCTTGCGTGATGCCACCTTGTCTCGCCTCGGGCAGCCCCGCGCGGACGACCCGTGGCGTCCTTTCGCCGCTGAGGAGCTCGCTGCGATCCACGGACATGCGGAGCGGCTGCCTCCGGAGTCCCGCTGCGCGTTCCTC
>CAZQRA010000069.1:1354-8032 GCA_964595575.1 uncultured Gaiellales bacterium
GCCCTGCCGTTCGTCGGGCATCCCCACGCCACGGGCGAGGTGATCGGGGTCGGGATCGCGATCGGCCGGGAGGTTGACCCAGCCCTCCGCAGGGCGCTCCTCCAACTGCTCGGCCTGGACCGCGACGAGGGGCCCCGGCTCGCCGACCTGACGGTCCCGGAGCCCGGCGTGACCTTCCCACTGGCCCCCCCGGACGGTCGGTGGTCGCTCGAGTCGGCGCGCTGGACGGGGCCGTCGCGGACCTGGGCGAGCGTGCTCCCGGTGGTGCTGGACCGTTGGCCGAAGGGGTGGAGCGATGTCCCAGGGATCGTGCGGCTCGGGGTGCGACTCGCTGGCTACCCCGAACCCGAGCGGGTCGAGGTGCTGCGCGGTTCGCCATTCGCAGGAGCGCCTCTCCTTCGCCCGGCCGATCGCAAACGCCGAGCGAGGGATCCCGACCGGCCGTGGGTCCATGTGGTCGTCTCCTTCGCCGAGCCCGTGCAGGGACCGGTGCTCCTCGGTCACCTCCGCTTCCTAGGACTCGGCCTCTGTGCACCGATCGACAGCGATGGGTGAGGGCGTCGATCTGTTCGTCCGGTTCTTCCGGGCGGTCCATGGGGTCGAACCGTTCGCCTGGCAGCGGGCGCTCGCCGAGCGGGTGATCGAGGGCCCGGGATGGCCCGCGGCGATCGGTGTGCCGACCGGCCTCGGGAAGACCGCAGCCATCGATGTCGCGGTGGTCGCCCTCGCCTCGCAGGCGGGGCTCCCGCCCGCCGAGCGCACGATGCCCACGCGGACGTTCGTCGTGGTGGATCGTCGGCTCCTCGTCGACCAGGCGTTCGACCGTGCGCGACGCATCGCGGAGGCTCTGGAGCGGGCGGAGGATGAGGCTGTTCGTCAGGTGGCGGAGGGGCTCCGCGAGATGGGTGGTGGACCGCGTCCCCTCGAGGTCGTGCGCATGCGTGGCGGGGTGACGTGGTCCTGGCGCTGGCTGACATCCCCCGCGCAGCCCGCCGTGATCGCGGCGACGGTCGACCAGTTCGGCAGCCGCCTTCTCTTCCGGGGCTACGGCGTGGGCGAGCGCTTGCGGCCCATCGATGCTGCGCTCTGCGGGGCGGATGCCCTGGTCTTGCTCGACGAAGCCCACCTCTCGCCCGCGCTCGCTCAGACCGTGCGCCGTGCCCACGAACTCGAGGCGGGGGCGGAGATGCCGATCCTGCTGCGCCGCGGGCCGCGCGCGGTGCTGCTGTCCGCGACGCTGGGGGAGGAGGTGCCGGGTGATGTCTTGCGGGCCCGGCCTGAGGCCGAACCCTCCGAGACCGCGCGTCGGCGATTCGACGCCTCGCGCCG
Source organism: uncultured Gaiellales bacterium (assembly GCA_964595575.1). GTDB lineage: Bacteria > Actinomycetota > Thermoleophilia > Gaiellales > Gaiellaceae > PALSA-612. The sequence continues at coordinate 2,684 of CAZQRA010000069.1, forward strand.
TCTCGCCCTCTGCCAGGTGGACGCACCTGGACGGGAGGGCCGTCTCCGCATGGCGCGCGCGTTGGCCGGCCTCGCGATCCGCGCCCTCGATCGCGCGGACGTCGAGCGGGTCGCGGTCGTGGCGAACACGGTAGCCACCGCTCGGGCCGTCTTCGACGAGGTGCGCGAGACCCTCGGCGAGGCGGCGGACGTCCTACTCCTCATCGGTCGGTGTCGCGGATTCGAACGTGAGCGTCTGAGGTTGGTGGAACGGATCCAGGCGACGTTCGGGGCCATCGATCCGCGTCCGTCGCAGGAACGGCCGGGGGTGCTCGTCGCGACCCAGACCATCGAGGTTGGAGCGGACCTCGATGTCGACATGTTGGTCACCGAAGCGGCACCGCTCGACGCGCTGCTCCAGCGCCTCGGGAGGCTGAACCGTCTCGGGCTCCGGCGAACCGCCGATGCGGTGTGCGTGTACTCCCCGTCGCTCCACGAGGAGGACGCCGTCTACGGGGACCGTATCGCTCGGACCTGGGAGTGGCTCGCGCAGCAAGTGAAGCAGGCTCCTCACGAGCTCGACCCTCGTGACCCGTCGACGGAAGGGGCGCCGAACCTCGAGCTCGGTCTCCGAGTCGTGGGCGCGCTCGTAGGACCGGAGGAGCTGCGGCGGTGCGCCGGTGAGCCCACCGTCGCGCCCGTGCTGCTCGTGCCTCACCTCAACGCCTGGGCCCGGACCTCGCCTGCGCCCGAGCCCGACCAAGCGGTCGCGCCATTCCTGCATGGCCTCGACTGCGGGGGCCCGGAGGTCTCCGTGTGTTGGCGCGCGCCGTTGCCCACGATCGCCGCGTGGCGCGCTGAGCTCGAGGCGCTCCCTATCAGGGAGGAGGAGCGCGTGGACATCCCCCTTTGGGCCGCCCGACGGTTCCTGAGCGGCCTGGGACCCGGAGCGCTCGCCGACCTCGAAGCGGTCCGGGAGCCGGGTGAGGACGAGCGAGCGACGGGCGCGGAGAGGGTGATCGTCCAGCGGGTCGACGGCTCGATTGAGCGCCTCTCGGACCCTGGGGCGCTCAGGCCGGGGGATACGATCATCCTGGAACCGCAGGCGGGCGGGCACGACGCCTGGGGTTGGACGGGGATGCCGGGCATGGTGCCAGACGTCGCCGACGTCGTTCCCCGCCGACGGGAGGCGATCCGGCTCCGTCCCGAGATCCTGGCGTGGGCGAGCGGGGAGGAGCCGTCGACCTTCCGTACCCGCCTCTCACGCGGGGAAGCGTCCGTGCGGGAGCTGGCGGAGACGCTGCTCGCCGAGGTCGTGACGAAAGCGCGGGCTCACGCGGACCTAGGAGACCCGATCCTCGCCTCCTGGATCGTGCACGCCGAGCGGATGCGCGAAGCCCTCGCCCAGGGTCGGGCCAGCGTCGGTCTCCCCGGGGGGCTGGAGGGGATGTCGGACCTCGGGCTGCTGGTGCAGGCGCGTGGGCGACCCCTCGACGATCAGGTGGGGGATGGTGGCGTGGAAACGACGAGCGTGGCCCCGACGCCGGTGCCCCTGTCCGAGCACGCCTCGGACGTGGCTCGTCGCGCCCGGCGGATCGCCGAGCGCTTGGGTCTCCCGGCGCACCTAGTGAAGGCGGTCGAGATCGCGGGGCTCCTGCACGACGTGGGCAAGGCGGAGCGGCGCTTCCAGGTGATGCTGCACCGCGGTGACGCCGATCGGCTGGAGGCGAGCGGCGTGGTACTCGCGAAGTCCGGCATGGATCCGGCGGATCGCGCCGCCTTCCGTCTCGCGCGCATCCGTGCCGGCCTCCCGGCTCGATGGCGTCACGAGGCGGTCTCGTTGGCTCTCGCGCGTCGGATCCTGCAGCGCCTCGAGGTGGACGACCCGATGCTCGTGGAGCACCTCGTCGCGACGCACCACGGCTGGGGCAGGCCGCTGTTCCCCGCCGTCGAAGGCGCGGGTGTGGTCGAGCTCGTTTCCCCGGACGGCCCGGCGGAGCTGGTGGAGGCGGTCGGGGATGGCCGCGCGGAGATGGATCACGTCGACTGGAACGGGCCACAGCGCCTGGCATCGCTGTGTGGGCGCTACGGCTGGTGGGGGTCGGCCCTGCTCGAGGCGGTGGTGCGTCTCGCCGATATCGCGGTGTCGGAGGAGTACCGGTGAGCACGTTGATGTTGCCCGCGCTCAGGGGTGACGACCCGCTGGGGTTCCTCGCGACGCTGGGCGTCATCGAGGTGCTCCGCTCCGAGGTCGGCGTTCCTGAGGGCGAGCTGATGCTCCGGTGGGAGGACATGGGTCCGGCCTCGATCGAGGCACCCCTCCGTGATCTCGACGATCTCGTAGGGGCGCTCGTGGAGGCGGCGAGGCGGATGCGCAGCGAGGGAAGGCTCGTGACGGGGCGGGTCGCCGACCTCGTACCCCGGACGCTCTCCGACAAGGAGCGGAAGGAGGTGGAGGCTCGAACCGGCGTCAAGCTTCCGTTCGACCCGATCCGCATGAGCCGCGTGGAGAGCGTGGCCAGGGTTTCCACCCTTGGTCGCGTTGGCGTCGCGAGCGACGCCCGATGGTTGTGCGCGCTGGTGGATCAGTGCTCCACCTTCCCGGGGGAGCAGACTGCGCACGTGACGCCCCTCTACGCCCCCGTGGGACGGCAGCGGATGCGGCAGGTCTACGCGTCGAAGCTCGAAGCCGTGTGTGCCAACCCGGAGTTGCTGCGCGAGGCCTGCGAGGCGTGGCGCCGAAACCCCTCCGACGCAGGGGTGAACCTCGATCGACGGGCGGTCCGCGACTCCGCCGTGACGACGAACGGAGAACCGGGCAACGCAGCCGTGACTGGGGCCGAGTGGCTCGCGCTGCAGTCCGTTCCGTGGTTCCGTCTCGGCGGGGTCCGCGACCGCCCGACCGCGTGGGGATGGGTGGCGGCGGGCTCCAGGGGAAGGCCCCGCGCGCTGGTGTGGCCCCTATGGCGACCGCCGCTCGATCCGGTGGCGGTGGAGGTGCTGCTCACGCACCGGGTCGTGCGCCGCGCGGGCCTCGGTGGCCCGGTCAACGACCAGGAGGCCAGGAACCTCGGCCTCGTGGCCGTGCTGCGGGCCGATCGTGCGGTCCTGACCAACAGCGACGGGCCGCTCGGTCCCGGTCGTGTGCTCTGGCCGAGCGGGTGAACGCCAGGTGTCGCCGTCCGAGCTCCCCCTCGTGCCCGCCCGGATGGTGAACGAGTACGCCTACTGCCCCCGGCTGTTCTACCTGGAGTGGATCTACGGCGAATGGGACGAGAACGCGGACACCCTCGAGGGGGCTTGGGTTCACGCGCGGGTCGAGGAGGAGACCGGGCGTCTCCCCCCGCCTGAGGTGCTCGCAGCTGACGACCGCTACGTCGCGCGCGGGCTCCTGCTCGCATCCGAGCGACTCGGTCTGGTGGCCCGGATGGACATCGTGGAGGCGGAGGGCGGGCGGGTGCGCCCCGTGGACTACAAGAAGGGAAGCCCCGGTCCCCGCGGACCGTGGGAGCCGGAGCTCGTGCAGCTGTGCGTCCAAGGGCTGATCCTCAGGGACAACGGGTACGAGACCGACGAAGGGGTGCTGTACTACGCCGCCTCCCGCTCACGAGTCGTGGTGCCCTTCGAGGAGGAGCTCATCGGGCGCACGCTCGCGCTGGTCGATGAGTTGCGCCGCGTCGCCCTCATGCCGCAGCCGCCCCTACCGCTCGTGGACAGCCCGAAGTGCCCTGCCTGCGTGCTGGTTGGGATCTGTCTCCCCGACGAGGTCACCCTGCTCAGAGGGTCGCCCCCCGGTGAGGTGCGGAGGTTGGTGCCGGCCCGGGATGATGCGGCGCCCGTCTACGTGCAGGAGCAGGGTGCGGTCGTCGGGCGGTCCGGGGAGCGCCTGGTCGTCCGTCGGCCGGGCGGCGAGGAAGCGAGCGTCCGCCTCCTAGACGTTTCTCAGCTCTCCGTGTTTGGGAACGTGCAGGTCACGGCTCAGGCGCTGCGCGCGCTCGTCGAACGGGACGTCCCGATACTGCATCACACGTACGGCGGCTGGTTGGTGGCCGTCACCACCGGACCGATGCACCGCTGCGTCCCGCTGCGGGCAGCACAACACCGGATGGCAGACGATCCCGCGAGGAGCCTGTCCCTCGCGCGTCGCTTCGTGGTGGGGAAGCTGCGGAACCAGCGGACCCTGATACGGAGGAACCACCCCAAAAAGCCGGCAGGCGTTCTCCGTGAGCTTGCGCGATTGGCGCGTCTGGCACAGGAGGCGCCGGATGCCGAGCGACTGCTGGGGATCGAGGGACTTGCCTCGCGCACCTACTTCTCGAGGTTCGCCGAGATGCTCCGGGATCCCATGGGCTTCGAGTCGTCCGGTCGGTTGCGGAGACCCCCGCCGGACCCGGTGAACGCTCTGCTTTCCTTCTGCTACTCCCTGCTGGTGAAGGAAGGGGTTCGTGCGCTGATCGCGGCGGGGCTGGACCCCTACCGTGGCTTCTACCACCGTCTGCGGGTCGCGCGCCCGTCGTTGGCGCTGGATCTCGTCGAGGAGTTCCGACCGCTGCTCGCGGATTCGGTGGTCCTAAGCCTGCTCAACAACCGGATGATGCATCGCTCTGACTTCGTGACGCGAGGTCGGACCTGCTCGCTCACCTCGGAAGGGCGCCGCCGGGTGATCCGGGCGTTCGAGGCTCGGATGGATGTGCTCGTGCGACACCCCGTCTTCCGCTACCAGGTCAGCTATCGCCGTGTGCTCGAGATGCAGGCGCGGCTGTTGGCACGTGTGATCAGCGGGGATCTCTCCGAATACAAGCCTTTCGTAACGAGATGAGCAGGAACCGTGTCGTCGTCTGTTACGACGTTCGTGACCCGGTCCGCTTGCGCCGCACGCATGACACGATGCTCGGGTACGGGGACCCCTTGCAGTACTCCGTCTTCCTGTGCGAGCTGTCCCGCGCCGAGCGTGTCCTCATGGAGACCGCATTGCGGCGGGTGGTCTCCCTCCGCGAGGATTCGGTCATCATGATCGACCTCGGGCCGGCAAGGGGTGTGGCGGCGAAGAGGATCTCCCAGCTCGGTGTTGGGCGGGTCCCGAGACCCGAGCGGGGGCTCGTCATCTGAACGAGCGTCGGCGATCTTTGAAAACTGAAAAGTCCACCCACGGAAGGTGCGAGCGCCGAGGTGGCGGGGGTTCCACGCGTGCCCTCTCGCGGCGGTGAACTCCCAGCTGAGCGACGATGAGGGGGTCCCGTCTTGGGGGACGGGCGTCGGCTTAGCACGCTCGCACAAGGTGGCGCTCGCGGAACGATCTTCCGAGGTGGGTGTGACCAGGTACGATGTAGGGTGCCGTTTCCCCGGCCGCAAGGTCGGGGCCTCATTGAG
>CAZQRA010000070.1:0-3749 GCA_964595575.1 uncultured Gaiellales bacterium
CCGGTGAGGACGGGGAACGCTCCCCAGGCGAGGACGAACCAGGCATCGCCGTGGAAGCGGCCGCCGAAGAGCTCGAGGTTGTAGGCCACGGCGATGAAGCCGCCGAAGGCGACGAAGGGGGCGAGCCAGGGCGTCCACAGGGCGGCCGCCACCGCCCCGCAGGCGACGGCGCCGGCGAGGGAGGCCGCGGCGAGGCCCCACAGGACCGGTCGCGGAATGAGGGTGCGGAGCGGGCGTCCCTGGAGCTCGTCCAGGCAGTGGGCGCCGACGCCCAGCCCCAGGAGGAAGGCGAGGAGGGCGAGGAGCAGGCGGCCGGGCCGCCAGTCGGGGGCGAGGGCAGCGCCGATGACGACGTAGCTCAGGTGCCAGAGGGTGTAAGGGGGGTGGAGGAGGGTCAGGTAGTCGCGCCCACCGCCGGGGGCGAGGGCGTAGAAGGCAGGGCGAGCCTCCTCGGTCATGCTCTGCGGCCCCAGATCACGATGGCTCCTCCTAAGCTCATACGGCGGAAGCGAAGGTCGCGGATGCCTGCCTCCTCCCACAGGGCGAGCTGGCGGGGGAGGGGAAAGCGGGCCCAGTACGCGCGGATGCTCCCGCCCAGGAAGCGTCCCACCTCCGCCCAGGCGGGAGAGATCAACCTCCCTGCGCCCGGCAAGACGAGGCGCACGTAGGCCTCCCACAGGGGCCGCCAGGGCCAGGGAGGGATGGCGAACTCGAGCCCGGCGAGGGCGCCTCCCGGCCGAACGACTCGAGCCAGCTCCCGCAGGGTCGCCCCAGGGTCGTCGACGTAGCGGAGGAGGTAGGTGAAGGCGAGGGCGTCGAAGGCGCAATCGGGGAAGGGGAGGTGGTCGGCGTCGCCCAGCACGAGCTCCACCTCGCTCGGCAGCCGCCGGCGGGCCTCCGCCAGCATGCCCGGGCTCTGGTCGAGCCCGACCACCTGGCATCCCCTGCGCAGGAGCTCGGCCGCCACCGCCCCCGTGCCGGTGGCCACGTCGAGGACGCGGTGGCCGGGCCCGACAGGGAGGCAGGAGACGAGGAAGCGGCGCCAGCGGGGATCCTGGCCCAACGAGAGGAGCGCCGCGTAGCGGTCGTAGGTGGGCCCAAGCGGCGCGAACAGCTCCAGCGCTCGCCGCCGCCGCTCCGAGAGTGGCTCCACGGGTCGAGTCTAAGCTTGACGGGTGTCCCTGATCGAGGACCTGGAGCGGATCGCCCGCGCCGCGCTCGCCTTCGCCGGCCCCGGGGAGACGTTGGCGGCGGTCATTCCCGCCGAGCCTGCCTCGGGCCTGCGCGTGTACCTGTGCGCCTTCGAGGGGAGCGGGGCGAGAAGCTGGATCGCTCTCGACGGGGAGGCCCGGCCGCTCCGCGACCGCCGCCTGGTGCGCGACGCCGTGTCCATCGCCGCCATGTGCGAGCTGGCCGAGGAGCGGGCGGCCGGCGGCGACCCCGCGTCCCTACGCGCCCGCCTAGCGGAGCTTCGCCGGCGGGAGCAGGTCGAGGGGATCGAGGAGGCCGAGGCCGCCCTCGTCGCCCTCGAGGAAGCGATCGCTCCTACCCCCCGCCTGGCCTCGCCCTCCTACCTCGACAGGCTGGGGGGAGCCGCCCGCGAGCTGGAGCGAGCCCTGGGCGAGATCGGCCGCTCCCCGTTTGCCGTCGCCATGGCCCAGGGGCAGGTGGCCGTGGAGGCCCTCGCAGCCGACGTCGAAGCCGGCTACAAGCTCGACCTGGCCTAGCGTGCCTCCTACAATCGGGCGGCGACGAGGCCGGCCGAGACCTGTGTCGCCCGAGGGCTGGACGGCGGGGAAGGAGCTGCGTGCGGAGACGAGGAGGAAGGGAGCGGCCGTGATCACGATCTCCATCCCCGGTCGACCCCGGCTCCAGCTCGAGCACCTGATCCTCGACCTGAACGGGACGCTCAGCGACCGAGGGTCGCTCCTCCCCGGCGTGGCCGAGCGCTTGCAGCGGGTGCAAGGGGTCCTGTCGGTGCGCCTGGTCTCCGCCGACACCTTCGGCGCCCTCCCCGCCACTGCCGCGCAGCTCGGCGTGGAGGCCACCAGAGCGGCCGACGGGGAGGAGAAGCGGGCCTTGGTCGAGGAGCTGGGAGGGGCCCGCTGCGTGGTCGTGGGCAACGGCAGCAACGACGCCGCCGCCCTGCGGGCGGCGGGCCTCGGCATCTGCGTCCTGGGCCCGGAGGGGGCGGCCGTCGAGGCCCTCCTCGCCGCCGACGTGGTCTGCCGCTCGATCGCAGAGGCCCTCGACCTCCTCCTCGACGAGCGCGCAATCGTCGCGACCCTTAGGCGCTGACGGGAGCGTCTGCCCAAAGCGCCCGCCGCGGCGTCACGGGCTTCCGGTCCCCCGCCTGGGGGCGGAAGCCGAGGCGAGCGCGGCCGTGTCGGCGGGTTCGGCCGGCGAGCTCGCCGGAGGTGGGGGCGAGCCGCCTCCAGGTCGTGGCCAGGGGAAGCCCCAGCAGGATGCGTAGACGACGGCGCAAGCGGCGGCGGATCCCAGCGTAGGCGGGGTCGCGGGCCCGGTTTACCAGCTCGTAGGGGTCGCGGAGGAGGTCGTACAGCTCCCGCCAGCCGTTGAGGTACTCGACGTAGAGGTAGCGCCGGCCGTGGACAGCCGCGAAGGGGGGAGAGCCGTCGCGGTGGAGTTGGCTTTGGCCCAGGTACTCGACCAGGAAGTCGCGTCGCCAGCGCGGTCGGCGGCCGAGGAGGAGGGGAAGGAGGCTGCGGCCGTCCTCGCGCAGCCGGGGTCGCACCCCCGCCAGGCGGGCGATGGTGGGGGCGAGGTCGATGTTGAGGACGAGGTGGTCGTCGCTCCGACCCCACTCGCTGCGCCAGGGCACCCGAGCGACGAGGGGGACGTGGATCGACTCCTCGTAGGGCCACAGCTTCCCGCCCAGGCGGTGCTCCCCCCAAAGGAAGCCGTTGTCGCTGGCGTAGAGGATGACCGTCCGGCGGAGCAGGCGCCTCCGCCGGAGCGTGGCCACGATGGCTCCCACCGCCCGGTCGAGCGAGCGCAGCGACTCGAGCTGGCGCTCCCTGATGTCGTGCTCGAGAAAGCGGAGCGCCCCCGGCCCCAGCCGGCGGCGGTAGAGGCGACGCCAGGGCTTGTCGCGAATATCCCGCTCGTTGAACGAGGGAGCCCGGGGTGGAGGGGGAACGACGGTGCCGATGTCCTCGCGAGCCGGCTCGGCCGGCAGGTGGGGGGCGACGGGGGCGAAGTAGAGGAAGAAGGGCTCCCGGGCCCGGCGCAGGAACTGCACCGCCTTGCGGGCGAGGACTGCGGTCGAGTAGTCGCGGCGCCGGTGGCCGTGAAAGACGAGCCGACCGTCCTCGTCGAGGACGTAGTCGTAGTAGCGCTCCTCGGGGCTGGAGTCGATGGCGACCCAGCGCGACCAGCCGGGCGGCACGCGGTGGTGTCCGTACAGGGGGTAGTCGTTGAGGTACTTGCCCACCAGGGCGGTCTCGTAGCCCGCTTCCTGCAGCCACACGGGCAGGGCTGTGCTCTCGCGGAACCGGGGGTAGCTGGCCGGCCCGAAGTTCTGCACGACCCCGTGGTGGTGCGAGTACTGGCCGGTAAGGATGCTGGCTCGCGAGGGGCAGCAGAGCGAGGTGGTGACGTAGGCCCGCCGGAAGGTGATCCCGTGGGACGCGAGGAGGCGGCGGACGTTGGCCATGGGGCCCATGGCGTCGGCGCGCTGGTCGTCGCTGAGGATGAGGACGATGTCGAGGGGAGCTCTGGGCCAACCG
>CAZQRA010000070.1:3810-6540 GCA_964595575.1 uncultured Gaiellales bacterium
CGAGGAGGCAGCGAGACACGGGCATGGCCTGCTCATCTACCACAGGCGCTCCAGCGAGGGAGGAGCAGGGCGACCCTCTGCTATCCTCTCTCGTCGCGCGATGAGGCTCGCGCCCAACCGCCCCCTCCGGGGCTGATGGCCTCTACCCGGTAGAGACTCGTCCTGGAAGGAGGTAGCGGTGAGCGATCTCGCGGCGGCGGCGATCCTGGCGGGGGCGATCCTGCTCGCGAGCGCGGTCTCGGTGGAGGCGGGGCTGTCGGTGGCCTTGATCGAGCTTGCCCTGGGGGTGGTGGTGGGCAACGCCCTCGACCTCTCCGTCCCCGACTGGCTGGCCTTCCTCGGCTCCTTCGCGGGCGTCGTCCTCACCTTCCTGGCCGGGGCCGAGGTGGACGTCGACCAGTTCAAGCGCGACTGGCGGGCGAGCCTCTCCATGGGACTCGTCTCCTTCTTCGCCCCCTTCGCGGCGGCCGGCCTCTTTGCCTTCTTCGTCCTCGGCTGGGAGCGACGGGCGGCCGAGATCGCCGGCATCGCCCTGTCCACCACGAGCCTCGCCGTCGTCTACGCGGTGCTGGTGGAGACGGGCCTCAACCGGACGCAGGTGGGAAAGCTCCTCATGTCGGCTACCTTCGTCACCGACTTCGGCACGGCGGCGGCGCTGTCGATCCTGTTCGTCAGGCCCACCCTGTGGATCGTCCCCTTCCTGGCCGTCTCGGCGGCCCTCGTCCTGGGGCTTCCGCGCCTCGCTCCCTGGTTCTTCCGCCGCTACGGAAACCGGGTGATCGAGCCCGAGATCAAGCTCGTGTTCGCGAGCCTGTTCCTACTCATGTGGCTCGGCGACCGGGCAAGCTCGCACGCCGTGCTTCCCGCCTACGTCCTCGGCCTTGCCCTCTCTCGGCACTTCGCCCCGTCGTGCGCGTCGCCGCCGAGATCGACGCTGACCTCATCGTCCTCGGCCACAAGGGCCACTTCCTGCGCGACCACCTGCTCGGCTCCACGGCTGACCGCGTGGCCGAGCACGCCGTCTGCCCGGTGCTGATCGTCAGGTAGGAGGGCTGCTGCCGGTCGAGCTGGGCACGCTCGCATGGCCAGGCCCTCGGCGATGGGCCTGACGCCGGCGCAGTCCTGGGGCTGGGGCGGTTGAGCGCGCCTGGCCAGCAGCTGAGGCCGATCGGTCGCCTCTCCCGGCTGCGCCAAGCCTGGGGCGCGGTCGGCGACAACGTGCGGGCGCTCGGCTGGGTGTCGCTGGCCAACGATGCGGCCAGCGAGCTCGCCTACCCGGTCGTCCCGCTCTTCCTCGCGGTCACCCTGGGCGCGCCGGTGGCCGTGCTGGGGCTGATCGAGGGGGTGGCGGAAGGGGTGGCGGTGGGGCTGCGCGGCGCGGCCGGCTGGCTCTCCGACCGTGCCGGGCATCGTCGGCGGCCCTGGATCGTGGGCGGCTACGCCCTTTCCGCCGCCGCCCGGCCGCTGCTTGCCGCCGCGCCCGCCTGGGGGCTGGTGCTTGTTGCTCGGCTGGCCGATCGCCTGGGCAAGGCGTTGCGGACGGCCCCCCGCGACGCCCTCATCCGTGACTCCAGTGCGCCCGAGCTGGTGGGGGCGAGCTTCGGCTACCACCGGGCTCTCGACACGGCGGGGGCGGTGGCCGGGCCCCTTCTGGCCCTGGCCCTGATCGAGGCGGGACTGTCCCTGCGGGGCGTCCTCTTCGCTGCCGTGGTGCCCGGTATGGCGGCGCTCGTCCTGCTGCGGCGCGTCCGCGAGGCTCAGGCCAGCCCCGACCCCCCGGCGGCATCGGCCGGTCGCGTACGCGCTCTACCCGCCTCGTTTTGGGGTGTGCTCGGCGTCTGGGTGCTCTTTTCGCTCGGCAACTCGAGCGACGCCTTCCTGCTTCTGCGCTCGCACCAGCTCGGCCTGGGGGAGATGCTCGTCATCCTCGCCTACGCCGTCTACAACACCGTCTACTCTCTGCTTTCCTGGCCGCTCGGCGCCCTCTCCGACCGTGTGCCCAGGCCGTATGTGTTGGCCGGCGGCCTGGGCGTGTTCGCGCTCGTCTACCTCGGCTTCGCAGCCGCTCCCGGGGCGTGGACGGTGTGGCCGCTCTTCGCCGTGTACGGGGTGTACGTGGCTGCCACCGAGGGGGTGGCCCGCGCCTGGGTGGCAGACCACGTTCCTGTCGGAGCGGCCGGTACCGCCTACGGGCTCTTTTCGGCGGCAGCCGGCGGCTCGCTGCTCGTGGCCAGCGTCGTGGCCGGGCTTCTCTGGTCGCACGTGGGGCCGGCTGCGCCCTTCTTCCTGGGCGCGGTCTGCGCGGGAGCGGCCGTTCCGCTCGTCCTTCTCGCCTCGCGGCTCTCCGCCCGCTAGGCTGAGGCAGGGATGGGAGAAGAAGGGGGCTTCGGCTTTTCGTTCGGGGGCGATCCCGAGGAGCTTCTGCGCGGGCTGCGCGAGTTCGCCGAGCAGCAGGCCGAGTCGGTGGCCGAGGCCCAGCGCGAGCAGTTCGCCACCCTGACCTTGAACACCGCCGTCGACCTGACGGCGGCGGCTCTCCGCCGCATCCAGGTGTCGGGCTCGGTCGACGAGCAGGCCCTTGCTCTGCGCGACGCCATGCGCGTGCTCTTCCCCGAGGCGGTGGCGCTGGTCAGCGCCGCCCGCCAGGGGTTCATGCGGGAGCGGTAGCGCCGGCTGCGGCGGGCGCCCTCGGCTAGCGCCTCTACAATCGGCGCGCTCGTGCCGCGTCTC
>CAZQRA010000071.1:0-6098 GCA_964595575.1 uncultured Gaiellales bacterium
CTCGCACCTCGATCTCCACCCGGGCAAGAAGCCCCTCTACCTCGACCTCCTGCACGATCCCTCGCAGGTGGTTGCGGGCGCTCAAGGCCGAAGGCTCGCTCCCGCCGCGCAGGCGGTCGATCTCGGAGGCAGGTACCAGGCGCCGGTTGGCCCGGTCGCGGAGCGTGCGGATGCGGCCCTCCCGGTCCCAGCGGCGCAGGGTGTCGAGGCTGATGCCGAGCACGCGGGCTGCCTCGCCGGGGCTGTAGACCTCCTTCCTAGGCAATGCGTAGGAAGAATAGCCGAGACAGCGAGCGTGGTTCCTCCTCCGGCTGTCACGCTGCCGAGCGCGAGTCCCCCGTCTATGCTCCCTCTGTCTGCCTCGCCGCTCCCTCACTCGGCGTCCCGTCCCGTTCGCAGCATCACCGGAGGAAGGCGGGCGAGATCCCTCGCTCCGGGGATGAGGTTCGGGAGCGGACCTTGACCGAATCGTGACCTGGCGCAGGCGAGACCTTGAGGGAGCCTCTCTACCGTGTGGTCGTCGATCGGAGAAGGAGGCTTGCCATGATGGAGGGATGGGATCACGGAATGAGTCCAGCCTGGTGGCTGCTCATGTCCCTGCTCTGGGTGGCCCTGGTCGTGGTCATCGTCTGGGCCGCGGTGCGCCTGTTCCCGGGCAGGAGCGAGCGCTCCGGGAGCGCAGTGGAGGAGCGGCCGGAGGACATCCTCGACCGGCGGCTCGCTCGGGGGGAGATCGACCCCGACACCTACGAGCGGCTGCGAGCGACCCTGCGAGGGAGGAGGTGAGGGCGATGGCCGGTAAGCTCCTGCCCCTGACGGCGCTCGTGGCTGCCCTCGCCGCCCTGGGAGCCACGATCGGGTGGGCGGTGTCGGAGACGGGCGGCTCGACTAGCTCGCTTTCCGGCCCCGCCTTGCCCATGATGGGCTTCGCTCCCCAGGGCGAGCTCCGCTCCGTCCGCGGCTTGGCCGACGCCAGGGAGCGGGGCCCAGCGCTTCGCCGATCGCCTAGGCCTTCAGGCCGGCGAGGTGATGCGCTTCGAGCGCAACTACTACGTCGAGCTGGTCGATAAGCAGGGTCGGCCCGCGACCGAGGTGCTGGTCGACCCGCCCACCGGCGTCGTGTCCCTGGAGTACGGCCCGGCCATGATGTGGAACACGCGCTACGGGATGGCCGGCGGCCACGCCGGCATGGTGCCAGGCGTGGGCGGCGCTCAAGCCATGATGGGAAGCGCCTGGGGAGGCATGTCCATGGGGCCGGCCTCCGGCATGATGGGCGGCGGCATGATGGGCTCCTCTCCCCGGCCCAGCGGCGTCCTCTCCGGGGAGGAGGCACGGAGGGTAGCCGAGCGGTGGCTTCGCGGCTTCGATGCTTCGCTCACGCCGGGGCCGCCTGAGGCATTCCCCGGGTACTACACCTTCCACGCGCTCAGGCGGGGCAGAATCGAGGGCATGCTGTCGGTCAACGCGGCCACCGGGGCCGTCATCTACCACTGGTGGCACGGGCGCTTCATCTCGATGATGGAGTGAGAGAGGAAGGCTTTCGATCGCGCGCAGGCGGGGCCGACTCCCCTCGCCTGCGCGCCCTCGTGGTGGACGACGAGGAGCGGCTGGCCGCCCTGGTAGCGAGCTACCTGGAGCGAGAGGGGTTCGAGGCCCACACCGCAGGCGACGGAGAGCAGGCGGTCGAGCTGGCGCGGGAGCTCGAGCCGGACGTCATCGTGCTCGACCTCATGCTTCCCGGGCTGGACGGGATTGAGGCCTGCCGGCAGATCCGCACCTTCAGCGACGCCTACGTCGTCATGCTCACGGCTCGCGCCGAGGAGGTGGACAAGATCGTCGGCCTCTCTATCGGCGCCGACGACTACGTGACCAAGCCCTTCTCGGTGCGCGAGCTCGTGGCCCGCATCCGGGCCATGCTCCGGCGGCCGCGGGGGATGGGCGGCCAGGGCTCCCCCGTGCGCCGCGTCGGCGATCTCGTCATCGATCCCGCCGCCAGGGAGGTGACGGTGGCCGGCGTCCCGGTAGAGCTGACGCGGATCGAGTTCGACCTCCTGGAGGCCCTGTCCGAGCGACCGCGGCTGGTCTTCACCCGTCGCCAGCTCCTGGAGCGGGTTTGGGGTTCGACCTGGTTCGACGAGCACGTCGTGGACGTCCACGTCGCCAAGCTCCGCGCCAAGCTGGGCGACGACCCCCGGGCGCCCCGGTACATCCGCACCGTGCGGGGCGTCGGCTACAGGATGGCGGAGGGCTCCTGATGCCGGCTCGCCTCCGCCGCAGCATGACCGCCAAGCTCGTGCTGCTCCAGAGCCTCGTGATCGTGGCCGGTAGCGTCACCTTGCTGCTCGTGGCCCTGGGGGTGGGGCCCGGCATCTTCCGAGCCCACGTGCGGGATGCGCTGGGGATCGTCCCCCCGGACGTCTCCCGCCACCTGGACGAGGCCTTCAGCGAGGCGACGCTGATCGCGCTCGGGATCGCGGTCGGCGCCGCCGTCCTCACCGCCGCCGCCGCCAGCTGGCTCGTCTCGGTACGGGTGGTGCGTCCGATCCGGTTGCTCGCCGGGGCCGCCCAGCGCGTCGCCCGCGGCGCCTACTCCGCGCGCGTGCCGGTGCAGGGGGAGGACGAGCTGTCCGTGCTCGCCTCCGCCTTCAACGAGATGGCGGCCTCGCTCGAAGCCGGCGAGCGCAGGCGCCGGCAGCTGCTTGCCGACGTTGCCCACGAGCTGCGGACGCCGCTCGCCACCCTGGAGGCATACGTGGAGGGCCTGGCCGACGGCGTGGTCGAGCCGGGGACGGGGGCCTGGAGCGCGCTCCAGGCCGAGATGGAGCGGATGGCGCGGCTGGTCGACGACCTACAGGCGGTGTCGCGGGCGGAGGAGCGGCAGCTCGACCTGCGGCCAGCTCCTGTCGACCCCTCGCTGCTCGTGAGGCAGGCCGTGGAGGCCCAAGCGGCCGCGTACGCGGCCAAGGGGGTGGTCCTGGAGAGCGGCCTGGACGAGCGACTGCCCTGGATCGTGGTGGACCCCCAGCGGATGGGCGAGGTGCTCGCCAACCTGCTCGACAACGCCCTGCGCCACACGCCGGCGGGGGGCCGGGTGGTCGTGGCGGCGGCCCGCCGTGGCCGCGAGGTCGAGCTGTCGGTGAGCGACACCGGCGTTGGCATCCCCGCCGAGCACCTGCCCCGCGTGTTCGAGCGCTTCTACCGGGTCGACCCCGCCCGCTCCCGGGCGACGGGGGGAAGCGGGATCGGCTTGACGATCGCCAAGGCGATCGTGGAGGCGCACGGAGGCACGATCCGGGCAGAGAGCGAGGGCCCCGGGCGCGGCGCCCGCTTCGTGGTCACGCTGCCGGTGGCCGCTCCCGTCGCGGACGGCTAGCGTCGGGGGCTCATACCAAGATGGGATGAAAGCCGTGCGCCGGCTCCCCGAACGCCCGCGGGGCGTGCGGGCAGAAGCACGCGAAAGCAGGAGCCCCTTCCCGGCGAGCTCTCCACGTCGATGCGCCCGTCGTGGGCGCGCACGAGCTCGCGGACGATGGCGAGGCCGATGCCGGCGCCGCCGGTTGCGCGGGAGCGGGATTTCTCGCCCCGCCAGAAGCGCTTGAAGATGTGTTTGAGGTCGTCGGGGGCGATGCCCATCCCCGTGTCCGTCACCTCGAGCAGCGCCGACCCGTTCTCACCGCCCGTTCGCAGCCGCACCTCGCCCCCCGGCTCCGTGTAGCGAAGCGCGTTCGAGAGCAGGTTGGAGGCGATCTGGCCCAGCCGGTGAGGGTCGCCGAGCACGGGCGCAGGTGCGAGGTCGACGTGGAAGGCGATGCCGCGGTCGGCGAAGAGAGGCGCGAAGGTGGCCGCCTCCCGCTCCGCCACTTCGGCGAGGTCGACCGGTCGCTTCTCCACGAGCAGGCCGGGGCGCTCCGCCTCGGCGAGCTTGGCCAGGTCGTCGAGGAGGCGAGAGAGTCTCACCGCCTCGGCGTGCATCGCCGCCAGGTTCGCCGCCTCGTCCTCGAGCACGCCGTCCTGCGCCGCCTCGATGCGGGAGAGGATGCCGCTGACCGGGGTTCGCAGCTCGTGGGCGAGGTCGGCGACGCTTTCCTTGCGCAGCTCCTCCTCGTGCTGCAGAGTCTCCGCCAAGCGGTTGATGGCCCTGCCGACAGCGCGCAGCTCGGGATCGCCCCCCTCGGCGACGCGGGCGTCGAGATCGCCGCGCTCGATCCGCTGGGCTGCGACCCGGATGCGGCGCAGCGGCCGGGTGAGCGTCTCGGCGAGGAGGAAGGCGAGAAGAAGCGCTCCGGCGACGGACACCGCTCCGGCGACGAGGTGCCAGCGGTCGAGCGAGTGCTGCAGGTGCCGCTCCTCGGGCGAGAGAAGCTCCCCGCCCAGCGGAGCGACGACGACCCGGCCGAGCGTGCGCCCGCCGCCTCGGATAAGGGCGGTGGCGCGGGCGCCCCCGTCCGGCGCCGGCGCGGGGCCGGTGCCGGGGAGGGGCGTTCCCCGTGCGGTGAGGATCACGGCGCGCAGGCCGTTGAGCGCGGCCAGGTGCCGGACGGTCTGGGCGCTCTGCCTCGTCCAGCCGCCCTGCTCCAGGTAGACGGCGGCGGCCATTTGGGCGACGTGCTGGGCCGAGCGCTCCAGGCGCGAGTGGGCGGCGGCAGACACGCGGGGCTCGAGACCGATGTTGGAAAGGAGCGTGGCCAAGCCCACGGCCAAGGCTGCGACGCCGACCAAGGCGAGCGCAAGGCGCGCCCGCAGGCTGAGGCGCTCGAGCGGCCTCACCTGAGCTTGGCCAGGCGGTAACCGACCCCGAAGACCGTCTCGATGTAGCGGGGGCGCTTGGGATCGGGCTCGATCTTTTTGCGCAGGTTCTTGACGTGGGCGTCGATCGTTCGCTCGTAGCCCTCGTAGTCGTAGCCCTGAACGTGGTTGATCAGCTCGAAACGAGAGTAGACGCGCCCCGGGTAGCGCGCCAGCGTGACGAGCAGCTTGTACTCGTTCGGCGTCAGCTCGACGCGCCTGCCGTCGCGGCGAACCTCGTGCTGGACGGTGTCGATCTCCAGCCGTCCCCCGTCGAAGCTGAGCGTCTCGACGAGAGGGGTGTCGGCCCCCTGCGAGCGGCGGAGGATGGCTCGCACGCGCGCCACCAGCTCTCGCGGCGAAAAGGGCTTCGTCAGGTAGTCGTCGGCGCCGAGCGCGAGCCCGCTCACGCGCTCTTCCTCCGACGCCTTGGCCGTGAGCATGAGAATGGGCACGTCGGAGCGACTTCGGATCTCCCGGCAGATCTCCTCGCCGTCCACGTCGGGCAGCATCAGGTCGAGCACGATCAGGCCCGGCTTGGTGCGCTCGGCCAAGGCGAGCCCGTCGGCGCCGTTACCGGCCACGTAGACGAGGTACCCGTCCCGCTCCAGGTACCCCCGCACGACCTCCTGCACCGACGGCTCGTCGTCGATGACGACGACTTTCTTGTTCATGGCGCTCTCCTTACCAGCGGAGGGTTGCAACGAGATGTGAAGACTGTGTGAAGATGCCCGATCGCCGGGTCGCCCGGGTCAGGGGAAAGCCGCAAGCTCGCCGTCGGAGCGATGCGGATCGTGACCACGCTTCACCGGTCCTTCACGGGCGGGGTCGAGACTGACAGCGTGAGCGGGCGAGACCTCGTCCTCATAACCTCGGCGGACTGCCACCTGTGTGAGCACGCGCGATCGGTGCTGGAGGCGCTCGGGCTCCGGGCCCGGGAGATCGACGTCGGCGGCGCCGAGGCGCAGAGCCTGGCCGACGCCGGCGTGCGGCAGAGCGCAAGCAAGCGAAAGCGACACCGGACCGACCGGAGGACGACGATGCACGAGCGCGCAGCGCGAGCGCGTCCTCGGCTACGGCCGGCTCTCGGAGCGGGCGCTGCGCAGGAAGCTGGCGCTGTGAGCCAGGCGCTCCTCGCCGGATCGGCGGCGGCGGCCTTCGCGGCGGGTCTCGTCGCCTTCTTTGCCCCCTGCTGCTCCGGGGTGATGGTGCCGACCTACCTGGCCGCGGTCGGCGGCGGCAGCCGCTGGCGCGTCGCCCGGGCGACCGCCCTCTACGTGGCAGGGGTGACCGCGGTCGTGTGGCCGATCACG
>CAZQRA010000072.1:0-239 GCA_964595575.1 uncultured Gaiellales bacterium
CCCTGGACATCCCCTTCCAGCTCGTGGACGGTAACGACCTGTGGGCCGTGCGGGAGGCCGCCGGGACGGCCCTTCGCTCTGTCCGCGCAGGCGGCGGCCCCAGCTTCATCGAGGCCCGTACCTACCGCTTCGTGGGCCACTCCCGCAGCGACCCAGGGAAGTACCGGCCGCCCGGGGAGCTTGAGGCCTGGCGCCGGCGCGATCCCCTCCTCGTCGCCCGGGCCCGCCTCGTCGGGGAG
>CAZQRA010000072.1:257-5124 GCA_964595575.1 uncultured Gaiellales bacterium
CTAGTCCGGATCGAGGAGGCCGTCGCCGAGGAGCTCGATCGAGTGGTGGAGGCGGCCCTGCAGGCTCCCTTCCCCGACCCTAGGGGCCCCGTGCGGGAGGTCAAGGAGCCCTAGACCGTGTACCGAGTCGGGCGCCTGAGCGACACCCAGCCCGAGCTCGGCCTCTTCGCCGGCCACAGCGAGGGGCTCACGCGCTATCCCCTGGTCGCGAGGGACACCGGCTCTCCCCACCAGGCGGTGACGGTGTGCGAGCTAGCCCCTGGAGGACGGGTCGACCTCCATCTCCAGGCCTACGAGGAGGCCTTCTACGTTCTCGCGGGAACGCTCGAGATGGAGGTGGGAGGATCGAGCGAGGCTCTCGGGCAAGACGACTACGGCTGGATCGAGAAGGGCGTCCCCCACCGTCTCCGCAATCCCGGCCCTGCCGCGGCCCGCTGGCTGGAGGTGCTCGCCCCCCCGCCGGGAGCGACCATGGTCGAGGACACGCTCTTCCCCTCGAGAACGGTGGAGGTGGAGCTTCCGGAGACCCCGTTTCGCCGGGGTCGCTTTCGCCCCCAGGACCTCCCTGCCCCCACCGACCCCTTCGGCCTGGCCGGCACAGGCGCCAACGTGGGCGGCGCCTCGGTCAAGATCCTCGTCGACGCGAACTTCGGCGCCAGCCAGCTCGTGCTCATGGCGCTCGAGTACGCCCCCGGCGGCTTCATCGCCGAGCACGACCACGTCTTCGAGGAGGCGTTCCTCTTCCTGAGCGGCGAGATCGAGGCCACCCTCGAGGGGACGACGCATACCCTCTCGGCCGGGGACTACTTCTGGAGCGGCGTAGGGTCGAGCCACGCCCTCGTCAACCGAGGCGACGTGCCGGTGCGCTGGCTGGAGACCCAGGCGCCCCAGCCCCCGCCCCGCCACCAGTTCCGCTTCAAGGCCGACTGGCAGCGCCTTGCAGCGGGCATCCGCTAGGGAAGGCGCGCTCTCGCCTCGTTCGTCCCTAGGCGAAGTCGCCGCTGGACCGGGAAGAGTTCTCGCAAGTCATCCTTCTTACCTCCTTTCCGTGCCCATGGACCTCCTTCCGTGCCCATGGAAGCTAGTCCCGACTTGTCGCGCCCAGCGCCTTCACCACGGAGCGAACGATGGCGTCGGCACCGGGAAGAAACGCGTCCTCCAGAGGTGGGCTGTAGGGGATGGGGTGGTCAGGGGTGGTCAGCCGCCAGGCCAGGTCGAGCTGCCCCAGGGCGAGCTCGGTCGCCCGGGCCAGCACCTCCGCCGCCCATCCGCCTGTGCGGGGGCCTTCCTCCACCACGAGGAGGCGGTTGGTGCGCGCGACCGAGCGGAGGACGGCGTCGGTGTCGAGCGGCCGCAGCGTGCGCAGGTCGATCACCTCCGCCTCGATCCCTCGCTCGGACAGGATCTCGGCCGCGGCCAGGGCGTCGTGCACGCCCTTCATGGCGGACACGATGGTCAGGTCGGCCCCCTCTCGTCGGACGGCGGCGCTCCCGAGCGGCACCGGCTCGTCGTCTACCGGCCCCTTCACCGCGTACAGGCGCTTGTGCTCCAGGAAGAGGACAGGGTTGTCATCGCGGATGGCCGCCTTGAGGAGCGCTCGTGCGTCGTGAGGGGTGGCTGGGCAGACGATCTTGAGCCCCGGCACGCCCAGCAGCCAGGGGATCGGCATCTGGGAGTGGATGGCGCCGAAGCGGCCTCCTGCCCCACAGGCCGAGCGGATGGTGAGGGGAACGCTCGCCTGCTCGTTGGAGAGGTACCAGTACTTGGTCGCCTGGTTGACGAGGCTGTCCATGACGAGCGGCAGGAAGTCGGCGAACATGATCTCGACCACCGGGCGCAGGCCGCACACCGCGCTCCCGAAAGCCGCGCCCGCCAGCGCCAGCTCGGAGATGGGGGTATCGAACACCCGCTCCCGCCCGTACTTCTCCAGGAGGCCGGGAGTGACCGCGAACACGCCCCCGGCCGCAGCTACGTCCTCGCCGAACAAGACGACCCGCTCGTCCCGCTCGAGCTCCTCGTCCAAGGCCAACCGCACGGCCTCCCTGAAGTCGATCTCAGCCACGACCCTCACCCCGCCGTGGATGGCGGCATGGCTCGGACACCCCGTCGCTCCCTCGCCCTGCTCCGTCCTTCGCCTCGCCCCAGCACGGTACTAGTCTAAAGCCGGCCGGTCAGTCTTTGTCAAGTAACGGTGAACGAGGCTGGCCAGCCCCGCGCCGTCAGCCGGCGACGGCGCCGAGAAGCCCGGCTCGCTAGCGCCGGCCCCGGCCGGCGGCAGCCCTTTTGACTCGGGCCCCGGCTCATCTATGTTCATCGTTGTGGAACAAGGGAGCACCCGAGCGGTCTTCACGATCGGCTGGGACGCTATCGCGGCGGGAGCTCTACTACTCGCCGGAGCCATCGTGATGCTCTGGTACGCGCCCGGGTCGTACGAGATCTTCCTCGCCCTCCACGTCGCGGCGGCCACCCTCTGGGTAGGGGGCGACCTCACGCTCACGACGCTGGGGGTCGTGTTCGAGCGCAAGCAGGACGGAGAGGCTTTGGCCCAGCTCGGCAAGATGGGAAGCTGGATCGGAACCCGGGTGTACACGCCGGCGCTGTTCGCCACCCTCGGCTTCGGCGTCGCCCTGGTCGAGAAGTCGGAGGGAGCATGGGCGTGGACTGCGCCCTGGGTTCTGTTCGCGATCGTGGGATGGGCGATCGCCATGGCGGTGGGGGTGGGCTTCGTGGGACCCGAGCTCGGCCGGATCGACGAGGCTGCTCGCAGGTTCGGCCCCGTCTCTCCCGAGGTGGCGCGCCGCGTTCGCCGCCTCTTCCTCGTCTTCCGCTTCGACACCGCCCTCCTCACGCTCATCGTCATCGACATGGCGACGAAGCCGACGTTCTGACGGCTCGAGCGTCGAGCGCAAGGAGCCCTACGGGAAGGAGGTGGCCCCCCGAGGGACTTCATCGCGTCCCGAGCCGCCGAAGCGCCTTCTCCGGCCACGGGACGACGGTGCTGCCCGCGGCCGAGCTCGCGCCCAGGAGGAGGGCGGCCCCGCCGACCGCCTCGATCCAGCCGCCCCATCCAAGGGAGCCTAGATCCTCGAATGCATGACCGACGAGCTGGGCCTCGAGGAGCCCGAAGAGGACGGCGGAAAGCACGAGGCACGCCCGCGGAGCGAAGGCGTCCTGGGCCCGGAGCGCCCACGGGACGAGCAGGACGGTGCCCGCCAGGAGCGCCAACATCAGGACGCCGAGGGCGTGGCCTGAGGACGAAAGCGCCCAGAAGGTCTGCCCTCCATCCTCGACCGGTAGCCAGACGCCGGCAAGCGCGAGAGCGAGGCCGAGGGCAAAGAGGAACGGGCTCAGAGGGCCCCCGGCCCGGCTTGGAGCGTGCTCCCTTTCCCTCCGACCCTCGCTCGCCCACACGATGGCACCGCCGAGGGGGATCGCGACCGTCGTCAAGCCCAGCCATCCTCCCGGCTCCACCTTGTCCAGGTCGGCAAAGGCGAGCTCGGCGGGAATGGCGAGGTAGAAGCCGAGCGCAGCCGCCCCGGCTGCCGCCGCCGGGAGGTCGCGCCCGACCTCAGCAGGGAGGTAGCTGGCCACTGCCAGCAGGAGGACGAGGAAGGCGAAGCTGGTGCCGTCGTCCACGTGGCGGATGGCGATGCCTCCCCTGTAGCGACGGGAAGCCCCGCAGCCACCATACCCGCGACGACGCCGATCCCTGCCACGGCTCGACCACGAAACGCCGACGTCATGCCTCGCCTCCAGGAACTCGATGCGACAACACGCTACCGCGCAGGGAGATACCAGACCCCGGGGACCCGTGCAAGCGTGGCGTAAGACCGGCCGGAGCTCGCGCCCGCGTAAAGCGGGGAGAAACGCGCCGGCGCAGAGTGCCCGAAGCCCCAGAGGCTAAGATGCGTGCAGTGGCAACGGCCAAGCCAAGCAAGCCGAGACGGAAGAAGCGCGCAGCCGGCTCGGTCAACCAGGAAGTGGGTCGCCGGCTCCGGGCCCATCGCGAGCGGAGCAACATCAGCCTACGGGAGCTGGCCCGCCGTCTCGGCATCTCCCCCAGCGCCATTTCCCAGATCGAGACGGGCAAGTCGCTTCCGTCGGTGAGCACGCTGTACGCGATCGTCAGCGAGCTCGGCATGTCCTTGGACGAGCTCTTCAGCGGCGATCAGGCGACCTCTGCGGATGCCGTCGAGCCCACCCCGGGACCGGCCGAGGCTCCCGCCCCGGCGCCCCCGCTCGAGCGTCACGTCCAGCGGGCGGCCACGCGCAAGGCGATCCAGCTCGAGTCGGGGGTGCGCTGGGAGCGCCTCACCCCCACCTCCGACCCGGAGGCGGATTTCCTCTACGTGGTCTACGAGGTGGGCGGATCCTCCTCCGAGGGCGACCGCTTCATCCGCCATGCCGGCCGCGAGTACGGCCTCGTCCTCTCCGGCACCCTGGAGGTGACAGTGGGCTTCGACTCCTACCTCCTCGGGCCCGGAGACTCCATCTCCTTCGACTCCACCGTCCCCCACCGCCTGCGCAACGTCGGCTCGGAGCCGGTGCGGGGGGTCTGGTTCGTGATCGGCCGCCAGAGCGACGAGCGCGTGCTCGCGTTCGACCGGGGACAGGACGAGCCGCGAGGGCGGCGGGTAGCTAGGGGGCCGAGCGAGGGAGGGCGTCAGTAAGCCCGGCCTCCCGTCGCAAGCGGGGAAGCAGCGCCATCAGGTCCATGTCCCCCATCCCCGACGACACGCAGCCTTGCACGTGCTCCTGCACCAGAGCTACCACGGGCAGGGGCACCCCTCGCTCGTGGCCGGCCTCGAGGACGAGCGAGAGGTCCTTCTGCATGGCCGCGGCCGTGAAGGTGGCGCTGTAGTCGTCG
>CAZQRA010000073.1:0-1813 GCA_964595575.1 uncultured Gaiellales bacterium
CCTAAGGGCACGCCATGCCTGGGTAGGCGCGGCGGGCGCGGCGCGGCGGCGTTGCCTAGGCCCTCGCCCCCACGGCCGGCTCAGGGAGAGCGCCGAGCTGGTGGAGGAGCGAGGCCGAGTCGAAGTAGGAACGGAGCGTGCGGACCTTGCCGTCGCGAAACTCGAGGACATCGCACATGCGCAAGGTCAGCGACCGCCCCGTAGGAGCGATGTCGCCGCCCGGGAACCGTAGCTCCCCGGTGTGGGTGCCGCGGAGACAGACCTCCACGCACACGCAGTCGCCCGAGGCGACCACCCGGTCGATGGCCATGCGTCCATCGGGGAAGGCGCTCGCCCACATGCGCTCGAGGTCGAGCAGGCCATCAGGCCCGTGGAGGCGGACGTCCGGCCCCACCAGGACGACCTCCCCTTCGTCCTTCATGAGCTCGGCCGCCCGTTCTAGCTCCCGAGCGTTCCAGCACTCGTACAGGCTGCGAGCGATGTCGGAATTGTCTTGGGCCATCTCTGGAACCACCTCCTCCAGACGAGGCCACGCCGCGCCCGTACCAAGGGTACACTGCCGCCCCCGCCAAGGCGGGCCGGCTCTAGAGGTAGGTGTCGAGGATCTCCTCCACCCAGCGGAGCTTGTGCTCGTAGTGCTCGCGGCTGGGCTCCCGGGCCACCACCTCCGGGTGGGGCAGGGCGAAGAAGGAGCCCTCGGCCCGAGCCGCCACTCCTCCCCCCAGCTCCAGGTAGCAGAAGCCCTCGCCGTCGAGCTCCGCCCGCGGCTCCTGACCTCGCAGGCGAGCGGCGATCCTGGCGGCCACCACCTTCCCCGCCGCCTCCGCGAACACCCCTGCCTTGGGCAGGACGAGCGGCCGCTCGGGCACGTACCGCCCGGGCAAGGGGACGACGGTCACGTCGCCCACGGCGAACACTCCCTCGTAGGCCGTCTCCAGCGTCCTCCGATCCACGGGGATCCAGCCTGCCTCGTCCACCAGTCCCGCCCTCCGCACCGCCTCCGGAGCCCGGTGGCGAGGGACGGCCACGAGCAGGTCGTACCGGCTCTCGGCGCCGTCGACGAACCGGATCGTGCGGCGGGCGAGGTCCACCCGCTCCAGGGAACGCCCGGGGAAGAAGCCGATCCCCCTCCTCTCCAGCTCGCCCCGAATGAAAGCGCCCATCGCCGGGCCGGCAGTCGGCATGGGAGCCGGCTCTACCGTATCGACCTCGATCTCCACCGCGTGGCGACGGCCCCGGCGCTGGAGGTAGTCGTGGAGGAGGATCGCCGCCTCGTACGGAGCGGGCGGGCACTTGAAGGGGACGGCCGGGATGAGGAGGACGAGGCGGCCCTCGCCGAGCGTACGAAGCCGCTCGTGCAGGCGGGCTGCCCCCTCGAGGGTGTAGAAGGTCTCGGCAGCTTCGGCCAACCCGGGCGCGACGTCCAGGTCGAGCTCCGTCCCCAGCGCCACCACCAGGTAGTCGGCCTCCAAGCGGCCCGCGGTGGTAGTGGCCGCTCTCGCCGTGGGATCGATGGCCTCGACCTCGGCCCGGACGTACTCGATCCCCGCTCGGGCGAGGGCTTCCCGGGAGCGGGCGACCTCCTCCGCCCTGCGCTCGCCCAGCATCACCCAGGTCTGGGTCGCGCCGACCACGAAGGTCGGGGAGCGGTCGACCACGGTCACCGCTACCTCGGGGACGAGCCGGCGAAGCTCGTGGGCGCAGGCGAGGCCGCCGAAGCCGCCGCCGAGGACGAGGACGCGGGCCGAGCTCATGACCTCCAGCCTACCGTGAAGCTGCTACCCTTCCTCTCGTTCATCAACACGAGCGAGTT
>CAZQRA010000073.1:1913-4323 GCA_964595575.1 uncultured Gaiellales bacterium
GTTCATCAACACGAGCGAGTTACTGGCGGCGCCGGTCGGCACCTCTCGGTACCCGTTCACAGCATTGGAGGTGTCACGACCGATGGCAACCGGAACTGTCAAGTGGTTCAACGACGCGAAGGGCTACGGCTTCATCGTGGCCGACGACGGCACCAAGGACCTGTTCGTCCACCACACCCAGATCGTGGGCGAGGGATTCAAGTCGTTGAGGGAAGGCCAGCGCGTGGAGTTCCAGCCCCGCGAGGGCAACAAGGGCCCCGAGGCGACCCAGGTCGTAGCGGTCGAGGGCTGAGCCCCATCGCCGACAAGGAGGAGAAGCTCGAGCTCGAGGGCGAGGTCGTGGAGGCGATGCGGAACGGCATGTTCCGCATCGCCCTCGATAACGGCCACGAGACGCTCGGCTATACGGCCGGCAAGATGCGGCGCTACCGGATCAGGATCTTCCCCGGAGACCGGATCAAGATCGAGCTGTCGACCTACGACCTGACCCGGGGCCGCATCGTCTACCGCTACCGCTGAGGCGGTGGGGCCCCGGGACCGGCCGCTTCCTCCTCGTCCAGGGGGAAGCGCGGCCTGCCGGGCTTGAACTCGGCTACCGCCCTTCTTGCCTCCTCCTGCAGCTCCAGCGCCTCCTTGACCGCGGTCGCCTCCCGGATCTCCCGGAGGCTGCGGCCGAGCGAGCGGCCCACCCCGGGAAGGCGCTTGCCCCCGAAGAGGAGGAGCAAGATCACCGCCACGATGGCGATCTCCCAGGGGCCGAGGAAGCCGGGCACAGGCTCAGCCTAGCGCACGGCCCTCGTGTACGCTCGCGGCCGTGCAGGCTGCCTGGGCCGGCGCTCTGGCCGCGGCGCTAGCCGCCCTCCCCCTCGCCGCGAGCGGGGCAGGGTCGGCCGTCCCCGGCTTTCCCTACGGGGTGGCCGCCGGCGAGATCACGGCCTCCTCGGCCCTCCTGTGGACCCGTGGCGGCCGGGCGGGCGCGGTCAGGGCCGAGGTCTCCCTCGACCAGGGCTTCTCGAGGATCGTGGCCCGCGCCTGGCGCCGGGCCGAGCCCGGCCACGACCTGACCGTGCGCCTGCCGGTGCGCGGCCTTCGGCCGGGGACGCTCTACTTCTACCGCTTCCGCCAGGGAGGGGAGATGAGCGAGGTGGGCCGCTTCCGCACCGCCCCCCCTCCCGACCAGGCGGTCCCGGTGCGCTTCGCCGTCTCCGGAGACGCCGATGCCACACCCGGGCCCGACGGAGCTCCTGCCTTCAACCGCTTCCAGGTCTACACGCGGATGGCAGAGGAGGGAAACGACTTCAACGTCAACCTCGGCGACACCATCTACTCCGACAGCAACGTAGCCGGCGCCAACCCGGCCCTCACCCTGGCCGCCAAGCGCGCCAAGTACCGCCAAGCCTTGGCCTTGCCCGCCCTCCGCCGGCTGAGGGCATCGGCAGGCCTCTACAGCCACTGGGACGACCACGAGTTCGTGAACGACTTCTCCCGCCCCGAGCACGGGGAGGCCCTGTACGCGGCCGGGGTCAAGGCCTTCCTCGACTACACCCCGGCCGACTACAGTCCCGCCCGCGGCCTCTACAGGACCTTCCGCTGGGGGCGGACGGTGGAGCTCTTCTTCCTGGACGAGCGCTCCTTTCGCTCGGCCAAGGCCTCGGCCGGGAGCGCCTGCAGGATCGGGGGCACGCCTGACGTCGCCCCCACCGCCCCCGCCGCCGTGCGCCGGGCCTTCGCCTCCCTGTTTCCGCCTCTCGCCCGGCCCGTCCCCCAGGCGTGCGTCGACCGCATCGAGGATCCCTCCCGCACGATGCTGGGGAAGCGGCAGCTCCGCCGGTTCCTGGCCGACGTCGCCCGCTCCACGGCCACCTTCAAGGTGATCCTCAACGAGGTGCCGCTGCAGCAGTTCTACGCCCTGCCCTACGACCGCTGGGAGGGGTATGCGGCCGAGCGGCGCGCGGTAGTGGAGGCCCTCCGCCGCGTCCCCGGCGCCATCGTCCTCACCACCGACACCCACGCCAACCTCGTGGGCGACGTTCGCCTGCGCACCCTGGAGCCGGAAGGGCCGCTCGAGACGGGCCTGACCGAGGTGGTCACGGGCCCCGTGGCCACGAGCACCTTCGCCCGGGAGGTCGACGCCGTGACGGGCGCTTCCGGAACGGGCCTCCTCGTCAGCCTCCTCTTTCTCAAGCCGCCTCCACCGCAGGGCATCGGCATGCGCTGCGTCGCCCCCGACGTGTACAGCTACGCCCAGGTGGAGGCGACCCCGTCCCGGCTCACCGTCACCCTGAAGGACATGCGCGGCCGCAGGGTCGTGGACGTCACCGGCTCCCCCTGCCCCCGGGTCGTGCTTTCGGCCCCCTAGCTCAGAGCCGCCAGGAATTCGTTCGCGTCAGCGGCTCTGTGCTTACCGTCA